>CBIHLJ010000009.1:0-104029 GCA_966210745.1 uncultured Pseudoxanthomonas sp.
GGGTCGGCTTCTCGTAGAACTCGCGCTTGCGGGTTTCGGCCAGGACGCCGGCCTTTTCGCAGGTGCGCTTGAAGCGACGCAGCGCAAACTCAAACGGCTCGTTTTCGCGGACTTTGACGCTGGGCATACGTAATCTCGGTGAAGTAAACGGCCCGGGCATGCCGGGTGAGCCGCGTATTATAGCGGCTGACTCCGGCGCTGCAACCCACCCGGCTTGTCCCTGCCCTCCAGGAGCCCCAGATCCCCGTCATGAAAGTCCTCGGCATCGAAACCAGCTGCGACGAAACCGGCGTGGCCGTCTACGACACCGGTCTGTCCGGCGCCGCAGGCCTGCGCGCCCATGCGGTCTACAGCCAGATCGCCCTGCATGCCGAGTACGGCGGGGTGGTGCCCGAGCTGGCCAGCCGCGACCACGTCCGCAAGCTGCTGCCGTTGATCCGGCAGACCCTGGCCGAAGCCGGCCTGACCACGGGGGATCTGGACGGCGTGGCCTATACCGCCGGGCCCGGGCTGGTCGGTGCGCTGCTGGTCGGGGCCGGGGTGGCCCGCTCCCTGGCATGGGCGCTGGATGTTCCGGCCGTCGGCGTCCACCACATGGAAGGCCATCTGCTGGCCCCGCTGATGGAGGACGATCCACCGGAGGCGCCGTTCGTCGCCCTGTTGGTTTCCGGCGGGCATACCCAGCTGGTGGCCGTGGACGCTATCGGCCGCTACCGGCTGCTGGGTGAAACGCTGGACGATGCGGCCGGCGAAGCGTTCGACAAGACCGCCAAGATGATGGGGCTGCCGTATCCCGGCGGTCCGCAACTGGCCGCGCTGGCGGAAAAAGGCACGCCGGGCCGATTCAAGTTCGCCCGGCCGATGACCGACCGCCCGGGCCTGGATTTCAGCTTCTCCGGCCTGAAGACGCAGGTCCTGCTGGCCTGGCGCGACAGCGACCAGTCCGAACAGACCCGTGCCGACATCGCACGCGGATTCGAGGATGCGGTGGTCGACACGCTGGCGATCAAGTGCGGGCGCGCATTGGATGCGGCCGGCAGCGATGTCATCGTCATCGCCGGCGGCGTGGGCGCCAACAAACGCCTGCGCGCCAAGCTGCAGGAGATCGCGGCGAAGCGCGGTGGCCGTGCCTGCTTCCCGCGCCCGTCGCTGTGCACCGACAACGGCGCGATGATCGCGTTCGCCGGTGCGCTGCGGCTGGAAGCGGGCCAGCACGAGACCGCGGAAGTGAAGGTCACGCCGCGCTGGGACATGGCGGCGCTGCCGCCCGTGATTCGGAACTTGTGATTCGTGATTGGTAAAAGCCGGTACTCCACGTAGCCTGTGTCCCATCAATCACCCATCACCCATCCGGCTTTCATCCATGGACACCGTTTTCATCGAAGACCTGCGCATCGAGACCGTCATCGGCATCTACGACTGGGAGCGCGAAATCCGCCAGACCGTGGCATTGGACGTGGAGATGGCATTCGACAACCGCGTGCCCGCCGCCCGCGACGACATCGCACTCACGCTGGACTACAAGGCGGTGTCGAAGCGGCTGATCTCCTTCGTGGAGGAAGCCAACTTCGGACTGGTGGAGACGTTGGCGGAACGGTGTGCGGCGATCATCCGCGATGAGTTCGGCGTGGCCTGGGTGCGATTGAAGCTGAGCAAGCCCGGCGCGGTCACCGGTGCGCGCAACGTCGGCGTGCTGATCGAACGCGGCACACGCCCGGTCTGACGCCGTGGGAACCGCCTACCTGAGCCTGGGCAGCAACGTCGAGCCCGAACGCCACCTGCGTGCTGCCATCGCGGCGCTGCGCGAACGCTTCGGTGCGGTGACGCTGTCGCCGACATACCGCACGCGCTCGATCGGCTTCGATGGCACCGACTTCCTCAACGCCGCCGCCCTGATCGACAGCGACCTGGATCCGCTTGCATTGAACGACTGGTTGCATGCGCTCGAAGACGCGCACGGCCGCGACCGCAGCGGTCCGCGCTTCTCCGACCGCACGCTCGACATCGATATCGTGTTCTACGACGACCTGGTGATGCAGGGGCCGGGCAACCTGCGCCTGCCGCGCGACGAACTGAAGCATGCGTTCGTGCTGCTGCCGCTGGCCGACATCGCGCCCGACATGGTCGATCCGCGCAGCGGGCGCACGCTCGCGGCGCTGTGGCGCGAACACCCGGAACACGACGCACCGCCACAGGCCGTACCGCTGGACAAGGCAACCCCGTAGAGCCGAGAGATCGCTGGTCCTCGGGCTCGACGGAACAGCGGGGCGAGCTCCGCTCCACGGAGGGCGGCCGGTGAGGGTCCCGGGCTCAGCCGATCGAGCGTCCGCCGTCCACGTGGATCACCTGTCCGGTGACATAGCCGGCGGCGTCGCCCAGGAGCCACGCCACCGTGCCGGCGACATCGTCCGGATTCCCGACGCGACCCATCGGCGTCAGCGCCAGCAAGCGCGCCTGCACGTCGGCATCGATCCCGGCATCCGGCCACAGGATCGCGCCGGGCGACACTGCATTCACCCGCACATCCGGTGCCAGCGACACCGCCAGTCCGCGCGACACCGCCAGCAGCGCTGCCTTGGATGCGGCATAAACCGCCAGGTCGGCGCGTGGCTTTTCGGCATAGATGTCGGCGATGTTGATGATCGAGCCGCGCGCGGCGCGCAGGTGCGGCGCCGCCGCTTGCGACAGGAAGAACGGCGCGCGCGCGTTCACCGCGAACAAGTCTTCCCATTGCGCCGGCGTGGCGGTGCCGGTCGGCGTGGGATAGAACGCCGATGCGTTGTTGACGAGCGCGTCCAGGCGGCCGAAGTGGCCCACGGTCTTCGCCACCAGCTCGGGCAGGCGGTCGAACACGGCCAGGTCCGCCTGCAGCATCAGGGTGCTGCCGCTGCGCGTCGTTTCCAGCGCTTCGATCAGCGAGCGCATGTCGTCGATCGAGCCGCGGTAGTGCAGAGCGAGGTTGCAGCCTTCGGCGTGCAGCCGTCGCGCGATGGCCGCGCCCACGCGACGGGCGGCACCGGTGACCAGGACGACACGGCGCGGTGTGGGCATGACGGATTCCAGGACGGGAGCCGGCATTGTCCCTGCTTTGCACCGGAATGGCGCAATCAGGCGGCCAGGAATGTGAGTCGAATCCATGCTGCCGCGGAAGCTTGACGACGTGCACGGTTAGCGTGCATGTTGCGATGCATCACCCTTCGCCGGATGCGCCGGCCAGGGACAACGGAAAGGGCGAATGGACTGGGCGAAGTACCGCACCACGACCTTTGACGAACTCATCCAGGCCGATGGACGGCCACGTCCGGCCGCACGCCGGCTGGTGGAGTACCTGGCGGGCCTGTCCGGCCGCGAGCTGGCCGAACGCCAACTGGCCGCCGACGTGGTGGCACGCGTGCAGGGCATCACCTTCACCGTGTACTCGGACGGCCGCAACGTCGACCGCACGCTGCCTTTCGACCTGATCCCGCGCATCATCCCGCTCAGCGAGTGGCAACGCACCGAGGCCGGGCTGAAGCAGCGCATGCGCGCGCTGAACCTGTTCATCGGCGACATCTATGGCAAGCAGCAGATCGTCAAGGACAAGGTGTTCCCGGCGATGCTGCTGAAGGATTCGGTGAACTTCCGCGAGCAGTGCGTCGGTGTCACCCCGCCACTTGGCGTATGGGCACACATCTGCGGTTCGGACCTGGTCCGCGACGGCGACGGCACGCTGTACGCGCTGGAGGACAACCTGCGCATCCCGTCCGGCGTCAGCTACATGCTGGAAAACCGCATGGTGGCCAAGCGGGTGTTCCCGGAGCTGTTCGGGACCAGTTCGATCCTGCCGGTGGACGAGTATCCCAGCCAGCTTTACGACACCCTGGCCGCGCTGTCGCCACGCCCTGGCAACACCCCCGTTATCGCGCTGCTGACGCCGGGCGTGTTCAACAGTGCGTATTTCGAGCATGCGTACCTGGCGCAGGCCATGGGCATCGAACTGGTCGAAGGCAGCGATCTGTTCGTCGCCGACGATGACTGCACCTACATGCGTACCGTATACGGTCCGCAACGCGTGGACGTGATCTATCGCCGGGTCGATGACCTGTTCATCGATCCGGACGTATTCCACCCCGAGTCCGTGCTCGGCGTGCCGGGACTGATCCGCAGCTGGCGCGCGGGCAAGGTGGCGCTGGCGAACGCGCCCGGTGCCGGCGTGGCCGACGACAAGGTGGTCTTCGCCTACGTGCCGAAGATGATCAAGTACTACCTCGACGAGGATCCCATCCTCCCGAACGTGCCCAGCTACCTGTGCCACAACGCGAAGGAGCGCAAGTACGTGCTGGAGAACATCGAGAAGCTGGTGGTGAAGCCGGCGAACGAATCCGGCGGTTACGGCATGCTCATCGGTCCGCGCTCGACCAAGCGCCAGCGCGAGAAGTTCAAGGCGCTGATCGAGGCGAATCCCCGCAACTACATGGCGCAGCCCACGCTGGCGCTGTCCACCGCGCCCATCGTGACCAAGCAGGGACCGTCACCCCGCCACATCGACCTGCGGCCCTTCGTCCTGTCGCGCGAGGACACCTACGTCACCACGGGTGGCCTGACCCGCGTGGCGATGGTGAAGGGATCGCTGGTGGTCAATTCATCACAGGGTGGCGGCGCGAAGGACACCTGGGTGGTCGATCTGTCCGACCATGACGAGGAGGCCGCCTGATGCTGTCGCGCGTCGCCGACAACCTGTTCTGGTTCAGCCGCTACGTGCGCCGCGCGGAGAATACCGCGCGCCTTGTGGGCGTGGGCAGCCAGTTGCAACTGGACATGCCGCGCTCCGTCCGTTTCACATGGCGGCCGATGATCGATACCGTCGGCGCAGGGCCGTATTTCGAGGAATGCCATCCCGGCGCCGGCCATGATGCCGCCGACGTGGACGTGATCCATTTCCTGCTGCTGGACGAACGCAATCCGTCGTCGCTGCGCACCTCGGTGGATTCGGCGCGCGAGATCCTGCGCAGCATCCGCGACAGTCTGCCGCAGGATGTGTGGGAAGCCATCAACGACCTGCACCTGTACATCGGCGCACACGGCGAGCGCAGCCTGAGCCGGCGCTACCGCATCGAGTTCCTCAATCGCATCATCGATGGCTGCCTGAAGGTGTCGGGCCTGCTCAGCGCGAATGTCAGCCGCGACATCGGCTACCAGTTCCTGCGCCTGGGCACGGCGCTGGAACAGGCCGACATGACCACGCGCATCATCGATGCCGGCGCGTCGGGGCTGGTGACGCCGCGCAACGAGGATGACCGCGAGGCCTTCCAGAACATGCAGTGGATGAGCGTGCTGCGCTCGCTGGCCGGCTACCAGATGTTCCGTCGCCACGTGCGCCAGCGCGTCACCGCCGAACTGGCGTTGCGTTTCCTGCTGCAGAACAACGAGTTTCCGCGCAGCGTGCAGTTCTGCCTGACGCGCGCGCAGAGCGTATTGCCCACCATGCCGCCACGCCCCGGCGTGGACCGTCATCTCAACCGCCTGATCGGCATGACCCGCAATGCCGATCCGGTGTCACTCGCGGCACGCAATCCCGCGCCCTTCATGGACCAGATCCAGGTCCACCTGAGTTCCCTGCATGCGGCCATCGCCGAAGGCTATTTCCACGGGTGAGGACGCGGCTTTCTGCAGGAGCGACGTAAGTCGCGACCGCACGGCCGATGCTTTCGCCAACGTTTGGATCATGCGCAGCAGCCTGTCGTCCGGCGCTCTCGCTTGGTCGCGGTGCCGGGACGATTGGGCGTGCGGGCGCGACTTACGTCGCTCCTACAGAGGCTTGAGGTCTATTGCTGCCCTTGCGCGTCGCCGGGATCCTGCCGCGACGGTGCGCGCCGTGGCGGCATCGCTGGCAGCGGGCCGGTGGGTGCTTCGCGTTCCTGCTGCGGTTCCCACGGAAACCGCGGCAGGCTGTGCACGGCCGCTTCCAGCTTGCGTGACCACGTGTCGTGGATCTCGGCGTACAGCGGCGTGTCCGCTTCCAGCCGTACTTTCTGGCTGATCTTCAGGTCACCCGTACGCAGCAGCGCCATGTCCACCGGCATGCCGACCGACAGGTTGGAGCGGATGGTGGAATCCAGCGACACCAGTGCGCAGCGTGCGGCATCTTCCAGCGAGGTCTCGGGCCGGATGATGCGGTCGAGGATGGGCTTGCCGTACTTGGATTCGCCGATCTGGAGGTAGGGCGTTTCCGGCGATGTTGCGATGCAGTTGCCCAGCGGGTAGACCATGTACAGGCCGGGCCGTTCGCCCGCGATCTGGCCACCGAGGATCAGCGTGGACTGCACGTTGACGCCGCTCTGCTGGGCATCGTCGATCACCCGCGCCTGGCTGGTGACCAACGTCTCGCCCACGTACTCGGCCACTTCGTAGAGGTGCGAGAACGTGCGCAGGCTGCGCGGCGCATGCGGATCGTCGACGTCGCGCTGCAGCTTGGACAACGTGAGCTGGGTGGTGGCCAGGTTGCCGGCCGACATGATGACGAATACGCGGTCGCCCGGCCATTCGAACACGTGCAGCTTGCGGTACACGCGCACATCGTCGAACGAAGCGCTGGTGCGGGTGTCCGCGGCGAAGACCAGGCCTTCGTTGACTTCGATGCCGACGCAATAGGTCATGGCGTGTCCGTTGCTGCTGTGCACCACGATTCTATGCGTGGCCCCGGGGGTTGGCTAGGGCTGCGGTGCCAATGTGAATCGGCCCGTACAATGACGTGGTTTCCCGCTCCAGGTGCGTCATGCAGGCTGATCTACCCGTTCCCGAAGATGCGGCGCAGGCCCATAGCGAGCGCCTGGCTGCGCTGATCCGCGCCGAAATCGCCGCAGAGGGGGGCAGCATGCCGTTCTCAAGGTTCATGGAGCGCAGCCTCTACGCGCCCGGACTGGGCTACTACAGCGCGGGCAGCACCAAGTTCGGCGAGGCCGGTGATTTCACGACGGCGCCAGAGTTGGGGCCGCTGTTCGCCAGTTGCGTGGCGCAGGCGGTGGCGCCGGTGTTGCAGCAACTGGGTCCGGAGGCCGGATTCGTCGAGATCGGCGGCGGCAGCGGCGCCTTCGCCGAGATCATGCTCAAGCGGTTGCTGGAGCTGGATGCGCTGCCTGCGCGCTACGCGATCCTCGAACCCAGCGCCGATCTGCGCGAGCGCCAGCGCGAGCGACTGGAGCAACGCCTGATTCCGCCGGTCTTCGACCTGCTCGAATGGCTCGACGGTCCGCCGTCCGAAACTTGGGATGGTGTGCTGTTCGCCAACGAAGTGATCGACGCCCTGCCGACGCCGCGCTTCACGCTGCGCGATGGCGAAGTGTTCGAGGAAGCCGTCGCGCTGGATGGCGCAGGGCGTTTCATGCGCACCGATCGCCCGGCCGATGCATTGCTCGCCGCGGCCGTGCGGCACGTCGAGCGCTATCTCGAACAGCCGTTTCCCGATGGCTACCGTTCGGAATTGCTGCCGCAGCTGCCGTACTGGATCCAGGCGGTGATGGGTGGATTGGATCGCGGCGCGATGCTGTTCGCCGATTACGGCTACACGCGCCGCGAGTTCTACCAGCCCGACCGCGACGACGGTACCCTGCGTGCGTATTACCGGCATCGCGTGCACAACGATGCCTACCTCTGGCCGGGCCTGCAGGACATCACCGCCTCGGTGGATTTCACCGCGTTGGCGGAAGCCGGTACGCAGGCAGGCTTCGACATGGCGGGTTACACCACACAGGCCAATTTCCTGCTCGGCAACGGCCTGCAGGAGCGATTGAACGAAGCCGAAGCGCGCGCGGACGAGACCACGTTGTTGCGCCTGCGCAACGAAGCCAAGCGGTTGACCCTGCCCAGCGAGATGGGGGAACGGTTCCAGGTGATGGGTTTTTCGCGTGACGTGGAGTTCGGCGTGGCGTTCCTGTTCAACGATCTGAGCTGGCGCCTGTGAGCGGGGTATTCATGTTCAAGCCATTTCGTCGTCCGCGGCTGTGGCTGGCGCTGTGGTCGGTGGCGGTGACGACCGTGATCGTGTTGTCGCTGGTGAATCTGAGTGGATTGCCGCCGGTGCCCGCAGGCGGCGACAAGGTCGAGCACTTCCTGGCGTACGCGCTGCTTTCCGCGTCGGCCGTGCAGCTGTTCGCCAAGCGCCGTGCCTGCCTGCTCATCGCGCTGCTGCTGGTCGCGCTTGGCATCGGCCTGGAGTTCGCGCAGGGAATGCTGACCAGTACGCGCATGGCCGATCCGCGTGATGCAGTGGCGAACACGCTGGGCGTGCTGGCCGGCCTGGCGACGATGATCACGCCGCTGCGCGACCTGCTGCTCCGCCTGCGAGGATGATGGCAGGAGGGGCTGAAGCCCCTCCTGCAGGGTCATGATGGTTAATGGGGCTGCAGCGTGATCCGGTCCAGGACCCACATCTGCGGGCGCGTGTCGCCGGTGAAACGCACGCACAGGTCCTGCTTGCCGGCCGTGCCGGACGGCAATGGCGCTTCGAGATCGAGGAAACCATCGGCGTTCGGCGCAGCAGGCAACGCCACCGTCGCCAGTGTGCGGCCCTTGCAGCCGCCGCCCAGGATCTCAAGTTCGCCCAGCGGCGACTTCGCCGGCTCGAACGTGCGGTGCGGCTCGTCGTGCGCCAGCTGGAAGTAGTACGGGATGCGGCCCGCGCGTACTTTGATGGACGCGATGCCGTCCAGGTTGGCCTGGTTCCACTGCCAGCACGGATAGAAGATCGTTGCGTTGAAGATCGCGCGCTCGCCCTCCGCCGGACCGTCGTCTTCCAGCCGCAGCAACAGGCGGCCAGCGTCCGGACAGACGGCCATCGCCTCGTCGGTGCGCGTCAGCAGTGACGCCGGCGTGATCTCGAACGTGGAAGGCGATGCCAGCGCGCGACCGTCGGCGAACGCGGCGGCGCGCACGGTGGCGGGCAGTTTCAGCTCCAGCGGAGCGGCGAATGTCGCTGAAGCCTGTGTCGGTTCGCTGCCATCGGTCGTGTAGTGCACGGGGTAGTCGAGCGGGTTGGACAGCGTGACCTTCGCAGTGCCGGCCTCGCGCTCTTCCTCGATGGCGATCAGCGGCTCGAACGGCGTCTTCGCGTAGCCCAGTCCGATGGCGTCGTAGCGCTTCAACTGCGTGGGCAGGCGGGCGATGAAGCTGACGAAGTCCTTCTTCGCCGCCGGCGTCCAGCCGGTTTCAGCCACGGCGGCCAGGCGCGGGAACGCGTTGTGCTGCAGGCGGGCGAAGGTGCGCGTGTGTTCGGTCCACAGGTTGGCCTGGATGCCGAGAATATGGTGGCGCTGGTTCTCTTCCAGTTCCGCCGGGACCGGATCGAAGCCGTAGACGTCCTGCAGCGTGATCAGCGCGGGACGACCCGGTGGCTCGTTCGGCGAGGCGGTCTGCAGGTAGTCGAAGTACGTCTTGTTGGACGGCGACATCACCACGTCGTGGCCCTGGCGTGCGGCCTGCAGGCCGCCTTCGATGCCGCGCCACGACATCACCGTGGCCTCGGCCGGCAGCTTGGCCTCCAGGATCTCGTCCCAGCCGATCAGGCGCTTGCCGTGCGAGGCGAGGTACTTCTCGAGGCGCTCGACCAGGTAGCCCTGCAGATCCATCTCGGTCTTCGCACCGACCTGCCGCATGCGGGCCTGCTCGCGCGCGGAGGCTTCCCACTGGTCCTTCACCGCTTCGTCGCCGCCGATGTGCACGTAGGTGCCGGGGAACAGCGTGACCACTTCGCCCAGCACGTTCTCGAGAAAGGTGATGGTGCCTTCTTCGACGTTGACCAGGTTCGGGAACACCCCCCATTCGTTCGACGGCACCAGTGGCGTGTCGATCGAGCCCAGCTCCGGATAGGCCGCGATGGCGGCGGTCGCGTGGCCGGGCACGTTGATTTCCGGCACCACGGTGATGTGGCGCTCGGCGGCATACTTCACCACGTCGCGGATCTGATCCTGCGTGTAGAAGCCGCAGTAGGGACGGGGCTCGCCCGTCTTCGGATCTTTGCCGCCGTCACCGGCGGGGATGCGGCAACCACCGATCTCGGTGAGCTTCGGGTATTGCTTGATCTCGATGCGCCAGCCCTGGTCGTCGGTCAGGTGCCAGTGCAGGGTATTGAGCTTGTGCAGGGCCATCGCGTCGATGATCTTCTTGACGTCATCGACCTGCTGGAAATGGCGTGCCGGGTCCAGCATGAAGCCGCGCCAGCCGAAGCGGGGCGCGTCCTCGATACGCAGTGCGGGCAGCGTAACGCCGCCCTTGTCGCCCTGGGTGGCGAGCTGCCACAGCGTGACCGCACCGTAGAACAGGCCACGCTCGTCGTGTGCCTTCACGGTGATGCCGTCGGTTGTGACGTCGAGCGAGTAGGCTTCCGGGTTCTGCTTGTCCGCACCGGCCGACTCCAGCACGAAGCGGATCACGCCCTTGCCCTCGTCCTGCGTGGTGGCCAGTGCGGGCCCACCTGCCGACTGCAGATAGGCCGCGAATTGCCGTGCGACGCGCGTTGCGGCTTCGCCGCTGGCGGCCAGGCGCGTGTCCGCGGTGATGGCAAAGGCGCCTTCGCCTGTCTGCAGTGCGGCAGGCGCGGGGATCAGTGACGGAGTGATGGGCGCTGAGGTGGTCGCGTCGGTGTTGTCACCCGCCTTCGGCGAGCAGCCGGTCAGGGCGAGCAGGGCGAAGGCCAGTCCGGCCAGGGCGCGATGGGCGATGGGTCGTTTCATCGGTGTCCTCGGTAGCGATGGGCACAGCATGCCCAAAAAAAAGCGGGCCCGGACAAGTCCAGGCCCGTGAGGGAACTGCAATCCGCCGAAGCGGTGGAGAGAACTCAGAACTGGAAGCGCAGCGAGGCCATGTAGCGACGACCCGTGCGGTAGGCGCCGCGGGTCAGGCGTTCGTCCGTGGCATAGCTGTGGTAGACCTCGTCCAGCAGGTTCATGCCTTCGAGGCTGACCGTCATGTAGTCGTTGATCTTGAAGCCGACCGACGCATCCAGCGACGCATAATCGCGGGTCCACAGGTCGTCACCGCGGTCCACCTGGGTGAAGTACTTGGAGCGCCAGGAGTAGGTGATGCGCGCATTCCAGCGGTCGTTTTCGAAGAACGGGCTGATGTTGACCTGGTTCTCCGAGTTGTACGGCAGCGGGCGACCGGTATCCGATTCTGCATCGGCGTAGGTGTAGTTGGCGATCACGCCGAGGCCGTTGTCGAAGTTCTGCTGATACGCCAGCGCGACGCCCTTGACCTTGGCCGAGCCGGCGTTGAAGGGACGGGCCACCTGGTAGGTGGTGTCGGCCTGCTGCGCCTGGTTGAAATGCACTTCCGGGCGCGTCGACACCAGGATGTAGCTACCGATGTCCTTGTAGAACACCGAGCCGGAAAGGATCGCGTTCTCGGCGAAATACCACTCGGCCGCGGCATCCAGATTGGTGGATTCGTACGGGTCGAGGTCCGGGTTGCCGCCGCCACCCGTCAGCGTCTGGTCGCCCAGCCACAGGTAGGTCGACATGTCGCCATAGTTCGGGCGGGAGATGACCTTGGCAGCCGACGCGCGCAGGATCAGTTCGTCCGTGGCTTCGAACACCAGGTTCACGTTGGGCAGGAAGTCGTTGTACTTCTTCCTGGTGCTTGCCCAGGCGTAGGACGTGGCCGGGCACGGGCTGACGTTGACGGTGCATGCCCAGCTGCCGCTGTCCGACTCGGTCTGCACGTAGCGCACGCCGACGTTGCCGCGGAGCCGCTCCCAGCTGAAGTCGGCCTGCACGTAGGCGGCCTTGATGTCCTCCTCGATGGTCCAGGTATTCGCGGCAAAGGAGGGGTCGTTGAACGTGCTCGGCGTCGGCATGGTCTGCCACGGCGCCAGCCAGTCACCGCTGAGGATGTAGTCGGCCAGTGCCCAACCGTCGATGGTGAAGCGGTTGTTGAGGTCGCCCACGCCATTGAAGCCGCTCAGGTAGTTGCTCGGCAGCGGACGAGGATCGAACTGCGCGGCCGAGGCATCGCCGTAGCCCGCCACCGCGGCCAGCGATACACCACCCATCACCTGCGAGGTTTCATGGCTGCGCTGCTTGTAGCCGAAGCGCAACAGGTAGAAAGGCGAATCCAGCTTGATGCCGAAGTCGACCTGGCCGTACGTTTCCTCGTCCTTGGTCGGCTTGAAGACGATGTTGCCGCCCCAGCCCGGGTTCCACGTCGCGGCACTGTTCGGGTCGCTGCCCCAGCCGCCATCCATGCGGAACGCGCTCGGGTCGAGGAACGGATTGGCGCCATGGAACACCACGCTGCCCGGATTGCCCGGCGCGCCGCTGATGTCGTAGGTGTAGTCCGACCAGTTGAGGAATTCGCCGAACACCTGCTGGCCGGTTCCGCCCGTGGCCTCGCTGGTGCCGAGTTCGGTGGAGACGAACCAGCGCTCGGCGTTCCACTTGGCCTTCAGATCGTAGGAGTCGGTTTCGACGGTCGCCTTGCGGTTGATCAGGTCGTAGACCACCAGCGCGTTGTCGAACGTGCCGCGGGTGATCACGCCGTCTTCGATGGTGACGTCGGTGAGGTTCATCAGGCCATTCCATGCGTTGCCCATGAAGGCGAACATGGAATGGCTCATGTTGTCGTAGCCGGCTTCGACCTTCAGCGCGTTGAACTCGATGTCCAGCTCTTCGACCGGCTTGAACTGCAGCGCCAGCGAGTAGGTGTCGCGTTTGCGCTCCTGCTCGAAGTAGTGCGCGCTCAGCGAGTTCGGGCCACGGGCGGTGAGGTTGTTCTGCAGCGCGTCTTCACATGCGTCCACGCAGACCTGCGGTTTCGGTGCGCCGACGGACCAGTCCATCGGACGGTTGTTGACCGAGCCGCCGCCGCCCTGGCCATCGCGGTAGTCGAGTGCGCTGACGGAACCGTAGGACTCCACGCCGTCGCGGCGGATGTTCTCGGTGGAGGTCTGCGCCGAGACAAGAACGCCGAAGGTACTGGCATCGTTCTTCCAGCTGTACATCAGCGATGCCTGCGGATCGTTCTCCTTCACCCGGTCGTTCCACAGGTAGCTGACCTGGCCGGACATGCTGTTGGCTTCCAGGTCCAGTGGTTTGCGCGTGGTGACGATCACCGTGCCGCCGATCGAACCTTCGTCGATGTGCGCTTCGGGCGACTTGTAGACCTCGACCTTGCCGACGATCTGCGGCGCCAGCAGCGAATAGTTGAACGTGCGGCCTGGCTGGTCGGCGATGAACCAGTCTGCCGACGCGACTGTCTGGCCATTGAGCAGCGTGCGGTTCAGGGCCGGATCCGTACCCAGGATGCTGACCTTCTCGCCCTGGCCGAAGGCCTTGTCGATGGTCACGCCCGGGATGATGGTCATCGCTTCGGCCACGTTGGTGGCCGGGAATTTGCCGACATCTTCCGCAGTGATCACGTCGATGATGGCGTCGGCGTTGCGCTTGGTATCCAGGGCCTGCTGCAGGCTGGCGCGGATACCGACCACGGTGACACGGTCCAGCTCGGTGGCTTCGTCACTGCTGGCTGCAGCAGGTGCTGTGGCCTCCTGCGCCTGCGCATGCATGGCGAAGCCAAGACACGTAACGATGGCGGCGGATAGAACGGTCTTGCGATGCTTCATGATGTCTCTCCCATCATTGCTCGAAGAATGTGCGGCCCGGTCCCGCGGCCGCTTGCGATGTGCCGGGTGGCGTCCCCACGCCGTGCCCGTGATGCGCCTGTCCCGGCGCTCCCCTGGTTTTTCTCCCATGCCGGCGCTTGGCCGTGCGTAAAGCGACAGACCGCCGCCTGCAGGCCAGGAGGCCTGCAGGCGGATGTCCCCATCAGAACTTGAAGCGGAAATTCAGGTAGTACTGGCGACCGTTCTTGTAGAAGGCATGTGGCAGATAGCCCGGAACCGCGTCGTTCTCGGTGTAGTACTTCAGCTCCGGGTCGTTGAGGTTCAAGCCGTCCAGGCTGATCGTCAGCCAGTCGGTGGCTTTGAACCCCAGCGAGGCGGATAGCGTGGCGAAGTCATCCTGGTAGAAGTTGTCGGCACGGCTCACGCCGGCGTAGAACGAGCTGCGGTAGCTATAGTTCACGCGGGCGTTGAAACGATCGTTCTCGTACCAGGCCGACAGGTTCCAGGTGTTCTCGGAGGTGCCGTTGAGCGGCTTGCCACCGCGGGCCTCGCCATCCACGTAGGTGTAGTTGGCATTGATGCCGAAGTTGTCGCCGATGGGCTGTTCGTATGTCAGTTCGACGCCCTTGACCTTGCCGTTGGAATTGACCGGAACCGAGACCAGGTAGTCGGCGTAGACATCCATGCCGGCGTCGATGCTGGCTTGCTGGTCCTTGTACTGGATGATCGTGTTGCCGAAATCCACGTAGCCATCCAGGTCCATCGAGAACAGGCTGGCCGCCAGAAGCGCGCGTGGTGCGAAGTACCACTCCAGCGAAGCGTCGAAGTTCGTCGACACCAGCGGGTCGAGGTTCGGGTTTCCGCCGCTGCCTTCGTGGGTCAGGTCGTTCAGCGAGAGTGCGCCAGCCAGGGCCGAGAAGTCCGGGCGGGTCATGGTCTTGCTTGCCGACACGCGCCCCACCAATGCGTCGGTCAGTTCGAACCGGAAGTTCACGCTGGGCAGCAGCTCGTTGTAGTCGTTGTCCACCCGCACCGGCAGGTAAGCGCCGAAATCCGAGCCGCCGATCGCGCCGGGTACGCCCGGGGCGACGGACTGGTTGTACAGCACGTTGGTCTGCGTGCGCACATAGCGCAGGCCGGCGTTGCCGCTCCAGCGGTCGCCACGGAAGTTCAGCTGGGCATAGGCCGCATCGATGTCTTCGTCCACGCCATAGACGTTGCTGAAGTTGAAGCGTCCCGGGTTGGCGCGATTGGCGAAGCGCGCATTGATTTCCGCCAGCTGCGCCGGCGTGTAGTACCAGATGCCGGACGGCACGTTGCCGCCGATGCCGAAATCACCCGGGTAGGCGCCACCCGCGCCCGGATAGGCGGTGATGTCCTGCCAGTTGCTGGCCCAGTTCGGGCCCTGGCCGATGGACATGTCGTTGCTGCGCTCGTGGGTGGCGCGGCGATAACCGAAGTCCAGCGAGGACAGCACGTCGCCATCGAAGAAGAACTGGCCGTCCACCGAGCCCCAGTCTTCCTTGTCCAGCACGTCGATGCCCTGATCACCGAAGATCCAGCCGTTCTGCGGCAGATGGTTCGCCGCCGTGTTGGTGCCGCCCAGCGACCAGTCGATGGGATTGCCGGCACCATTCATGCTCCAACTGGCACCGGCATTGCCGGCCAGGCCGGTTTCCAGGACGTCCTGCGTCGGACTGGAGCCGCTGCCCTTGGTGGTGCCGGCCTGGAACACGAATTTCAGCGCATCGCTGGCATTCCACTCCGCGTCCAGCGCGATGTACTTCGAGGTGGACACCGCGCCGGGGCGGGAGATCATGTCGTACACGCCGTAGGGCGTGACCGTTGTGGAGGTGACCGGGTCATAGGTGGCGCTGGTCAGCACGCCGTTCTGCACCGTATAGCTGCTGGGCGTCTGCGAGTTGACGAACTGGCTGGCCCACATCATGTAGTTGCGGTTGTAGTTGTCCGCTTCCAACCGGGAGTAGAACGCGTTGACGTTGAGGGTCAGGTTGTCGGTGACCTTCGCTTCGATGTTGGCCACACCGCCCTTGCGCTTGCGTACCTGCTCGAAGAACGCGGCGCCGATCAGATTGGGGTAAAGCACGCCATCGAGTTCGGGGTTGCTTGAGCTGATGGTGCCGTAGCCACCCACCACTTCCTGGCCATCGCGGCGCAGGCTGCGCTCCTCGTTGAACACCTGCACCATGAAGCCGGCCGTGCGCTCTTCGTTACGCCAGTTCAGCAGCGCGTCGAACTGCGGCTTGGTGTCGCCCGGCAGGTCGGAATGGACGGCACCGATGGAGCCCTGGATGGTCAGCGGCTCGGCGAACTGCAAGGGACGGCGGGTGATGATGTTGACCGAGCCTGCCGTGCCGCCTTCGACCAGCTTTGCTTCGGAGGTCTTGTGGACCACCACGCGATCGACGATCTCGGACGGATACAGCGAGTAGCTCACGCTGCGGCCGACATTGGCCACCTGGCTGAGCACGAACCAGTCGCCGGTACCGATGGTGTGGCCGTTGACGAGGGTCTGGGTGAGGCTGGGGTTGGTGCCGCGCAGGCTGACGCGGTCGGCCTCGTCGAAGCCGCCTTCGCTGGCGCTGGACGATGCAATGTTGACGCCGGGAAGCTGGCGCAAGGTGTCGGCCACGTTCTTGGCCGGCAGCTTGCCTACATCTTCGGCGGTTACGACTTCGACGTGCGTAGCGGCGTCGCGTTTCGCGTCGAGTGCTTTCTCGATGCTGCCCCGGATGCCGGTGACGATCACCGTGTCGAGGTCTGTCGCTTTCGGATCGGCCGGTTGAGCGTCCTGCGCATGGGCCTGCACGGCCATGCCGAGGCAGGTCGCGACGGCGGCGGAAAGAATGGATCTGCGGTGCTTCATGACGTCTCTCCCATCATTTTCTGAGTTTTCGGCAGCTCGCTCGCGCTGTTCCGCCGTGCTTGGTTGGATCCGGTTTGCGGGGCGATGCGCCAGCCCTGGCGTCATCGGTAATGCGGCGCCTGTACCGGCGCTTCCACTCAATTGCCGTCGTCGTGGTCCAGGTACCAGCGGGCCGCACCGATCACGCCCAACTGCCCGTGCTCCACCAGCTTCACGGGAATGCGTTCCAGGGCCTCGCGCATCGATCCCTTGTTGAGGAATCTGGGCACGAAGCTGCTCTGGATCAGGAAATCGCGGATCTTCGGCAAGATGCCGCCGGCCAGGTACACGCCGCCCTGCACGCCGTAGAGCAGCGCCATGTCGCCAACCACGCTGCCCAGCAGGCCGCAGAACACGTCCAGGCTCTCGCGCGCCGTCGGGTCGCTGCCGGACAACGCCGCGGCGGTGATGTCGCCGGGGCGCGTGTAGGTCGGAGGCGCCGTGCCCCGCACCGCGCACAGTGCGGCATGCAGGTTCATCAGACCGGGACCGGAGAGGGCCTGCTCGACCGGCACGTGCGTGCGGGTCTTCAGCATTTCGGTGAGCAGCGCCATTTCCAGCGCGTTGCCGGCGGTCAGCGCGGCCTGGCCGGCCTCGGTCGCCAGCACAACGGCGCGCTTGCCGGTCGGAATCCAGACCGCGGCGCCCAGGCCGGTGCCGGGCCCGAGGATCAGCGTGGGCCCGTGCTTCGGCGCGATGGCCGGCCCGGCCAGCTGCAGCACTTCGCTGGCGTCCATCTGCGCCGCGGCGTGCGCCACGGCTTCGAAATCGTTGACCAGGCGGACGTCGTCGAAGCCGAGCTGCACGCGCAGTTCGTTCGGCGACAGCCGCCACGGCAGGTTGTTGGTGATGACGGTGCCGTCTTCCAGCGCGTAGCCGGCGCTGGCGATCACGGCACGCGTTGCCCGGGCCGGACCCAGTCGGGCAAGGAAGTCGCCGACGATGTCACCCAGGCCCGCGTGGTCGGCGCAGACGTACTTGCGGTACTCGAGCACGCTGACCGGCACACCCGGATCGCCGCTGCCGCGGACCAGGCCGATGCGGACATGCGTGCCACCGACGTCCGCCGCGATGAAGGCGTCTTCCGCCCTGCGGATGGCATCTGCCGGTAGTGGATTTGCAATGGCGACCACACGTCTCCCCACATGTTCGCGGCCGGGACTCCCGCATCCCGATATGGCCCGAGTGTGGAAAGTGTTTGACAACGTTGTCAAGACTCTGTCATCAAATAGGCGTCTGGCAAGCAGTATGGCGTAGCAAAATGGAAACAATTGGCGCATTCAGGAGTTTATTAACTCCATAAGTGGCGTTAATTATTGAATATGAAGGCCAATTTCCCCGAAGTCTCGCAGGACTTGATGTTGCAGTGCATGAGGCCTTGGCGCTCACAGTAAGGGGTCGTGTCGTCGCCACAACTGCCGATCCAGGTGTTCTTCCACGAAGTCTTTGACAACGTTGTTTCCGATGTCGGGCCGGTTCCGGACCCAGCCCATCGGCCAGCCAGAGGAGATTCCCATGACCATCGCACCCGGCTCCAACCCGCTTCGCTCGCTGGCCATCGTCGGCCTGCTGTTCTTCATCATCGGGTTCTTCACCTGGATAAACGGGCCGCTGATCACCTTCGTCAGACTGGCCTTCGACCTGGATGAGGTGAACGCCTTCCTCGTGCTGATGGTGTTCTACCTGTCGTACTTCTTCCTCGCCCTGCCGGCGGCCGCGCTGCTCAAGCGCACCGGCATGAAGAAGGGGCTGGCCATCAGCCTGTTCGTGATGGCGGTGGGCGCGGCGATGTTCGGCGAGTTCTCCACCCAGCGCTGGTATCCGGGCGCATTGGCCGGCCTGTTCGTGATCGGCGGCGGACTGGCGCTGCTGCAGACCGCGGTGAATCCCTACGTCAGCATCCTCGGGCCCATCGAGAGTGCGGCGCAGCGCATCGCGTTGATGGGCATCTGCAACAAGGTCGCCGGCATCCTGGCGCCCATCGTGATCGGCACGCTGGTGCTGCACGGCGTGGGTGATCTGGCCGCGCAGGTGGAGACCGCGGATGCCGCCGGCAAGGCGGCGCTGCTGGATGCGTTCGCGGCGAAGATCCATCTGCCGTACCTGGTGATGGCCGGCATCCTGGTGGTGGTCGCCATCGGCATCCTGTTCTCGCCGCTGCCGGAGGTGAAGCCGTCGGAGGTCAACGCCGCGCCGGTGGACGATGCCGCGGACGGCGAGCGTGGCCTGGCGCGGTTCCCGCACCTGTGGCTGGGCGTGCTCTGCCTGTTCGTCTACGTGGGCGTGGAAGTGCTGGCGGGCGATGCCATCGGCGCCTACGGCAACGGCTTCGGCCTGTCGCTGGACCAGACCAAGTTCTTCACGTCATTCACGCTGACGGCGATGCTGATCGGCTATGTGGCCGGACTGGTCGCGATCCCGCGCTTCGTGTCGCAGGAACGCTATCTGGCCATCTCCGCGATGCTGGGCGTGCTGTTCGCGCTTGGCGCGCTGTTGACGCACGGCTACGTATCGGTCGGCTTCGTCGCCGCACTGGGCTTCGCCAACGCGATGATGTGGCCGGCGATCTTCCCGCTGGCGATCAAGGGCCTGGGCCGGCATACCGAGACAGGTTCGGCCCTGCTGATCATGGGCATCGCCGGTGGGGCCATCCTGCCGCAGGCGTTCGCGGTGCTGAAGCAGCATTACGACTTCCAGGCCGTGTTCGCCGGGCTGGCCGTGCCGGGGTATCTGTACATCCTGTACTACGCGCTGGCCGGGCACCGGATAGGCCGCTCGCGGCCGGCGACGGCCGTGCCGGAACGCGGCATCATGGCGGACTCGCCTCCATGACGGAAACGCCCATGCGCCGACCCACCATCAAGGACGTCGCCGAACGCGCGAAGGTCTCGCTGAAGACCGTGTCCCGGGTCATCAACAACGAACCGTCGGTGCTGCAGGGCACCCGCGCACGCGTGCTGCACGCCATCGCCGAGCTGGACTACGAACCGGACCAGTCCGCGCGCAACCTGCGCAGCGGCACGCCGTTCGTGATCGGGCTGGTGTACGACAACCCCAACCCGTACCACATCATCGGCGTGCAGAACGGCGTGCTGGCGGCGTGCAAGGAAACCGGCTTCGGCCTGCAGATCCATCCGGTCGATTCCACCTCGCCGCTGCTGGCGGAGGAACTGGTGGAATTCGTGCAGCGCTCGCGCCTGGCTGGCCTGGTGCTGACGGCGCCGATGTCCGAGCGCGCCGACCTGGTGACGGCGCTCGCCGCGCGCGGGGTGAAGCTGGTGCGCATCATCGCCGCCACCGAAGACCCGGACGATGGCCTGCCCTGCGTCTACGTGGATGATCGCGACGCCGCGTACGAGATCACCGAACACCTGATCCAGCTGGGCCACCAGCGCATCGGCTTCCTCTGGGGAGGCCTGGCGCACCGCTCCAGCACGGAGCGCTACGCGGGCTACGAGAAGGCGCTGAAGGATTACGGCATCCAGCTCGACAAGCATCTTGTCGTGCCGGGCGACTACACCTTCGACGATGGTTTCCGTGGCGCGCGCCGCCTGCTCGCGCTGCGCGAGCCGCCGACGGCGATCTTCGGTTCCAACGACGAAATCGCAGCCGGCGTGCTGGCCGCCGCGAAGTCCACCGGCATGAACGTACCTTACGACCTGTCCATCGCCGGCTTCGAAGACAGCCCGTTTTCCAAGCAGTCGTGGCCGCCGCTGACCACCGCCAAGCAGGCCACGCAGGACATCGCGAAACAGGCCGCACGCCTGTTGATCGCCGGCCTGCGCCAGGATGCCTACGACGACAATCCTTCGCCCGTGCACAACCAGGGCTTCGTGCCGCAACTGGTGGTGCGTGGCTCCACTGCGCCGGTCAGGCCGCGCGCGGACCGACCCGAACCGACATCCCCATGAACGACACTTCGTTGCCCGCACCCTCCGATACGCTGATGCACCAGGAGGCGGCCCAGACCGCCGACATCGTCGCCGACCAGTACGCCCGCAACGCCGCCACGGTGAAGGCGCTGGCCGACGACCTGCGCCGCAATCCGCCGCCCTTCGTGGTCACCTGTGCGCGTGGCAGTTCAGACCATGCGGCCACTTATGCGAAATACCTGTTCGAAACCCAGCTGGGTGTGGTGACCGCGTCGGCCTCGCCGTCGGTGGGTTCGGTCTACGAAGCGAAGCAGCGGCTGGACGGCGCGCTGTATGTGGTGGTTTCGCAGTCGGGCAAGAGCCCGGATCTGCTGCGCAACGCGACGCAGGCGAAGGAGGCCGGCGCGCGCGTGGTGGCGCTGGTCAACGTGGAGGACTCCCCGCTGGCGCAACTCGCCGACACCGTGCTGCCGCTGCGCGCCGGTCCCGAGCGCAGCGTCGCGGCGACCAAGAGTTATCTCGGCTCGCTGGCGGCCATCCTGCAGCTGGCCGCGTACTGGAAGGACGAAGCGCCGTTGCATGCGGCGACGGAGGCGTTGCCGGACGCGCTGCGGCGCGCATGGCAGGCGGAGTGGTCGCCGTTGGTGGAGGGGCTGGTCGGCGCGCACAACCTGTTCGTGCTCGGCCGCGGATTGGGTCTGGCCGCCGCGCAGGAAGCCGCGCTGAAGTTCAAGGAAACCTGCGGCCTGCATGCGGAAGCCTACAGTTCGGCCGAGGTGAAGCACGGGCCGATGGCGCTGGTGGGGCCGGGTTTCCCGGTGCTCTGTTTCGCACAGCCCGATGAAACCGAGGCCGGCACGCTGGCGCTGGCGCAGGAATTCCGCGGTCGCGGCGCGCAGGTGTGGGTGGCGTCGCGGCAGGGCGATCTGCCGCTGGTCGAAGCGCCGCACCCGGCGTGCGCACCGCTGCTGACCATCCAGAGCTTCTATCGCGCGATCAATGCACTGGCGCTGCGTCGCGGCCACAATCCCGATGTGCCGCCGCATCTGAACAAAGTCACCGAGACAGTCTGATTCACGCGGTCATTCCGGCGGAAGCCGGAATCCATTCTGCTTTGCGGTAGTCCCGCAGAATCAAGATGGGTCCAGGCGTTCGCCGGGATGACGATTCCCACGATTTCCCAGGTCTCAAGCCGCATGTCCACCTTTGCGATCATCAATACCCACGTGCTCACGGACGACGGATTCCGTTCCGACCTCGCGGTCCTGGTCGAGGGCGGCAGGGTTTCCGCGCTGGTCGATGCGTCCCGGGCGGCACGACATGCCGATGACGTCCGCGACCTGGGCGGCGGCTACCTGTTGCCCGGCTTCATCGACGCGCAGGTCAACGGGGGCGGCGGCGCGTTGTTCAACAACGACACCAGCGTCGAGGCGATCCGCACCATCGCGCAGGCGCACCGGCGCTTCGGCACCACCGGCCTGCTGCCGACGCTGATCAGCGACGATGCCGACGTGATGGCGCGTGCCGTTGCCGCTATGCGTGACGCCATCGCGCAAGGCGTGCCGGGCGTGCTCGGTATCCACCTGGAAGGCCCGTACATCGCGCCGGCGCGCAAGGGCACGCACGATGCGGCCAAGTTCCGCGTGCCGGGCGCGGATGAAGTCGCGATGGCGACCTCGCTCGACAACGGGGTCACCCTGCTGACGCTGGCGCCGGAGCAGGTGCCGGCCGAGACCATCCGCGCGATGGTGGCGCGCGGCGCGATCGTCGTCGCCGGGCATACGGCGGCAACGTATGAGCAGGCCCGTGCCGGCATCGAGGCCGGCGTGTGTGGCTTCACCCATCTCTACAACGCGATGTCGCCACTGCAGGGCCGCGAACCCGGCGCGGTGGGCGCGGCGCTGGAGGACGACGGTTGCTGGTGCGGCGTGATCGTCGATGGCGTGCACGTGCATCCGGCCAGCCTGCGCGTGGCGCTGGCTGCCAAGCCGCGCGGCAAGGTGTTCCTGGTCACCGATGCGATGCCGATGGTCGGGTCGGACGATCCATCGTTCGATCTGTATGGCGAAACCATCACCGCCATCGACGGCGTAGTGCGCAACGCCGCCGGTGCACTGGCGGGATCGGCGCTGGACATGGCGACCGCCGTGCGCAACTGCGTGCGGCTGCTGGGCCTGCCGCTGGAAGAAGCGGCGCGCATGGCCTCCACGTATCCCGCCGATTTCCTCGGTCTGGGCAGCACCCATGGTCGGATCGCACCCGGCTATCGTGCTGACCTGGTCGCGCTGGACGACGGCCTGCAGGTGGTCGGCACTTGGATCGGTGGTGCGTGATGCTGCACGCATGAGCGCCACGCCGGTCCGCTTCGCCTCCGTCGACGCACTGCGTGGCCTGACCGTCGCCGCGATGCTGCTGGTCAATACGCCGGGCGACTGGTCGCATGTGTACGCGCCACTGCTGCATGCCGAATGGCATGGCGTCACACCGACCGACCTGGTGTTCCCGTTCTTCCTCTTCATCGTCGGCGTGTCGATCGCGCTGGGTGTCGTACCGCGCATGGAGGCCGGCGTGGAGCGCAAGGTGCTGGTGCGTGCCGTGCTGTGGCGGGCGACGAAGATCATCGCGCTGGGGATGGCCCTGCACCTGCTCGCATTCTGGTTGCTGGATCGTCCGCAGTTCCGCCCGTGGGGCGTGCTGCAGCGGATCGGGCTCTGTTTCGCGGCCGGCGGGATGATCGCGCTGTACTTGAAACCGCGCCTGCAATGGGCGGTGGTCGTGAGCACGCTGCTCGGTTACTGGGCGCTGCTGGCGCCGTGGGGCTACGCCCCCTTCGAGCATCTTCCCGCCCGGGTGGACACTGCGCTGTCCGGACACTGGCTGTACCAGTGGGACCCCGCGACGGGACGCGGGCAGGATCCTGAAGGATTGCTCAGCACGTTGCCCGCCATCGCCACCACGCTGCTCGGAGTGCGCGCGGGCGAGGCGTTGCGTGCGGGCGCGGTGAAGTCACTTGCGGTCGCGGGCGTGCTCGCGGTCGCGCTGGGCCTGGGCTGGGCGCCGTCGTTTCCATTGAACAAGGCGCTCTGGACATCGTCCTACGTGCTGTTCACCGCCGGCTGCGCGACGCTGGCGCTGGCGGCGTGCCATCTGCTGGTGGATCGGCATGGCTGGCCGGCGCTGGGTCGCCGCTTCGGCATCAATGCCATTGCCGCCTACGTCGGTGCGGCGGTCATGACCTACGTGTTGCTCGGCGTGGGCTGGATGGGGCCGATCTACCAGGTCGGCTTCGCCGGATGGATGACGCCGCGATTCGGTCCTTACGTGCCGTCGCTGGCGTTTGCGCTGGCGTTCGTCGGCGTGTGGTGGCTGATCGTGCGCCTGATGGACCGCCAGGGCTGGTACCTGAAGGTCTGAAGCACAGGAACCATCACGCTTTTCTTCACCGCGCGGGAGTACAACGGCAGCCAGTCACCCGCCGGATGCCGCCCGCATGAGGATGTCGTTGCTGCTCGCCTGTTGCCTGAGCCTGTCCGCATGCCAGCGGGCCACGGTGGACGATCAGGGCGTGAAGGTCGTGGTGGCCTCGCGGACGGGCTCCGTGACATCCGGACCGGTCGCGGGCATTGCGCCAGTGGCGTCGCCGGCACTCGATGCCTCCGCATCGGGACCAGGTCGCACCATGGCGGGCCTGTCGCGCGCGCGGGCGGTGCCGGACCCGCCCTTCACCAGCACGCCGGTGGCCACGTTCAACGAGCCCTGGGCGATGACGTTCCTGCCCGATGGCCGCCTGCTTGTGACGGAGAAATCCGGCAAGTTGCGACTGACCAATGTCGCCACGGGCCAGGTCGGCGAAATCATCGGCGTGCCCACCGTCGCGTACGGGGGGCAGGGCGGATTCGGTGACGTGCTGCCGCATCCGCGTTTCGCCGACAACCGGCTGGTCTACCTCAGCTATGCCGAAGCCGGCAGCGGCGGCACGCGCGGCGCCGCGGTGGCGCGTGCAACGCTGGTGCTGGATGCCAGCGGCAATGGCGGCAGCCTGTCCAACCTGCAGGTGGTGTGGCGGCAGTTGCCGAAGGTCAGCGGCGACGCGCACTACGGGCATCGGCTTGCCTTCGGTGCGGATGGCAAGCTGTGGATCACGTCCAGCGACCGCCAGGCGATGGCGCCTGCACAGGACCTGCAGTCGTCGCTCGGAAAGCTGATCCGCCTCAACGACGACGGCAGCGTGCCACCGGACAATCCGTTCGCCGCGCAGGGCGGTATCGCCGCGCAGGTGTGGACGCTCGGGCATCGCAACCTGCTGGGCATCGCCTTCGACGGCAGTGGCCGTTTGTGGACCCACGAGATGGGTCCGGCGGGCGGCGACGAGCTCAACCTGATCGAGCGCGGCAGCAACTACGGTTGGCCGGTGGTCTCCAATGGCGACCATTACGGCGGCACGCCGATTCCCGATCACCCGACACGCCCGGAGTTCAATGCGCCGGAGGCATGGTGGACACCGGTGATCGCGCCGGCGGGCTTCGTCATCTACTCGGGCAATCTGTTCCCGTGGTACCGCGGGAAGGGCTTCATTGGCGGGCTCGCCTCGCAGGCGCTGATCGAGATCGAGTTCGACGGCACGCAGGCGCGCGAGGCGCGTCGCTATCCGATGGGCCGCCGCATCCGCGAGGTCGAACAGGGGCCGGATGGCGCGCTGTGGCTGCTGGAAGACGGCAGTGGTGGCCGCCTGTTGAAGCTGACGCCCAATCGCAGCTGATCAGCGCGTGCTTCCCAGCGCTTGCTGCTGGCGCTGGTGACGGATGTCCAGGTAGAGGCTGTAGGCGGCGGTGAAGGCCGGCAGCAGGTTCTGCAGCACGCCTACCGCATCCTGCTTGGACGAGAACAGGAAGTAGCTCAGCGCCATCAGGCTGCCGCACAGGCTCATGTACCAGAACAGGCGCGGGATCACCGGACGGCGTGCGCGCCGCGATGCGATGAACTGGACCAGCCAGCGCGCGCCGAATAGGGCCGCGCCGGTCAGGCCGATCAGTTTCCACGGCGTCATGTGCAGGCCGGTCCAGCCCAGCCAGACGATTTCCTGGTCCATCATGCTCACGGTTTCCGTCCTGCGTTGACCTCGCTGACCGCAGTCACGTGACTGCGATGGATCAGCCAGGACACGCCCATCAGGTCGCGGATGCCGACCAGTGCACGCCCCAGGTTGGTGTACTTCGACTGCCCGGACCCGCGTGGACGATGCGACACCGGCACGCTGACCGTCATCCAGCCCGCGCGTTGCATGAGCGCGGGCAGGTAACGGTGCATGTGGTCGAAATAGGGAAGCTCGAGGAATGCCGCACGCTCGAACAGCTTGATGCCGCAGCCGGTGTCGGGCGTGTCGTCATGCAGGAGCCACTGGCGGATGCGGTTGGCCCAGCGCGACGCCCAGCGCTTGCTGCTGGTGTCTTTGCGATCCACCCGCCAGCCCGCGTAGAGCCGGGTCTGCGGGTTGCCCGCCTCGCGTGCCGCCAGCAGCTTGAGGATGTCGCCGGGATCGTTCTGGCCGTCACCGTCGAGAGTGACGATCCACGGCGACAGCGCATGCTTCACGCCGGTGCGGACGGCGGCGCTCTGGCCGCTGCGGCGGTGATGCACCACCACGCGCAACTCCGGCACTTCGGCCTTCAGTGCCGTGAGCACATCACGGGTGTCGTCTTCGGACTGGTCGTCCACGCAGACGATGTCGAATGCGATGCGGCCACGCAGGTGCTGGACCACTTCGTGAACCAGTGGCCCGATGTTGCCGGCCTCGTTGAAGACAGGGATGACGACGGAAAGATTTGTCATGGCAGTGCTCGTCTCGACCATGTCAGCGTGCGCTCCTGCAGGTCAGGAAAATGTCGTAGTCCGGCCGATACAGCGATGTCTTCACGTCGGTGAGTCCCAGTACGGTGTGGAAAAGCTGGTCATGGCTGGCCTGCCTGCCCGTGCGGTCGCGCAGGCACTGCGGATCCAGGTACGTGGATTGCCGCCACGAGGGCGAGAACCACGCGACCATCGGCACGTCGAGCTGCTCGCGTGGCGCGATGGCATAGGGCATGCCGTGCAGGTAGAGGCCTTTCTCGCCCAGCGATTCGCCGTGGTCGGAGACATAGAGCAGGGCCGTGTCGTAGCCCGGGAGCGTCGACAGGCGATCGATCGCGCCCGCCAGCACGTGATCCGTGTAGGCGAGTGCGTTGTCGTATGCGTTGACGATCTGCGCACGGCTGCAGCGCCCCAGGTCCGAGGTCTCGCAGACGGGCGTGAAGCGACGGAAAGCAGGAGGATAGCGTTCGAAGTAGGTCGGGCCGTGGTTGCCCAGCATGTGCAGGACGATCACCTGGTCGCCCTTGTTGCGCGCGACGGTTTCTTCCAGCCCTTCAAGCAGGATGCCGTCGAAGCAGCGCGTCCCGTCGCAGAGTGCGGGGTCCTTGCGTGCATGCAGGTCTTCGACCGGCAGTCCGGTGCAGACGCCCTTGCAACCGGACTGGTTCTCGCGCCACACCGTGGCCACGCCCGCGCGCTGCAGGACGTGCAGCAACGACTGGTGGCTGCGGATCGCCTTTTCGTCGTAGCGTTCGCGTCCCCACGGGGAAAACATGCAGGGCAGCGAGACCTCGGTGCTGCTTCCGCACGCAGTGACATGCGGGAAGTTCAGGACGCCGCGTGCCGCCAGTTCCGGCGTGGTCTGGCGCGCGTAACCGTTGAGGCCCCAATTGGCGGCACGCGCGGTCTCGCCCACTACCAGCACCAGCAGGCGCGGCCGCCGCATCGTGGCGGCAGGCGACTGCACGGCGTCCTCCCCGATGGGAAGTTGGGTATGGGTGCGACCGGGCGGGTCTTCGCTGACCACCTTCGCCAGCGATACAAGTACGTTGGCGGGCGTGACGAGGTAGCGCACTTCGCGCTGGTTGCGCAGGAAGGCGGTAAGCGGCTGCAGGGAAGGCAGCACGCCGACCAGCCCGACCAGGACCATGCCGAGGAGGAAGATGATGCGCGCCAGCACTGCGCGTGCAACCCCGCGCGGCCGCAGGCGCACGCGCCACACCACGAACAGAGGCGGCACCGCCGCCAGCAATGGCAGCAGCGCATCCGGGCCGGCGAGGTCGGTGGCTTCGCGCCAGTCGGTGTGCAGGACGTTGCGGACCATGTCGGCGTCGATGTAGATGCCGTACGCCGCCATGTAATGCCCCGCCAGCGCCGCGACCACCACCAGCAATGACAGCGCCACGCGCGCGGTGCGGCCCCAAACCAACAGCGACAGCCAGATCCCGTGCACCGCGGTGACCAGCAGGAACAACGACAGCGTCCAGGTTCCCTGTGCCCATGGCTGCGGGGATGCCGCCCGCCAGAACACTCCGTTCGCGAACAGGCTGAAGTAAAGGCAGGCCGCCAGGATCAGTGTTTCCGTGCCGACCAGCGGGCGGACCGCCAGCGCGGCACGCAGGCGTTGCCAACGGGTGGTAGCGGAAGCGTGATCGAGTACGTGGATGCTCATGCCTGCGCCTCCGCCACGAAGAGGCGGCGTCGTGCGCCGAGTGCCTCGACACCGCAAGCGATGGTCCAGCACACCGCCAGGCTGGCGACGTCGTGCGACAGGAAGTGCGCACCGCGCAGCTGCTGCGCCAGGCCGAAGACGCCACCCGCCAGCAGCCCGATCGCAAGCCCTGCATGCCGCCATCGGGGCGCGACGTGCAGGAAGAAAAAGTACAACGCCACCCAGGCGTAGCCGCTGGCGGCATGCGCGGCGGGAAAGCAGGCGGCGTGGCCCAACGAAGCCGGGCGCGGTGCCAGCAGCGGCACGTAGGCGCGCTGGCCGCCGAATCCCGCCAGATCCCACGGGCAATCCACTTGCGTGACCGCCTTCAACAGGGCCACGCATGCGGTGGACGCGAGCAGCGCCAGCAGCAGGCGGGCGGCAGGACGCGTCCATGTGGCCGATGCAGGCTTCGCCCAGTGCACCAGGGTGGCGGCCAGCAGACCAAGCCAGGCCAGCAGGCTCGCGGTGCGGCCGCCACGATGCAGCACGGTTTCCAGCAGCACGCTTCGCTTCAGCGACCACGCATCGCCTTCCCAATGGAACAGCCAACCCGCCCATGGCATGTCGATACGGCACGCCAGCAGCCATGCGATCAGCAGCAGGGGCAAGGAAACCGGGGCGAGGCGCGGCCAGGAACCTGCCGTCGAAGGAGAGCGCGGAAGCGATGGAACGGGCATGCGGATGGGGCGGCAGGAAAGTGCACGCATGCTCGTGGCCGCGATGTCGTAGCGCGGTCGGACAGTCGTCGGAACCGCGTTAAATCACACGCAGATGATTCCCGCCTGCACGCAGCGTTGCTTCGGGTTCAGTCTTCGCTGACGTTCGCCGACCAGTCGGCCGGCACATCGCAGCCATCGATCCATGCGTCGCCTGGCGCGAGGATCCAGTCGCGCCGATTGGACGCGCCGATGTCGACCACCTTCGCCGGATCCAGGCACGGGCCGATGGCTTCGCTGCGCAGGAACAGCCAGCGCTTCGCCGGTGCTTCCAGCAGCCACGCGTGCGCGTGCTGCCACTGGTCCGCCCAGGGTTGCTTGAACCCGAAGTCGGTCACGGGTCGGTCCGCCTGCAGCAGATGCTGTTCGCGCCAACCCAGCATGGCCAGTTCGGCCTCCGGACCGATCCGCTCGCCGACGCGCTGCATCAGCGCCTTGGCCGAACTGTCGGGGCTGAGCGCCGGCATGAAGCCCACGCCATACGCCGTCCACAGGGCGGCCGTCACGGCGACCAGCGCCACCGCCACATGCCGTCGCGCGACGACCATGGCGGCGATGGCCACGACGGCGAATCCCAGCAGCCATCGGCTCAGCTGCGCGACCGTCGCCATGTCCATACCGCGGCCGTCGAGCAGTGCGTGCAGGCGCTCGGGGGACGCCATCGACAGCCACGCGCCCAGCACGCCTACGACCAATGCCAGCACGGCCATGTATGACCACAGTACTGCGCGCACCGCGCGCCGTCGCAACAGGCCCGTGAGCAATGGCGCGGCGGCCACCGCCAATGCCGGCAGCATCGGGAAGATATAGACCTCGCGCTTGCCCGGGCTGGCGCTGAAGAACACCAGCACCAACGCCGCCCAACCCAGCAGCAGGACATGGCGCGCATCCGGCCGGCGCACGCGTCGCCACCACGCGGGCAGCAGCCACGGCGCCAGCAGCACGCCAGGCAGCCACAGCGTCAGCATCGCTTGCAGGTAGTACCACGCCGGCTTCACGTGATGCCATGCATTGGCATAGCGCGTGCCGGTCTGCTTGAACAGCATCTCGCGCGCATACGCCTGCAGCGCCGGGTCGCTCGACGACAAGGCCGTGGCCAGCATCGGCAACAGCCAGGTACCCGCACCCAGCAGGAAGCCCGCAACGCCTGCGAGCGCATGGACGCCCCGCTGTGCGGGCAGCGTCTGGGGCGACTTCCAGCGCACCCACAGCCACGGCAGGAACACCAGCAGCGGCAGGAAGCCGACCCCCTTGGTCACCGTGCCCAGGCCGGCGGCGAACGTGCCGAGCGCCAGCAACCACGGACTCGGCTTCTCCAGCAGATAGCGCAGCAGCGCCCACAGCGACAGCGTGGTCATGGCCACCAGCACCATGTCGATCTGCGCGCGCTTGGCCTGCAGGGCGAACTGCAGGCAGACGAACAGGCCGAAGACGGCATAGGGCATCGCGCGCCGGCCCCACAGGCGGCGGGCCAGGTCACCGGACAGCCAGAGCGTCAGCAGCGCGGCCAGCAGCGACGGCAACAGGAACGCCACCTGCCAACTGCGCACCAGCAGGTAGCTGGCGGCCTGCAGCCACATGAATGTCGGAGGCTTCTCCGCATACAGTTCCACGCCGCGGTGCGGGAACAGCCACTGGCCCGTCTCCACCATCGTCCGCGCGGCCAGCACGAAGCGCGGTTCGTCCGCCGGCATCGGCTCGCGCATGCCCAGTCCCGCCAGCAGCGCCCAGACCAGCAGGGCGTAAAGCAATGGCATCTGCCAGTGGGGGGCGTGTCGAAGACGCGTGGAGTGCATCGGCGGAACCGGGCGATCTGCAAGGGGCCGCGCGATAGTGGATCATGGAGCGTGAGAGAACCGTCGGAATTCCGACGTCGCTTCGACGTCCGGCCTGCGATGCTGCCGGTCCTTCCCCTGCTGGCGCGGACCTTGCCGATGCGGCTGCTGGTCATCGAAGACAACCGGAACCTGGTGGCGAACCTGTTCGACTACTTCGAGGCGCGCGGCCACACCCTGGACGCGGCGCCCGACGGCGTGACCGGCCTGCACCTGGCCGGTACCCAGGCCTATGACGCCATCGTGCTGGACTGGATGCTGCCGCGCCTGGAAGGACCGGAGGTGCTGCGCCGGCTGCGCGAGGAACACGCATCCGACATCCCGGTCATCATGCTGACGGCACGTGACGAGCTGCCCGACAAGATCGTCGGTTTCCGCGCGGGCGCCGACGATTACCTGACCAAGCCGTTCGATCTGCCGGAACTCGAAGTGCGGCTTGAGGCGCTGATGGCGCGGATGCATGGCCGGCAGCGGCGCAAGGTGCTGGAAGTGCACGACCTCAAGCTCGACCTGGCCACGTTGGAAGTCACGCGCGATGGCCGGCCCCTGCATCTGTATCCCGCGTGCCGCAAGTTGCTCGAGACACTGATGCAGGCCAGTCCCGCCGCCGTCACCCGTCAGCAGCTGGAGCACGCCCTGTGGGGCGACGATCCACCGGATGGCGACATGCTCCGGTCGCACATCTATGAATTGCGACGCAGCGTCGATGGTCCGTTTCCGGTGAAGTTGATCCAGACGCTTCCGCGCACCGGCTACCGGTTGGCGGTGCCACACGAGGCGAAGGACGCATGAAGCGCCACCGTAGCCTGCATGCGAGAATCAGGCGGCTGCTCGGTGGTTATGCGGTACTGCTGGCCGCCATCATCATCCTGGTCTTCGCGGATGATTTCCTCGAGGACTGGGTCTGGAAGTTGCTGCTCCAGCGGGAGATCGTGCACTACGTGCAGCAGAAGGCCGCGGACCCGGGCCACGCATGGCATGACAGCGACGCGATACAGCTTTACAGCGTGCCGGGCCGCCAGCCCCCGCCCGGTCTGTCGATGCTGCCGCAGGGCGTGCACGATGATTTCTGGTTCGGCGGGCGCGAGAACGTGGTGCTGGTCCAGCGTGTGCAGGGCGTGGACTACTTCGTCGTGCGTGACATCACCGGGATCGAGACCATCGAGGACGCCCTGCTCCTGGGCTCACTGGGTCTGGCGTTCATCGCGCTGGTGGTCATAGGGGTGATGGTCGCCCGGGGCGTGCGGACGGCGCTGCGCCCCCTGTCCGATCTGGCGAACGACATCGGCACGCTTTCTCCCGATCATGCCGGCCAGCGCGTGGTCGTGGCGGATGGCGCCAGCTCCGAGCTGCACGTCATCACCAACGCCCTGAACGATTACCTGCGCCGCCAGGATGATTTCGTCGAGCGCGAGCGCATCTTCATCGACACCGCCAGCCACGAGCTGCGTACGCCCATCGCCATCATGGCGGGCGCCAGCGAGCTGGCGCTGGGGCAACCCGGCCTGCCGGCGCCGGCGCGCCAGCAGGTGCAACGCATCCATCGCACGGCCCGTGACGTCGAGCGCCTGATCGCCCTGCTGCTGACGCTGGCCAAGGACCCGGCACGGTTGTCGCGCAACAACGAAGCGGTGATGCTGCATGAGCTGCTGCCCGACATCATCGACGATCACCGCCACCTGCTGGCGGGCAAGGATCTTTCCATCGTGGTCGACGAACTACGGCCATGCACGGTGTCCGCGCCACTGCACATCATCCAGGCGGCCGTCGGCAACCTGTTGCGCAACGCCATCGAGAACAGCGACCGCGGCGAGATCCACATCCGCCTGGATGCCGATGCCACCGTCACCCTGCAGGATCCCGGGCACGGCATGACGCCGGAAGACATCAGTCGCATCTACGCACAGCTGGCGCGCGGCGGCAGTCGCGAAGGTGGCGGCATCGGACTGGATCTGCTGGCACGCCTGTGCGAACACCTGGGCTGGACGCTGTCGATCCAGTCGGCGCCGGGGCGCGGCACGATCAGCCGCCTGCGCCTCTCGCGCTGACGGCACGCCTTCACGTGATCGGCGCTAGCATGCGCCGCACCCCGTGCCGGAGATCGCTGATGAAATCGCCCCTGTTGTGCCTCCCGCTGCTGCTTCTGGCGGCATGCAAACCCGAAGGTCCCGCGCCTGCCGATACAGTGCCTGCCGCTACGGTGGCGCCTGCCGCGGCCGTGACGCCCGCCGAAACCGCTCCTGCGCTTGCACCGCCCTCGTTCGACTGCGCCAAGGCCGCGAGCGAGGCGGAGAAGCTGGTCTGCACCGACGCCGAACTGGCCGCGCTCGACCATCAGCTTGCCGCGCGCTACGCGGAAGCCAAGGACATCGACCCCGCCGTGCAGCGCGGCTGGGTGAAAGGGCGCGACGAATGCTGGAAGGCGGACGATGCGCGCCTGTGCGTGCTGGAGTCCTACAGGACCCGCCTGGTCGAGCTGGCGATCCATGCGCCCGTGGTGGTGCCGAAGGCGGTGGAATACCGCTGCGACGACAACAGCAAGCCGTTCACGATGACCTACTACAACGACCTCGATCCGCAGGCGGCGGTGATGACCTGGGGCAACGACCAGGCCATCGTGTTCCCGCAACCGGCAGCCAGCGGCGCCCGGTACGGCCGCAGTGGCATCGAGTACTGGGAACACCAGGGCGAAGCCAGCGTGGACTTCTTCGGCAACAAGCTCAGCTGCCGGCCTGTCCCGTGACCATGAGGGAAGGACGCCAAGCGTCCTTCCTCCACGGGCTTCCGCCTTTCAGCGAACGCGGCGGTAGCGCACCTCGTTGTGCCGATCACCGACCTGCGAGGTGACCAGGCCGTCGCGGGACTGGTCGATGTCGAAGGTGGTGTTGCCGACATTGAGGCGGCCGTCGTTGATCCAGCCGTTCACGGTCTGGCCACCGGAACGGGCTTTTGCACGGCCATCGGAGTCGATGGTCAGGGTCACGTCGCTGTTGTACATCGGGTTGTAGCCTTCGAACGTGCCGATCATCCAGCCCGGGACATAGGACGTATGTCGCGGCCCCTGGTAACGGTCGTCGTCGTATTTGTTGTCCTTCTTGTCCGCGTTGGCGGCGATGGCACCGAGGATGGCCGCGCCGATGAGGACCCCGGCCGCCACCTTGGCATCCTTGTTGCCGTCATGGTGGCCGGACGAACTCGTGTGAACGCGGAAGGTCGCGCGGCAGCCGTCGTCCACCCAGATCTCGCGGCGGTTGTAGTCCCAGCTGCGGCCCTGGACGCACGAGGTGCTGGACAACTGGCGGTCCAGGGTGACGTAGGCCGACGTCGAGATCGGGCAACTCTGGTAGCGGTCGTTGCGGCTTTCGCAGGTGACATAGTCATCGTCGGCCCGGGCTTCGGAGCCCCAGAGGCCGGCACCGGCCAGGCAGAGGTACAGAATGGTGCGCATGCATTCCATGACGGACCCTCGAGTGATGGGATGGCGTGATGCGGCTCCCGTGCCGCGAACGCGACAATACCCGTTCATACGTGAAAGATGATGCGAGTGGATCAGCCGTTGATCCGACGGGCCTGCTGCACGGCGGCAACCCGTGCGGCGCGGATGGCGTCGCCGATCTGCGGGCCGGTCATGCCGTCACAGGTCACGTCGCGGGTGCTGACCTGCCGGGCCGCCTGGTGCAGGCGCACCAGTTCCCGGCCCTGCGGATAGTCCGCCTCTGCATGGTCGCCACGTCCGCGTTTGTCCGCCTCGCAGACCGTGGCCAGCCACGGAATGCGTTCGGGACGGCGGAAGGCATCGCAGCGCGTGAGCAGCTCCACGACCGTGGCATCGCGCAGTTCGGCCAGGCGATGAACGTTGAGATGCTCGCGACACGCCATCACCGCCAGTTCGCGGTAGTCGGCGGGTACCTTCAGGCGCTCGCACAGGGCCAGCACGGGCTTGACGCCGGCGTGCTCGTGCCCGATGTGCTTCGGTAGCATGTCGATCGGCGTCAACGCCTTGCCGAGGTCGTGGGTCAGCGCAGCGAACCCGATGCACGCGTCACCGGGCGCAAGGCGCGCGGCCATATCGCTGACCATTTCCTGGTGCACGCCCGTGTCCACTTCCGGGTGATACTCCGCGCGCTGCGGAACGCCGTACAGCGCATCCACCTCGGGCAGCACCACGGCCAGCGCCCCGCAGGCACGCAGTGTGGAAAGGAAGGCAGAAGGCTTCGTCGACGCCAGCGCGCGCCTGAGTTCCTGCCACACCCGCTCCGGCACCAGTGCGTCGAGCTCGCCACTGGCGACCAGTTCGCGCATCAGTGCCATCGTCTCCGGTGCGATGGTGAAACCCAGCGATGCGAAGCGGGCCATGAATCGTGCCGCACGCAGCACGCGCAGGGGATCTTCGACGAAGGCCTGGCTCACGTGCCGCAGCACGCGCGCGTCGATGTCGCGCGCACCACCGTACGGGTCGATCAGCGTCCCGTCGGCATCCTGCGCGATGGCATTGAGGGTGAAGTCGCGCCGCTGCAGATCGTCTTCCAGCGTCACGGATGGATCGGCATCGACCACGAAGCCACGGTAGCCCCGTCCGCTCTTGCGTTCCGTGCGCGCGAGCGCGTACTCCTCGCCCGTGTCGGGGTGCAGGAACACCGGGAAGTCGCGACCGACCGCCTTGAATCCCTGCGCTTCCATCGCCGCCTGGGTCGCACCGACCACGACCCAGTCGCGATCGCCGGGCGCCAGGCCCAGCAACCGGTCGCGCACCGCGCCGCCGACGAGATAGATCTTCATGCGGGCATGATGCCGGATTGGTGCGTCCGCCGTCTGCTGTCGACCCCTGTAGGAGCGACGTGAGTCGCGACCGGAAAAGCGGAACGATGTAACACCTGATAGAGCGACTGTCTCTGACTCGCAGCGGACACCCCGCGGGCCATCCGCGCCCCTTCGGGCGCAGTCGAGCGCGGTCGCGACTGACGTCGCGCCTGCAAAGAGCGCATCCGCCTCAGCTCTTCGGCATCTGCGCCGTCGGGCAGGTGAAGGCTTTGCGCTTGGCCTGCACGCGTCCCATCATGCGGTCGGTCACCGGCAGGGCGGTGCCGTTGAGGCGCCAGTCGTAGATCACGCTGAAGGCGAGCACGCGCGCTACGTACTCGCGGGTTTCCTTGTAGCTGATGGTTTCGATCCAGATGTCGGGGTCGAAGCCCGGCCGCTGCGACTGCCAGCGTGCGGTCGGTGTCGGCCCGGCGTTGTAGGCGGCGATGGCGACGTAAGGCACGCCGTACTTGTCCTCCATCTCGCGCAGGTAAGCGGTGCCGATGGCGATGTTGGTGTCCGAGTCGTACAGGCTTGCCGCGCCCGCATACGGGATGCCCCATCGCTTGGCAACGCCGGCGCCCGTGCCGGGGAGTACCTGCATCAGCCCCATGGCGTTGGCGCCGGAGCGCGCCTTCGGGTTGAAGATGCTCTCGGCGCGGATCTCGGCCGCGACCCAGGCCGGATCGATGTTGTGCTTGGTTGCTTCGCGCTTGATGGTGTCGTCGTGGTGCAACGGGAAGCGAAGCGTATACAGGCGCTGCTCGTCCGGCTGCCTGCCGAGCGAGAACACGGCACGGTCGAACCAGCCATTGTCGCGCGCCACCTCCACCGCAATGCGGCGCTGGGTATCGTCGAAGCGTGACAGCGCCTCGTTCCACTCGGCGGTCGCCCAGCCGGGCCGCTCCAGTTGCCACAGCTCCATCGCGCGGACGATGGCCGGATCGCGCGCGACCAGCTGCTTTGTGGTGGCAGGATCATTCGGGATCCAGGCGCACAGCGCGTAGGGCTGCTCCAGGCGGTCGGCTGCCAGGAAGCCATGGAACGTGGGGCTGGCGGCGGTTTCCCGGAACAGGCGTTGCGCGCTGGCGCGATCACCCGTTTTCTCGGACATGCGCGCTTCGAAATAACGCCAGCGCGAATCCGCGCGCTGTGCAGGCGGCATCTTCTTCAACGCCGCCAGTGCGGCCGGCCAATCGCCGCGCGACAGTGCCTCGCGCACGCGCCATTCGTGCAGGCGTTCGTCGTAGGCGGACTCGGGTACGTTGCCCAGCCGGCGCGCGGAATCCGGCCCATACGAGGCGACCGTCCACAGCGCAATCTGGTACAGCACCTGTCCGCGCTCGGATTCGCCCATCCCCAACGCATCGGCGTACTGCGGCAACAGGCGCTCGGCGGTGTCGGGATCGCTCTGGGCCAGCCTGGCCAGGCCATGGGCTGCCATCCGCCGGCTGCGCTCGGTCTTCGGCCAGTTCAACGCGCGCGGATGGATGGCGTCGATGAAGGCGGCGTAGTCGGCGGCCTGCGCGGCTTCCTCCGCGGGAAGTCCGCGGGCAGCCGAGCGCATCACGCCGGTCTGGCGTTCCACGGCGGCTGCTTCGATACGTTCCCAGCGCAGCGTGGGGGCAAGTCCGCCCTGGCTCGCGAGCAGATTGAAGACCGGATCGCAGCCATCGGGCAGCGACTTCGCGCCCTTGCGCCAGATCGCCTGCGCCTGCTGCGTCCACGCGGCATCGGTGCGGCCGGTGGCCTGGCGCGCCTGCAGGTCCGCGCATTGCAGGGCAAGGTTCGCGGTGGGCTTCCACGCGGCGAGGAAGGTGGGCCACTCCTGACGCCTCGCCAACGCCGCCAGCCACAGGGAACGGAATTGCTCGGCCACGGCCTGGCCTTCGTAACGCTTCAGGAAGGCCTGCGCTTGCTGAGTCGAAACCATATCGATCTGGCGGCGCAGCGAGGCGAACTCGACCCAGCCATACAGCGGATGACGGACAAGGGCGGACGACGTGGCGCCATCGAGGCGACCGGCTTCCGCTGCTGCGAGCGCGTCGCGGACGACAGGACGTTGGGTGTCGAGCGATTGCGCGCGCGATACCGGCGCGATGCACAGGCCCGCGAGGGCAGCGAGTACGATGACAGGGGGGATGCGAATCATGGCGGGGACTATACCCAAGCCGGCTGAACCTCCCTGTAGACGGGCGATGACGAGGTGATGCTTGGATGGTGTGTGGATTTTCCCTGTGCTGGGCGTGCTGGCCGGCATCCTGGCGGGCCTGCTCGGCATCGGGGGTGGCCTGGTGCTGGTGGCGGCACTCGCGTGGATACTGCCGATGCACGGCATTCCGAAAGAAGCCGCGATGCATGCCGCGCTCGCCAGTTCATTGGCAAGCATCGTGCTGACGGCCACGTCGTCCGCATACGCGCACCATCGCCGCGGCAGTGTGCTGTGGCCCACGGTTGCGTGGATGGTGCCGGGCCTGCTGCTGGGCGGTTGGGTCGGCAGCGGCCTGGCGGTGTACCTGGATGACGGCGTGCTGCGCTGGATCGTGGCCGGCTACTGCTTCATCGCAGGTGCGCAGATGTTGTCCGGCGGCAATGCGCACCCCGAAGGCCGCGGCGTACCCGCCCCGCGCGGCGCCGGCATGAGCATGGCAGGCACCGCGATCGGTGCGGTATCGGCGGTGGTCGGCATCGGGGGCGGCAGCATGACGGTGCCGCTGCTGGTATGGCGCGGCGTGCAGCCGGTGCGCGCGGTCGGCACGTCCAGTGCCTGCGGCGTGGCCATCGGCCTCGCAAGTGCAGCGGGTTATGCGCTGCATGCGCCGCCGGGCGCGTTGCCGGCGCATGCGGTGGGTTACATCTATCTTCCAGCTGCGATCGGCGTGGCTTTCGCCTCCGTCCTCGCCGCACCCTACGGCACGCGACTGGCGCATCGCATCGGCGGCAGAGCATTGAAGCGGGTGTTCGCCGTCTTCATGGTGGTGATGGGCATTGCGATCATCGCCAGTGGCTGACGCCGGGATTTTCTACACGCATTTAGTTGTTAATCATCGTGACGACCGCGTGTAGAAACTCGAGGTAAACCCGTTTATGTCCAGATAATCACGGTTACCTTTTTCAAAACGGTGACTTGTTTCCGTTGTGGGTGTTTTACCGATTCTTTACAACGATGGGCAAGCCGCTTTAGGCATCGGCCGCGCGGCCCAACCCTTCCGGAGAGAGAATCCATGAACGCACGCCGCCACAAACTGGCTTCGGCCATACAACTCGCAGTGCTTCTCGCGTTGCCCGCCACCGTCCTGGCCCAGGAGGCCACCACGCTGGACACGGTCACCGTGACCGGCAGCCGCATCAAGCGCGCCGAGATGGAGGGCCGCGTACCGGTGCAGACGCTGTCGCGCGAAGACATCGAGCGTTCCGGCCTGACCTCCATCGGCGACATCCTGCAGGAACTCACCGGTTCCGGTTCGGCCCTCAACACCAAGTTCAATTCCTCCGGCAACTTCGGTTTCTCGCCCAATGGCGATGGTGTGGGCGCTGGCTCGGCACAGGTGGACCTGCGCAACCTGGGCCCGAAGCGTGTGCTGGTGCTGGTGGACGGGATGCGCTGGGTCAACGAATCGTCGGCTTCCGGTGTTTCCGCGGCAGTCGATCTCAACACCATTCCGCTGGCGCTGGTGGAGCGCATCGAAGTGCTCGAAGACGGCGCGTCGTCGCTGTACGGTTCTGATGCCATCGCCGGTGTGGTCAACATCATCACCCGGCGAAACTTCGATGGCGGGCAGGTCACGCTCAACTATGGCCAGTACGACAAGGGGGACGGCGAGATCACCGGTGCCGACTTCGCGTGGGGCTTCGACACCGAGCGCAGCAACCTGTTCCTGAGCCTGAGCTACACCGAACAGAAGGAAGTCAGCTCGGCGGACCGCTACATCTCCTCCATCCCGATCCAGGGCGGCAGCTCGCGCATCCTCGGTGGCCGCTACGCCTTCACGGATCCGAACGGCAACGAGTACGACCTGTCGGTGAAGCCCGGTCAGACCAACCCGGTCTATACGCCCAACCTGCCTGACTGTGCGTCGGGTGTTGCGCGCACGGATGGATTCCAGTGCTTCGACTTCGGGCGCGATGCCTTCAACTATGCGCCGTACAACCTGCTCATCACGCCGTCCAAGCGCATGGGGGTGTTCGGCCAGTACCGCTTCTCGATCACCGGGCAGCTGAATTTCTATGCGAAAGCGCTGTACAACCGTCGCGAATCCACCAACCAGGCGGCACCGGAGCCGATCGACCTCGGACCCGGCGCGGGCACCAGCTACACGGCCGACCTGGTCATACCGGCCAACCATCCCTACAACCCGTTCGGCTTCGATCTGGTGGGTGGGCCCGGCGGCAACATCGGCACCATCCGCCGTCGCCCACTTGAAGGCGGTCCCCGCATTTTCGAGCAGGAGGTCGATACGCAATACATCGCGGCCGGGCTCGAAGGTTCCTTCGGCGGCGATCGCCAGTTCTTCTGGGACGTCAACGCAGCCTTCAGCAAGAACGAAGCGGACCAGACCAACCACGGCAGCTACAACGCGCGCAACATCGCCACGGCCCTGGGCGATCCCGCGGTCTGCGCGGCCACGAACGGGTGCACCCCGCTGGATATCTTCGGCTTCGACACCATCACGCCCGCGATGCTCGCCTACATCAGCCCTTTGTTCCGCGATCGCAGCGAGCAGAAGCTGACCCAGGTCACCGCCAATCTGAGCGGCGCGCTGTTCCCGGCATGGGCGGGTGACGTGGAGTTTGCTGCGGGCGTCGAGTACCGCAAGTACGAAGGCAGCTACAACCCGGATCCGCAGACGGTGGCCGGCGAGTACAACGGCGTGCCGTCGCTGCCGACATCCGGCGAGTACGACGTCAATGAAGCGTACGTGGAATTGAACGTGCCGCTGTACGCGCAACAGGATGGCGCGGGCAAGCTCGACCTGAGCCTGGCAGGCCGCTATTCGGACTACTCGACCTTCGGTGGCGAGTTCACGCCGAAGTATGGCCTGCGCTGGCAGGTGGCCGAGGACCTGGTGCTGCGCGCGACATATGCGGAAGGGTTCCGCGCACCCTCGATCGGTGAGCTCTATGGTTCGCAGAGTCGCTTCGATGCCCTGCTGGTCGATCCTTGCCTGGTGCCGCCAAGCGCACCGGCCGGGTCCGTCGCGCCGGTCGCGTGCCCCGGCGTGCCGGTGGGCGCACGGCAGAATGATCCGCAGATCCCGGTGCTGACCGGCGGCAACCCGGACCTTCAGCCGGAAACCGCGCGCAGCTTCAGTGCCGGACTGGTGTTCAGTCCTTCGTTCGCGGAAGGCGTGGCATGGTCGGACAAGCTGGACTTCGAAGTGACTTACTACCGGCACAACCTGGAAGGCGCCATCCAGGCCATCGACGCGCAGACACAGCTGGATCTGTGTGCGACCACGCAGGATCCGCAGTACTGCACCGGCATCAACCGACTGGCATCTGGCGAGATCGATACCTTCGCCAACTTCCTGATCAATCTCGGCTCGATCAAGACGGACGGCTGGGATGCGGACGTGTTCTGGACGTTGCCGGAGAGCTCGATCGGCCGCTTCAAGTTGAGCTGGCAGAACACCATCGTGACCCGTTACGAAGCCCGCGGTGCGGGTGGCCAGTTGCAGCCGCAGGCCCCGGGCATCGTCGTCAACGACACCGCGATCCCCGAGTGGACGTCGACCGCGACGCTGGACTGGAAGCTGGGCAACTGGAATGCCGCGTGGAGCATCCGCCACCTGTCCGAGATGGAGGAGGCCTGCCTGGCGGCGGATCCGTCCGAGTTCTGCGACACGCCGACCCGCAACACGCTGGCCGCCACGACTTACCACGACCTGCAACTGGGCTATGAGTTCGAATGGTTCAAGGGACTGCAGCTGACCGGTGGCGTCAACAATGTGTTCGACGAGGACCCGCCGGTGTGCACGTCGTGCTCGCTCAACGGCTATGAAGCTTCGACCTACGATATCCCCGGCGGTCGTTTCTTCTACGTGCGGGCCAACCTGCGGTTCTGAGGCATTGCATTGTCTGCAGAGCGAAGAAGCCGGCGTTTGCCGGCTTCTTCCTTTGGCGTGCCGCGATCTTGGCCCGGGCATCCGGCGCCGTATCAGCGCAACGCGATGTCCGGCACGTCGATGTCCATCGCCAGCGCAAGATGGTCCGAATTCGCGGCGGGCATGGCGCGCGCGTTGTCGGTGCGCAGGCCTTCGCTGACCAGGATGTGGTCGATGGCGCGCTGCGGGCGCCAACTGGGGAACGTGGGCACGCAGAATGCCGGCGGGCGCAGGCGGGTGCGCTTGTAGAGCAGTTCCATTTCCGGCGTATCGGGCACGCAGTTGAAATCGCCCATCAGCACCGCATGCGGATGGTCCGACAGCAGTTCGCCGATGAAGGCCAGTTGCGAGCGGCGGGAGTTAGCGCCCAGCGACAGGTGCGCGACGGCGACCGTGAGCCCTTTGTCACCCTCGCCGAAGCGCGCCATCAGCACGCCGCGGCCGCTGATGCGGCCGGGCAGGCTGTGGTCGGTGACTTCGACGGGTTCCAGTCTGCTGAGCAGGCCGTTGGCGCTGCCGGCGACCCGCGCGACATTGCGGTTGGGCTGGTGCGTCCAGTAATCGAAGCCGGCGCGCTCGGCCAGGTAATGCGTCTGGTTGGTGAAGCCCGAGCGCAGGCTACCGGGATCGGCCTCCTGCAGGCCGACGATGTCGTGCTCGCCGGCCAGCTGCGCGATCAGGTCCAGGCTGCCGCGCTTGTTGCCCGCCGGCAGCGCATGCGACCAGCTGCGGGTCACATAGTCGCTGTAGCGGCGGGTGCTGGAGCCGGCCTGGATGTTGGCGCTGAGCAGCCGCAGCCGCCGCGTGGCCGGAGAGTCGATCATGGAAGTGGGGGCTTCCGTGGCGTTCAGCGGCGTGCGCGTTCCATCGCGACCAGGTGATCGGCGATGCGCAGCACGTCGGCGTAAGTCTGGCCGCCGGTGACGCGGTACTTGCCGTTGACGATGATGGTGGGGGTGCTTTCCGCCCCGGCGTTCTTGGCGAACTGCATGCCGCGGGCGATCTGCGAGTTGGTGCCGAAGCTGTTCATCAGCGACACGAATTCCTTCGCGTCCACGCCGTACTGGGCATACCACTGCGCGATCTGCGCCGGATCCGCCGGTGGCTTGCCTTCGCCCGGCAGCGAGCGCTGCAGGTGGATGGCGCTGAACACCGCGTCATGGGTCTTGTCGACCAGACCCTTGGCCTGGGCCGCGTAGAACGCCTTGCCGTAGGGTGCCCACACGGGACCGAAGACCACCGGCACGTAGGTCACGCGCACGTCGGCAGGCTGCTTCTTCTTCCAGGCCGAGACTTCGGGGGCGAAGCGGGCGCAGGCTGGGCAGACATAGCCGAATACCTCGACGACTTCGATCTGGCCGTTGAGCGGCGCATACGGCTGGCCGTTGGGGATCTCGACGTAGTCATTGCCGGCGACCGGCGGCGGACCCTGCGGCGGCAGGACCGGGTTGGTATTGGCAGTCGCCGTGCTGTCGGCACCGTCGGCAGGCGCTGCGGTCGCGGTCGCGGCCTCGGCGGAAGCTGCCGGTGCGTCGGCGGCGGGTGCGGTGGTGGCATCGGTCGTGGTCGCCGGTGCGACGGGCGCTTCGGCGGCCGGCGTGGTGTCGGTGGACGGCTTCGGACCACAGGCTGCCAGCAGGGGCAGCAGCAGGGACAGCATCAGGACGTGACGGGACTTCATCGCGCGAGCTCCAATGGATCAGAGGGAAAAGGTGCCGGCCGGGCCGGGGACATCACATTCTGCATGGCGCCCGCAACGGCCGCCATGACGGGATCGTCACTTGCGGCCGCGTTCGCGGGCGATGAGCCGGTCGGCGATCTTCAGCCTGTCGCTGTAGTTGCCACCGCCGGTGACGCGGTACTTGCCGTTGACGATGATCGTCGGCGTGCCTTCCACGCCGGCGGCGCTCACCCAGTCGCGCGCCCTCGCCAGTTGTGCATCGACCTCTGGTCCGCGCAGGGCGGCCAGGAACTTCGCGCGGTCCACGCCCTGGCTGGCATAGAACCCGGCGATTTCCTCGGCGGATGCGTTCTGGATGGGCAGGGTGCCGGTCTTGTGCAGGGCGTCGAACACCGCCTGGTGGGTGCGCTCCTGCACGCCCAGCTGCTGCGCGGCGTAGAAGGCGCGTGCATAGGGAATCCAGTAGCCACCGAATGCCGCCGGGACCGGCGTCAGCTGCACGTCGCGCGGCAGCTTCTTCTTCCAGGCGGCGAGCGTGGGCTCCAAGTGCGCGCAGTGGATGCAGGTGTAGCCGAACACCTCCACGACTTCGATCTTGCCCTTGGCGGGCGCGAACGGCTTGCCGTCCGGAATCACTTCGTAGTCCTGCCCCTCGATCAGCGGGGCCGATGCGGGCGGTGCGGCAAGGGTAGCGGCAGGCAGCAGGGCAAGCAGGGTGATCAGCACGGGCAGCAGACGCGAGACCATCAGGATTCTCCAGGCGGGAACGCGACGTCCCGTTCCGGGGCGTCGCGGAAAAAAGAAACGCCGGCCATGGTGGGGCCGGCGCGATGAACAGGAGCTTGCACTTCCGGCCGCGCGACGCGGCCGGGTGCGGGATTACTTGCCGCCGGCCTCGGCGGCAGCCACATCGTCGGCGCGGGCATGCAGGCCCTGCAGGTAGCTGGCCAGCGCCTGGATTTCCTGCTCGGTCAGCGGCGCGGCGACCTGCGCCATGATGTTGTGCAGGGTCGGGTCTTTCAGCGTGGTGGTGCCCGCCTTGTATTCCTGCAGGCGACGCACGGTGTAGTCCTGCATCTGGCCGCCGATGTGCGGGTAGGCCGGGCCGGGGTTGCCGGCGCCGGTGGGGCCGTGGCACGCCATGCAGGCCGGCACGCCGCGCGCGGCGTCGCCGTTGCGGTACAGCTGCTGGCCCACTTCGTAGAACTTCATGTCCTTGTAGGGACCCTCTGCGACGATGCTGTCGTCGGCCAGGCCGGCGCCCGACTTCTGGGTGGCGAAGTACGCGCCGACATCGCGCATGTCCTGCGCATTGAGGGTCTGGGCGAACGGGGCCATCACGGCCGCCATGCCGGTGTTGCGCTCGCCCGAGGCGAACAACGCGAGCTGGTGCGCGATGTAGCGCTCGCTCTGGCCGGCGATGCGCGGGTATTGCGGATCGCTGGGGTTGCCGTCGGCGCCGTGGCAGGCCGCGCAGGCGGCCGCCTTGGTCTGGCCGGCCTTGGCATCGCCCCAGGTGGTCTTGGCGAGGTTGATGTCCAGCGGCGCGGTCTCGACCGGTGCATTGTCCGGCACCGGAACCACGGTGGTCTGTGCAAAAGCGACTGCGCCCACGGCCAATACGGCCAGTCCGGCAAGTCCCATAACGCGAGCGTGGCGCATGCTAAAGCTCCGAAACCCTAGACGATACGCGGCGCAGAATGCAGCCGCGAAACCGTTGAATTATCCCTGCGCTGGGGCTGTCCGGTCAATTCAACAGGCTTCCGGCATGTCCCCGGGGCCGGCACATGCCATGCTAGTGCCATGTCGAACCCCCTGAATTCCGCCACCTACCTGCTTTCCGCCCATACCCCGCGCCAGCTGCCGGAAGATGGCGGGTTCGAGGTGGCCTTCGCTGGCCGCTCCAATGCCGGCAAGTCCAGTGCCCTCAATGCGCTGGTCAACCACAACCGCCTGGCGCGGGTCTCCAAGACTCCCGGCCGCACCCAGCAGCTGGTGTTCTTCCAGGTCCAGCCGGAACGCTATCTGGTGGATCTTCCCGGCTACGGCTACGCCAAGGTGCCGCAGGATCTCCAGGCGCACTGGCAGGCCTTCATCGACCGCTACTTCCGCACCCGTGAAGCGCTCAAGGGGTTGGTGGTGGTGATGGACATCCGCCATCCGCTGAAGGACTACGACCGCCAGATGCTGGGCTACGCCGTCCAGCGCGGACTGCCGGCCCACGCGTTGCTGACCAAGGCCGACAAGCTGGGCCGTGGCCAGCAGGGCAACGCATTGCAGGCGGTGAAGAAGGAGCTGTTCTCCGCCTTCGGCGATACCGTCAGCGTGCAGACCTTTTCGGCCGAGTCCAAGCAGGGCGTGGACGAGGCACGGATGATCGTGGGGAACTGGCTGGCGGTATAGGCATCACACGGCGACATGGAACAGGCGCCCCACCAGCGCCGCCGCGCCCATCGCCATCGCACCCCAAAAGCCGACCCGCAGCGCGCCGCGCAGGATCGGTGCGCCGCCGACCCGGGCCGCCAGCGCCCCCGACAGCACCAGCCCCACCAAGGTCGCCACGGTCGTCACCATGCCGACCTCTCCAGCGGGCGCCAACAGCGTGGTCGCAATCGGCAGCAATGCGCCCACCGTGAACGCACCCGCCGACGCGAGCGCCGCCTGCACAGGGCGGGCACGCAGGGCCTCGGTGATGCCGAGCTCTTCGCGTGCATGGGCTTCCAGCGCATCGTGCGCGGTCAGCTGTTCCGCCACCTGGCGCGCAAGCGTGGGCGACAGGCCGCGCTGCACGTAAATCTGGGTCAGTTCCAGCAACTCGCTCTCCGGCGTGTCCCGCAGCTCGCGTGTTTCCACCGCCAGATCGGCTGCCTCGGTATCGGCCTGCGACTGCACGGAGACGTATTCGCCCGCGGCCATCGACATGGCGCCCGCCACCGTGCCGGCCACGCCGGTCAGCAGGATCGTCGAAGGTGCTGCGCCACTCGCGGCCACACCTACCACCAGGCCGGCGACCGACACGATGCCGTCGTTGATGCCCAGCACAGAGGCGCGCAACCAGCCCACGCGATCGGTGCGATGGCGTTCGCGATGGCGGGCCTGGGGCGAGCGGGGATGCGAGGGCATGGACGCAGCGTAGTCCAGGTCGGGACACGCGTCGATGTGCACCACGGATGGGATGCTGCGGCGCCTGGATGGCCATGCTGGCGTGCACCCGGTCACGTTATAGTGCCGGCCTTGCGACAGCGGGGCTTCGTCTCCACGTCGTGGCCTCTCCCCTCGCGCGAGCCTGCCCTTGTCCAGCCCCAGCCACGTTGCCGACACGCTGATCACCGATCGTGCGCAGTTGGTCGAGTACATCGCCTCGGGCGAAAAGCCCGCACCGGATTGGCGCATCGGTACCGAGCACGAGAAGTTCGGCTTCCGCCTGGACGACCTGCGCCCGCCGACCTTCGACGGCGACCGCGGTATCGAGGCATTGCTGAAGGGCCTGACACGGTTTGGCTGGGAAGCGATCGAAGAGAAGGGCCGCGTCATCGCCCTGACGAAAGACGGCGCGTCGGTCACGCTCGAACCGGCCGGCCAGCTGGAACTGTCCGGCGCAGCGGTGGAAACCCTCCACCAGACCTGCGTGGAAGTAGGCACGCACCTCAAGGAAGTGAAGCAGGTCGCCGACGAACTGCAGCTCGGTTTCCTGGGCATGGGCTTCCAACCCAAGTGGCGCCGCGACGAGATGCCGTGGATGCCCAAGGGCCGCTACCAGATCATGAAGTCGTACATGCCCAAGGTCGGCCAGCTGGGCCTGGACATGATGACGCGCACCTGCACCGTGCAGGTCAACCTGGACTACGCCAGCGAAGCGGACATGATCAAGAAGTTCCGCGTATCGCTGGCGCTGCAGCCGGTGGCGACGGCGCTGTTCGCGGATTCGCCGTTCACCGAAGGCAAGCCGAACGGCTATCAAAGTTACCGCTCGCACATCTGGACCGACACCGATGGCGATCGCACCGGCATGCTCGACTTCGTGTTCGAGGATGGCTTCGGCTACGAACGTTACGTCGACTACCTGCTCGATGTGCCGATGTACTTCAGCTACCGCGACGGCATCTACCACGATGCCAGTGGGCAGAGCTTCCGCGATTTCCTCAAGGGCGAACTCCCGGTGCTGCCGGGCGCGCTTCCCACGCTGCGCGACTGGTCCGACCACATGACCACCGCCTTCCCGGAAGTACGGATGAAGAAGTTCCTGGAAATGCGCGGCGCCGACAGCGGTCCCTGGAACCGCATCTGCGCGCTGCCCGCCTTCTGGGTGGGCCTGCTGTACGACGACGCTGCGCTCGATGCCGCGTGGGACCTGGTCAAGGACTTCTCGCTGGCCGAGCGTCACGCCCTGCGTGACGGTGTGCCGAAGCATGCATTGAAGCTGCCGTTCCGCGGCGGCACCGTGCGCGACCTGGCCAGCGAAGCAGTGAAGATCGCCATCGGCGGCTTGAAGCGTCGCGCACGCCTAAACAGCAAGGGCGTGGACGAGGCCGGCTTCCTCGATGCACTGGTCGAGATCGTCGAGGCCGACGAAACGCCCGCGGAACGCAAGCTGGCGCTGTTCCATGGCGAGTGGAGCGGCGACATCGATCGCGTGTTCCGCGAGTTCGCGTACTAGCCCATCCTGCCCCAGGGCACCCAGCCGCTCCGCGCTGACTACAGCGGCTTGAGCATGCAGATTGCGCTCGCGGGACACAGCGACCGGAATTCCGCACTGTCGCGCACGGCATCGGGCACGGTGTCGCGCGCGACCACGGCGTAGCCCAGGCGCGCGAAGAAGGCGTCCGCTGTCTGCGTCAGCAATACGAGCCCGGTGATGCCGCGCGCGTGCGCTTCGGCTTCCAGGGACTGCACGAGCCGCTGGCCATGGCCTTTGCCCTGGTGCAGGGGCGACACCGCCAGCGAGCGCAGCAAGCCTGTGTCGCCATGTTGTTCCATGCCGATCACGGCCACGATGCGACCATCCTCTTCCTCAACCCGGAAGGCCACCTGCGAGGCGGCAAGGTCAGCCGTCGGCAAGGCATGCGCTTCCAGCAGTGCGGTGATGGCGGCGATGTCTCCGGTGTGGGAAGGGCGTATCGAAGTCATGGTGTTTCCCAGAGTGTCGTGTGGTGCGCAAGGGCGATGATGCCTTGAATCCGATGCGGCAGCCGGAAGCCCTCCTGCTGCTCAGCCCCTCGCTTGCACGGCTGATCGTGGAAGCGCCATCGACACGGCCGCTGCCATGGCGATCAGCACGGCGGAGATCGCCAGGCACGCGGCCAGGCCCCATCGCTGGAAGACCCAGCCCGACAGCACCGTGCCCAGCAGGCGTCCCATGGCGTTGGCCATGTAGTAGAAGCCGACATCCAGCGATACGCCGTCTTCGCTGGCATAGCTGACGATCAGGTAGCTGTGCAGCGCCGAATTCAGCGCGAACAATACGCCGAACACGGTCAGGCCGATGACCAGCACCCACGCCGCCGGCACGCCGTAGAACAGCAGCGCTGCCATCGTTGCCGGCACGATGGCGAGCAGCACGGCCCACGCGCTGGCCGATCGTCCGTCCGGCAGCCGACCGCGGCCGGTGATGTGCGGTGCGAACGACTGCACCAGCCCGTAGCCGATGATCCATGCAGCGAGGAATCCGCCCACCTGCCAGAAATCCCACCCCAGCGTGGAGGCCAAGAACACCGGCAACGCCACCACGAACCAGACATCGCGCGCACCGAACAGGAACATCCGCGCAGCCGACAGCAAGTTGATGGCGCGACTCTTCGAAAAGATCTCGCGGAACCTCGGTTTGGATTTGGCCTTGCCCAGGTCGCGCTTGAGCAGCAACAGGCTCAGCAGCCACACCAGCAGCAGCGCGCCGGCCATGATCGCCACCGCGGGCGCGAAGCCCATGGTGGCCAGCAGTGCGCCGCCGAGGAAGAACCCGATGCCCTTCAATGCGTTCTTCGAGCCGGTCAATGCGGCGACCCAGCGGTAGAGCGTGCCTTGCCGGTCGCCCGGCACCAGCAGCTTGATGCTGCTCTTGGCGCTCATCTTGTTGAGGTCCTTGGCGATGCCGGACAGCGCTTGCGCCGACATCACCCAGGGCACCGTCAGCCAGACAGCCGGCACCAACAGCATCGACAGCGCAATGACCTGCATCGCCAGCCCGATGTTCATTGTCCGGTTGAGCCCGATCCTCGCACCCAGCCATCCGCCTACGAGGTTGGTGACGACACCGAAGATCTCGTAGAACAGGAACAGCATCGCGATCTGCAGCGGACTGTAGCCCAGCTGGTGGAAATGCAGCACCACCAGCATGCGCAGCGCGCCGTCGGTCAGGGTGAAAGCCCAGTAGTTGCCGGTGATCAGCAGGTACTGGCGGACGTCGGCCGACAAGCGCGCGAGCATCGGTGTCAGCCCGCCTTGCCGACCAGTTGCACAAGCTCTGCGGTGCGGTTCACGTAACCCCACTCGTTGTCGTACCAGGCATACAGCTTCACCTGCGTGCCATTGATCACCATGGTGGAGAGTGCATCGACGATGCTGGAGCGCGGATCGGTCTGGTAATCGATCGACACCAGTGGACGCGTTTCGTAACCCAGGATGCCGGCCAGCGCGCCGTCGGCGGCGGTCTTCAGCAGCGCGTTCACTTCCTCCACCGTGGTTGCACGCTCCACTTCGAATACGCAGTCGGTCAGCGACGCATTGGTCAGCGGCACGCGCACGGCATGGCCGTTAAGGCGGCCCTTCAGTTCGGGGAAGATCTCCGCGATGGCCGTCGCCGAACCCGTCGATGTCGGGATCAGGCTGCTGCCGCACGCACGCGCTCGGCGCAGGTCCTTGTGCGGCGCATCCACGATCACCTGCGTGTTGGTCAGGCTGTGGATCGTGGTCAGGCTGCCGTGGCGGATGCCGATGCCTTCGTGGATCACCTTCACCACCGGTGCGAAGCAGTTGGTCGTGCACGAAGCAGCGGATACGATGCGATGCTGGGCGGGATCGAAGCGGTGATGGTTCACGCCGACCACCACGTCCAGGACGCCAGGCGACTTCACTGGCGCTGTCACGACGACGCGCTTCACGCCTTGGTCCAGATAGGGTTGCAGCACGTCGGGTTTGCGGAATTTGCCCGAGGATTCGATCACCACGTCGCAGCCCGACCAGTCGGTCGCCGCGATGTCCTTGTTGCGCGTCACTGGAATGCGTTTGCCGTCGATCACCAGCGCCTCGCCGTCTGCGTGGATCTCGCGGCTCCAGCGGCCGTGGATCGAATCGAACTCCAGCAGATGCGCCAGCGTGGCGGCATCGCCGGCGGGGTCATTGATCTGGACGAACTGCAGGTCGGGAGTGTCCCAGGCCGCACGCAAGGTGAGGCGGCCCATGCGGCCGAAGCCGTTGATGCCAACGCGAATGCTCATGGAAGGTTCTTGGATGGAGGAGGAATAACAGGTGGACGTGGCGTTCAGGACGAGGTGCCGATCTCGCGCACCCGCGTCTCCAGCGCCAGGCGATCCAGCGCCTCGGGCTTGAGCGCGAGCAACAGCGTGATGCGGTGCTGCAACAGGTGCAGCGCGTGGGCGAACGCGTGGCGTACCTGCTCCGGTGAGCCGGCGACGGCGGCGGGATCTTCGACGCCCCAATGCGCGGTGACCGGATGACCAGGCCAAACGGGGCACGCTTCGCCAGCGGCCTTGTCGCAGACGGTGATGATCAGGTCCATCGGCGGCGCATCCGAGCCCGCGAATTCGTCCCAAGGCTTGCTGCGCAACGACGCTGTAGGCAAGCCGGCGTCCTGCAGGATCTGCAGTGCGACCGGATGCACGCGACCGCGCGGGTGGCTGCCCGCGCTGTAGGCATGGAAGCGGCCTTTGCCCAGGTGGTTGGCCATGGCCTCGGCCATGATGCTGCGGGCGGAATTGCCGGTGCACAGGAACAGCAGGTTATAGGGGCGGTCCATGGGCGTGTCCTGAAGGAAGGGGAGTGAGTAGGGAGGAAGGAATCAGGCGCGGCGTTCGTACCAGGGTTTCGACGCGTTGACGATGCGGACGACGGACAACATCACCGGCACCTCCACCAGCACGCCGACCACCGTGGCCAGCGCCGCGCCGGAATGCACACCGAACACGCCCACGGCCGTCGCCACGGCGAGCTCGAAGAAATTGCTGGCGCCGATCAGCGCCGACGGGCCCGCCACGCAATGGGCCACGCCCAGCCTGCGGTTGAGCCAGTACGACACGCCGGCGTTGAAGTACACCTGGATCACGATGGGCACCGCGAGGATCGCGATGATCAGCGGTTGGTCGACGATCTGGCGGCCCTGGAAACCGAACAGCAGCACCAGCGTGAGCAGCAGCGCGCCCAGCGACACCGGCCCCAGCCGCTTGAGCAGCGCCTGCAGCGCGGCCTCGCCGCCGCGGCGCAGGACCCATGCGCGCAGCATCGCCGCGATGACGACCGGCACCACGATGTAAAGCGCGACCGACAGCATCAGCGTCGCCCACGGCACGGTGATGGACGAGATGCCCAACAGCAGGCCGACGAGGGGTGCGAAGGCCACCACCATGATTGCGTCGTTCAACGCGACCTGGCTCAGCGTGAAGCGCGGCTCGCCATCGCACAGGTGGCTCCATACGAACACCATCGCGGTGCACGGCGCTGCCGCCAAAAGGATCAGCCCGGCCACGTACGAATCGATCTGCGCTGCAGGCAGGTGATCGGCGAACACATGGCGCACGAACAGCCACGCCAGCAATGCCATCGAGAACGGCTTGATCGCCCAGTTCACGAACACGGTGACGCCGATGCCCTTCCAGTGCCGCTTCACGTCGCCCATCGCGCGGAAGTCGATCTTCAGCAGCATCGGGATGATCATCAACCAGATCAGCACCGCCACCGGCAGGTTCACCTTGGCGATCTCCGCCGCTCCCAGCGTGGCGAACGCGCCCGGCAGCAGATAGCCCAGCGCCGTGCCCACCCCGATGCAGCCCAGCACCCACCACGTCAGATGGCGCTCGAAACCGCCCATGCGGCGTGACAGTGGGGGCGTGGCGGCTGCCGTCATGCGCAACCTTCAGGGCCGCACGGCGTGGCAGGCGCGCATTGCGCCGTGTCGCCACCGCAGCAGTTCCGGGTCAGGAATTCGAGCAACGCGTTCATCGCCGCGAAGTCGGCCCGGTAGCAGACGTGCCGGCCGCGCGCCTCGCTCTGCACCAGCCCTGCGGCCACCAGTTCCTTCAGGTGGAACGACAGCGTCGCCCCCGGAAGTCCCAGTGCCTCGGCGATCTCGCCCGCCATGCGGCCGGACGGGCCGGCCTCGACCAGCAGGCGGAAGACCGCCAGGCGGGTGGTCTGGCCCAGGGCGGCCAGGGCAATGGTTGCGTTCTTTATTTCCATGTTTCTAGAATAATCGAATGAACCCAGCCTATCAATCGCGTATGACAGAACGACGACACGTCCGTTGGCACTGGCCCCATCTGTTGCTGCTCGCCGGGATTCCGCTGATGGCCACCATCACGCAGCGCCTGCAGTGGTCGACGTCCAGCGCCTTGTTCGGCTGGCTGGTATTCAACCTGGCGGTGCTGGCGCTGGCCGAACGCTGGCGACCGTTCCGCCCGGAATGGCAGGCCACCCCGCGCCACGTGCGGCGTGATGGCGCGATAGGGACGTTGAATCTGGCCACCGATGCCGCCGCGTCCGCCGCCTTGACCGCGCTGGTCGTCGCCTACCTGCCCGGGCACAGCACGTGGCCGTTGACGGTCCAGATCATGGTCGGCCTGCTGGTAGCGGAGTTCGGTGCCTACTGGATGCACCGCTGGAGTCACAGCGGGCACTGGTTGTGGCGCGTGCATCTGCTTCACCACCGGCCGGACCGGCTGAACGTCGCCAATGCCATCACCGCGCATCCGATCAATGCCGTATACGACAAGCTCGTTCGGGTGCTGCCGCTGCTGCTCCTCGGTCTCGCGCCCGAAGCCATGGTGGGCATCGCGCTGTTCGGTCTGACCCAGACCCTGGCCGTCCACGCCAACGTGGCGGGAAGTATCGGTCCGCTCAACCGGCTAGTGGGCAGCGCGGAACTGCATCGTCTGCATCACAGCACACGCGCAGAGGAGGCCGGAAACTACGGCACGGCACTGCCCTTGTGGGATCAGGTGTTCGGTACTTACCGCCGCGGCGACGCGCCGGCCCGAGTGGGTGTGTTCGAGCCGTCGCGCTATCCGAGCGAATGGAGGGTCGGCGCGCTGTTGGCCTGGCCGTTCCGGAAACTCCTGCCATGCCGGGGCATCGCATGCCTGGCCCGGTGTTGCCGCGGGCCTCACTTGGCCTGAAGTCCCTTACTCAACGAGTACGAACGATCCCATGAACGATCTCGACTTGCCTCACGTGGCGCACCGCGCGCTCGACATTCCCGATGCCGGCAAGCTCGCCATCGCCGCTTCGGAGCACCCGCCGCGCATCCTCATCCTGTACGGCTCGCTGCGTCCGCAATCCTTCAGCCGAAAACTGGCCCTGGAAGCCGAACGTCTGCTGCAGCATTTCGGTGCGGAGACGCGCGTGTTCCATCCGCACGACCTGCCCATCCTGGACAGCGTGGGCGCGGACCATGCCGAGGTGCAGCGGCTGCGTGCGTGGTCGCAGTGGTCCGAGGGCCAGGTCTGGGTCAGTCCGGAACGCCACGGCACCCTGTCGGCGGTGTTCAAGAACCAGATCGACTGGCTGCCGCTGTCCGAGGGCAGCGTGCGCCCAACGCAGGGCCGCACGCTTGCGGTCATGCAGGTATGCGGCGGTTCGCAATCGTTCAACGTGGTCAATGCGTTGCGCGTGCTGGGTCGCTGGATGCGCATGGTCACCATCCCCAACCAGTCGTCCGTGCCGAAAGCCTGGCAGGAATTCGATGACGAAGGCCGCATGAAGCCCTCGCCGTACTACGACCGCGTGGTGGACGTAATGGAGGAACTGGTGAAGTTCACCCTGCTGGTGCGCGACCGCAGCGACTACCTGACCAGCCGTTACAGCGAACGCAAGGGCGATCTGGCGTCGCGCGCCGCGACGGATGCGTCCAGGGTGGTCGAGCGGGCCACTCCTGTTGCGATCTCGCTTGCCGTTTCACGGCAGGACGATGTCTCTGCGCCCGCGAAGTCCTGCGGTGGGCCCGCCTGCTGCGCAGCTAGGTAGCGATATCCGGATGATCGGATCACCTCAGGCCGGCCCTGTTTTGGACCCATAGTTCGTTCATTGCGGTCGCGTGAGTTCTGAACTATGCCGGCGAACAAGACCATAGTCTGGGCGGCATGGAGCCGCGACTCAGATTTGTGAGCCTGCCGACTCGCCAAGCGAGCCGAAATAGAATCGATAACTCAATCACTGCGGCCGCCACTTGTCTGAACTATGCCTGCGGTTGAGGCGTAGCTTGGATCAGAACTGATAGCTCCAAATAAACGCGCGTGGCCACAAGGTCCGGGAAGCGTCGGTACACCGCCGTGCACCGTCAAGAATCTCACAGTTCCATTCTGCAACTCGCCCGGCGCTCGGCTGCCTGAAACTGAGTATCTCCAAGTAATGAGTGGAGAGAGTTCTGAGAGATGCTGCTTTGCTCGCTCATTCGCTTGAAAGGATTGAGCGGCGGCTCGGGACTCTCGGTGCAGATGTGACAGCAGGTCGCCGAAAATCTCGTCCATTTTCTGTTGACAGCACGGCACTCATGGAAGAAGTCTTCGCATCCGGACTCAGAACATGGTTGCTGTGAGTCAAGTGAGGCGGGAACGGCAAGATCGATATGGAATTCTCCACATGGATGAGGAAGCAGTTCGTGTTAGGCGCTACGCCTGTTTGGATTGCAGAGCAGGCACTGAGCAAGCCAATCGCTCTGCACGGAAGCCATGACTGGCTTGATTCCATTCTTGATAGCTTGGCTAGGGTTCTGGGAGTCGGCGTTGACCATATCCATGTGGTGGGATCGGCTCGGTTCGGATTCTCTCTTCTTGATGGCACCAATTTCGATCCGAGATTCTCCGATCTCGATATCGCAATTGAGAGCACCGTCCGCTACCTTGGGGTAGAAGTGGATGATGCCCTGCTACTGGCCGAGCAAACCGAGGCGTAGCTCGTCCCATGAACGCGGCCAGAGGAAGGCCGCTTCCGACCCAAAGCGGACGCGATAGGAAATTGTGGGCCAGCCGACAGTCACTGATTTTTATCTCCCGCACGGCCGCGCTGCCATCAGGATTCTGGTTCAGTAGGTCTTCCTTCGTTCACGATGCGTAGCGCCTCTACCAGCACCTCGTCCGTTCCTGTAGCGAGTATCGGCGTTGGAATGAGCCTGTCGGGGATGATGCCTCGTGCTCTGCCGTCACGGTTGGGCCGGAGGATCCGGGCTTTCGGAAAGCTGACCTCGAATCCAGTTGTAGGCAGCTTGAATTTCTCCGCAGCGCCATATGTGCTGGCGAGGTCGGCAGTCTCTTCACCAAGCACCGTTGCGAACCCATAGTCTTGGGCAATCGCAGCCACCAACACGGTGTTGGAGTAGGAGTGCCGGTTAATCAGCAGGTAGACCGGCTTCGCATAGCGGGTTCCATTGCGCGGGTGTACCAGCGGGATCGGGAAGTAGACGCGGCTACCTAGGGGCTTTTCCGCGTACATCGCAGCCAATTTTGCCGACGTGGTGTCAGGACTGTTTCCGGTCGCGAGCAGGCGCTCTGCATTGGACCTGATGGCGGCCTCGCTCACCCGGATGTCAAATTGCGAGCTGAAATGGAAGGGCTTATCGGCAAACCACGCGACCATCGGGTCGGAGAAGGAGTTATCGCCACCCGGGTTGTTGCGCAGGTCAATCAGCACCGCCTTGGTACCTGCATCGATGAAGTTCTCGAAGGCCTCATCTATGAACGTGCGGAAGGCTGTGGGGTCCCAGGGGTCCGATGCATCTGGTCGGTTGTCGTAGAACGGGCCGGGTCGCAGGTAACCGATCCCATCGTCGGTGATGCGCCACGTGCGAGCATTCCAGTCCAGCTCGAAGCCGGACGGTCGCGCAGTGGCGGCCGCCTCGAACTCGGACCGGCTTCGGGCGGGCACGACGAGCGTGCGGGGCTGTCCTGCTGTCTTCGCTATCGCGATGTCGTACTGCGATGTGTGATCGCCGTGCCACCAAACGAGCATAGGTAGCTGGGTTTCCATCTGCGTGTAGGCGAGGTAATCGTTGTCTGCCGACACCAGTGTGCGGAAGCGGTTCATCCATTGCAGCGCAGGAGCGCCATTCACTGACAGCACCTCGTCACCCAGTGCGAAGCCTTGCACGCCGCTGTAGTCGTCCTGGACAAACACCCGCCCATCGATGACGCGAAGGTAGAGGGGGAATGCCCGGCCTCCCGAGGCGCGGTGCGCCTCCCACTCGGCCATCGGCGGATCGATACGGGCATGCGCGACATTTCCGTACGCGACGAAACGCTGGAACTCGCGCCGCAGCGCGCCCGGATGCGTCGGGCCGTCCAAGCCCTCCCACGTCTGGCGGTACAGGGCGTCGTACTCCGCCCGTGAGCGGCGAGCGAACAGGTCGTAGTGGGAGGCCTGCAGCGCTGTGTACAGATGCTCCAGTTCCGCCCGGGCCTGAGCTTCGGGCAGCGGCGCATCGGTGGGCAACGGGAGAGGCGCCGCGCACGCCGTCGGCAGCATCGCCAGAACCAGCAGGATGAACACGAGCGGGCGCTTGAGAACGGAAGGCATATCGATCCTTGTGTCTTTTCGGAGGCCGGGGGTTACCTGCCGGTTGCCGTGCATTACGAACACGGCAATGCTGTGGGCGCCATGACGGTTTCCTCCTGCTTTTCTGACGCTTACTCTCCGTTTCATGACCACATTGAAATCAACGACTTATCCAGATGCGGTCCGGGTGGGTGACTGGCAGGCCATCCGCGCGACGGGTGAACTCGTCGGAGCGCAGGGCGCAAGCCGCCTGGAACCGAAGGTAGCGGATCTGCTGTTCCTGCTCGCCTCACGGCGCGGGGCGGCCGTGACACGCGAGGAGATCATGGACGCGCTATGGCCGGGTCAGGTGGTCGGCGACGACAGTCTGGCCCGGGCGGTTTTCAAGCTCCGACAGGCGCTGGGGGACGATGCCAAGTCTCCGCGGTACATCGAAACGCTTTCCAAGCGCGGCTACAGGCTTATCGCCGAGCCAACCTCCGCCGCTTCCCCGGAGGATGTCGCCGCTCCCGACGCGGTGTCTGCGCCGGCGCTGCGAACAAGCGCGGTGCGTCGACGTTGGATGTGGGGCGCCCTGGCGGTCGTGATCGGGGCATTGGTCATCGGGGGTGCCTGGTGGTCGAGCGGGTGGCGGTCGAATGATCCGGCCTTCAACGAGGGTGGCTCGGGAGGCCTGATCGCCCAAGCGGATGACTTCTACTTCCAGTTCTCTCGAGGGGATAACGAGTCCGCGATCGAACTTTACGAGCGTGTTCTGGGTCTTGAGCCCGACAATGTGCCTGCGCTGGCAGGTCTGGCGAACGCATTGGTACAGCGCTCGGTCCGCTGGCCTGCGCTGCCTGGCGAGCAAGGGGTGCAGTTCAGACGGCTGGGTGACGCGCTGGCGCACGGGCATCTCGCACGCCCCCCGGCGTCACAGCAGTTGGAACGCGCACGCCTCCTTGCCGCGCGCGCGGTTGCGTTGGATCCCGAGTCCGCGGCTGCACACAAGGCGACAGGTTTCGTCGCCAGCGCCCAAGGACGGTTCAACGCGGCGCTGGCTGCGTATCAACGCGCTGTGCAGCTGGACGTGGATGCCTGGGGTTCTTTGATCAACATCGGAGACGTATTGGAGATCAGCGGCCGCAAGCAGGAGGCGCTGCCGTATTTTGAGCGGGCCTATGATGCGATGGAGCGTAGTTACGCAAAGAACCGTGCGCAGATAAGACCGTGGCATGCGCAGCTGGGCGCACTTATTGCGCAGCGCTACCTCGACCGTGGTGAGCCGTCGCTTGCGGAGGCTTGGTTTCGGCGGGTCCTGGCCCACTCACCATTGCATCCAGAGTCGACCCGCGGGCTCGCGCGCCTTCTGCGAGCGGGAGGGGATGACGCCCAAGCCGACCGTCTTTGCGCCGAACTCGCCAGCCGTGTCGGCGCTAGCGAGTCATGCCAAGCGGGATCACCAGCAAAGGGCGATGTTGAAGGGTGAGGCGCGACGTCCGCTTCTGGCCGGAAGCGGCCGTCAAGCGGCTAGGCAGGTTAGAGGGCGCCGGCCAGTCGTTCCGGCTCCGGCGAAGGACCGTCGCATTCGTAAAGCCTCCAACGCAGTTCCGAAGCGACACTTACAAGCATCACCGAACAAGGCCCGCAGATGCGGGCCATTGTTTTTTCAGGTGTTTCCAAGCAATGCGGATGATACGCGTCCAAGTGCGAAATCGAAGTTTGGGGCGTAAGTTGGCTTAGTGCCGGCTTCAAACATTTGACTCTCCTCGGACCAAGGGAAATATTCGCGGAAGAGCTGGCCCCTGCAGGCTGCTGGGTTCAGTAGTATTTCGGCTTGTTGCCCGGACCCAGCGGCCCTAAGATCGAGCAGTATCAAAAGGGATGGCCACCGAACGGTGGGCTATGAGTAAGTGGCGCAGCCGGGCCCAGGGATACGGCTATGAACTAGTTGACGTGCAAGACATGAGCATTCGAGCGTCCATCATAAAAGAGGTACTCAACCAGTACTTTGAATCTGGCGACTTCAACGGCCTGCCGGTCTACAAGATCGCCAAAGAGCGTGGGATTGATATGGCCGAGCTCGAGCCAGAACTAATGACGCTTGTTGAGGACGAGCAGATTGAAGTCTGGTTCGGAAATGTCCATCCAAATCCGCATATCAAAGCATTCTCGTGGGTGACCAAAGAACAGCAAATCGAGTTCTTCGCCTCGGAAGGGCTCTCTCGTCATTGCTGCGCCTATCCGTCACGCGCCTTGTTGGCCGAAGATCCGAGAGTCGCCAGCTATCTAGACCGTCCATACACACTCGAGCTTGCGAAGGGCACGGGGCAGCTCGATCATCGAGCTTTCGATCTATCGGTCCTAGAGTTCTACAGGAATGATCCGCGCTACTACTACCAAACCGACGATGTCAATGGAAGCATCTGCATCAAAGATGTCTTCTATCAGTCTGAAGCTGTCCCGAAGAAAGATCACGTCCTCTTGAAGACTTTCGGGTTCGCTTACGACGCTGAATTGAACCGATTTGCCGCCTCGTTCCTCAGGTATCTGTCTAATCTTTCAGGCGAACATCAGCAGATTTGGAAGGCAAAAGAGGTTCAGGGCGAGCAGCGGCTTCATCCCGACTACTATCGAAACAACGTTGTTGGAGATTGGGGTGTAAAGACTTCCATATTTGAGGCCTTTACTGAAGAGCTTGCCGTCATCAACAAGATGTGTGTCCTCATCGGACGACCCGAGCTGTTCCGTCACACGTTTGCCGAGAATCGTCCCAAAGAATTTGGGTTCTTGCTCCGCCCAACTCTCTCTGAGTTCAACGCCTTTGTCTTGCTGTTAGACAAAATGCTCTCGGACAACATCAATGCTGGCTTCTTCATTGATATTGACAAGGAGTATGACGAAGAGCGCGCGGATGGAAAGATAGTTGTCCGGCAGAAAGGTACGATAGCGATGCTAGAAGAATGGGTGCGAGCAAAATTTCGCCCACAAGATCCTGAGCCAATCGACTTCCTGTTCCAGACACTCAAGAAAGTTCGGAAGCTGCGACAAAGGCCAGCTCACGCAGTCAACGAGAACATGTTTGACCAGAAGTACTTCAAGGAGCAGCGCTCCTTGGTCATAGATTCATACAGCGCCGTTCGTCTCATCAGACTGATCCTGGCGAGCCACCCTGCGGTCAAACGCAACCCGCCGGACATTAGTGAGCACGTCAGAGAAGGCAAGATTTGGGACATTTGAGCGCTGACAGTTCATTCAATCCGAACGCGATTCGCGGCTCGGCTCAACTCGGGCGTTAGCAAGACAGCGGAGAAACCATGACACCCCCACTTCCGGAAAAATTGGCATCGGGCTTCGTCACTGCATACATTGACGCGCCCAATGCGCCTGACCGCGCAGGCGCCGTCGCTGCCCTTACTGATGTTCTTAGCGCTGCTTACGGCAGCGGCCTTGTGGCGGGAGCTGACTCCCTTCGTGACAAGTTGTTGAGGGAAATCGAGAGCAATGGGCCTCTCGACTCGCAGAAGCTATTGGCGCTCACGTCCAAGCTGTTTGGCTGACAGTTCCGCCATGCCGACGCCGCCCGGCCTAACTCGGGCGTTGGTAGATGTCAGCATCTGGCCGGAGGCAGCCGTCAAGGGGGGGGGGTCCCCGTCTGCCTGCCGACTACGGCGAAGGACCGACGCATTCGTAAAGCCTCCAGCGCAGTTCCGAAGCGATGGTTACACGCAACACCGAACAAGGCCCGCTAACGCGGGCCTTTGTTTTTCCAGGTGTTTCCAGCCAACACGGATGATATGCGTCCAAGCGCGAGATCGACGTTTGGGGCGTAAGTTGGCTTAGTACCGGCTTCGCATTTGCGGCCCATTGCCGCCTAAGATTCACCCCAGGCTGCAGCTGGACTGCTGGCATAATTCGGGAAAGTGGGGTGAACAATGATCCGAGTCTCATCGATTCTTGGTTGGTCGTTCGCGGTCTTCACGGGAAGCCTGCATGCACAGGATTTACAGAAACTTGATGGGGAGCCCGAAACAGTTGGTCGCTACCTGCTTTCGATGCCGGCACGCACGCTGGACCCAATCATTGAGCATTGTTCCCAGAGGCTCCCCGAGCTAAGGGAATCGTTGATGACGGAAAGGGCGGGATTTGTCGTCAAACTTAGCGAGGCGAATAAGCCCCTAATGGAGCAATTGAATGACGACCCTGAGTTCAATGCGCCTATGCAAGAAGTGATACGACAGCGAGTACAGACGTTCAACGATGGTGCGCTCGGCAAGTTTAAGCAGTATGACCCCGCAGTCGTATGCCCGACAGTCCTGGAAAACATCCAAGGCGCTACGATAGATAAGCTTGCCCCTGTGGTACAGGATACATATCGAGCCTACCTGCCAGTCGTTCGAGAGAAGAACTGACGGCAGTCAGGTTGTCCCAGTTAGCGTGCAACATGAGGTTTCAACTGAATGACCAAGCCAACCCTCGACTCCATCGCCACGGCTAAGGCCAAGTTGGAGGAGGAACTTCGTAAGCTGGAAGAACAGGAAGTACAGCTACGTCAGCAACAGTCAGCTGACGCGTATTCCGAGGTCATGAGCCTACTTGCCCAGTACGGGGCACTGTTCACTGCCAGGCAGAAGGCCGAGATCGTTACTGCCGTTGGTGCCAGCGGCCCGGCCAAGCCGAAGAAGGCTCCCGTCAGCAAAAAAGTGGCCCCAAAGTACTGGTTGCCACATTCCGGGGAGACTTGGACCGGCCGTGGCCGTCCGCCCCGTGCTTTCACGGCCTGGGAAGGCACGGCTGCCTACAAGGAATGGAAGGCAAGACACCCCAACGAGAAGTTCCCGAAGTTCCCAGGCTGAATCGGGAGTTTGGATGCAGGGCCGATCAAGTGTCAAACACGGCTCGCGAGTTTAGGGAAGATCTTCTGCGTGAGCTTTCCAAGCCGAGAGTGTGGTGGGTCCCGCCAATCAATCCAAACAATGACACCAGGCCCGCTTACCCGTGACATTTGAAATAGGTTGTGCATGAAAGTCTCAGAGCCCAAGATTAGGCGTGCCCTCAGCGAGGCGCTCTCACGGGTGGACACTGATGGTCGAAACACCGATAGGCTTTTTGGCGACAGTGGATTTGCCTCCGTTCGATATGAGGTCGGCATGCTCGTCGCTGTCTATGGCCAGGATAGCTATGACTTATTGATAGAAAGTCGTTCAAGTCCGGAGCGGTTCGAAGCGTTCCGCGACGCGGGTGACGTGATGCGTAGAAGACTGGCAAGTGCGGAGGGCGAGTCGCCCTCCGCACTTGCGAAGTTGTTCGAAACTACTATCGCAGATCCTACCGTCGACTGCTTGAGCAAGGATAAGGCCTTGCGAAGGTACTTTCCGGGAAGGAAGCTCGAGCTTTTCTTGCCGTTCCTGCCGGGGTTGCGGGATGCACGTGATCGCGAAGAGGGGCTTCTGTGCAAGTCTGAGTTCAGTGAGAACAAAGTCTCGCTGCTGGATCGTGCGATGTCCGGGCTGAGGTTTGACATTTTCAATGCAGTTGCGGAGTCAGCTTTCGGCGAAGTCGGTTTCGAGCTGGCCAAGAAGGAGCGGGGACTACGGACGTTCACTCGTCCCATTGACTCCAATTTTTGCTGGGTACTGAGGGCGGATGACAGGGCTCTCAAGCAGCATTTCCAGCCTTGGGAAGATGTCACGGCATACTGGCGGCGAGCCCATATGGATATGATCCTGACGATCAGGAACACAGATTCCGGTAAGGATGTGGATTACTTTCTTTCCGACCAGATGAGCATCGCGAGAGCGAGAATGGGCGGCTACGAGGATTCGCGCTCACTGGAAGTGGCTATACGTGGATACGCGCTCTGGTATGGTCAGGCTATGGGCGAGTTCGATACGGCCTTGGAGCGACAAGTAGACTGAGGCGACCGTTGTGTCGGCTATCTAGTGTAGTGGGCTTGAGCAAGCCGGGGCAGGAGGGGAAGTATTCCCATCCTCTTCCTACGCTTCAACATCAAAAAGTGCTTTGGGTCGAACGAATGTTGGCCACGCTGCAGCCTCATGGTTCATTCTGAGGGAGCCTAACTCGCGGATCGGCTTGTTTCTGGACATCTCCCGATGTCCGCTCCTGGCCGATAGCGGCCATCGGAACTGAAGGACCGCTTCTGGCCAGAAGCAGCAATATGCGGTTGGCGATCACAGAGCCAAAACTGACCCTCCGACAACTCTCCAGCCCACATCGGTGGTCGCCCAGAAGCGGCAGTACTGGAAGTCGCCCGAGAATTCGGTGCCGTCGAACGTTCCGGCGAGGCTGGCGTTCACTAGCGTTACGGCTGACGAACCTTGCATGACTACCTCGACAGATCGCCACTCCGCCTTTGTCAACTTCTGTCGCCCAGACCTGTGAAGACTCAGGTCATCCTCCTTTCTGAAGACGTCGCCGGAGGGCCCCACGAAGATCAGCCCCTCTGCGATCAATGAATCCAGAGCCGCCACATCGCTCGCAAGCATCGCACCACGCAATGCCTCTTCCAGTTGTCTGACCGTCGATTCCATACCAACTCCTCAACAGGCTTCTGCTTGCATGAAATGCGCGCACCAATACTAGCCTCGAATCAGCCGTGAAGCTCCGCGAGCGACGCCTCGCCGTCAGGCCAGACCAGTTCGCAAGGCGAATCCGGCCCTAGTCTCATGCAGACCTCTAGTGGTCGATCGCACCTTCGCTGTTACACAGAAGCACGACGCTACCTGCGTTGAGGCCGTACTCTTCGCGCTTCCCAGCGTCTGTAGAGGCGACCAGAAAGCCGGCGAGGCCCGCAGCGCCAGAAGGCGTCGATGCCAGTCCGGCGATGGCAAGCGATGCGACTGGACCTGACTCGAGCTGCGATTCGTCGACCAGCAGCGATAGGGCACGATTTTCCAACAGGATCTCGACTGCCGGGGCAGAGGCGAGGCCACAGGACAACATCTCGGCGCTCGTTTCGAGCGGACCGGCTATCCGTACCGGTCGACCCTGCTCCATTGCCTGGGCAACGCAAGCCGCATTACGAGGCTCGACGACAACAATGCGGGCGGGTTCCACCATGCGTGGACGCAGACCTGTAGCGACAGCCGCCGCCAAACCACCTACGCCAGCCTGGACGAACGCGTGGGTCGGTCGGACATCGCTCAGAGCCTTGAGTTGCACGGCAAGCTCGTCCGTCATCCGTCCGTAGCCCGCCATCACGTCTCGCACCACGGGATCCAGCGGGTCCGAGGTGGTGTCCGGGATCAGCAGCCCATCTTCATGGCCTGCGGCCGCCTGGGCGGCAAGCACCGCGTCGTCGTACGTGCCCTCGACCAGGACGACACGGCCGCCCGCAGCCCGGATTCGCTCGACTCGCAGCGGGCTCGCGCATGCAGGCAGATAGACGGTGGCAGCCACACCCATGCGCTGCGCCGCCGACGCAACGGCAAGGCCGTGGTTGCCGTCGCTGGCACATACCAGATGCGGCAAGGGCACGGTGCTCCCGATCGAGGTCAGGTAGGTGTCGGCGCGGCGCTTCATTGCCTTGAAGGCTGCGACCATGCCGCCGAGCACCTTGAAGTTCCCCAGGGGGCGCTCGGCTTCGTTCTTGATGAAAACCCTGGCCACGCCGGTAGCCTTTGCCAGTTCTGGAATTTCCAGCAGCGACGTGGCCTGGTAGCCCTCCCAGAGGTCGCCGGGGTTCCAGTCGCGCTGCAATGTTGTAGAGGATGTCGTTGTCATGCCGCCAGTATGTCGACGTCCCCCGGTCGATCAGGGGCGAAAACACACTGGATCCTGCGGTTTCCCCGCAATGGCGCGCGCAGGAGCAGGGAAATTCCGCGAGGGCACCCGTTCGTTCCGACGTGCCCGTCAGTCTTCCGGTTCGGCAGGAACCGGGATGGCCAGGCCACGCTTCACCAGGCTCAGGGCGACATTGGTGGTGAAGCGTTTGACGTTGGCGTTCTCACCCACCATGCGTGCCATCAACGCGTCGTAGGTTTCCGTGTCGGGCGCGGTGATCACCAGGATGAAATCGGCCTCGCCCGTCACGTAGAACGCCTGCTGGACGTGCGCTTGCCCGGCCAGCCAGGTCCGGAACTGCGCCAGCAGTTCGGGACGCTCGCGCTCTACCTGGACGGCGACGATGAATGATGTAGGCCGCCCCACGTGCTTGGGGTCGACGATCGAAATGTCGCGGATGATCGCCCCTGACTCACGCAGCCGGCGAACGCGGCGTTGGACGGCCGACGGCGACAAGGCGACCTGTTCGGCCAGACGCTCAGCCGTCTGGGCTGCGTCCTCCTGGAGCAGATTCAGGATCTGGCGATCGAAGCGATCTAACGTCATCGTTCGATGATACGCCGCGCACTGCGCCGAAAAAAAGCACAGAGCCGGTCGGAATTGCCGCGTAACGACGCAGATAGGTCCCTAGCATCTCCACCTCCGATCAAGAGGTGATGATGGATCTCCCCGCACTACAGAATTTCATCCAGGACTCATGGTCCTCGCACGTGATGCCCGCGCTCATGTCCTACATGACCATTCCCTGCGAATCACCGGCCTTCGACTCGGCCTGGCAGGCGAACGGATACATCGACCAGGCGGTCGACCTCCTGACTGACTGGTCACTTGATCAATTGGGGAACATTCCCGGCGCGACCGTCGAGATCGTGCGACTGGAAGCACGTACGCCGGTAATCTTCATCGAGATCCCTGGCGATGCGCGCGCCCCCGTGCTGGTCTACGGTCATCTGGACAAGCAACCCCCGATGGAAGGTTGGACCCATGGCCGTTCGGCATGGATACCGTCGATCGAGGGTGATCGACTGTACGGACGCGGCGGCGCCGATGATGGCTATGCCCTCTTCAGTGCCATCACCGCCCTTCGCGCTGTGCATGCTCAAGGAGTCGCGCTGCCGCGCTGCACGATCCTGATCGAAGCCGGTGAAGAGTCCGGCAGTGAGGACCTGCCCGCCTACTTCGCGCACCTTGCCGAACGCATTGGCACGCCCGTGCTGGTCGTTGCACTCGACGCCGGCTGCGGCAACTACGACCAGCTCTGGCTGACGACCTCCTTGCGCGGACAGGTGGCCGGCACCCTGACGGTCCGTGTCCTGGACGAAGGCATCCACTCGGGCGACGGGTCCGGCGTCGTGCCGTCGAGCTTTCGCGTGGCACGCCAGTTGCTTTCGCGACTGGAATGCGAGGGCAGCGGCGAGGTGGCCGAGGCCTTCCATGCTCCCATCCCGGCACATAGCCGCATGCAGGCCGAGCGGGCCGCCCAAGCATTGGGGAACACCTTCTACGAGTCGTTGCCTCTGGCCCAGGGCGTACGTCCAGTCTCGGAGCAGGTCACCGAGCTGATTCTCAACCGTGCCTGGCGCCCGCAATTGGCCGTCACCGGTATCGACGGTCTGCCCGCGGTGGCGCACGCCGCCGCGGTCACGCAGCCCACGACGAGCCTGAAGATCGGGCTGCGCCTGCCGCCCACCGTGGATCCCCTGGCGGCGACGGAGGTGCTCAAGACACTGCTCGAAGCGGATTCGCCTTATGGTGCGCACGTCGCTTTCCAGCCGCAGCTGCAGTCGAAAGGCTGGCTGGCCCCCACCCCATCGCCGTGGCTGGAGCGCAGCGTGGAAGACGCGTCGATGCGGGCCTTCGGAGCGCCGTCGGCGTCGATGGGGGGAGGCGGCGGCATTCCGTTTCTTTCGATGCTCGGCGAGCGCTTTCCGCACGCGCAGTTCGTCGTGACTGGCGTGCTGGGTCCCCAGTCCAACGCGCACGGCCCAAACGAGTTCCTGCATATCCCGACTGCAATCCGCGTCACCACCGCCCTGGCCATCCTGTTGCGCGACGTGCCACGGCATGCCGCCTCGGCCGCCAATACGATTTCTCACTGATCCGAGCCCTCGCCCATGACGATGAAACTGCTCTACCAGACCCACTCGCCCTACGCCCGCAAGGTGCTCGTGTTCGCATACGAGGGCGGCGTTGCCACCGCACTCGAGGTGGTCCACCAGGAAACCAGCCCGACGGCGAAGAATGCCGAGGTATTCGCCCGCAATCCCCTGGGCAAGGTGCCGGTGCTGCTTCGTCCCGATGGCGATGCGATCTTCGACTCGGACGTGATCTGCGCTTACCTCGATACGCTGCATGCGGGACCGCGCCTCATTCCGCAGGAAGGCGAAGCGCGTTGGCGCGCGCTCCGTCTCCAGGCCGCGGCGCAAGGCTTGTGCGACGCCGGTATCGCACTACGCTGGGAGTCGGTGCGACGGCCCGCCGAGTTGCGGTATGCACCGCTACGCGACGGCTATACGGAGAAGCTCCGGACCACCTACGATTGGCTCGAGCAGGAGATCGACGGGAACGAACCCCTCCATGTGGGGCACATCGCCGTGGCGACTGCCTTGAGTTGGATCGCGTTCCGCGACCTCCCGGATTTCCGCGACGGACATCCCCGGTTGGTCGATTGGTTCGATGCCTTTGAAACGCGCGAGTCCATGCGAAGGACGCCGTTGTCTGGCGAGACCCACGATTAGCTCCGCGTTCTGCGAGCCCCTGCGTTGGATCGCGTTGGATATGGCGCCGGTTAGGCCAGGTCCCTGAAGCATTCGACGAGGAATTCCACTGTCGCGCGCACGGCGGGCAGCTGGCCCCGCCGATGCGGCATGAGCAACGTGGTCGTCACGGTGCCGGCGTTCCACTCCGGCAGCACGTGCACCAGTCGCGAGGCAGCGATCGCGTCACGACACATCCGCTCGGGCAGGCAGACGATGCCGAGCGCCGCGAGGGCGGCGGCGATCAGGACCATGGATTCGTTCGCCACCATCGCCGGTTGCGGGGAGACCTCCGCGCGTTGGCCGGAGGCGCTGGACAGCTGCCATGCGCTCGCCGATGGCGCCGTGAGCAGGCCCAGATGATCCTGCAGCTCGGCAGGCGACTGCGGCATCCCATGCAGTTCGATGTACCCGGGTGCTGCGACCAGGATGATCGATTCGACCATCAGCGGCCGCTGTACCAGCCCCGAATCCGGAAGCGGCGCGAAATGGCTGCGCACGGCGATGTCCACGCCCTCCTGCAGGATGTCGACGAAGCGGTCGGTGACGTCGAGCTCCACCCGCACCTTCGGATACGCGCGCGCCAGGCGCGGCAGGTGCGCAGCGAGATCGAGCTGTGCGACCGGAACCGATGCGCTGATGCGCACGGTGCCGTTGGGTTCGGCCTGGCGCCGGCGGACGATGGCCTCGGCGGCTTCGGCTTCGATCAACGCGGCGCGCGCATGCTCATAGAAGTCCCGCCCGAGCTCGGTAAGGGTGAAGCTGCGCGAGGTGCGATGGATCAGGCGCGTGGACAGCGCGTCCTCGAGCTCGGCCACGCGCTTGCTGATCGTGGACTTGGGAAGGCCAAGCCGGCGCGAGGCGGCGGCAAAGCCGCCGTGTTCGACCGCCGCGGCAAACAGCACCAGATCGTTGAGGTTGATCATGTCAGCCGATCAAGGTCCACAAATGTGGACGATAAGTCCATTATTCGCCTGCTACACAGCCGAAGTCCATGAAACTACCTTGTGCGGGGTGGCTGCGAACGCCGATCAATCTCCCCTGCAAGGATCCATGCAATGAAGACTCCCCGCGGAAACGACCTCCCCCTCCTGTTTTATGGCGTGCCATCGGGATGCTCGTTCGGCTCCATCGTCACCCTGGAATGGCTCGGCCAGCCCTACCAGCTCTGCCGCATCGAGATGCCCGAGGCCGTCAGCAGCGACGCCTACAAGCGCATCAATCCCGTCGGCGAGACGCCGGCGATGCGCACCGCGGCGGGCGACTTCATCAGCGAGAGCCTCGCCATCCTCCACCACATCGGCTCACAGGATCTGGGGCGCGGGCTCACCTTCGCACAGGGAACGCCGGCGTTCGACCGGCTCAACCAGGTCCTGGCGTACCTCAATACCAGTCTCTTCGATGCGTACGCGCCCTTCTGGTACGCCGTCGAACATGACCTCGGTGCCATCGAGAAGAAGGCGCTGACGGACTACGGCCGCGCCAGGGTGCGCAAGGCGCATGCCGACCTGGAAGCGATGCTGGGTGGCAAGCCCTGGCTGCTGGGTGTGCATCGCACGCTCGCCGATGCCTATTTCATCGGCATTGCGCGCTGGAATGAATACCACCAGGTTGTCGATCGCCGCGACTACCCGAACCTGCAGCGCCTTTACGACCAACTGGAGGCCGACCCCGCGGTCGCCTTTGCCCACTCGATCGAACGGCGTGAGGCCGTGAAGGGTGCGGGCGGTTGGGTGGGCGAGATCGCGCTCGAGGACGTGTTGGCGCAACTGCACGCTTAGCGCGATGTCGTGAAGGATGCCTGGCCACGCACGCCGTCAGTGTGCGTGGCCGCGCGATGCGGCGTACGGGGGACGCGCGCATGCCGTGGCGAGTCGTCGAAACGCTTCTAGCGGGTCGTGCGGTCGCACGCGAGGCTTCTTCCTGAAGCCACTGGCAGAACGCGTCTACAGTGGCGTCCGCTTTCCGTCCGGCCTGCCAGACCATCCAGAATCGGTAAGCGTTCTCCGATGTCGGCTTGAACGGCCACGCAAGAAGCTTGGCTACGAAACACCGGCAGAGCGGTATCGACAAACTGTTGCATCGATCGGTTGAATCCAAGGCCGGAAGCGGACATGTGCAGTTTCATGCCCCGATATGTGGATAAAGGTCCCGAGGGCAGCGCCAGTAATCTCAAAGCTAGTCTGCCGGAGTGGTGCTGGATCCCTGAGCAGGGCGCCTCGCCATGGTCCGTATCGGGGTACGCCCGTCGAGTAAGGGCGGAGAACCCCGCATCCCTGACGCTTGGCTGGTAGTTCCCGCATCGCTGTCTCGGATGGAGCAGATCCGTGTCGGGGCGGGCTGGTTTGGTTCAGTTTGATTCGTGCGTTCGACGTTCCCCGTCGTCGACATGGATGCATGTCCCACGGCTGGCCCGCAGCTGCCGGGGACGGTCGTCCCCTGCTGTAGGAGCTCTAGAGCGCGCCCGCCAACGGGGGTGGACCATAGTTTGGCCCCGCCGGATTGACCATAAGTTTGGCCCGTTGGTCGCAACTATGGTCTTCCGTGCACGGACAAGCGGGGCTTCATGTGTCGGGGCGGGCCGCGTATACTCCCCCCCACTATCAAGGTGCGTGGCCGACATGCCCCATTCCCCTGCCGACAAGAAGAAGGCGCTGACCCGCGTCCGTCGCATCCGCGGCCAGTTGGATGCGCTTGAGCGCGCGCTGGAGGAAGGTGCGGATTGCGCACCCGTGTTGCAGCAACTCGCTGCGGTGCGCGGGGCGGTCAATGGGCTGATGTCGGAGATCCTGGAAAGCCACCTGCGCGAAGAATTCGCGCAACCGGCCCCCACCCCCAAACAACGCGAGGCCGGCATCGATGCCGCCGTCGCGCTGGTCCGTTCCTATTTGAAGTAAGCAGGAGTGCCACCATGAAATCCCGTGCCGCTGTCGCCTTCGCCGCAGGCGAACCGCTGAAGATCGTCGAGATCGATGTCGCCCCGCCCCGGAAGGGCGAGGTGCTGGTGAAGATCACCCACACAGGTGTCTGCCACACCGACGCGTTCACGCTGTCCGGCGATGATCCGGAGGGCCTCTTCCCGGTCGTGCTGGGCCATGAAGGCGCCGGCATCGTGGTCGAGGTCGGCGAGGGTGTCACCAGCGTGAAGCCGGGCGACCATGTCATTCCGCTCTACACCGCCGAATGCGGCGAGTGCCTGTTCTGCAAGAGCGGCAAGACCAACCTGTGTACCTCGGTGCGCGCCACCCAGGGCAAGGGCGTGATGCCCGATGGCACCTCGCGCTTCTCCTACGAAGGCCAGCCGCTGTACCACTACATGGGCTGCTCGACCTTCAGCGAATACACGGTGGTTGCCGAAGTCTCGCTGGCGAAGATCAACCCCGATGCGAATCCGGAACACGTCTGCCTGCTCGGTTGCGGCGTCACCACCGGCATCGGCGCCGTGCACAACACCGCCAAGGTGCAGGCGGGCGATTCAGTCGCGGTGTTCGGCCTGGGCGGCATCGGCCTGGCCGTGATCCAGGGTGCGCGGCAGGCGAAGGCCGGCCGCGTCATCGCCATCGACACCAATCCGTCCAAGTTCGAGATGGCCAAGCAGTTCGGCGCCACTGACTGTGTCAATCCGAAGGACTTCGGCAAGCCCATCCAGCAGGTCATCGTCGAGATGACGGGTTGGGGCGTGGACCATTCCTTCGAATGCATCGGCAACGTCAACGTCATGCGCGCGGCGCTGGAATGCGCCCATCGTGGCTGGGGCCAGAGCGTGATCATCGGTGTCGCCGGTGCTGGCCAGGAGATTTCCACGCGTCCGTTCCAGTTGGTGACCGGCCGCAAGTGGATGGGCACCGCCTTCGGCGGCGTGAAGGGTCGTTCGCAGCTGCCGGGCATGGTCGAGGATGCGATGAAGGGCGACATCGAACTCGCGCCGTTCGTCACGCATACGATGCCGCTCGATGGCATCAACGAAGCCTTCGACCTGATGCATGAAGGCAAGTCGATCCGCTCGGTGGTGCATTTCTGATGTTCAAGCCTCTCTCCCGCCGGGAGAGGGGTTGGGGTGAGGGTCCGGCGACATCCGGATGGTCGGACGCCGCGCTTCTTGCCGCATCCGTATCCGGTAGGCTACCCCGCTTCGCCGAACCCTCATCCGGCGCTTCGCGCCACCTTCTCCCGAAAGGAGAAGGAAAACCGGGCATCACCATGACACTCGAACGCATCGAACACCGCGCCTGCTTCGGCGGCTGGCAGGATGTCTACCGCCATCGCTCCGCCGTACTCGGCTGCGACATGACGGTGGGCGTCTACTTTCCGCCACAGGCCGAGCAGGGGTCGTGCCCGGTGCTTTACTGGCTCAGCGGCCTGACCTGCACCGAGCAGAACTTCATCACCAAGGCCGGCGCGCAGCGGTACGCCGCCGAGCACGGCATCATCCTCGTCGCACCGGACACCAGTCCGCGTGGCGACGACGTGGCCGATGCCGACGGTTACGACCTGGGCAAGGGCGCGGGCTTCTACGTCAACGCCACGCAGGCGCCATGGGCCTCGCACTACCGGATGTACGACTACATCGTCGACGAACTCCCGGCCTGGGTCGAAGCCGATCCGGCGGCGAGCGATCGGCGTGCGATCAGCGGGCATTCGATGGGCGGGCATGGCGCGTTGATGATCGCGTTGAAGAATCCCGGCCGCTATCGCAGTGTGTCGGCGTTCTCGCCGATCGTCGCGCCCTCGCAGGTGCCGTGGGGCGAGAAGGCATTCACCGCCTATCTCGGTGAGGACCGTGCGGCGTGGAAGGTGCACGACACCGTCGCCCTGCTCGCGGGCGCGCAGGAACGGCTACCGCTGCTGGTCGACCAGGGCGACGCGGACGAATTCCTGCACACGCAGTTGAAGCCGGAACTGCTGCAGGCCGCCGCAGAGGCCGCCGGCCATCCGCTGACGTTGCGCCTGCAACCCGGCTACGACCACAGTTACTACTTCATCGCCAGTTTCATCGGCGACCACATCGAATACCACGCCAAGGCCCTGCACCGATGAGCCTCGATCACGCTGCAACCCCGTCCGTACCGCTGGTGTTCTACGTCCGTCTGCGCGTGAAGCCGGAGCGCGTCGACGAATGGCTGCGTGCGGTGCACGATATCGTCGATGCGATGTCGAAGGAGGACACGTTCCTGTCGTGTGCACTGCATCGAGACGCCCACGACCCGACGTTGTTCACCCTCTATGAACGCTGGGCCGAACCCGACGTGGCCACCTTCCTCGAGCGACAGGACAAACCCTACCGTCGCGACTACGAGGCGCGGTTGCCCGAGTTGCTGCAGGGACCGCGCGAACCGCAGGTACTCGTGCCGTTGGCCAGCTGGCCGTAACCGGATTGGGTCGGCAGTGCGTCGTCGGTGACATCGAACATCGTGTCGGCGGAAACGCGATGCATCGAAGGCGTAGGGCGGGCTCAAGCCCGCCGTCCCGTGACCATCGGGTCACCGCGATGGTGGGTCAGGGCCCACCCTACGTGGGCACGTCGGCGAGTGCGTAGTCGGTGAACGCGAAGCGCCCATCGCGCAGCTCGGTATCGCCCTTCGTCACCCCGAGGGGCGCCGTGAACATCGGACCGGACGAGACGCAGGTGTGGAACTCGCCGTTCTCGCCGCAAGGATCGACGTTGGCAGGCAAGGCGTCGAGCAACGCGGCATCGAAGGCATGCCCTGCGAAGTGCCGATCGAGTTGTTGCGTGTCCACGCAGCACAGGTGCGCGCGCAGGCCACCGTCGATCATCTCGCGAGCAAGCGTCGCCGTGTCGTTGCCGAACAGCGGTGTCAGTACCTCCCAGCCGATGCGCGCCAGGTTCTGCACGCGGTACGCGCGGATGTCTTCCAGGAAGAGGTCGCCGAAGGCCATCGTGCGCAGGCCGGGCCATCGCTGGGCGGCGTCCGCCAGCGCGTCCGTCATGGCGCTTTCGTAGTCTTCGTTGGTGCAGGCCGCCGGAATCATGGCCTCGATCAAGGGCAATCCGGTCGCATCCGCCTGTGCATGCAGGACACTGCGCCGGATGCCCTGCATCGACACCCGGTCGTACTCCTGGGTCACCGTGGTCAACAGGCCGACGACGTCCACGTCGCCCCGCGTGCGCAGGACATGCAGCGTCCACGCCGCATCCTTGCCGCCGCTCCAGGCGAGCAGGACCGGAACGCGCACCGCCATCAGACGGCGGACACGTCGCGCCAACGCCACGACTTACGCGGCGGACACATCGCGCAATTCCCAGGCATGCCCCGCCAACAGACGCAGGCGATGCTTCAGTACCTGCCCGGGGATGGAAGACGTCGCTACCAGCAGGATGCTGAGATCGTCCTGCTGGCCACGCACCGTCGCGGCGTCGTCGGTGACACCGAGGCCGGGATCGACTTCATCGGGTTCTTCCTGCCGCGCACGCCAGCGCTCGAACAGGCTGCTGGTGCGCAGCGCGTGCTGCAACTGCGCGGCGAATTCATCCGCGCCATGGGCATCGAAACTGAAAGCCGGATCACCGCCGCGTGCGCGGGCGGGATTGGGCAGACTGATGTAGTAGCGGACCGCCATGGCGCCCCCGGTTCAAGCCAAGGCCATAGCGTAGCCCTGCCGCGTTAGGCCGTCGTTATGTCGCCTTGAACGGTGCGGGCGGCGCGGCGAAGGCGGCCACGACGGCGCCTTTGCCCACGTTGACCATGCCGGTCAGGCTCATGACGCTTTCGAACACCTCGACCTTGTTGTTCTCGCAGATGTCGCGCAGGCGCTGGTAGCCCGGCAGCGCACGCAGTTCCGAGAGTTCGCCGCCGTAGCTCAGGCAGACCGTGGGCGTCATCAGGCCGGCCATCACCCGGTTACCGGTGAACTTGAACATCTGTTCGACCGCATTGTCGAAGCCCTTGATCTTCGCCACCGGCTCGGTGTTGCCGGCATGACCGTACAGCACCGGTTTGATGTCCAGCGCGCTGCCCAGCGCTGCGCTGAGCAGGCCGACACTGCGATCGCCCTTGGTGCGCGCGCGATTGCGCAGGTAGTACAGGTCGCGCGGGATCATGTAGCCGTGTGTGTTCTGCGCCAGTTCCTCCAGGCGCACGCGGATCTGCTGCACGTTGGCGCCGGCGTCGCGCATGCGCACCGCTTCCACCGCGGTGATGCCCTGCGCGGCGAACAGGTTCTGCGTATCGATCACCCGCAGCGCGAACGGCGAGTTGTGGCCTGCAGCCTGCCGCACGGGCTTGTAGTCGTTGAGGATGGCGAAGCTGGCCTGCATCGCGTTCTCGTGGATCGGGCTGCGCGTCTTGGTGATGGTCATGCAGAAGACGTGGTCGTAGTCGATCACCAGCCGGCCCAGGAACAGGTCGCGGATCTGGTTGACGGTGAACGGCGTGGTCTCCGCCTCATGGCCGCGCTCGGCCACGTGCGCGTGCAGGAAGCTCAGCGTGGCCTGCTCGTCGCGATGATCGGCAAGCACGGCTTCGCCGATGCGCACCGTGATCGGCAGGATGACGATGTTGTGTTGTTGCAGGTATTCCAGCGGCAGATCGCACGCCGAATCGACGACTATTCCAATGCGCATCTCAGCCCCTCCCGGCATCCATCGCATTTGCTCTTATCTCCGCAAAACTAGCGGACATCCGCCGGCAAGTCGTCGCGTAAACGCGTGAAGTGTGAGTGTCGTCACCCTTTGTGCCCCTGCGACACAGGGGAAAACGTGGGCTACGTCGGACAGCGGTTGAGGTATGTGCCCATAGTTTATGTGACTCACATCACATAATTGCCAGATTCCGGCTTGTCGGTGGAAGGGCCCGGCCCGACACTCGCCTCGAACGCGATGGGGCAACATGAAACAGGGGTGGTGGTCTCTACTGCTGCTTCTGGCCCTGCTGCCAACGATGGATGTGCGAGGGGAGAACATCGCGCGCATTGATCGCATCCAGCCACTGGCGCTGGAGCAGCAGGCCGGACAGCGCGCCGGATTGTTCTCGGAACGCCGCTTCGACGACGGTGGTGCGACCGTGCGCGTGATCGGCAACGGTGAATGGCGCTTGGAGCCCACGCCAGGCGTGCGTGAGCCGCTGCTGGTGTTCTATCACCCTTACACCGCCCGCGTGACCGTGCTCGACCAGGCGGAAGGCACACCGCGCCGACGGGACATCTTCAGCGCCGACCTCGATCCGCAGTACAGCAGGCGCGCCCTGGTGTTCCCCTTGCAGGGCGACGGCCCGGTGTACGTGAAGGTGGAGGGCGCGCGTTATCCGCTGCATGTGTCCGTGGAGTCGGGCCCGTCCTACGCCGTCGCGGACCTGTGGCATGTGCGGCTGGTGCTGCCGGCGATCGGCGTGGTGCTGGGCGTTTCGCTGGCGGTGCTGCTGTTCTGGGCCGTGCTGCGCGAGCGCGTCTACCTGCTGTACGCCGGCGCCATGCTGTTCCAGTTGCTGTACGCGCTGTGCTCGTACGGCGAAGCCTACGCATGGCCGGGGTTGTCCCTGCTGGCGCGCTTCGGGGCGCAGGGCATCTGGGGGGCGGGCACGTTTGCGACCATCCTGCTCGTCTATCTGTGGCTGGACTACGCCGGCCTGCGCCAGGTCGCGCCGCGCCTGGCGTGGTTGATGCGCATTGTCGGTGCCTACGGCTGTGGCCTGACCCTGCTGCTGTTGCTGTCGCCGTGGCCTGCCGACAAGGCGTGGTTCCCGGACATCGCCAACGCGCTCTTCCTGCTCACCAATGCCATCGCGCTGGTCACGCTGGTGGCGGCCTGGCGTCGCGGCCAGCGGCATGCGGCCTATGTGCTGATCGCGTGGGTACCGCTGCTGGTGTTCACCATGACGCGTGCGCTGCGCTTCAGTGCCGGTGAGCGAGCCGAGCCGTGGCTGGAATACGGCCTGCCCTGGGTGCTCGCCTTCACCGCCGTGGTGCTGGCGCTGGGCCTGGCCGACCGCATGCTGACCTTCCGCCGCGAGCGCGATCGTGCCAAGGCGCACGCCGAACGCGACGGGCTGACGGGCGTGCTCAACCGGGGCGGCATCGAGCACCGTCTCGACTGGGCGCTGATCGAGCGGCAGCGCGAAGGCATCCCGGTCTCGTTGCTGTTCATCGACCTGGACCACTTCAAGCAGGTCAACGACCGGCACGGGCACGCCCTGGGCGATGCGTGCCTGCGCGCCGTGACGCGCGTGGTCAGCCAGCGCTTCCAGTACGGCGACCAGCTGGGTCGGCTGGGCGGCGAGGAATTCGTACTGGTGCTGGCCGGCGTGGAACTGCCGGCCGCGATCCGGTTCGGTGAAGAAGTCAGCGAGCGCATCCGTCGTGACTGTGCAAGCGTGGAAGGCGTGCCCGTCGGCGTGACCGCCAGCATAGGCGCGGCGCAGGCACGCGACTGCGATACGGTGGCCTCGCTGATTGCGCGCGCGGACCACGCCATGTATGCGGCCAAGCGCGCGGGCGGCGACCGCGTGGTGGGCGAAAATGTCCCATCCATCCCTTCATACAGCACGAAGGCGCCCGAAGGCGCCCCCGTGGAGTGATGCCGCGCAGCGTGGCCTACTTCGAATACGCGCGCGGCAGCGGGCCGGCCTGCTGCAGGTAGCGGTCACGCAGTTCGGTCTGGCGCGAGCGCATCGGGATCGCGCGCCCACCCAGCCACACCTGCTCGGCGGTGTTGGCCACGTCGAGCGGATCGCCGCTCCACAGCACCAGGTCGGCCAGCTTGCCCGGCGCGATCGTGCCCACCCGGTCGCCCACGCCGAACGCCTCCGCTGGCACGCGGGTCAGGCCGGCCAGCCCGTCTTCCCACGGGAGGCCGTTGGCCACCGCATTGCCCGCCAACTGGCGGATCTTGCGCGCGTTGTGCGAGGCGTCGCCGGCCTGCGAAAAGCTGACCCCCACGCCCGCCGCGTCCAGCCGCGCCGCATTCTCCAGCGTGGCGCCGATCTGGTCGAAGTCGGCCGGCAGGTCCGCGAGTGCATCCACGAACACCGGCACCTTCGCCTGCGCGAGCTGGGACGCGAGCTTCCACGCCTCCGCACCCCCGGCGATGGCGATGCGCACGTTCTCGCGCTGCGCCCAGCGCAACAGCTGGCGGATGTCCGCCGCACGGTTCACCTGCACGACGATGCGGCCGTTGCCGGCGAGATAGCGCGCCAGTGTGGCGCGGCCGGCTGGCGTCAACAACGCATGCGGCGAATCCGCCGGCACGCGACCGCGCGCCTCGGCCACCATCTGATCCAGCAGCATCCATTGCGCCGCGCGCGACTTGCCGCTCAGGTCGGACGCGCCAGCACCCAATCGCACGAACAGCGCACGCGGGCCGACCGGATCGGCGCTGCCGTCCAGCCGCACCACGCCCCCCTGTCCGGCGATGAAGGAGCCGCCCGTCGACGCCGCCAGCAGGGTAAAGCCGATGCCCTCCACGCGCGTCACCGGGATCACCACCGATGCCGGGTTGTACGCCAGCGTCACGTCGAACTCCGGCCGCATCGGCTGATCGGTCAACGTCACGGCCGCATCGACCGTGGACGACTCGCCCGACACCTCCTCGAGACCGATCTCGGTGATGCCGCCGAAAAACGCCGGCGTCAGCGGACGGCCATTGGCGTCCACCACCGTCGCGCCGGCGGGCGCCGCGATGCCGCTGCCGACCGACTGCACCACGCCGTTGCGCACCAGCACATCGGCATTCTTCAGGGTGCCCTGTGCCCCGGCGGTGTGCACGGTGGCGTTGCGGATCAGGACATCCTGGGCAAGTGCAGCGAAGGATGTGGACGCCAGTGCAGCCGTCAGCACCGCCGCCCTCGCCGTCATCCCAGCGAATGCTGGGATCCATTTTGTTTTGGTTCTTGCTGCTGCTTCTGCTTTCGGTCCAAGTGGCAGGAGCCACATGGATCCCAGCATTCGCTGGAATGACGACAGGGAGGCGTCATTAGCGCGGCTCATGGCATCACCTCCTGGCCCAGCATGAAGTCCGACACCGGTTGCCGGCTGCGGTCGTTGCGGTCGTAGATGCGCGCGCCGTCGATGTAGACCTGCTCGGCCTTGGCGTACACGCTGAAGGGGTTCTGGTTCCACAGCACCACATCGGCCATCTTGCCGGCCTCCAGCGTGCCGGTGCGCTCGGCGATGCCCAGCGACTTCGCGGCGTTGCTGGTCACCCAGCGGATCGCGCGTTCCGGTGCGATGTCGCCCATGCCGGCGCGGCGCGCGTTCGCCATCACCTTCGCCGCTTCCTGGTTCAACCGCTGGATGCCCTCGTCCGAATCCGAGTGCACGATGGCGCAACTGTTGGCGGGACGGTCGACCAAGGCGATGTTCTCCTGGATGCCGTCGAAGGCCTCCATCTTGAAGCCCCACCAGTCGGCCCACAGCGCGCCGCAGACGTTCTCCTGCGCCAGGCGGTCGGCCAGCTTGTAGGCCTCCACGCCATGGTGGAACGCGGCCACCTTGAAACCGAACTCCTTCGCCAGGTCGAGCATCGTGGTCATCTCATCGGCGCGGTAGCAGTGGATGTGCACCAGGATCTCGCCGTTGATCGCGCCAGCCAGCGTGTCCAGCTTCAGGTCGCGCTTGCCGCCGGCATCGCCACCGCTGTCGGTGCCTTCGCCGCCACTGGCGCGCTCCCACCAGCGCTTCCGTTTCGGCTGCTGCGGCTTGGGTGCGTTCTTCTTCAGGTATTCGCTGGCATCGATGAAGGCCGCGCGGTAGCCGGCCACGTTGCCCATGCGTGTGGCCGGGCCGGCCTTGCCGCCGTACACGCGCTTGGGGTTCTCGCCGCAGGCCATCTTCAGGCCCCACGGCGCACCCGGGAACTTCATGCCCTGGTAGCTGGTGGACGGCACGTTCTTCAGCGTCACGCCGCGGCCGCCGACCAGGTTGGCCGAACCGGGCAGGATCTGCATCGACGTCACGCCGCCGGCGAGTGCCGTGTGGAAGCCCGGGTCCTGCGCCCAGATCGAATGCTCGGCCCATACGTTGGCCGTCACCGGCGCCGTCATCTCGTTGCCGTCGCTGTGTGCCTTCACGCCCGGGCTGGGATACACGCCCAGGTGCGAATGCACGTCGATCAGGCCCGGCGTTATCCACTTGCCCGTTGCATCGATGCGCGTGGCGCCTTCCGGCGCGGACAGGCCACGACCGACCGCCACCACCTTGCCATCGGCCAGCAGCACGTCCGCACCGTCCAGACGCTCACCGGTGCCGGTCAGCACGGTGGCATTGGACAGCAGCACGGGCCCGGAACCGATCGCGCGATAGGTGCTGGGGTAGGGGTCCTGGGTGAAGCGGGAGGCGGGCGTGGCGGCATGCGCGCCGCTGCCCAACGCAGCCAGGACCAGCCCGGCCAACAAGGTCATTCGCATGGTGTATCCCCTGGAAGAGAAGCGAAACCTAACCGGCCCGGGCGCACTCTGCCAAGTGCGCGCGTCGCAGTCGTGCCAGAATCGCCGCAAACAACAAGAAGAAGAGGAACCCCATGAAAGACAAGAGCGAAATCGTCGAAAACTGGCTGCCGCGCTACACCGGCGTGCCGCTGGACCAGTTCGGCGAGCACGTGCTGCTGACCAATTTCGGCGGCTACCTCAACGTGTTCTCGCAGCTCACCGGCGCGCCCATCGTGGGCCTGGACCGGCCGATGGCCAGCGCCACCGCCGACGGCATCACCATGATCAACTTCGGCATGGGCAGCCCCAATGCCGCGACGATGATGGACCTGCTGTCGGCCACCATGCCCAAGGCGGTGCTGTTCCTGGGCAAGTGCGGCGGCCTGAAGCGCAAGAACCAGCTGGGCGATCTGGTGCTGCCCATCGCGGCCATCCGCGGCGAGGGCACCAGCAACGACTACCTGCTGCCGGAAGTGCCGGCGCTGCCGGCGTTCGCATTGCAGCGTGCGGTCTCCACTATGATCCGCGACCTGGGCCACGACTACTGGACCGGCACGGTCTACACCACCAACCGCCGCGTGTGGGAACACGACGTCGCGTTCAAGGAACGCCTGCGCGCGATGCGCTGCATGGCCATCGACATGGAAACGGCCACCGTCTTCGCCGCCGGCTTCGCCAACCGCATCCCCTGCGGCGCCCTGCTGCTGGTCAGCGACCAGCCGATGATCCCCGAAGGCGTGAAGACCGAAGCCAGCGACGCCAAGGTCAGCTCGTCATTCGTGGAGAACCACATCACCGTGGGGATCGAAGCGCTGAAGCTGATCCGGCGGAATGGGAAGTCGGTGCGGCATTTGCGGTTTGATGAGTAACGGAAATGCCGTCCGTGCGCGCCACTGTTGCGTTTGCGGCACTGCTGGCGATGGCGTTGGCCAACGCTCCCGTGCATGCCGCTCCCGGTGCTGGCGCTTCCGGACTGCAACGGCTGCAGGCCATCGAAGAACAGACGGTCGGCAACGAGCGCGAGCGTGCGCGGCTGATGACAGACTTCTTCGATCGCTCGCTGCGCGATGCGTATGTGTCTCTCTCGCTCTCGTCGGCGTCGGACGGTGAGTTGGAGTCGCTGTTCCAGGCCGCCAACCGGGTGGTCTTCTACGCCCACGAGCCGCGCCATGCAGCGCTGCTTGCACGCACAGCCGACATGCTGGAGACGCGCTCCCTGCTGACCGACAAGCACCGCCGCGATCTGTACCGGGGCTGGGTGGTGACGCGGCGCTTCGAGCAGGCCAATGCGCTGGCGCGTGCGCATCCCGCGCTGCAACTGCCGGTGTTGCCGCCCGTCCCCGCGATCGACGATGCCGCCGCCGGGCAGCTCGTGGTGTGGCGCCCGGCAGACGCGGCCGAATCGCTGTTCGCACAGGCCGTCGACCAAGACGCGCTGACGCGCGTGGTCGTGCTGTCGCATCCGCGCTGCGGATTCTCGCAGCGCGCCATCGCCGCGATCGAGGCCGATCCCGCACTGTCCGCACGGTTGCATGACGCCTTGTGGCTGGCGCCACCCAATGGCTCGCTCGACCTGGCCGACATACAGGCGTGGAACCGCGTGCATCCTGGCGCCCGGTTGAGCTATGCGGTGGCCATGCGAGACTGGCCGCAGTTCGACAGCTGGGCGACACCAGTGTTCTATTTCATGCGCGAAGGACGCGTCGTCGCGACCGTCACGGGTTGGCCGAAGGAAGGCCGTGCACGAGAGCTTCATCAGGCCTTCGCTCAGATGGACGAATTGGAAGATCCCTGAAGAGACAAGGACGGAGGACAGCATCATGTGCAAGCGATGGTTAGGAGTGGCGTTGGCGATGTCACTGGCTGGGGTGGCCGCGGCCGAAACGCCCGCCGACACCGAAGCCCGCAACGCCGCCGCCGGGTTCGCCATCACCACCAGCCTCACGTTGCTGGAAGCGCTGGGGCAGCAGTGCGGCACGTACGAGGGCGAAATCGGGCAGCAGGCGCGTGCGGCATTGCAAGGCTGGCAGCAGCGCAATCACCGCTACCTGGAACCCTCGCTGCAGCGCGTGCTCATGCTGACGGACGCCGTCACCGCGGCTGGCGGAGAGGCAGAAGGCAAGGCGTTCGCCGACGCGCGCAAGGCGGAGTTCACCGGCGCCACGCGCAAGGCGCTGCTCGAGATGTTTCCCGACGGTGGGGTGACCCAGGCGGCGTGTGCGCGTATCGCGGCGGCCACCGAGGAGGGCGCCTACGACTACCGCCAGCACGCTGAATTCTTTGCGACACTGCAGACCCTGGAACACGGGAACAAAGCGAAATGACCCACGACATGCAGTCGCAGGACGTTATCACCTTCTGGAAGAACGCCGGCTACGAGAAGTGGTTCTCGCGCGACGACGCCTTCGATGCCGACTTCGACCAGCGCTTCCGCGGGCTGCATTTCCGTGCCGCGCGGCGCGAACTGGAAGGCTGGATGGGCGATGCCGAGGGCGCGTTGGCGCTGGTGTTGCTGCTGGACCAGTTCCCGCGCAACTGCTTCCGCGAGAGCGCGCACTCCTACGCCACCGACGGCCTGGCGCGGTACTACGCCGATCGTGCCGTCGGGGCCGGCTTCGACACCCAGGTCGATCCCGTGCTGAAGATCTTCTTCTACATGCCCTTCGAGCATTCCGAATCGCTCGATGACCAGCAGCGCTCGCTCGACCTGTTCCGCGCCCACGGCAACGACGAGTACATGAAGTACGCGCAGCTGCACTACGACCTGATCGCCCGTTTCGGCCGCTTCCCGCACCGCAACGAGGCGATGGGGCGCACATCGACGCAGGAAGAGCGTGACTACCTGGCGGCGGGCGGGTTTGCCGGGTGACGTAGGGTGGGCCCCGGCCCACCGTCGCGACGCAGCGTGACAGCATGACCCTGCCAAGGTTTTGACCTTCCGTGGTGGTGGGCCGGGGCCCACCTACGGGGTCGCTCCCCTACATTTCCCACGAAAAAGGCGGGCCGAAGCCCGCCTTTTCTGTGTCTGCGAAGACGCGACTCAGTACTTGCTGATCGTGCCATCCACGTCATCGGCCCAGGCGTTGATGCCGCCGGTGATGTTGTAGACGTTCGTGAAGCCGAGTGCGAGGAACTCTTCCGCCGCCTGCTGGCTGCGCCCGCCGCTGCGGCAGAGGAACGCGAGCGCGGTGTCCTTCGGCAACGCTTCCAGGTCGGCGCGGCCGTTGCCGTCGAAGGTCTTGAAGGGCAGCTTCACCGACGCGATGGCGCGTTCGTCGGCCGGGCGCACGTCGACCAGCAGCACTTCGCTGGCGCGGACCTTCGCATCGGCGTCCATCGGCGCCAGCGCCTGCACCGGCTTGGGTGCATTGGGGTTGTCGATGGCCAGGCCCTTGCCGCGGATGTCGTCCACCCAGTCGATGGTGATGCCGTCGGCGCGGCGCGCGCTGGCCAGGTCGAATTGAACGCGCACGCCGTTGGATTCGCTGGCGATGGCGTTGGCGTCGAACTGCGCCAGCTGGAAGTTCGGCTGGAATTGCGCATTGATCGACAGCGCCAGCGCGGCGCCCGGGCCGGCGTCGGCCACCGCGTTCTGCAGCATCTCGGCGGCGGCCGCGGTGATGGTGATCGCCGGAGGCGTACGGTCGGGGGCCTGCAGGCCCAGCACGGTGGCCAGTTCGCCGGAGTTGGTCATCTGCTCGATGATGTCGCTGCCGCCGACCAGTTCGCCGTCGATGTACAGCTGCGGGATGGTCGGCCAGTCGCCGTAGACCTTGATGCCTTCGCGGATCTCCTGGTCGGCCAGCACGTTGACGTGGGCGTAGTCCACACCCAGCGCCGACAACGCGCCCACCGCCTTGGCCGAGAAGCCGCACTGCGGCATGGTCGGCTGGCCCTTCATGAACAGCACCACGCGGTTGGACTGCAGGAGGGATTCGATGCGCGAGCGCAGGGCGGGATCAAGGGACATGGACAGGCACCGGTAAGCGTGAAGGACGAGCGGAAGGGGATTTTACGCCCCGTGGCATCATGGGGCATGACCACGCCGGGAACACTGCATCGTCCGCCACGCCGTCCCGGCCTGATATTGGGCCTGCTGGCGCTGTCGCAAGTGGGCGTGGCCTGGCTGTGGTGGCGCTTCGGCTGGACCGCCGGCCTGCCCGCGATGCTGGCGACGCACCTGCTGGTGGTATGGGCCACCCTTTACCCGCGTGCCACCCTCTTCTGCCCCGCGCTGTCGCGACTGCCCACACATGCGCGCGTGGTGTGGCTGACCATCGATGACGGTCCCTCCATCGACACCCCCGCCCTGCTGGACTTGCTGGACAGGCACGGCGCGAAGGCGACCTTCTTCGTGGTGGGTGAGCGCGCGTTGGCGCAGCCGGTGATGGTGCAGGCCATCCGCGACCGTGGCCACGGGATCGGCAACCACAGTGCCACGCATCCGGACACACGGTTCTGGCGGCTGGGCCCGGGCGCGCTGGAGTATGAGATCGGCCAGAACCAGTCCATCCTGACCGCGATCACCGGCGACACGCCGCGCTGGTACCGCAGCGTGGTGGGCATGACCAATCCGTTCGTCGGCCTGTCGCTGAAGCGCCACGGCCTGGCGAGGGTGGCGTGGAGTGCACGGGGTTTCGATGGCGTCGATTGCCAGCCGGAGCAGGTGCTGGCGCGCATCACCCGCGACATCCAACCCGGCGCCATCGTGTTGCTGCACGAGGGCGCGGCGCACGGCCACAACGTGGCGATCCTGGCGCGGCTGCTGGCATGGCTGGATGCGGAGGGCTATCGCGCGGTGCTGCCGGAAGCAGAGGCCACACATGACGCGTTGAGCGTCGCCGCTTGAATCCTTCTCCCTCCGGGAGAAGGTGGCGCGCAGCGCCGGATGGGGGTCGGCGATGCAGGAAACTGCCCGATGCTCCGACCCTCACCCCAACCCCTCTCCCGCCGGGAGAGGGGCTCTGATCGAGACCGCTTGAATCCTTCTCCCTCCGGGAGAAGGTGGCGCGCAGCGCCGGATGAGGGTCGGCGATGCAGGAAACTGCCCGATGCTCCGACCCTCACCCCAACCCCTCTCCCGGTGGGAGAGGGGCTCAGGCCAGCAGGTGATGCGCGACGGGAAACGCCAGCCGCGTCCATTCGGTGTACATCGCGGCCGAAGGATGCAGGCCGTCCTCGGCGACCATCGCCGCTTCGCTGCCGCGCGCGCGGCTGACGGCCGTGATGTCGACGAACGCGACGCCGCGCTGCGCGCAGACCTCGCGCGCAGCAAGGTTGTAGGCATCCAGCTCGCGTGCGATCTGCGCGACATCGCGGTCGGACTGCGCGGCGAACGGCGTGACGCCCCAGTCGGGGATCGACAGCACGAGCACGCGGTCGGGCCGGTTGCGTGCGAAGCCGATGGCGCGCCACAGCAGGGCGGCGAACTGCGTGCGGTATTCATCCACGTCGCGGCCGCGGTACTGGTTGTTGACGCCAATCAGCAGGCTGACGAAATCGTGCTCCCCCAGCGGCTCGGCGGCGGTGATCGCGGCGTCCAGTTCGTCGGTCGTCCAGCCGGTGGTGGCGATGATGCGTGGGTCGCCGAGCAGCACGCCTTCCCTCCGCAACAGGCGCGCCAGCTGCATTGGCCAGCGACCGGCTTCGTCCACGGCTTCGCCGATGGTGTAGGAGTCGCCGAGCGCGAGGTAGCGCAGCTCGGTGGTGAGGGCGGTGGTGTGGGGGGCGGAGATCGTGGTCATGGGCGAATGATGCGCTCTTCGGATCTACTGTAGGAGCGACGTGAGTCGCGACCGTGAATCCGGGCGGCCTGGAAGATGTCGAGCACCCGAGACTTCGCCAGCGGCGGTGCCCTGCTCGCGCTCGAACAGAGCCCAACGTCTGGTCGCGGCGTGCGGTCGCGACTCACGTCGCTCCTACAGGGGCAACGCGCTTACGCCGCCGCCGGCCGCGACTTGCCCTTGATCGGCACCACCTTGGTCGCCGCTTCGGCACGACGCGACAGGGCACGGTCGATGCGGGCGAAGACTTCGCGCATCGTGGCCGCTTCCGGCAGCAGGGTGACGCGGAAGTGGTGGCGGTAGGGCACGTTGAAGCTGGAACCCGGCACGACCAGCACGCCTTCGGTTTCCATCAGTTCCAGCGCGAACATGTGGTCGTCGAAGCCCTTGGCCGCATCGCCGACCACCGCCGGAAACGCGTAGAGCGCACCGGCCGGATTCACCAGGTCCAGGTGCGTGCTGGCCTCGCAGGCTTCGATCACCGCGCGGCGGGTTTCGTACAGGCGGCCGCCGGGTGCGCATAGCGCGCTGATGGTGTCGGGGCCGTTCACCGCGGCGTCGATGGCGTACTGGCCCGGCACGTTGGCGCACAGGCGCAGCGCGCTGAGCAGGTCCATCGCATGCAGGAAGTCGCGCACCACGTCGCCGTGGCCGGACACCACGCCCCAGCCCACGCGCCAGCCGCAGGCGCGGTGCACCTTGCTCAGGCCACTGAAGGTGATGCATGGCACGTCGCCCGCGAGCGGCGCCACCGGCACGAAGGTCGCGCCGTCGTACAGCACCTGGTCGTAGATCTCGTCGACCATCAGCAGCAGGCGGTGCTTGGCCGCGATGGCGACGATGCGCTCCAGCAGCTCGCGCGGGTAGGTCGCGCCGGTGGGATTGTTCGGGTTGATCAGCACGATGGCGCGGGTGCGTGAACTGATCAGTTGCTCGATCTCGCTCGGATCGGGCTGGAAGTCGTTCTCCGGATCGCAGCGGTAGTACACCGGGCGGCCGTCGTTGAGGATGGTGGCCGCCGACCACAGCGGGTAGTCGGGCGACGGCACCAGCACTTCGTCACCGGGATTCAGCAGCGCACGCAGCGACAGGTCGATCAGTTCCGACACGCCGTTGCCGACGAACACGCGGTCCGGGTGCGCGTCCGGCGTGCCGCGCTTGGCGTACGCCGCCGCGATGGCCTCGCGCGCCGAGGGCAGGCCCTGCTGGTGCGTGTACGGGTCGGTGCGGCCCATGTCGTCGGCGATCGCGCGCTGCAGGTGTTCCGGCGCACGGAAGCCGAACGCGCCCGGATTGCCGATGTTGAGCTTGATCAGCTTCTGCCCCTGCGCCTCCAGCTCCCGGGCTCGTCGTGCCAGTTCGCCCCGGATCTCGTAGCGGACTTCGGACAGGCGTTCGCGCGTGGCGAGCGGTTTGACGGGAGGGGTGGACATGGCGGCGACCGCGAAAGGGCGAAAGCGGGAAGGAGGGGCAGCTTAACGGATATTTAGCCTGTCCGGCCCCGCCGGCTTCAGCCCCCGTCTAGAATGCGCGCCATGCCTGAAACCCCTGCTCCCAGCGTGTCCGACGTCACCCTTCTGCGGTCCATTGGTTGGCCCTACATGGGTGAACCGGAGGACAGCGCATGGCGCGAGGCCATGGCGGCACACCCGACGGCCACCCCGGCGCGCGTTATCGAGCAGCACCGCTCTGGCTACGTGGTCGCCGATGCGCCCGGCATGGGGGTGAAGGCCGAGTCGCTGCCGGAGTGGCAGCGCCCCCGTTTTCCGGCGCATGAGCGACCGGCCGTCGGCGACTGGGTGCTGCTGGAAGACGCGGCGTCGAAGCGTCCCCGCATCGTCGCCCTGCTGCCGCGCCATACCGGCATCAAGCGCGGCGCGGCCGGCGAGCATTACCACCAGCAGGTGATCGCGGCGAACATCGATACGGTGTTCATCGTCTGTGGCCTGGATGCCGACTTCAATCCGCGCCGGATCGAACGCTACCTGCTGCTGGTCGGGGGCGGTGGCGCGCAGCCGGTGGTCGTGCTGACCAAGGCCGATCGCACCGAGTACGCCGACGACGCGGTCGAGGTGCTGGCCGACCTCACCGCGCAGGGCGTGCCGGTGTTCACCGTGAATGCGAAGGATCCCGCCAGCGTCGCGCAGCTGGCACCGTGGCTGGATCCAGGCCACACCGTGGTGCTGGTCGGCTCGTCCGGCGCCGGCAAGTCCACGATCACCAACACGCTACTCGGCGACGAGCGCATGAAGACCGGCGAAGTGCGCGAGAGCGATTCACGCGGGCGTCATACCACCACCTATCGCGCGCTGATCCCGCTGGCGGCCGGTGCCTGCCTGATCGACACGCCCGGCATGCGCGAGCTCAAGCCCACCGGCGAGGAAGACCTGGCCGACGGCGGTTTCGCCGACATCGAAGCGCTGGCTGAGCAGTGCAAGTTCCGCGACTGCTCGCACGATCGCGAACCGGGCTGCGCGGTACGCGCAGCGATCGACAGCGAGGAGCTGGACGAAGGCCGCTTCCTCAACTACCTCAAGCTGCGCGATGAAGTCGCCGCTGCCGCCGACAAGCTCGCCAGTCGCCTGGCTGACAAGTCCAACGCCCGCGTGCAGGGCAAGGCGTTGAACAAGCGGCTGACCGACAAGTACGGCAAGCGCTAGGTTTTTCGCGCGTCGCGCGAAAAACCTCCCACGCTTTGCGTTGCAGAACGTGGGCCCCAGCTGACGCTGCCGATCCCCCATTCGCGCCGCTGGCGCGAATCGCCCCCTTGCCAAGGGGGTTCGTCAAGGGGCTGCGGTCACTTCACGCCGCCCAGCAGCCGATTGCCTCAATCCCAGAAATTGATGAAGCCCGTGATGATCAGCGCATTGCTGAAGTCGATGAAGAACGCGCCCACCAGCGGCGCCACCAGGAACGCGCGCGGCGCCATGCCATAGCGTTCGACCAGCGTGCGCATCACCGCCATCGCATTGGCGGTGGTGCCCAGCATGAAGCCGATGAAACCGCCGCCCATCACCGCGGCGTCGTAGTCGCGGCCCATCACGCGGAACACCACGCCGCAGAACAACGCCACCAGCGCCACCTGCAGCGCCAGGTTGACCAGCAGCGGCGCAGCCAGCCCGGCCAGTTCCCAGAGTTTGAGGTTCATCAGCGCCACGGCGAGGAACAGCGACAGGCACACGTTGCCGACCAGATCGGTCGTCGCCACCGGCAGACCGATCCAGTGGGTGCGATCGTCGATGTAGCGGATCATGGCGCCCACCATCATCGCGCCGACGGTGGCCGGCAGGGTCATGCCGATGGCCTCCAGCCCGTTGCTGACGCCGGCACCCAGCCACATCGCCACCAGGATCACCACGATGCTCTTCAGTGCGGCGTGCTCGCGCGTGGCGAAATCGGGCGTATCGCGCGCACCGGCGGGCTCCGCCGCCGATTCGTCCGGCGCACCCAGGCGCACGCCGCCGTAGAGCTTGTGGCGGCGGATCAGCACCGTGGCCACCGGGCCGCCGATCAAGCCACCGCACAGGATGCCCGCCATCGCCGCCGCGACCGCGATGGATTCCGCCCCGGCCACGCCGGCCTGCTCGAACAGCGGCGCGAACGCGAGACCGGTGGCCGGACCGCCGGTCAGTGTCGTGGACCCCGCCAGCACGCCGAACAACGGATGCAGGCCGAAGCCCATCGCCACAGCCATGCCCAACAGGTTCTGCACGATGGCAAACCCGGTGGCGAGCAGCAGGAATACCACCACCTGCCGGCCGCTGATCTTCAGCAGCGCCACGCTGGCGTTGACGCCGATGGTGGTGAAGAAGGCGATCATCAACGGCGTCTGCAGGCTGGTGTCCAGCGTGAACAGCGTGATGTCGTGCCTGCGCGCCAACAGGACCGCCAACGCGACGACCAGGCCGCCGATCACCGGTGGGGGCAGGTTGTAGCGGGAGAACAGCGGGACGATGCGGCAGAGCGCATACCCGAGGAAAAGGGCCAGGCCGGCGAAGGCCAGTGTCTGTACCGCATCGAGCTCCAGCATGCTGCCCCCGCAACCGATGGAAGAGGGTCGAGCATAGTCGAGGCGCGGGCGCTTGTGCCGGCTGCTGCACGCACTGGGCTAAAGTGTGACGCAAGGAGGACGCATGCCGGCCGACATCGCCCATCACGCCGCGCTCGATGCACGCCTGGTCCGGGCCGTGCGTGGCATCAAGCTGCTGAGCCTCGCCAGCTGGCCGGCCGATGTGCAGGCGCCGTTCCTGGACGGCGTAGCGCGCGGACAGCCGCAGCTGCCGGTCATCGCCTATCCGCGGCTGGATTTCAGCGAGGCGCGCCGCGAACTCGCGGATGTCGCGGCAGCCGCCGACGATGCGCATCCGCTCGGTCGCTACCTGCGCGATTCCGTGCACAGCTGGGACATCGCGGCGCAGTTGCTGGAATCGCTGGGGACGCCGGCGGTGACCACGCATTCGATCGCGCTGTTCGGCACACCGGAGGAATGCCTGCCCGGCGACGGCCCCAGCACGCGCGATGCCGCCGGCCACTTCATCGCCATCGCCAACGAACTGGACCACGAACTGCTCGCGCCGGAGGAACAGATCCCGGTGTCGGCGACGGCATTGCAGCTGCAGTTGCAGGCGGACCTGGACGACTTCTTCGATGGCCGCGTCATCACCGTGGAGCTGGACCGCAACCTGATCGCCAAGGCAGCCGCCGGCGCGACCCGCATCCGCCTGCGCCACGGCGCGGCCTTCAGCGACTACGACCGCCGCCAGCTGCTGCAGCACGAGGCGCTGGTGCATTCGCTGACCGCGTTGAACGGTCGCGAGCAGACGGTGCTGCCCAGCCTGGCGCTGGCGTCGCCGCGCGTCACCGCCACGCAGGAAGGGCTGGCGACGTTCGCCGAGCAGATCACCGGCAGCATCGACATCGAGCGGATGAAGCGCATCAGCCTGCGTATCGAGGCGGTAGCGATGGCGCTGGCCGGCGCCGACTTCATCGAGGTGTTCCGCTACTTCACCGACGCGGGCCAGAATCCCGCCGAAAGCTTTTCTTCCGCGCAGCGCGTGTTTCGCGGCGTGCCCACCACCGGCGGCGCGGCGTTCACCAAGGACACGGTGTACCTGCGTGGTCTGATCGGCGTGCACACGTTCTTCCGCCGCTCGCTGCAGCAGGACCGGCTGCGGGTGTGCCGTCGCCTGTTCGCCGGCAAGATGACGCTGGAGGACGTGACGATGTTCGAGCCGATGTTCGATGCCGGCGTGCTGGTGCCGCCACGCTGGCTGCCGAGCTGGGTCAGCCGCGCCAACGGCCTGGCCGGCATGCTGGCGTTCTCGCTGTTCGCCAACCGCATCCGCCTGGACAAGCTGTCGACGGACGCCTAGCCGGAAAGTGGTACGCGCTGCATCCGCCGCCGATGGCACACTGGCGGCATGAGCACGACGATCCTGGTGGCCGACGACCATCCGCTGTTCCGCGCGGCGGTGATTCACGCGCTGCGCGAAGCGCTGCCCGGCGCCACCGTGGTGGAAGCCGCGAGTGCCGCGGGCCTGGGACAGGCGCTGGACGCGCGTCCCGATACCGACCTGGTGCTGCTGGACCTGACCATGCCGGGCGCCCATGGCTTCTCCGCCCTGCTGCACGTCCGTGGCGAACATCCGGAGGTGCCGGTTGTCGTCATCTCGTCGAACGAGCACCCGCGTGTGATCCGTCGCGCGCAGCAGTTCGGCGCCGCCGGTTTCATTCCCAAGTCGTCGCCGGCCGATACCATCGGCGACGCGGTGGCGGCGGTGCTCGATGGCGGGGCATGGTTTCCGCCGCTCACCGTCGAGCGTTCCGAACAGGACGCCGCGCTCGCGGCACGCCTGGCGCAACTGACACCCCAGCAGTTCCGCGTATTGCTGTGCCTGGCCGACGGCCTGCTCAACAAGCAGATCGCGCACGAACTTGGGCTGGCCGAGAACACGGTGAAGGTGCACGTCACCGCGATCCTCAAGAAACTGGAATGCCACAGCCGCACGCAGGCGGCGGTGCTGGTGAAATCGCTGGAGCCGGAAGGACCGCCGATCGACTGATTCAGCCCAGCCAGGCCGGCAACTGCATCGCCAGCGGCACGGTGGCGGCGGCGAACAGTGTCTGCCACGTCACCAGCGAGGCCATCAGTGGCGCATCGCCGCCCATCTGCCGGGCCATGATGTAAGCGTTGGACGCCGTCGGCAGCGCGGCGTAGAAGCAGGCCGCCGTCGTCACCGCCGCACTGGCATCCAGCCACCGACACAGCAGCACGGCCAGCAGTGGCAGGGCGAGCAGCTTCAGCGCGGAGGTGGCGCCCAGCAGCAGCGGACGCACCTCGTCGCGCCGGAACTGCAGGCCACCTCCCACGCACAGCAGGCCCAGCGCCAGCGCGGCATCGGCGAGGATGTCGAGCGTGGCCGCCAGCGGTACCGGCAGTGGCAGGCTGCTGAGGTTGAACAGCAGGCCGGCCAGCGTCGCCAGGATGATCGGATTGCGAACCAGCGCCCGCGCGATGCCGCGAGCGCTGGCATCGCCATGGCCCCAGACCGCCAGCGCGACCACCGCGATGACGTTGACCACCGGCAGGCAGATCGCCAGCGCCAGCATCACCATCGCGGTGGTGTCCGGCGTGAACAGCAGCGCCGCCACCGCCAGGCCGAAGTAGCTGCTCGGCCGCACCGCGCCCTGCACGACGGAGGAGCGGCTGGGACCGGACAGGCGCGGCGCGACCCGCACCGCCAGCACCACCACGAGGGTCAGCAGTAGCGTGGGCAGCAACGCGGCCAGCGACAGGTCGAGCGCGTCGCTCGCGGACAACGTCAGTCGCGCGGCGCCGACGAACAGCAGCGCAGGGAAGGCGACGTAGAAGGAAAACCACTCCATCGCCGGGAACAGGCCGTCGGGTACCCGGCGCATCCGTCGCAGGGCCGCACCGAGCAGCACGATGGCGAGGACGGGAATGACGTAGGTCAGCATCGGTATGGCATGCGAGGGTCCCTCAGCGCGCGCGGCGCACGTGGAGTTGGGTCATCAGTGCGCGCAGCGCCGCGGGCTTCACCGGTTTTGCGAGGAAGCCCCAGCCGCGCTCCAGCGCCAGCGCGCGCAGTGCCTCGTCGCGCTCGGCGGTCACCAGGATCACCGGCGGCGCGCTGCCCCAGCGTTCGCACAAGCGTGCGTACAGTGTCGGCCCGTCGGTGTCGCCCAGTCGCACGTCGAGCAGCAGAAGGTCGGGTGCCTGGTCCCGCACGGCCGCTGCCGCTGCGTCGTCGGGACCGGACGCAAGGTCCACGTCGCACTCCCAGCGCAGCAGCAGGGCGCGCGTGGCTTCGCAGACGCGCCGATCGTCGTCCACGCACCACACGCGGCGGCCGCGCAACGGCGAGCCATCGTCGATGTCGTCGAACGCTGGCGACGCTTGCGCTGTCGTGGCATTGGCGACGCCGCGCGGCAGTTCCACCCAGAACACGCTGCCCCGCCCCAACTGCGACAGCAGGCCGATGCGGTGGCCGAGCACGCGGCCGATGCGTTCCACGATGGCCAGCCCGAGGCCGGCGCCGCGATCGTTCACCACGCCGTCGTTGAGGCGGCGGAACTCTTCGAAGATCTCCGAGTGGAGGCTCTCCGGAATGCCCGGTCCCTGGTCGTGCACTTCGATGCGGAACTGGCTGCCACGCCGGCGGACGCCCAGCAGCACGCGGCCGCGCGGCGTGTAGCGGATCGCATTGGACAGGAAATTCTGCAGGATGCGACGCAGCAGGGCTTCGTCGCTGCGCACGATGGCGCCGGTCGGCACGCATGCCAACGACAGGCCGCGCTCTTCCGCGAGCATGCCGAACTCGCGCGCCAGCGTTTCCAGCAGGGGTGCCAGGGCGACATCGCGCACGCGTGCCGGCAGCGTGCCCGATTCCAGCCGGGCGATGTCCAGCAGGCTGTTGAGGATGGCGTCCTGCGCGGTTAGTGCATTGTCGACGTGGTCGGCGATGCGCCGCGCGTCGTCGTCATGCAGGCGACCGCGCAGCGCGGACACGAACATGCGCGCGGCGTTGAGCGGCTGCAGCAGGTCGTGCACGGCGGAAGCGACGAAGCGGGTCTTGTAGCGGTTGGCGTTCTCCGCCGCCTGCGTGGCGGCGGCGAGCGCGCGGGTGCGTTCCTCGACGCGGCGCTCCAGCGCATCGGCCAGCGAGCGCAGTTCGCGTGCGGCGTTCTTGTAGCTGGTGATGTCGGCGTAGCTGGTGACGAAGCCGCCATCCGGCAACGGATTGCCGCGGATCTCCAGCACCACGCCGTCGTCCTTCTCGCTCTCGCGCATGTGCGGCTTGCCGCTGCGAAGATGGTCCAGGCGCCGCTGGATCGCGTCCTCCACCGGGCCCGGCCCCAGCAGGCCGCGGCGTGCGTTGTAGCGGAACACGTCCTCGATCGGGCGGCCGACGTGGATCAGGTCGGGCGGGAAGCGGAACAGGTCCATGTAGCGCGAATTCCATGCCACCAGCCGCAGGTCGGCATCGATGATCACCACGCCCTGCGGCAGGTGCTCCAGGCTGCGGCTGAGGCCGGCGTCGGCCTGGCGCGCCGCCTCGACGATCCCATCCTGCGCGGTGCGCAGTTCCTGCGCGTGCTGCTGCAGCACGGCTTCGAGTTCCTCGCGGCTGCGTTGCTGCAGCAGCGCGGTGCGTCGTCGCTGCTGCATGAACAGTGCCAGGAACGCCAGCGCCAGCCAGCCTCCGCCGGCCGCGAGCGCGGCGGTGCGACCCGCGGCGGTGATCGCCGAAGCATCGTGCAGCAGGTGCAGTTGCCAACCTTCTTCCGGCAGCGCCATCGATTGCCACAGCACCGCGCCGGTCAGGGCGGGGTTGGTGAACTGCACGCGCCGTGCGCCATCGTCCGTGGTGGACAGGTCCTGCGATTGCAGGGGCGTGAGCCGTTGCCGTGCGTACTGGCGGGTGGCGGCCAGTTCGCGGCGGTCGGCATCGCTGAGCGCGGTGAGCGTGCGGTAGCGCCACCCGTCGCGGCTGGCGAGGAAGATCACGCCGTGCGCGTCGCTCACCAGCACGATGTCCGGCGTCTGCAACCATTCCTGCTCCAGCGCATCCAGTTCGATCTTGATCACGACCAGGCCAGCGACGTCGCCGTCGGGGCCGTTGATCGCTTGCGACAGGAAGTAACCCGGCTCGCCGGTGGTCAGGCCGATGCCGTAGAACTGGCCCCTCCCGTTGCGCAGCGCCTGCTTCACGTAGGGCCGGAAACTGTAGTCCTCGCCCACGTTGCTGGTGGGCTCGCGCCAGTTGCTGGCCGCCAGCGCGATGCCACGACGGTCGATCAGCGTGAGCGTGGACGAACGGGTGACGCTGTTGGCGTCTTCCAGGCGCTGGTTCAATGCGTTGCGACGGGCATCGTCCACCGGCCCGGCGAGTGCGTTGCGGAGATCCGGGTCCTGCGCCAGCACCTGCGGCAGCGTGCGGTAGCGGTCGATGCGCTGCTGCAGCGCCTGCGCATGCAGGTCGAGCTGGCGGTCGAGCTGTGCGGTCTCCGCCCGCTGCGCGCGGGCGCCCGCCCAGTGGTAGGCCAGCGCCATCACCAGCAATGCGCCGCCCAGGATCGACAGCAGTACCAGCAGGATCCGGCGGTGGCGGCGGGCGCGCAGCATGGGGCAAGTCTACGGGCGACGCCGCCGCCGGAGTGTGGGCTAGTACCAATAGGTTATCGGTGCGGCGGCGATGCGGGGGTACAACATGCCGGCCACCGATCCGGGTGGCGTCGCCATCCGTTCGGAGTTGACCCATGCACCTGGCCGATACGCCCTACACGCCGCCGCCGCGCCAGCCGCTGTACAGGCAGCTGTACTTCCAGGTGATCGTGGCCATCGTGCTGGGCGCGCTGCTGGGGCACTTCGAGCCCGCGTTCGCCGAATCGATGAAGCCGCTGGGCGATGCCTTCATCAAGCTGGTGAAGATGATCATCGCGCCTGTGATCTTCCTGACCATCGTCACCGGCATCGCCGGCATGACCCACCTGCGTACGGTGGGCCGCGTGTTCGCCAAGGCGATGGCGTACTTCCTGTTCTTCTCCACGCTGGCGCTGGTGATCGGCATGATCGTGGCGCACGTGGTGCAGCCCGGCGCCGGCATGAACATCAATCCCGCCGACCTGGACCAGTCCGCGGTGCAGAACTACGTGCAGAAGTCGCACGAGCTGTCGCTGGTCGGCTTCCTGATGGACATCATCCCGAAGACGCTGGTCAGCCCGCTGGTGGGCGACAACATCCTGCAGGTGCTGTTCGTGGCGGTGCTGTTCGGCCTGTCGCTGGCGCTGGTGGGCGAGAAGGGCCGGCCGGTGTTGAACCTGCTGGAGGCACTGACCGCGCCGGTGTTCCGACTGGTGCATATCCTGATGCGTGCGGCGCCGATCGGTGCATTCGGCGCCATCGCCTTCACCATCGGCAAGTACGGCATCGGCATGCTGGTCAACCTGGCCTGGCTGGTCGGCTCGTTCTACCTGACCTCGCTGCTGTTCGTGATCGTCATCCTCGGCCTGGTGTCGTGGTGGTGCGGTTTCTCGATCTTCCGCCTGATCCGCTACCTCAAGGCCGAACTGCTGCTGGTGCTGGGCACCTCGTCGTCCGAATCCGCGCTGCCATCGCTGATGGAGAAGATGGAGCGCGCCGGCGCGTCCAAGTCCGTGGTCGGCCTGGTCGTGCCGACGGGCTACTCGTTCAATCTCGACGGCACCAACATCTACATGACGCTGGCCGCGCTGTTCATCGCGCAGGCCACCAACACCGAACTGAGCCTGGGCCACCAGATCATGCTGCTGCTGGTGGCGATGCTGAGCTCAAAGGGCGCCGCGGGCGTGACCGGCGCCGGCTTCATCACGCTGGCGGCCACGCTCGCCGTCGTGCCCGAAGTGCCGGTCGCCGGCATGGCGCTGATCCTGGGGATCGACCGCTTCATGAGCGAATGCCGCTCGCTGACCAATTTCACCGGCAACGCGGTGGCCACGCTGGTGGTCGCGCGCTGGGAGAACGCGCTCGACCGCGACGCGCTGGCGCGCGCGCTGGGCGGGCCGTCCGCGCCGATTGCCGCCGCGCCCGATCCGGCCGCGGGCCCGGGCGACCCGACACGACTCACGGCCGACTGACGCCGGCCACACCACGTCTTCAGAGGAGGGACTGAACGATGCACAACTTCAACCGACGCGCCGCCCCGTTGCGGAGCAGCCTGACCCTGGCCCTGTTGGCGGTGATCCACGCCGCTGCGGCGCAGGACGCCACGCCGCCGGCCGACCCCGTACCGCAGTCGGCGTCCACGGAAGAGGCGACCAACCTCGACACGGTGGTCGTGGTGGGCTCGCACATCCAGGGCGCGTCGACCACCGATGCGCTGCCGGTGATGGTGGTGGGCGCGGAACAGATCGATGCGGCCGGTGCGATCTCCGGCGACGAGCTTATGCGCACCATCCCGCAGATGGGCGACGTGCTGTTCGATTCGTCCAACAATCCGCAGACCAGCAACGCGGCGCGCGGCGACGTCAATTCGGTCAACCTCCGCTCGCTCGGCGTCGGCAACACACTGGTGCTGCTCAACGGCCGCCGGCTGGTGCAGCACCCGACCAGCCAGGGTACGTCGGACACGGGCACCGTCCCCGTGCAGAGTTTCAACTCGAATGCGTTGCCGGTGTCGGGCCTGGACCGCATGGAGATCCTGCTGGACGGTGCGGCCGCGATCTACGGCGCCGATGCCGTGGCTGGTGTGGTGAACACCGTGCTGCAGACCGACTTCGACGGGGTCAGTGGCAGCACGCGCTACGGCAGTGCCGAAGGCACCGGCATGCACGAATTCGAGGTCAACCTGTTCGCGGGCCACAACTACGACCGCGGCAACGTGTCGGCGTTCCTCAACTACACCGACCGCTCTGAACTGATGGCGGCCGACCAGGACTTCACCGAGACAGACGATCTGCGCGGATTGTTCGCGGACTATCCGGATTTCGCCGGCCTGTCCTCGCTCGACGGCCGCTCCTCGCACACGCCGTGGGCGCGCCTGAGCGTCGGCCCGCGTGCGGTGATCCGCTCCAACGGGACGGCGGTGACCAACAGTTCCGGCGCCTTCCGCATCCAGCCGTCGGACTTCGGCTGCGGCGTCAGCCTCGGCAACGACCTCTGCCTTTCCAGCGGCAACCACAACTTCAACACCACCAATCGGGAGATGCGCTACGACACGCGCCATGGCACCACGGTGCGGCCGTCGGTGGAGCGCATCAACCTGTTCCTCACCGGTCACCACGCGATCAGCGACAGCGTGGAGGCCTTCGGCGAAGTCGGCTTCTACCACGCGGTCAGCGAGGCCCTGCAGCCGCCGGTGGTCAACCTCAACAGCCTGTGGATCCCGGCCAGCAACTACTGGAATCCGTTCGGCGCGGCCACGCTGCCCGACGGCACGCCGAATCCGAACCGCCTGCCGGGATTGACCAACGTGCCCGCCGCCGGCCTGCCGGTGCAGATGAGCAACTACCGCTACGTCGACACCGGCTTCCAGCGCGTGCGCGTGGAGAACTACCAGGCGCGCTTCCTCGCCGGCCTGCGCGGCGACTGGAACGGCTGGAACTGGGAGACCGCGCTGCTCTACTCCGAGGCCGAAGCCGAAGACCGCTCGCCCAACATCAACATGACCCTGTTGCAGCAGCAGTTGGCGCTGTCCACGCCGGATGCCTACAACCCGTTCAGCGGCGGCTGCGTGGCCACGCCGACCTACGGCGATTGCTCGCCGAGTTCGCAGGCGGCCATCGACGGCATCGTGTTCGACCTGGTGCGCGAGTCGCGCACCACGCTGACCATGGCCGATTTCAAGATGAGCCGCGGCGACCTGTTCGCGCTGCCTGCCGGCAATGTCGGCATCGCCTTCGGTGCCGAAGCGCGCCGCGAAACGCAACGCGACGACCGCGACGCCAACCTCGACGGCACCAACACCTTCACCGACATGGTCACCGGCGAGACCAACCTCAGCAACGTCGCGGCGGTCAGTCCCAATCCCGACACGCGTGGTTCGCGCAATGTCGGCTCCGCGTACGTCGAGTTCGCCGTGCCGCTGGTGTCGGAGGAGATGGGCATTCCGCTGGTGCATCGCCTGGACATGCAGTTGGCGGGTCGCTACGAGCACTACTCCGACTTCGGCTCCGTCGCCAAGCCCAAGGTCGCGCTGGCCTGGGACCTGGTGGAAGGCCTGCGCCTGCGCGGCTCGTACTCCGAAGGCTTCCGTGCACCGAACCTGGAGCAGACCAACGCCACCCAGTACGCGCGCCTGGCCAGCGGCGTGGACCATATCCGTTGCGAGGCCGACCTGCGCGCCGGCCGCATCGCCTCGTTCAGCGAGTGCGGCCAGAGCACGTCCGGTGCCTCGCTGCTGGTGGCCGGCAACCCGGACCTGGAACCGGAGGAAAGCACCAACACCTCGTTCGGCGTGGTGTTCCAGCCGGCCTTCATCCCCGAGCGCTTCGGCACCTTCACCTTCACGGTCGACCGCTGGAAGATCAAGCAGGAAAAGATCGTCGGCCTGCTCGGCGCGCAGACCGCGCTGACGGTGGACTATCTGGCGCGCGTGGGCGGCGGCAGCAATCCGCTGGTCGTGCGCGAGGCGCCCACGCAGGAAGACATCGACGCCTTCGCCGGTACCGGCATCGACCCGGTAGGCCGCGTGATCGCCATCAACGACCGCTTCATCAACCTGCAGCCGCAGACCGCGGGTGGCCTGGACTTCGGCGTGGACTGGTCGCTGCGGCGCACGCGCTTCGGCTCGTTCTCGGTCAACCTCAACGCGACGCGCCTGCTGGAATTCACCCGCGATCCGGGCGATATCGTCAATGCGCTCTATGCAGCACGCGCCGCGGGCACGATCGATCCGCTGACACCGTTGCCGGACTCCACCCAGCTGATCGGCCAGAACGGCCGGCCGGAGTGGCGTGCGACCGGTTCGCTGACGTGGAACAAGTCCGCATGGCGCGTGGGCTACTCCGCGCAGTACATGAGTTCATTCGAACAGCCGCAGCTGCTCGGCATCTCCGGCGATCCCTGGGTCGTCGAGGACAGGTTGACGCACAACCTCTACGGCCAGTACCGCTTCGTCGACGGCACCGCGGTGCGCCTGGGCGTGCGCGACCTGACCGACGAGGGCCCGTCGCTGGCCGATGGCGGCTATCGCGGTTCGCTGCACAATCCGTGGGGCCGGTACTGGTACGTCAACATCAGCCGGTCGTTCTGAGGAAGCCGTTCCGATGCGCATGAGCCGTCACTGGATCACCTTCGCGTTCGCCGTGCTGGCGGCCACTGCGCTGCCAGACGGCGCGGCGGCCGCCGATTCAGAGGCGACGTTCGCGCCGGTCACGTGCCCGGCGTCGGTCGGCCCGCAGGTCGACTGCCATGAGGCGCAGGACGCGAACGGGGCCTGGCTGATGGTGGCGATGCCGCGCACCTGGAACCGCAGGTTGATCGTGCATGCACACGGCGGTCCGCGGCTCGGCGCACCGGAAGCGGGGGATTCCGCCGAGGACCTGGATCGCTTCGCGGTGATGGTGCGCGCCGGTTATGCATGGATCGGCAGCACCTACCGTCGCGGCGGCTATGGCGTACGCATGGCAGCGGCCGACGTGGACGTCAGCCGCCGAGCGTTCTGGGCGCGCTGGGGCCGCCCGCAGCGCACGCTGCTGCATGGACAGTCGTGGGGCGGCAACGTGGCGGCGAAGGCAGCCGAGCTGTATGCGCTCGACATCGATGGACATGCCAACTACGACGGCGTGCTGGCCACCAACGGCATGCTGTTCGGCGGCACGCGTGGCTACGGCTTCCGCGCCGACCTGCGCGCGGTCTACCAGTACTACTGCCGCAACCATCCGGCACCGGACGAGGCGCAGTATCCGCTATGGCAGGGGCTGCCTGCGGATGCGCGCATGACCCGCGACGATCTGCGCGCACGCGTCAACGCCTGTACCGGCGTCGATCTCGCCAAGGCGAAGCGTTCGCCCGATCAGTCGGCAAGGCTGCGCGACATCCTCGCGGTGACCGGCGTCGCCGAAAAACAGCTCTTTTCCCACCTGGCCTGGGGCACGTTCCACTTCCAGGACGTGGTGCACAAACGCCTGGGCGGGCGCAATCCGTTCGACAACGCGAAGACGGTCTACCGCGGCTCGCATGACGACATGGCATTGAATGCCGGCGTCGAGCGCTTCACCGCCGACCCCGCCGCGGTCGCCGCCCTGGCCTACGACGCCGACCTGTCCGGGCTGATCGTGCTGCCCACCGTCACCGTGCAGGCGCGTCACGATCCCACGGTGTCGTACGAAGCCGATGCTGCCTACGCGGCCACCGTCAATGCGGCCGGCCGCGGCCATCTGCTCCTGCAGGCACTCACGGACGAACACGACCACAGCCGCCTGCAGGATGCGACGTATCTGACCGCGCTGCAGGTGCTCGAGAACTGGCTGGACAGCAGTGTGCGACCCTCGGGCGATGCATTCCGCGAGGCCTGTGGCCGCCTGTCGCAGACGCGCGACGGCTGCCGCTTCATCGCCCCCTGAGGTGCGCCTGCACGCGCCACGCGTGACGCAGCGCCGCAATCGGCCGGGTCCGGCCATCACGGGGAAGGAGTAGAATCGCCGCTCCCCCGCCTTCACCACAGGCACCGTTTCCGCAATGACGAACGACGATTTCAAGCAGGCCGCGCTGGAATACCACCGCCTGTCTCCGCCCGGCAAGATCAAGGTCGCGCCGACCAAGCCGATGCTCACCCAGCGCGACCTGGCGCTGGCGTACTCGCCGGGCGTGGCCTACGCCTGCGAGGCCATCGTCGAGGATCCCAACACCGCCAGCGAGCTCACCGCGCGCGGCAACCTGGTGGCCGTGGTCACCAACGGCACCGCCGTGCTGGGCCTGGGCAACATCGGCCCGCTGGCCGGCAAGCCGGTGATGGAAGGCAAGGGCGTGCTGTTCCAGAAGTTCGCCGGCATCGACGTGTTCGACATCGAGATCGACGAGCGCGACCCCGACAAGCTGGTCGACATCATCGCGTCGCTGGAACCGACCTTCGGCGGCATCAACCTGGAAGACATCAAGGCACCGGAGTGCTTCATCGTCGAGCGCAAGCTGCGCGAGCGGATGAGCATCCCGGTGTTCCATGACGACCAGCACGGCACCGCGATCATCGTCGGCGCAGCGGTGGTCAACGCGCTGGAAGTGATCGGCAAGAAGATCGGCGACGTGAAGCTGGCCACCAGCGGCGCTGGCGCCGCCGGCATCGCCTGCCTGGACATGCTGGTGGCGCTGGGCCTGAAGCCGGAGAACATCCTGGCCTTCGACCGCGACGGCGTGATCTACACGGGTCGCCCGAACCTTGACCCGGACAAGGCGCGTTACGCGCGTCCGACCGACAAGCGCACGCTGGCCGAGATCGTCGACGGCGCGGACATCTTCCTGGGCCTGTCGGCCGGCGGCATTCTCAAGCCGGAGATGGTCGCCAAGATGGCCGACAAGCCGGTCATCCTGGCGCTGGCCAATCCGAATCCCGAGATCTCGCCAGCCGACGCCAAAGCCGTGCGCCCGGACGTCATCATCGGCACCGGCCGCAGCGACTACCCGAACCAGGTCAACAACGCGCTCTGCTTCCCGTACATCTTCCGCGGCGCGCTCGACGTCGGCGCGACCGTCATCAACGAAGACATGAAGGTCGCCTGCGTGCACGCCATCGCCAAGCTGGCGCGGCGCGAGGCGTCCGACCTGGGCAGCGCCTACGGCGACGACGTGCCCTGCTTCGGCCCCGAATACCTGATCCCGCGCCCGTTCGACCCGCGCCTGCTGGTGGAAGTAGCCGCGGCCGTGGCGCAGGCGGCGATGGATTCCGGCGTGGCACTGCGCCCGATCCCGGACATGTGGGCCTACCGCGAGAAGCTGGGCCAGTTCGTCTACCGCACCAGCCTGATGATGAAACCGGTCTATGACCGCGCGCGCGCCGACAAGAAGCGCGTGGTCTATGCCGAGGGCGAAGAAGAGACCGTGCTGCGCGCCGTGCAGACCGTGATCGACGAAGGCCTGGCCTTCCCGATCCTGATCGGCCGCCCCGAGGTGATCGATGCGCGCATCGAACGCCTGGGCCTGCGCATGCGCGCGGGCGTGGATTTCGAGCTGACCAACCAGAACGACGATCCCCGCTTCAATGACTACTGGCAGCACTATCACGCACTGACCTCGCGCCGTGGCGTGACGCCGGCGGCGGCGAAGAACCTGATGCGCTCGCGACCCACGCTGATCGCCGCGGTGATGGTGGCGCGCGGTGAAGCCGATGCGCTGGTCAGCGGCATCGTCGGCCGCTTCCACAAGAAGCTCGGCTACGTGCGCAGCGTGATCCCGCTGGACCCGGGCGTACAGTCGACCTCGGCGATGACCGGCGTGATCAACAACCAGGGGGCGTACTTCTTCCTGGACACGCACGTGCAGGACAACCCGACCGCCGAGCAGATCGCCGAGGCCACGCTGCAGGCCGCGTACCGCCTTAAGCTGTTCGGCATCGAGCCGCGCATCGCGCTGCTGTCGCACGCCAACTTCGGCAGCCACGAGACCGCCAGTGCGGTGAAGATGCGGCATGTGCGCGAACTGCTGCTCAAGCGCAAGCCGGACCTCAACGTCGATGGCGAGATGCAGGGCGACACCGCGTGGGATGAAGTGCTGCGCAACCGCATCATGCCGGGCAGCACGCTGACCGGACGCGCCAACCTGTTCGTGCTGCCCAACCTGGACGCGGCCAACATCACCTACAACATGGTGCGCGTGGTCACCGACGGCGTGGCCATCGGCCCGATCCTGATGGGCATCTCCAAGCCAGTGCACATCCTGACCACCAGCGCCACGCCGCGCCGCGTCATCAACATGACCGCGATCGCCGCCGTGGACGCGCAGATCCGCCAGCAGCGCGAAGCCGAGCGCAACGGACCGGGTTGATCGGCCGGCATGAGGAAAAGAAAACGCCCCGCATGGGGCGTTTTTTCTGTGGAAGCCATGTAGGAGCGACGTGAGTCGCGACCGCATGAATCAGGTGTCCAAGGTGTCTGAAGGCATGCGGTCGCGACTCACGTCGCTCCTACACAAAAACGATCAACCTTCTTCCTCACCATCCAGAATGCGTCGCTGCAGCGCGTCGAGATAGGCGTCGGCATCGGCGGTGGATTCGAAGATCTCGTCCATCGGCACGGCCTGGACGATCTCGATGACCTTGCGGATCTGTTCCTGCGGGTGCACCACCAGCAGGCGGCCTTCATGCGGGGCCAGGGCCTTGCGGGCCTTCAGGATGCTGCGCACGCCGGCGCTGCTGATGTAGTCCAGGTGGGCCAGGTCCAGCACCAGCGCCTGCGGGCGTGCAGCCAGCATCGGCGCCAGCTGTTCGTCCAGCTGTGCGTGGCTGACGGTATCCAGGCGGCCGCTGAGCAGCACGTACTGGTTGCCGTTGACCGGCGGATAGATCTCAATCTCCAGCGTCATCGGGCATCTCGGTAATCC
>CBIHLJ010000010.1:0-98284 GCA_966210745.1 uncultured Pseudoxanthomonas sp.
GCGCACCCGCTCGCGATCCCGCGTATCGCCAGGCTCGGCATCAACCTCAGCGGCAAGAGCGTGGCCTCCGCGTCGTTCCGCGCGCGCTTCGCGGAACTGCTGCGGCAGGCGCCGCTGCCGCATGCCGCGCTGTGCTTCGAGCTGACCGAAACGGCCGTGATCGCCAGCCAGGAGCCGGTGCTGCGCCTGTTCCACGACTTGCGCGCGCGCGGCTGCTCCCTGTCCCTGGACGACTTCGGCAGCGGCATGCAGAACTTCGAACGCCTCAGGCAGGTGCCGGTGGACAGCCTGAAGATCGATGGCCAGTTCGTGCGCAACATGCAGAGCCAGTCGCGCGATCTGGAGATCGTGCGCGCTGCTGTGGCAGTTGCCAGGGCCCACGGCCTCGCCACCGTGGCTGAGTACGTGGAGACCGCCGAGCTCGCCGACCAGTTGCGCGGTCTGGGTGTGCAGTGGGGGCAGGGCTATCATTTCGGCCGTCCGGTACCCATCGGCACGCGGCTGTTGCCGGACGTCGCGCCTGTGGCCTGTTCCTGACGGCGTGCCGACGGCCGCCTTGGACAGGAAACCAGGCGCGGATTCAGGCGCGGCGTCCGCTTCCCCGCCTCTCGTTGGGATTGAAAGTGGCGAATCTGCCGCCTTCAGCCCGAGGTTTCGATGAAGACTGCGGAGCTTGCCGGAGCACGGATCATCCGATCTTCCAAGCACGCCACAACCCATAGTGCAGGTACGAGGGGAATGGAACCGGCGCGTCTTCTCGCCGAGTGGCGCGGTGGAGTTTGCCTGTGATAACGCGTTCTGCGGACAAGCGGTCCGGGCTGCGGAGATGAGCGCGCGCATGGGGACTGGCGCTCGCGCACGGGGTGTATGCCGATCCGCTGTCGGATGACCGGCGATGAGGTGTCGCATCGCAGGAGAGTCCTTGGCGCAGGCACAAGGGTGGGGGTACGTGCGGAGCTGGCGCACGAACGGTACGCGGACTTTGTGATTGCGTGGGCCACGGTGTGTGCTTATCGATCGGGATTGTCCCGAATGGAAGACATGCGAGTCTTTCATGGATTAACTGTCAGAACGGATGACTTAATGTGAGTTTTGTCACGTGAGATAATCTTGATATAACAATTATGTTTTGTGAGCAGTATCATTTTTTTGTGAGTACCTAAGTTCTATATCTGCTCGCGTCTCTCCGGTTAACGCCTTGAATGAAGGAATGGGGGCGCGTTTAAGGAGGGCGGAGCCCGCCAACGCGTGCGGGGAAACCACAATGCTTTGCCAGAGGGGTGGAAAGCCTATGAACAGAACACTGCGCTGTGGCCTGCTGATGGCCACTGTCTTCGCCGTATCGGTCATTCCGGAAGCCCGGGCCGGTTCCGTATCCGGCAATATCGACGCGACGATCACGATAGGAACCGGCTGCTCGGTGACCAACGGTACTTTGAACGGTGGACAGAACCAGTTCGGTTCGGTCGACTTCGGTGAGCACGCTTTGCTCGTCAACAATATCGATGCCGATGCGGCTGCGGCAACAGGAGGCGGCCCGATCCAGGTTACCTGCTCGCTGGCTTTGGGCTATGCCGTGGGTATCGATTACGGCCAGCACGCGACAGGCAATCAGCGAAGGATGGCGGTGGGTGTGCTGGACAGCATCGATTACGGTTTGTTCAAGGATCCGGCGCGCACACAGCCGTGGGGTCCGATCGGTTCCGGGTCTGAGATGCTCGGGCTGATCGCCGTGGCCACCGCGTTTGATGTCCCTATACATGGGCGGGTGCCGCCGCAGGGGGTGAGCGGCATCAAGTTGCCTGGCGTGTATACCGACACGGTGGTGATGACGATAGCTTGGTAGTCGTCCGAACAGGTTCGCGTATGCGATCGCCAGGATAGTCCGGATCTTCCGGCGCGCGAGCGCCGGATTTCGGCAGGGGGAGCGATGAGCACTGTGCAAAGCTGCGCAGCGTTGCTGTGTCTGATCGCGGGCATGGCGCCGCTGCGCGCGGCCGAGAAGTCCAGCAATCTCGAGGTCGGTGCCAGGATCGTGGCGGGCTGCACCGCGGGCCAAGTCCTGGCGGGTGAAACGACATTCGGCACGCTCGATTTCGGCTTGCACGCACTGATCCTGACGCCGATCGATCTGACCGGCAGCCAGGGTGCGGGGGCGATCAGGTTGAGCTGCACCGGTGGGCTGCCGTGGCGGGTGGTGATGAACTACGGTGCGCACGCGGCGTCCGGCCAGCGGCGCATGCACGATAGCGGTTCGGGATACGTGAACTATCAGATCTATTCCGATAGTGCGCGTACGGCGGTGTGGGACGATGTGGTTGGTGTGAGTGGCACGGGCGATGGCCTGGATCAATGGCTGCCGGTCTTCGCCCGGGTGCCTGCGCCACAGGTGCCGACACCAGGGACATACACCGACACCGTCCAGGTTGTGGTGAGTTGGTGATGGGCGTGCGCGCGGCCTGCAGAAAGAAAGTGCAGCGACGTCGCTGGGGACGAGCGGCCTTGCTTGCCCTGATGCTTGGCGGATGCGGTTGCGCATGGGCCGACACGGGCGTTGACGACCAGACCGGGCAACAGGCGTTCAATCTGACCGCCTTTGTCGCTGACGGTTGCGTGCTGGGCCAGGCGGGCGACGACCCCCTCAGTCTGGGCGCGCTGGATTTCGGCCAGCACGCGGTGCTGGTCTCGGATGTCGTTGCGAGCACCTCGCTGGGCCAAGGCTCGGTGGCATTCCGCTGCACGCCCGGCCTGACGATCGTGGTGACGATGAATCCCGGTCTGCACGCCATGGATGTGTCCGGTGGTCGGTACCTGGAGCGCGCGGGGGGCGCGGACACCTTGCGGTATCAACTTTTCCAAGACGGGGGCCACGCGGTGGTCTGGGGGGACGGTGGCAACGGCGGCAGCGCCTACAGCCTGACGGCCACCGGCGAGCTGCAGGTCCTGACCGTTAACGGAAGGCTGTACGCCCAGGCAGTCGGCGCTTCCGGTGACTACGGAGACACCGTGCGCGTGACTGTGAGTTTCTAACCTTCAGGGGAAGCGGAGATGCACCTGCGACGGACATCCTGGCTCTTATTGCTGCTTGTGGCGCCGCTCTTAGCGAAGGCGGGATCGGTGTTGATCTTCCCGGTCAATCCTCGCATCGCCGGTGACGAGAAGGCGGTTGCGGTGTGGATAGAGAACCAGGGCAGCGCGCCGTTGCGTATCCAGGCACGGGTGCAGGCGTGGGAGCAGGGCGATGAGGGCGAGGTGCTCGCTCCCCAGACATCCGTCGCCGGAAGTCCGTCCATGATGCAGATCCTGCCGGGCAAGCGGCAGATGCTGAGGCTGATCCGGGTACAACCGACGCCTGCGGGCGCCGAGCAGGCATATCGCGTGCTGATCGACGAGTTGGATGCGGGGCCAGCTGCGCCGCAGGCCAACGGCGTGCGGCTGCAGATGCGCTATTCCGTGCCACTGTTCGTGCAGGGGCACGGGCTGGGCCAGGCCGATACCCGCGGCGATGCGGTAGCAAAGGGCCTGCGTTGGCGACTCCAGCGTGACAAGGGCAGCAGCTACCTAGTGGTACGCAACGAAGGCGCGGTTTCGGCGCGACTGTCGGCAGTCGGTCTGTTGAATCCGGATGGTACGAAGACCGACATCGCCGCCGGGCTGCTCGGGTATGTTCATCCGCGGCGGCAGATGCGATGGAAGCTGCCGGGAGCGCCTGCGGGGAGCGAAGGGCAAACACTCAGTGCGCGGATCAACGACGATCATGCGCCGACCTCCATCGCGCCATCGCCGATGCAGGAAGAATGAGCGTGGCGCGGAGACGAGGCAGGACATGGGGCTGGTGCGGCGCAATCTGGCTGGCCGTGAGCCTGGCCCCGTTCCGGCTGGCGCTGGCCGGCTCAGAGCCTGTGCCCGACATCGATACGCTGGCGTCCACGCCGCAGGTGTTGTATCTGGACGTGGTGGTGAATGAGGTCGCCACCCATGAAACCATCCAGGTCGCCCTGCGCGACGGTGACCTGTTCGTTGCCAGCGACGTGCTGACCCGGTTGGGCGTTCCAGATCTTCCTCCTGGGCGTGATCTGGCGCTGGGTCGGATTCCGCGCCTGCTTGCCCGGTACGAGCAGGAGACCCAGCGACTGAAGCTGACCTTGCCGATGGACTGGTTCCCGATACAGCGCGTACAGTTGGGGCCGCGCGGGATCGCTTACACGCCCGCACAGGGCAGTCCGGGTGCGGTATTCACCTACGACGCCTACGCCAGCGACGGCAGCGATACGTCTCCCAGCCTGCGCGTGTGGACCGAGACGAGGGTGTTTGCGCCACGCCTCGGGGTGATTGCCAGTACTGGCTTGTGGCACCGGGATGCGTCGCATGGCGGTGGTAGCCGCATTGATCGGCAAGGCTACCTGCGCTACGACACGTTCTGGGAGCGCGTCGATGACAGCGCCCGCAGCCGGCTGGTGGTGGGGGACTTCATCGGCGGGGCGTTGAACTGGACACGTGCGGCACGAATGGGGGGGGTCCAGTTTGCCCGCGATTTCAGCGTCCGTCCCGACCTGGTGACCTACCCACTACCGGAGTTCGACGGTCAGGCGCTTGTCCCTACGTCGGTGGATCTGTACGTGGGCAACTACCAGCTTAGCCGCCGCGAACTGCAGCCAGGTCCATTCACCCTCAGCACGCAACCGTTCATCAACGGTGCGGGGGAAATGACTGTGGTCACCCGTGACGTACTCGGTCGCGAGATGCGGGCCACTGTGCCTTTCTACGTCAGCAATGCGCTGCTGCAGCGGGACTTGAGTGACTGGTCGTTGAATCTGGGAAAGCTGCGCGAACGCTATGGCCAGGCCTCGTTCGACTACGGCCCATGGGTCGGCACCGCGTCCTGGCGACGCGGCATGACAGATACGTTCACCCTGGAGGCTCACGCGGAATTCGCGCGCGCGCTCCGCGTGGCCGGCGCGGGAGCGGTGACCCGCCTCGGACGATTCGGCGTGCTCAGCGCATCCGCGATGTACGGTCGCCACGACGCAGGTCCGCTGGCCGATCATGATGGCACTGATCGGGCTGTGGTCCTCGGCGGGAAAGGGGGGTGGCAGTATCGGCTGGGCTACGACTACACCAACCGCCGCTTTGGGTTCTTCGCGCAGCAGGAGCGTACCCACGGCGACTTCGCGGATGTGGTCGCGCTGGTTCCGTCGCATGGCTCGCCCTATGAGCGCCGGACCACCCGGTACGGCATCGCCGGCGGTCTGCCGCGGTCGGGCACGCTGAGCCTGACTTATCTGGATATCCGTGGCGAAGGTGGCGACGGGAGGGAGCGCAAGCGCCTGGCCAACCTGTCCTGGGGTCGCAGCATCGGCAACAGCAGGTCCCTGTATCTGTCCGTGAATCGCGACATGGAAAGCGGCGACATGGCTGCCGCCTTGTCCGTAATGGTGCCGCTGGGCGCCCGCGCATACGCCGATGGGTCATTGCAGCGCGAAGCGGACGGCGACGTCAGCGCACGCCTGTCGTACAGCCGCCCTGTGCCGCTGGATCGCGGCATAGGCTGGAACGTTGGCGCGTCGTTCGGCGACCAGACTGCGGTGCAAGCCGCACTGGGTTGGCGCAATGGATGGTCGCGCGGCGAGATCGGGGCCTATGACGGCTCGGGACCGGGATACCGTTGGGCGTCGGTGGGCGGATCGCTGGCTGCGATGGGCGGCGGTGTGTTCTTCTCGCCGCCGATCCACAACAGCTTCGCGGTGGTCGACACCGGTTATCCGGGCATTCCGGTGTTGTACGAAAACCAGCTGATCGGCCATACCAATGCCCGAGGTCATCTCTTGGTGCCCACCGTCACCGCCTATAACCGCATCAAGCTCAACATCGATCCGCTGGACTTGCCGGCCAACATCGCCAGCCCCGTCACCGAAGTCTACGTGGCGGTGCCATCGCGCGCGGGAAGCCTGGTCGAAATGAGGGTGGCGGAGGTGCGCGCGGCCAATGTGCGGTTGGTCGGTTTGGACGGAAAGCCAGTGGCGCGCGGCGCGCGCGTGGTCAATTCCGCCGACGGCGCGGAAACCATCGTCGGCTGGGATGGCCTGGTCTTTCTCGAGAATCTTGCCGATCAGAACGAGTTGGACATCGTGCCGCCCGATGGCGCGCCATGTCGCGCCCACTTCGCCTGGAGCGATCCTGGCGATCAATCCCTGCCGACTCTTGGACCGATCGTATGCACGCCATAAAGCCGACAATGAAGGACGACGCGGCGAATCTCCTTTGTCCCGGCGTCTGGCGATGGCTGTCCGGTGCGTTGTTGCTTCTCACGGGCTTGGGCGCAGTGTCGCCGGCAGTGGCCTGTTCCATCGTTGCCACGCCTACGATTCAACTGGGGACGACATCATCCTTCGCCATCCAGACAGCGGATGGCGAAGCAGGCTCTGGTTCGGGGGGGCTGTCCTGCTCCGGCCTGAGTCTGGCCCTGCTCACGAGCCAGTTCATCTACGTGCGGCTGGACAGCGCCAATCCACTGCAGATGACGCATGCCGCCACAGGTCACAGCATACCGTTTGCCGTTTCCAGTCAGCAGAACGGTGTGCCGATGGGTACGGGTGCGATCAGTTCCAATCTGGCCGGACTGAACCTGCTGTCGTTGGGCGGCACCAACAACGAGGTTCAGATGTTCGTCCAGCGCGGCGGAGCCAATGTTGCCGCTGGCATCTATACCGGCAGCTTCAATCTGCGGTGGTTCTATGCGACCTGTCCGCTGATCAGCGCGGTTGGCATCTGCATAGGTAGCTGGAACACCAGCCCCGGAATCACCCAGAACTGTCTGCTCGGCTTATGCACCCTCGATCAGGGCAGTCTGCCTGGCAGTGGCCTGTCCGTGACGGTGAATGTCACCCTGAACGTGGCCAAGGACTGCGTCAACCTTGTCGCGCCAGATGTCGATTTCGGCGCTGCTGCGCTGCCAGCGCAATTCCCTGTCGTGGTCCAGTCGCTCCAGGTCAGTTGCACCCTGACCGAAGGTTACGTGCTGAAACTGGACATGGGCGATCACGCTGCCGCGCCCTGGAGGCAGTTGCAGAACGGCAGCAATGTGCTGCAGTACAACCTCTATCAGGCCGATGGCGCAACGGTGTGGGACGATGCGGGCAATACGGTCAGCGCGGTCGGTACGGGCTTCCCGCAATCCTTCACCTATCACGCCCGCATCAACGCGATTCAGCCACCGGTACCGGCGGGCGCTTACGCCGACAGCGTGCGACTGATCGTCGAATTCTGAAGTCCGGGCGCGGTGTCGACGGGATTGCGAGGTGATGGGCCCTGCCAGGGCCTGGGATTTCCCGTCCTCTGTGGCCTGGCCTGGCCCACATGCGGTCCAGGCAATGCCTGCGCTCGCGCGTATGGGATGCGCTCTTGACGGTCGCTGCCCGGACGGGCGGCAAGTCCCGGTCCGCTCCGCCATTCGGCCTGCTGCGCATGCCGCATGAGATGGCGGCCGACACCGCGGCCGAAGCCACGGCCTCCGGCGGCTGATCGACCGGGTCAGCCCGCGACGCGCTGGGGGCGGTAAGGCGGGGTGGACATCACCATTTCCGCCAGCGAGAACGCCAGTTCGCGCTCGGCCAGCACCGCGCCGTCGGCGCCGTGTTCCAGCAGGTGCTTCACCTCGCCTTCGCTGTGCGCACGCGCCAGCAGCGTCAGCGAGGGATTGATCGCGCGCAGCTTGGCCAGGGTCTCGCCGGCCTCGAGCGGTTGCGGGATCGCCAGTACGGCGATCTTCGCGCGTTCGGGATGCGCTTCTGCCAGCACCTTGTCGGCCGCCGCGCTGCCGCGGATCGCGGGGATGCCGGCATCATGCGCGCGAGCCACGTGGTCGCCGTTGTCGTCGATGACGATCAGCGGCACGCCGCGGTCGCGCAGCACGCGCGCCAGTTCGCTGCCCACGCGGCCATAGCCGATGATGATGGCGTGATCGGTGACATCGAGCGAAGGGCCCGGCGGTATCTCGGGCTCGGCCGGCACCGGTGCCAGCGCTTCCTGCTTCATCTGCCAGCGGTCCAGCCACGAGAACAGGAACGGGTTGGCGATGATCGAGAGCAGCGAGCCGGCCAGGATCAGGTCGCGCCCCTCCGGCGGCAGGATCTTCAGCGACACGCCCAGTGCCGCCAGGATGAAGGAGAACTCGCCGATCTGCGCCAGGCTGACCGAGATCGTCAGTGCGGTGCCGGTGGGGTGCTTGAACGCCTTGACGATGTAGTACGCAGCCGCCGACTTGCCGATCACGATGATGCCGAAGGTGGCCAGCACCTGCCACGGGTGCGCCACCAGGATCGCCGGGTTGAACAGCATGCCGACCGACACGAAGAACAGCACCGCGAACGCATCCCGCAGCGGCAGCGAGTCGTTGGCCGCCTTGTGGCTCAGCTCGGATTCGTTGAGCAGCATGCCGGCGAAGAACGCGCCCAATGCGAAGGACACGCCGAACAGCGTGGCCGAGCCGAACGCCACGCCCAGCGCGATCGCCAGTACCGACAGCGTGAACAGTTCGCGCGAACCGGTCGCGGCGATTTTCTCCAGCGTCCATGGAATGACGCGGCGACCCACCACCAGCATGAAGGCGACGAACGCGCCCAGCTTGATCAGCGTCCACGCGATGGCGACCATGAAAGCCCCGAAACTGGCCGGCGTGTCGCCGGTGCGCTCGCCGAAGGTCTCCGCCAGCACCGGCAGCATCACCAGCGCCAGCACCATGGCGATGTCTTCCACGATCAGCCAGCCCACCGCGATGCGGCCGCGTTTCGTATCCAGCAGGCGCCTGTCTTCCATCGCGCGCAGCAGCACCACGGTGCTCGCCACCGACAGCGCCAGTCCGAACACGAAGCCGTTCAACGGCGTCCAGCCCATGCCCCATGCCAGCGCCCAGCCCAGCACCGTGGCGACCACGATCTGCGCGATGGCGCCGGGAATGGCGATCGCCTTGACTTCCAGCAGGTCCTCCAGCGAGAAGTGCAGGCCCACGCCGAACATCAGCAGCATCACGCCCAGTTCCGACAGCTGGTTGGCCAGTGCCTGGTCGGCCACGAATCCGGGAGTGAAGGGGCCGACGAAGACCCCGGCGAGCAGGTAACCGACCAGCGGTGACAGGCGAAGCTTGTGCGCAAGCGCACCCAGCACGAAGGCCAGGGCGAGGCCTACCGCGATGATGTTGATCAGGTCGGCGTCATGGTGCATCTAATCGCGCGTTTCCTCTGCATGTCCGTCGAGTGTCGCCGATGCGGGCGCCATGCCGCAAACGGATACCGGCCACAGCGCGCGTCGTCTTCCAGTTTCCGTCGTCATTGCCGCAACGGAAACGCCCCGCGCAGGGCGGGGCGTTCCGAAGAAGTCAGGCGATGCGTCGCCTCACCACGTGTAGGCGACGCGCCCGTACACATAGGCGCCGTTGAAACCGCCTGGCGACTGGCTGCTGTAGGGAAACTGGCCACTGTTCGAGTTCGGGAAGATGGTGCGGTCCGGATACTCGTCGAGCAGGTTGTCGGCGCCCAGCGTCAGCGTCCAGTTCTCGCTCGGGCGATAGCTGGTGGAGGCATCCAGGATCCACTTGGCGCCGTAGGTCTGGTCATTGACCGGATTGCCCGTCTCGCTGACGCGCGTGGTGAACTCGCCGTAACGGGTGGCGCCGAAGGTGAAGTCCCAGCGTGCCAGGTTCCACGCCGCCGTCAGCGTGGTCTTGTCGCGCGGATAGCCTTCCTCGATACGGCCCTGCTCATCGCGGCCGATGCGCCACAGGTTCGCGCCCAGGGCGGTCAGCTCCGGCGGATTCGGCGCGATGCGTTGAATCTCGGTCTTGTTGTAGTTGTAGCCGGCGGTCAGGTTGAGGGTGCTGTTGGCCAGCGGCACGGTGTACTGCGCGATCACGTCGACGCCGCGCGTGCGGGTGTCGGCCGCGTTGGTGAAGTAACGCGCACTGGTGACGCCGTTGACACCGAGGCTGGCCAGCAACGCCTGCGCCGCCGCATTGCCGCCCAGCAGCAGGTTGGAGGACAGCACGATGCGATCGTCGATGTCGATCTGGTACGCGTCGATGGTGACGTACAGGCGATCAATCGGCTGCAGCACCAGGCCCAGCCCGTACGACAGCGATGTCTCGGCGGTCAGCGCATCGGCTCCCAGCGCCTGCGCGACAGGGCCGGTGGCGGGGAACGTGCCCGATTCGAAGAAGCGGTCGAGGGTGGCGTTGTACTGCGATGTCACCACCTGGTAGTACTGCTGCGCCAGCGCTGGTGCGCGGAAACCGCTTGCCACCGTCGCACGCAGCGCCACGGCATCAGTGAAGGCGTAGCGCGCGGACAGCTTGCCCGATACCTCGCTGCCGAAGTCGGAGTAGTCCTCGTAACGACCGGCGATGCCGGCCGAGAACTTCTCGGTCACATCGGCTTCCAGGCCCACGTACGCCGCGTAGTTGTCGCGGTCGGAATGCACGGCGTTGGCCGGGGTGAAGCCGGCGAAGCCCTGAGCACCGCTGCCGGCGTACGAGTTCGACTCGCCGGGTGACTGGTTCCATTTCTCCTGGCGGTACTCGGCGCCGAACGACAACGTGGCCGGGTACGCCAGACCGATCTCCAGCGACTTGCTGATGTCGGCGTTCAGCACGTTCTGGGTGTACTCCAGCGCACCGTCGTAGAAGCGGCGCGGGCTGGTCGCGCCCAGGCTGTAGTTGATGCTGTTCTGGGTGTAGAACTTCAGGTGGTTGTAGCCGTAGTTGTAGCTGACGTCCCACTTCCAGCCGCTCTCCGTGTCGCCCTTGATGCCGGCGACCAGCGAGCGGTCCTGCGACAGCTGGTTGATCTCCGGCACGTAGCCGTCCGGGTAAACCTGGGCCAGGAGCGCGCCCTGGCCGCTGTGGTTGGGGGAGCGGTAGAAGGCGAACGACACGATGTCGCGGTTGCTGGCGATGGCGGTGGCGTAAGCATCCACCGTGTCGCTGATCGCGAAGCCGGCATTGGCCGACACGGCGCCCGCATCCACCTGGGGATCGCCGTAGACGAACGCCACCTCGCCGATGGCGGGATTGTTGCCGGTGTTCGGCGCGGTGCCTTGGTAGGGGCCGGCGCGATCGGTCTCGTCCTGCTGGGTCAGCTGCCCGGCGACATGGACAAAGCCACGTCCGTCGCCGAACGACACGCCGGTGTCGCCCGACAGCTGCGTGCTGCGGCCGTCGCCAGCGGAATAGCCGCCGACGTCGACGATCAGGCTGCCACCCTTGCCCGAACCTTTCAGCACGATGTTCACTACGCCGGCGATGGCGTCGGAGCCATACTGGGCGGAGGCGCCGTCCCGCAGCACTTCCACGCGTTCGATTGCCGACACCGGGATCGCGTTGAGGTCCACCGCCGACGAGCCGCGGCCGATGCTGCCGTTGACGTTGACCAGCGCCGAGATGTGGCGACGCTTGCCGTTGACCAGGATCAGCACCTGGTCCGGCGACAAGCCGCGCAGCTGCGCCGGGCGGACGCCGCTGGTGCCGTCGGTGACGGCCGGGCGCGGGAAGTTCAGCGAGGGCAGGGCGCGTGCCAGTGCCGTTGCGAGTTCGGTGGTGCCGGTGGCCTGCAGGGCCTCCGGCGTGATGATGTCGATCGGCGACTGCGATTCGGCGACGGTCCGGTCGGAGACGCGGGTGCCCGTGACGATAAGGGTGTCCAGCGTGCGCGCCTCGGCAGGGGCGGACTCCTGGGCGAATACGGCGGGGGCGACCAGCGCCAGGCTGATGGCGAAGGTCAAGGGCGACAGCTTGCGGGTCATGGGGGAGCTCCGGGAAGGACTGCGAAGTGATGCTTGAAATGGATCAGGGCTTGCAAAGTTTCCTTTGAAACCATGGACTTAGGTGCTACAGGCTCTGGTTACAGGGCCATGACATGGATGTCAATGGTTTCTTAACATCTGTGGACACAGGCGCTATCGATAAACTACGCGGCTGCTTCCCCCCAAATCCCCTTAGGTTGTTTCTTGATCTCCCTTCGTAATTTCGCGCTGCGCCGCGGTGAGCGCCTGTTGCTGTCCAACGTCGACCTGACCCTGCACGCGGGCTACCGCGTGGGCGTGGTGGGCCGCAATGGTGCGGGCAAGTCCAGCCTGTTCGCCGCCGTGCAGGGCGAACTGGAAGCCGACAAGGGCGACCTCGACCTGCCCGGCAAGGTACGCATCGCCAGCGTGGCGCAGGAAACCCCGTCGCTGCCCGATCCGGCGCTGTCGTTCGTGCTCGGGGGCGACACCGAGGTGGCCGCCGTGCTGCAGGCCGAAGCCGACGCCACCGCGCGCGAGGACTGGGAGGCGGTGGCCAACGCGCATACCCGCATGGCGGAGATCGGTGCCTACGACGCCGAGGCGCGCGCCGGCAAACTGCTGCATGGCCTGGGCTTCCCGGCCGACACGCACCACCGGCCGGTGTCGTCCTTCTCCGGCGGCTGGCGCGTGCGCCTGAACCTGGCGCGTGCGCTGATGATGCCCAGCGACCTGCTGCTGCTGGACGAGCCAACCAACCACCTCGACATGGACGCCGTGCTGTGGCTTGAGCAGTGGCTGCTGAAGTATCCCGGCACGCTGCTGCTGATCTCGCACGACCGCGAGTTCCTCGACAACGTCGCCACCCACACGCTGCACCTGCACGGCGGCGGCGCGAAGCTGTATACCGGCGGCTACACCGACTTCGAGCGCCAGCGTGCCGAACAACTGCGTCAGCAACAGATCGCGCACGAGAAGGAGCAGGCCGAGCGCGCGCACCTGCAGAGCTTCATCGACCGCTTCAAGGCCAAGGCCTCGAAGGCCGCGCAGGCGCAGAGCCGCATGAAGCGCCTCGCCAAGCTGGCCGGCACCGAGGCGGTGCGCGCCGAGCGTGAGTTCCGCATCGAGTTCGCCGAACCGGCGAAGCTGCCGTTCTCGCTGATCCGCCTCAACCATGTCGAAGCCGGCTACGGCGGCGACGCGGTGATCCTCCACGATGTCGGCTTCGGCCTCGAAGCGGGCCAGCGCATCGGTCTGCTCGGTCCCAACGGCGCGGGCAAGACCACGCTGGTGAAGACCCTGGTAGGTGAGCTGCCGGTGATGACCGGCGACCGCATGGCACATCCGGACCTGCGCATCGGCTATTTCGCCCAGCACACGGTGGAGTCGCTGCACGAAGGCCAGTCGCCGATGGACCACTTCCGCGATCTGTCGCCTGATGCCAGCAACCAATCGTTCCGCGATTTCCTGGGCAAGTGGAACTTCCCTGGCGACCGCGCGTTCGAGCCGGTCGATGGCTTCTCCGGCGGCGAACGCGCGCGCCTGGCGCTGGCGCTGATCGCCTGGCAGCAGCCTAACGTGCTGTTGCTCGACGAGCCGACCAACCACCTCGATCTCGAGATGCGCGAAGCGCTGGCTGAAGCCCTCAGCGATTTCGACGGCGCCATCGTCATGGTCTCGCACGACCGCCACCTGATCGGTCTGGTCTGCGACACGTTCTGGCGCGTGGCGGACGGCGTGGTCGAACCGTTCGACGGCGACCTGGACGAATACGCCGCCTGGCTGCGCACGCGCGCCTCCGCGCAGGGCAGCAAGCCGCTGCGCAGCGAACCGGCGCCGCCGCCGAAGCCTGCGCCGGCCCCCGCGCGCAAGGTCAACCCGGTCAAGCTGGCCGAGGCGGAAGCGAAGGTCGCCGAACTGGAAGGCAAGCTGGTGGACGTGGACGCGCAGCTCGCGGATTCGCAGACCTATGCCGATGCCGACCTGGCCGCGCGGCTGGGCCGGGATCGTGAGGCGCTGCAGCAGCAGCTCGCCAAGGCGGAACAGGCCTGGTCGGCCTTGTACGACGACGCTTGATTCGCGCACCTCGCATCCCCACACCACCCCCGTCCGTTCGGCCCATCATTCCCATGCCCATCTACGCTTTCGAATGCACCCAGTGCGGCCACAGTTTCGACCGACTGCAGAAGCTGTCCGATCCCGACCCCGATACCTGTCCGTCCTGCGGCGCGCAGACGGTCAAGCGGCAGTTGACGGCGCCGTCGTTCCGGCTGGCCGGCAGCGGCTGGTACGAGACCGATTTCAAGAAGGACGGCGACAAGAAGCGCAACCTGGCCGACGGAGGCGAAGGCGCCAAGCCGTCCAGCGAGTCCAAGCCTGCCGAGTCGGCGCCTGCGAAGACCGAAAGCGCGCCTGCGAAGACGGACGCCAAGCCTGCAACGCCGTCGTCGTCCTCGACCTGATGCCGGCGGTGTAAGGTGCATCCCTTCCTGCAAAGAAGGGATGCCATGAAGAAGACCCTGCTCGCGTTCGCTGCGTTGTCCGTCGCCGGCTGCGCCACGTCATCCACGGGCGCGTCGTCATCGACGCCTGCTGACACCTTCCTCGCTGCGCTGGCGGCCCAGTGCGGCAAGGCCTATGCGGGCCGTATCACTGCCAACCAGCCCGCGTCGACCACGCCGGACGCGTTCGAGGGCAAGGCGCTGGTGATGCATGTACGTGGCTGCGATGACCCTGCCCGCGAGATCCGCGTGCCGTTCCATGTCGGTGACGACCATTCGCGTACCTGGGTGGTCACGCGTACGGCCGCTGGCCTGCGTTTGAAGCACGACCATCGCCATGAGGACGGTAGTCCGGACGCGGTGACGATGTACGGCGGGGACACCGTGGACGCGGGCATGGCGCAGCGGCAGGCGTTTCCCGTGGATGCCGAATCGGTGGCGATGTTCAAGCGCGAAGGCCTGAATGCTTCGCTCAACAACACCTGGGCCATGGAACTGGTGCCCGGCAAGACCTTCGTCTACGAACTGAGCCGGCCGAATGGCCGGCTGTTCCGGGTGGAGTTCGACCTCACCACGCCGGTGGCCCTGCCACCGGCGCCGTGGGGCAGTGGCGAGGGCGGGTGAGGCGCCCGGCCTCATTGCCAGTCGGGAGAGGCGGGAGCGGAAATGGGTCCCAGCTTTCGCTGGGACGACGAAAGTCTGCAGTCACTCAACTCCGTCGTCCCAGCGAAAGCTGGGACCCAAGTGGACGTTGCTGTCTGGTCCGTTGACGGGAAAGCAACCAGCGGCGGCGGCTCAGCGCGGCCCGAAACGGCCGCGACAACCGCGATCCACCCACACCTGGGTGCCGGTGTAGCCCCAGCTGTAGCCTTCGCGGCAACTGGTGTTGGACAGTTGCTGCTGCAGGATCGGCCGGCCCTGGCGCGGGTCGTAGGCGCAGGTCTTGCGGCGGTTGTCGTCGCTGCTGCACGTGATGGTGTAACCGCTGTTGCCGCCGCCGCCGCCCCACCCGTTGCCCGAATCGCGGAACTCGGCGCGGCACCCGCTCCGCACCCAGATCATGCCCTGGCGCTGGCCCCAGTTCTGGTTCTCGTTGCAGCGGGTCGAAGACAGGTTGCGCTGGACCACCGCGCGTCCGCGGAAGTTGGTACGGCATTCGCGGTAGGCATTGTTGGCGCTTTCGCAGACCACGGTGGAGCCGCCCGAGCCTCCGCCCGACCCCTCGGTGAAACGGCCGCGGCAGCCGCGATCCACCCAGACCACGCCATTGCCGTTGCCCCAGTTCTGGCCTTCCACGCAGCGGGTGCTCGAGAGGTTCTGCGCGAGCACGGCATTGCGCCGGAAGCCGGTCCGGCATTCACGGCGGCGGTTGTCCTTGCTTTCGCAGGTGACCTGGCCGTTGGCGGGCGGATTCGGATTCCAGCCGCCATTGTTGCCGCCGAGCGACTGGGCGATGTCCTGCTTGATCCGGCTGAAGGTCCAGCTGGAGCGGTTGACCTGGTCGAGGTAGAAGCGGAGCTGGTCGTCCGGGATGCGGCGACCGCGGGACTGTTCCGAGTACTCCAGGCTGATCACGCGCGTCTGGTCCTGGACGGACAACTGGCGCAGGTTCTCCGGCGCGTAGGCCCGCGTACCGACCTGGGCGACAGCGCTGCCGGCCACCAAGGCCAGCAACAGTACGAGGACGGACTGCAACAACGGCTTCTTCATGGTGGCACCCTCCGAGGGAGGCGCCAGCATACGCCGGACCCGTTAAGGCCATGCAGGGAAGGCAGGGAGGGTAGGCGGGTGGATGACCGGGTAAACTAGCCGGCTTGACCAGCCAGTGGCTGTTTTGAAACCTTCCGGCGCTGCCGGACGACCTGTGGAGCCCCCATGCGTACCCATTTCTGCGGCCTCGTCGACGAGGCTTTGATCGGCCAGACCGTGACCCTGTGCGGCTGGACCGACGTCGCCCGCAACCTCGGCGGCGTGTGCTTCATCGACCTGCGTGACCACGAAGGCATCGTGCAGGTGACGGTGGACCCGTCCAATGCCGAGGTGTTCAAGGTCGCCGCGTCGCTGGGCTACGAGGACGTGCTGCAGGTAGAGGGTGTCGTGCGTGCGCGTGAAGCCGTCAACACCAAGATCCGCACCGGCCAGGTGGAAGTCATCGCGACGAAGATCACCGTGCTCAACAAGGCCGAGCCGCTGCCGTTCCACGCGCATGAGAATCCGGGCGAAGACATCCGCCTGAAGTACCGCTACCTGGACCTGCGGACCCCCGAGATGCAGCGCAAGCAGCGCACCCGCATCAAGCTGGTGCAGGCCCTGCGCCGCTGGCTGGATGCGCGCGGTTTCCAGGACATCGAGACGCCCATCCTGACCAAGGCGACGCCCGAGGGTGCGCGCGACTTCCTGGTGCCGGCGCGCATGCACCCGGGCGAGTTCTACGCGCTGCCGCAGTCGCCGCAGCTGTTCAAGCAGATCCTGATGGTGGCCGGCTTCGACCGTTACTACCAGATCGCGCGCTGCTTCCGCGACGAGGCGCTGCGCGCCGACCGCCAGCTGGAGTTCACCCAGCTCGACATGGAGTTCGCCTTCGTGCGCGAGCGCGACGTGCAGGATGCCGTGGAAGGCATGATCCGCGACATCTTCGCCGAGGTGATGGACGTGCAGCTGGACGCGCAGTTCCCGCGCATGACCTGGGCCGAGGCGATGCGTCGCTATGGCTCGGACAAGCCGGACCTGCGCATCGCGCTGGAGCTGGTCGACGTGGCCGAGCTGGTGAAGAGCAGCGAATTCGCCGTATTCACCGGTGCGGCCAACGATCCGGACGGTCGCGTGGCCGCGCTGCGCATCCCCGGCGGGGCGTCGCTGAGCCGCAAGCAGATCGACGAGTACGCCGCGCATGCCGCCAAGTACGGCGCCAAGGGCCTGGCCTACATCAAGATCGACGAAGCGGGCGCCATCAGCTCGCCGATCCAGAAGTTCTTCGCCGACGACGCCTTCGCGGCGCTGGTGAAGCACGTCGGTGCCGGCAACGGCGACATCGTGTTCTTCGGCGCGGGCGGATACAACAAGGTGAGCGACTTCATGGGCGCGCTGCGCCTGAAGGCCGGCAAGGACTTCGGCCTGGTGCAGGACGGCTGGAAGCCCCTGTGGGTCACCGACTTCCCGATGTTCGAGTGGGACGAGGAAGCGCAGCGCTACATCGCGCTCCACCATCCCTTCACCGCGCCGGCCGTGGATGACATCGCCGACCTGCGTGCCAACGCGAAGACGGCGGTGTCGCGCGGCTACGACATGGTGCTGAACGGCAACGAGATCGGCGGCGGTTCGATCCGTATCCACCGCCCGGAGATGCAGAGCACGGTGTTCGAACTGCTCGGCATAGGTGCGGAAGAGGTGGAAGCCAAGTTCGGTTTCCTGCTGGACGCGCTGCGCTTCGGCGCGCCGCCGCACGGTGGCATCGCGTTCGGCATCGACCGCATCGCCGCGCTGATGGCCGGCACAGAGTCGATCCGCGACGTCATCCCGTTCCCGAAGACCACCACCGCGCAGTGCCTGATGACCGGCGCACCGTCGCCGATCCCGGATGAGCAGCTGGCGGAAGTGCATATCCAAGTACGTCCGAAGAAAGACTGATCGAGAGAACCACGCGATGACCGAGTTTGCTTTTTCGCTGGAATGGGAACGCCTGGGCAATGAAGGTGCCGATGCAGGGCTGGTGACGGAGCGCGCGCGTGTGTTCGGCGGCTGGCTGGTGCGCGTCGGTACGTCGCCGGCGGCGATGGCGGTGACCTTCCTGCCGGATGGCCAGGGTCGCTGGGATGGCGAGGACTTCGGCGAAGACGATTACGAAGAAGAAGACGAAGAAGAGTACGAAGAGGAAGAAGACGAGGACGCCGACGAGGACGAAGAGGCGGACGAAGACGAAGAGGAAGACGAGGACGCCTGAGCGTGCAGATCCGCCGCGCCACCATCGATGACGCCGCCGTGCTGTCGGATCTGGCGTCGCGCACCTTCACCGAAACCTTCGGCCATCTGTATCCGGCCGAGGATCTGGCGGCGTTCCTTGCCGATGCCTACGAGGTGGGCAAGCAGCGGACGATCCTGTCGCATCCGGACTATGCGGTGTGGCTGCTGGAAGACGACGGCGTGGCCGTGGGTCATGCCGCGGCGGGGCCGTGCGGGTTGCCGCATCCGGATGTGGCGATGGGCGACGGCGAATTGAAGCGGCTCTACGTGCTGGCGTCGCACCAGAATGGTGGGTGGGGCGGGAAGCTGTTTGCGGAAGTCGAGCGGTGGTTGTTGAAGGATGGGCCGCGGACGGTGTGGATCGGGGTGTGGTCGGAGAATTTTGGCGCGCAGCGGTTCTATGAGCGGCAGGGGTTTGTGCGGGTGGGAGAGTACAAGTTTCCGGTGGGGAAGACGTTGGATGATGAGTTCATCCTGCGGCGGGATGCTTCCGCGAAGCCGTGAAGTGAAGGAGCATTCCGCTACCCCTTCGGGCCGCGCCCCGCTACAGCAACATGCTCTGGGCGTATCGCGCGCCGCATCGCGCCCTGATGTTTCCAATGCACAGAGCTTCCGCTAGCCCTGCGGGCCAGCGGGTAACTTTTCTTTGTAAGCGCAAAGAAAAGTCACCAAAAGAAAGCGCTTTTCCCGACGAAGCAATCCCATAACTCGGGCGCTATGTGGATTTTCCGGTTCGCCCTCCTGGCGAATCGGAAAACGGCGGGCGTCCTGCCCGCCGCCCTTCGGGTCTGGTGGGCTCGCTGGCGCATTGCTGGGAAAGACAAAAAGCAAACGGCCGCTGATGCGGCCGTTGCTGTTTGCGGGGGATGCTTTTACTTCTGGAGGAAGTCGAGCAGGTCCTGGTTGACGCGGTCCTTGTGAGTATCGGTGAGGCCGTGCGGGGCGCCGGGGTAGATGATCAGTTGGGCATTCTTGATCTGGGCGGCCGAGGCTTTGCCGGAGGCGTCGATGGGGACGATCTGATCGTCGTCGCCGTGGATCACCAGGGTGGGGATGTCGAACTTCTTCAGGTCGGCGCGGAACTCGGTGGCCGAGAACGCGGCGATGGAGTCGTACGTGTTCTTGTGGCCGGCCTGCATGCCCTGTGCCCACCAGCTGTCGATCAGGCCTTGCGAGACCTTCGCGCCGGGGCGGTTGAAGCCATAGAACGGGCCGGAGGCGATGTCCAGGTAGAGCTGCGAGCGGTTGTCCAGCGAACCCTTGCGGATGCCGTCGAAAACTTCCAGCGGCAGGCCGCCCGGGTTGTCGGCGGTCTTCAGCATCAGCGGCGGCACGGCGCTGATCAGCACGGCCTTCTTGACGCGGCTGGTGCCGTGGCGGCCGATGTAGCGCGCCACTTCGCCGCCGCCGGTGGAAAAGCCGACCAGGGTGACGTCCTTCAGGTCCAGCGTGTTGATCACCGTGGCCAGGTCGTCGGCGTAGTGGTCCATGTCGTTGCCGTCCCACGGCTGGCTGGAACGGCCGTGGCCGCGGCGGTCGTGGGCGACCACGCGGTAGCCCTTGGAGGCCAGGAAGATCATCTGCGATTCCCAGCTGTCAGACGACAGCGGCCAGCCGTGGCTGAAGGTCACGACCGGACCGTCCTTCGGGCCCCAGTCCTTGTAGTACAGCTGCACGCCGTCGGCGGTGGTGATGTAGCTCGATGTGCGTTCGACGGCGACTGGCGCGGTGGCGGGTGCGGGTTGCGCAGCGAAGCTGGCCTGGGTGGCGACGGCCAGCAGCGTGGCGGCGAGGGTGCGGGTGAAGGCATTCATGGTGTCGGTTCCTGTGGGAAGTGGTGGGTCAGGAAGAAAGGTCAGTCGGCCAGCACCAGCGTCACGTCGATGTTGCCGCGCGTGGCGTTGGAGTACGGGCAGACGATGTGGGCGGCGTCGACCAGGGCCTGCAGCTGCTCGCGGGCGACGCCCGGGGCGGCGATGGTCAGCTCGGCCTGGATGCCGAAACCGGTGGGAATCTGGCCGATGCCGACCTTGCCGGTGACGGTGGTGGACGGGGGCAGGGCGACCTTCTGCTTGCCGGCGACGTACTTCAGCGCGCCCAGGAAGCAGGCCGAGTAACCGGCTGCGAAGAGTTGTTCCGGATTGGTGCCGTCGCCGCCGGCGCCGCCCAGTTCGCGCGGGGTGGACAGCTTGACGTCCAGCACGCCGTCGGACGAGGTGGCCTGGCCTTCTCGGCCGCCCGTGGCGGTGGCGGTGGCGGTGTAGAGGATCTTTTCGATGGACATGGCGGTGTTCCTTCTGGGGAGTGGGTGGTCCAGACGAGGTGTCGTCCGGTGAGGTGTACTTTGCGCCGCCGGGCAGTACGAAGGGTGATGTAGAATCCTGAAAACTTGATCAGGAGTTTCGTTGTGGTCGACAGGCTGGCAGTCTTGCTGGAACGTTTCTCAGTGACGGCGCAGGTGTTCCACGCGGGTGCGCTATGCGGCATCAATACGCTGGAAGGGGAGGCGGGCGTGGGCCAGCTGCACCTGATCCGGCGCGGGCCGCTGGAGGTGTTCCACGGCAACACGTCGCTGCGCATCGACCGGCCCAGCCTGCTGCTCTATCCGCGGGCAATGACGCACCGCTTCGTCAGCGATGCGGAGCAGGGCGCTGACATGGCCTGCGCGAACCTGTCGTTCGAAGGCGGCCCGCAGAATCCGATCTGCGCCGCACTGCCCGATGTGGTGTGCCTGCCGCTGGATGGCATCTTCGGTGCATCGGATGTGCTGGCATTGCTGTTCGAGGAAGCCTTCACCCAGCGCTGTGGGCGCACCGCACTGGTCAACCGGCTGTTCGAAGTGGTGATGATCCAGGTCCTGCGCCAGCTGATGGAAACCGGCGAAGTGAAAGGCGGCATGCTGGCCGGCCTTTCCCATCCCCGCCTGCGCAACGCCATCGTCGCCATGCACGAAGCGCCCTCGAAGGACTGGACGCTGGACGAACTGGCGCGCGTGGCCGGGATGTCGCGCAGTGTGTTCGCCACGCATTTCCGCGAAGCCCTGGGCATCACGCCGGGCCATTACCTGCAGGGCTGGCGTGTCGGCTTGGCCCAACAAGCCCTGCGCCAGGGACGACCGCTGAAGGTGGTCGCGTCCGACGTGGGCTACGGCAGCGAGGCCGCGCTGTCGCGTGCCTTCAAGGCGCACAGCGGCGTATCGCCGCGCGAATGGAAGCGCCTGCATGCCACGCATTGAACGGCGCTGGCATGGCGCAACGGCTTCGCCCACACTGCCGCGCATGACGGAACAGCAGGACACCACGACGCGCTTACTGCTTGTGCATGGCATCTGGAACGCGAAGTCGTGGCTGACGCCGCTCGCACGCCGGCTGCGCCGTGAAGGGTTCGAGGTGGAGGTGTTCGGTTATCCCAGCATCCTGGGTGGACCGGAGCCGGCCATTACCGCCCTGATCGAACGGCTGCGACGTTCGCCACCGCTGCATCTCGTGGGTCACAGCCTGGGCGGGCTGATCGGACTGGAAGCGTTGCGCCGCGCGCCCGGTCTGCCCGTGCAGCGCATGGTCTGCCTGGGGTCACCGCTGTGTGGCAGCGGCGCGGCCCGCAGCCTGGGCCGGCGTGCATGGACGGCGGCCGTGCTCGGCCGCAGCGGTGCGCTGCTGCAGGCAGGTTGCGTGCCCTGGCAGGGGACGGTGCCGGTGGGGATGGTGGCTGGGAACGTGGCGCGCGGCATCGGTCGGCTGATCACCCGCTTCGACGGCGAATCGGATGGCACCGTCGGGCTGGATGAAACCCGGCTGCCGGGGCTGGCCGCGCATTGCGTGGTGCCGGCCAGCCATACGGGGCTGGTGTTCTCGGCCGATGCCGCGCGCCAGGCGGCCCGTTTCCTGCGTGATGGCCGCTTTGACGGGCAGGACTGACGTATGCATGGGGGCGCGTATAATCCGCGCCCTTGTCAGTGCACTCCGGAAGTCACCATGGGCAGAGGCCCGTCCATCGAAGCCCGCAAGAACGCCACCGACGCCAAGCGCGGCAAGATCTTCACCAAGATCATCCGCGAGATCGGCGTGGCGGCCCGCGCCGGCGGCGGCGAGCCGGCCAACAATCCGCGCCTGCGCGCCGCGGTGGACAAGGGCCTGTCGGCCAACATGTCCAAGGACGTCATCGAGCGCGCCATCAAGAAGGCGACCGGTGAGCTGGAAGGCGTGGTCTTCGAAGAGATCCGCTACGAGGGCTATGCCCCGGGAGGCGTCGCGGTGATCGTCGATTGCCTGACCGACAACCGCGTGCGCACCGTGGCCGAAGTCCGCCACGCGTTCGGCAAGTGCGGCGGCAACATGGGCACCGAAGGCTCGGTGGCCTTCATGTTCAAGCGCCTGGGCGTGCTCAGCTACGCGCCGGGTGCGGACGAAGAGAAAATCACCGAGGCCGCGATCGAGGCCGGTGCCGACGACATCCTGGTGTATCCGGATGACGGATCCATCGACGTGGTCACCACGCCCGAAGCATTCTCGTCGGTGAAGGATGCGATGGAAGCCGTGGGACTGGAGCCCGGCCACGCCGAGATCACCTTCCGCGCCGACAATGACATCGCCGTGCAGGGCGACACCGCCGTGCAGGTGAAGAAGCTGCTGGACATGCTGGAAGACCTGGATGATGTGCAGGACGTTTACTCCAACGCCGAGTTGGGCGCGGATGCGTATGCGTAGTCACCGTGCGTGGGGACGGGTGATGACGGGCCATCACGTCCCGTGACCCGCATCCTCGGCATCGACCCGGGTTCGCAGCGTACCGGTGTGGGCATCATCGACGTGGATGCGGCGGGCAAGACCACGCACGTCTATCATGCGCCGTTGGTGCTGTTGGGGGCCGACGACTTCCCGCAGCGGCTGCGCCGCCTGCTGGATGGCCTGGCCGACATCATCACCACCTGGCAGCCGGACGAAGTGGCGATCGAGAAGGTGTTCATGGCACGCAACCCCGATTCGGCATTGAAGCTGGGGCAGGCGCGCGGCGCCGCCATCAGCGCGGTCGTATTGCGCGACCTGCCGGTGCACGAATACGCGGCCAAGGAAGTGAAGCTGGCCGTGGTCGGCCGCGGCAGTGCCGAGAAGGACCAGATCCAGCACATGGTCGGGATCATGCTGAACCTGCATGGCAAGTTGCAGGCCGACGCCGCCGATGCGCTGGCGGTCGCCATCACCCACGCGCACGTGCGCGCCACGGCCAAGCGGCTGGGCGTGAGTTCGCAACTGGCCTGGAGCAGGAAATGATCGGTCGGCGTTCGCTGAGCGAGCCCCTCTCCCGGCGGGAGAGGGGTTGGGGTGAGGGCAGCCGAAGTCCGGATGATCGAGGACTCATGCGGCAGACCGCGCTCCGCTGTTCGCCGCCATGGACGCGGTTCGGCCCTCATCCGGCGCGTCGCGCCACCTTCTCCCGGTGGGAGCAGGGCAACGCAGGAGTTTCTCCATGATCGGACGTCTTCGCGGCATCCTGGCGTACAAGTCGCCGCCGTGGCTGGTGATCGACGTGGGCGGCGTGGGCTATGAGCTCGAAGCCCCGATGAGCACGCATTACGACCTCCCGGACGTGGGCCGCGAGGTGCTGCTGTTCACCCACTACGCGCAGAAGGAAGACAGCGTGTCGCTGTACGGCTTCCTGCGCGAAGGCGAGCGCAGGCTGTTCCGCGACGTGCAGAAGGTCAGCGGCGTGGGCGCGAAGATCGCGCTGGCTGTGCTGTCGGGCGCCAGCGTGGACGAGTTCGCGCGCATGGTGCAGGCCGGCGACATCACTGCGCTCACGCGCATCCCCGGCATCGGCAAGAAGACCGCCGAACGCATGGTGGTGGAACTGCGCGACCGCGCGGCCGACCTGATGGGTACCGGCGTGGGCGGCATCAGCGCGCTGCCGGCCGATCCGCAGTCCGAAGCCACCATTGCGCTGCAGCAGCTGGGGTACAAGCCGGCGGAAGCGACCCGCATGGCGCGCGACGCGACGGCCGCGGGCGACGATGCCGCCACGATCATCCGCAAGGCCCTGCAGTCCGCATTGCGCTGATCGCGGCTTTAGAGCACCTCTTCACTCACCGAGCGCTACCCTCCCGGCCGCCATGTCCAGCCCTTCCTCTCCCCATACCGACGCCGGCAACACCGGGCAGCACGGTCATTCGCAAGCGGGCATGGCTGCCCTGGTGGCCGGTGCGGTCGGCGTGGTGTTCGGCGACATCGGCACCAGCCCGCTGTACACGATCAAGGAGATGTTCCATCCGCACTTCGGCCTGACGCCGGACGCGGACACCGTGCGCGGGCTGCTGTCGCTCGGCTTCTGGTCGCTGCTGCTGGTGGTCACGCTGAAGTACGTCATCGTCATCATGCGCGCCGACAACGATGGCGAGGGCGGCATCATGGCGCTGACCGCGCTGGCCCAGCGCAGCCTCACCAAGGGCTCGCGGCTCAGCTACACGGTCGGCATCCTGGGCATCTTCGGCGCGGCGCTGTTCTTCGGTGACGGCATGATCACGCCGCCCATCACCGTGCTGGGCGCGGTCGAGGGCCTGGAGGTGGTCTCGCCGGTGTTCAAGCAATGGGTGGTGCCGATCAGCCTGGTCATCCTGACCGGCCTGTTCGCGTTCCAGCGCTTCGGCACGGCCAAGGTGGGCAAGGCGTTCGGACCGGTGATGATCATCTGGTTCATCGTGTTGGCCGGCTTCGGCATCTACAACATCGCGCACAACCCCTCGGTACTGGCCGCGCTGAACCCGTACTGGGCCTGGCACTTCTTCGTCACCCACGACTGGCACGCGGTGCTGATCCTCGGTGCGGTGGTGCTGACCGTGACCGGTGGCGAAGCGCTGTACGCCGACATGGGCCACTTCGGCAAACGCCCCATCCGCTGGGGCTGGTTCGCTTTCGTGCTGCCCGCGCTGGTGCTGAACTACTATGGCCAGGGCGCGGTGCTGCTGAAGCATCCGGAAGCCGTGGCCAATCCGTTCTACATGTCGATCCCGGAGTGGGCGCAGATTCCAATGCTGGTGCTGGCGACCACGGCGGCAGCCGTGGCGTCGCAGGCGGTGATCACCGGTGCGTTCTCGGTGACGCGCCAGGCCATCCAGCTGGGCTACCTGCCGCGCCTGCATATCAAGTACACCTCGAAGGACACGATCGGCCAGATCTATGTGCCGTCGATCAACCTGATGCTCTACCTGGCGGTGATCGTGCTGGTGCTGAGCTTCCAGAGTTCCGGTGCGCTGGCCACGGCCTACGGTCTGTCGGTCACAGGCACCATGCTCATCGACACGCTGTTGCTGGCGATCGTGGCCTATACGCGCTGGCCGGATTCCCGTAAATGGGTGCTGCCACTGTGTGGCGTGTTCCTGGTGATCGACCTGGCCTTCCTGTTCGCCAACGGCGCCAAGCTGGTCACCGGCATCGGCGCATGGGTGCCGCTGTTCATCGGCATCACCGCCTTCACCATGATGCGTACCTGGCGCCGCGGCCGCGAACTGCTGCACGGCGAAGTGCAGAAGGAAGGCATCCGCCTGGACACCTTCCTGCCGGGCCTGATGCTGGCGCCACCCGTGCGCGTACCCGGCACGGCGATCTTCCTGACGGCGGACAAGGGCGTGGTGCCGCATGCATTGCTGCACAACCTGAAGCACAACAAGGTGCTGCACGAGCGCAACGTGTTCCTCACGGTCGAGACGCTGACGGTGCCTTACGCGCCGAAGAAGAAACGGCTGAAGATCGAGCCGATCGGCGATGATTTCTATCGCGTGGTGATCAGTTATGGCTTCGCCGAGACGCCCGATGTCCCGCAAGCGCTGATGGGTTCGTGTGACCAGGGGGGCGTGTACTTCGACCCGATGGAGACCACGTATTTCGCCAGTCGCGAAACCATCGTGGCCGCGCGCCACGGCGGCATGCCGGTGTGGCGCGACAAGCTGTTCGCCGTCATGCACCGCAATGCCGCGCCCGCGACCGGCTTCTTCCGCATTCCCGGCAACCGGCTGGTGGAGCTGGGGGCGCAGGTCGAAATCTGACCTGTGCGGCGCGGGAAAGATGAAGCACGGCGGGCGGTTTCACGCATAATCCCCGCATGACCGCAGACCGCATCATCACCTCGTCCGCCACGCGCGAAGACGAGGCCATCGAGGCCAGCATCCGCCCCAAGCGGCTGGACGAGTACCTGGGCCAGAAGCCGGTCCGCGAGCAGTTGGACATCTACATCCAGGCGGCGAAAGGTCGCGGTGAGGCGCTCGACCATGTGCTGATCTTCGGGCCGCCGGGGCTGGGCAAGACCACCTTGAGCCATGTCATCGCCAACGAACTGGGCGTGAACCTGCGCTCCACGTCCGGCCCGGTGATCGAGAAGGCGGGCGACCTGGCTGCGCTGCTGACCAACCTGCAGCCGCATGACGTGCTGTTCGTCGACGAGATCCATCGCCTGTCGCCCGTGGTCGAGGAAGTACTGTATCCGGCGATGGAGGATTTCCAGATCGACATCATGATCGGCGAGGGGCCTGCCGCGCGGTCGATCAAGCTGGACCTGCCACCCTTCACCCTGATCGGCGCCACCACGCGCGCCGGCCTGCTGACCGCGCCGCTGCGCGACCGCTTCGGGATCGTGCAGCGCCTGGAGTTCTACACACCCGACGAACTCACCCGCATCGTGCAGCGTTCGGCCCGCATACTGGGCATGGACTGCGTGCCGGAAGGGGCGGGGGAGATCGCTCGTCGCGCGCGCGGCACCCCGCGCATCGCCAACCGGCTGCTTCGTCGTGTGCGCGACTATGCGCAGGTCAAGGCCAATGGCCACATCGACGTCGACGTCGCACGCGCCGCGATGCAGATGCTGAAGGTGGATCCGGAGGGTTTCGACGAACTCGATCGCCGCATGCTGCGCACCATCGTGGACAACTTCGATGGCGGCCCGGTGGGCGTGGAGTCGCTGGCGGCGGCGCTGAGCGAGGAGCGCGGCACGCTGGAGGACGTCATCGAACCCTATCTGATCCAGCAGGGCTTCCTGGTGCGCACCGCGCGCGGCCGCATGGCCACCCGCAAGGCCTACCTGCACCTTGGGCTGACGCCCAAAGGCCGCGCACCCGAAGCGAGCGATGTACCCGGCGAGCTCTTCTGACGACAACTGGTTTCAGGATGGTATGCACGACAACGTGCGGGAGCGCATGCTTTGACGACTGATTCGACGACGATCGCCGGGGATTCGGCTCCATTCATCTTTCCGACACGCGTCTATTGGGAAGATACCGATGCCGGTGGCGTGGTGTACCACGCGCAGTACGTCGCTTTCCTGGAGCGGACCCGAACCGAATGGTTGCGGGCCCGTGGATACGCCCAGGAACAACTGCGCCAGACCCACGACCTGGTGTTCGCCGTCCGAGCGATGCGCCTGGATTTCCTGCGCCCCGCCCGGTTGGACGATCTGCTTCAGGTGAGCGCGCGCATCCACCAATGCAAGCGGGCCAGCGTGGTCTTCGCCCAGTCCATCGAGCGGGGTGGCGAAGTGCTGCTGACCGCCGAGGTGAAAGTCGCCGCGCTCAGCGCCTCGGGTTTCAGACCCGTTGCGCTGCCCGAGGCGTTGTATGAGGAATTCCGCCGGCTCGAGACACCGGGCCGTCCGCTCTAACCCGATACGCAACACGAACCGAGACTCGAGGAACAACGGATGATCGCAACGCTGCTGGCCTTCCAGGACACCGTGGTGGAGGCGTTGCCGCCGGAGACCGCGGCCGCTGCCGCCGAGGCTTCCGCCGCCACGGCGCATAGCGGGATCAACTACATCAACCTGATGCTCAAGGCGAGCCTGCCGGTCCAGTTGATCGTATTGCTGCTTCTGGCCGGGTCGTTGATCAGCTGGGTGATCATTTTCCGCAAGGCACGAGTGTTCAAGACCGCCAACCGCGATGCCGACGAGTTCGAGGGCCGGTTCTGGTCCGGGGCGGAGTTGCACAAGCTGTATGCCGGTGCCGCGGATCGCAATCGCGTGGTGACCGGTCTTGAAGCAATCTTCGAAGCAGGTTTTCGCGAATTCACCCGCCTGCGCGACAAGCGCGGCCTCGACGGGCGCGCGCAATTGGAAGGCGCGCAGCGCGCCATGCGCGTGACCTACACGCGCGAAGTCGACCAGCTCGAACGCAATCTGGAACTGTTGGCCAATATCGGCTCCACCGCACCCTACGTGGGCCTGGTCGGCACCGTGTTCGGCATCATGGTGACCATGCACGACATGCTCAACAGCGGTGAGCAGGCGGGCATCGCGGCCGTCGCGCCGGGCATCTCGGAAGCGCTATTCGCCACCGCCATCGGCCTGTTCGTGGCGATTCCCGCCGTGTGGGCCTACAACCGCTTCACCACCCGCGTCGAGCGGCTGTCGGTGCGCTACGAGAGCTTCGCCGAAGAGTTCAGCTCCATCCTGCAGCGCCAGAATTCGGCCGAGTAAGCGGAGCCCACCATGGCCGGAAGCATCTTCCATCGCAAGCGGCGCAAGCTGAAATCCGAGATCAACGTCGTCCCCTACATCGACGTGATGCTGGTGCTGCTGATCATCTTCATGGTGACTGCGCCGCTGCTGACGTTGAGCGTGGACGTGAAGCTGCCGTCGTCGACGGCCAAGGCCGTGGAGACCAAGAACGACCCGATCATCGTCGTCGCTTATCCGGACGGTCGGCTGGGGCTGCAGCTGCCGGGCGACAAGGCGCCGCGGACGGTCGATGCGGCGCAACTCGAGGCGATGCTGGCGCCCATCAAGGCCGAGCAGGGCAACGAATTGCGCGTGCTGCTCGCGGGAGACGCAGACGCTCCTTACCAGCGTGTGATCGATGCCACCGAGGCGCTGAAGAAGGCCAAGGTGACCAACGTCGTCCTGTGGACCAAGCAGTAACGCGCCATGCACGCTGAAGCCTTCCAGCGACAGACGCTGCCGCAGGACGAAGGGCTGGGCCGTGCGGTCGCGTGGGCCATCGGCCTGCACCTGCTGTTGCTCGTGGTGCTGTTGGTGTCGCCGTACTTCAAGTGGGATCGCGAGCGTCTGAACGCGGCCGGATCGCAGTCGATGGAGGCCACGCTCGACGTCTCGGCCGCCGACGCGCGCGCCGTCGAACGGGCACTCGATTTCCAGCCGCAACCAATGCCCGAGCCCGTGCAGGAGCCGGCACCCGAAGACACCATCCCCCCGCCGCAGCCGATTCCCGAGCCCGCGCCGCAGGACGCTCCCGTCGAGCGCCAGGCCCAGGCGCAGGAGCGCGTGCCGGTGCCGGACCAGGTCGATCAGGACGAGGCCCGTCGCGACGCCATCTCGCAGGAGAGGGCGTTACTGGAGCAGGAAGCCAAGCGCCGGCAGGAACAGATCGACCTGACCGAACGCAAGCGTCAGGAACAGGCCGAGCAGCAGCGCCGGTTGGCCGCCCAGCAGGAAGAAGACCGGCAGAAGCGGGTTGCGGCTGAGGCCGCGCAGAAGGCCGAGGCCGACAAGAAGCGTCTCGAAGAGATCCGTCGTCAGCGCGCCCAGGCCGCCCGCGAAGCGCAGCTGGCCGAACAGAAGCTCCGTCAGCTCGCGGATGCACGCGCGCGGCAGGCAGCCACCGCGGCAGCGTCTACCCCTGCGCCAGCTGCCGGTCCGGCGGGGGCGGGCGGGACGGACGAGGATCTGCGGGGGCGCTATGCCGCCGCCATCCAGGAAGCGGTGCTACGCCAGTGGACACGCCCCGAGTCGGTGCCGGTGGGTACCCGTTGCCGCGTGGTGATCCGCCAGCTGCCTGGCGGCGACGTGGTCAGTGCGGAAGTACAGCCGGGCTGTGCCATGGACGCGGCGGGCCAGGATTCCATCGAACGCGCGGTGTTGAAGGCGCGGCCCTTGCCGTACCGGGGCTTCGAGGCCGTCTTCGCCAGGACCCTGACCCTCAACTTCGAAGCCCGGGATCGTTGACTTCACGCGGCGTTTCGCTGCCTTCCGTTCACAATTGTTAAAACGTTCACGCGTGAGCTGGTATCCCTTTGCCGCCCCGCCTAACCGCAGAGTCGTTGCCCATGAAGAAACCGCTGCGCTGGTTCGCCTTGCTCCTGTTCACCTTTGCTCCAGTGCTGGCATCTGCCCAGCAGCAGGGTCTGGAGATCGACATCATCGGCGGTAACGCCTCGGCCCTGCCGATCACCGTGGTGCCCATGCCCTATCAGGGCAGCGCCGCCGCACCGCCGACCGACGTGTCCGCGGTGGTGCGCGCCGACCTGGAGCGTTCCGGCGCCTTCCGCACGCTGCCGGAGGCCCGCATCGCCGAGCGCCCCACGCGCGGCGGCGAGATTCAGTACCCGACCTGGCAGGCCTTGCGCCAGGACTACATCGTGGTCGGCCGCGTGGTCGATGCCGGCGACGGTGGATACCGCGTCGAGTACGAACTGTTCGACGTGGCGAAGAAGGAACGGATGCTCGGCCTGGCCATGACGGCGCGCTCGAACGCCTTGCGCGACGTCGCCCATCAGATGGCCGATGCCATCTACGAGAAGATCCTCGGCGTGCGTGGCGCGTTCTGGACACGCATCGCCTACATCACCGCCGCCGGCACCGGCAAGGCCACGCGTTACGCGTTGATGGTGGCCGATTCGGACGGCTTCAATCCGCAGACCGTAGTGCGCTCGGCCGAGCCCCTGCTGTCGCCGTCATGGAGCCCGGACGGCCGGAAGCTGGCCTATGTCAGCTTCGAGAGCGGCAACTCGGCCATCTACATCCAGGATATTTCGACGGGTGCGCGCGAGAAGGTGTCCGGCTTCCGCGGCATCAACGGCGCCCCCTCGTTCTCGCCGGATGGCCGCCAGTTGGCACTGACCCTGTCGCGCAGCGGCAATCCCGAGATCTACGTGATGGACCTGGGCAGCCGGTCGCTGCGCCAGCTGACCAACACCTCGGCCATCGACACCGAGCCGGTGTGGAGTCCGGATGGCAGCAGCATCTATTTCACCTCCGACCGCGGCGGCCGCCCCCAGATCTACCGCGTGCCCGCCGGCGGCGGCAGCGCGAGCCGGGTGAGTTTCGACGGCAGCTACAACGCGACCGCCAGCGTGTCGTATGACGGCAAGAAGATCGCGGTGGTGCAGGGTGCGGGCAACAACTACCGCATCTCGCTGATGGACAGCAGCCTGGGTGGCGCGCGCTGGTCGTCGCTGTCGCCGGGCTCGCTGGACGAATCGCCCAGCTTCGCCCCCAACGCCAGCATGGTGCTGTACGCCGCGCGCGAAGGCGGGCGGGGGGTGTTGTACGCGGTCTCCGCCGATGCGCGCGTACGCCAGCGTCTGGTTGTGGCCAACGCCGATGTGCGCGAGCCGGCGTGGTCCCCCTATCGCACCGGGCGTTAAGTTTCTGTCTACAATGCCCGTTCCCTTGACCCCCCGTTTTATCGACGAAGGAATCACCATGAACAACACCGCCCGTGTTCTGATGCTGTCCCTGATGTCCGTTGCCGTGCTGGCAGGCTGCAAGAAAGCCGTCAAGCCGGAAGCGCCGACCGACACCACCACGACGACGCCAACCACCCCGACCACGCCGACCACCTCGGGCGTCTACGGCCCGAACGACCTGGACACCGACGCCTGCCTGCGCCAGCGCGTGGTCTACTTCGACCTCGACCAGGACGCCCTGAAGCCGGAGTTCCAGGCCATCATGGGTTGCCACGCCAAGTACCTGCGTGACCGTCCGTCCTCGCGCATTTCGCTGGAAGGCCATGCCGACGAGCGCGGCAGCCGCGAGTACAACCTGGGTCTCGGCGAGCGCCGCGGCAATGCGGTGAACTCGGCCCTGCAGGCCAGCGGTGGCTCGGCCGCCCAGCTGACCGTGGTCAGCTACGGCGAAGAGCGTCCGGTCTGCACCGACTCCAGCGAGTCCTGCTGGTCGCAGAACCGTCGCGTCGAGATCGTGTACACGGCGAAGTAAGTCGTCATCGCCACGATGATCGCGAAGAAGTACATGCTGGTACTGGCGGCGGCCCTGGTGGCCGCCGCCCCCGCCCAGGCGCAACGCGTCAGCCTGGCTGACCGCGTTGCGGCGCTGGAAGCGAAGGCCAACAATCCGCAACAGAACCTCGACCTGCTCAACAAGCTCACGCAGCAGGAAGCAGAGTTGCGCGAACTGCGTGCGCAGCTGGAACAGCTGCAGAACGAGAACGAGCAGCTCAAGCAGCGGACCCGCGACCAGTACCTCGACCTGGACGGTCGCCTCAACCGCCTGGAGGGCGGTGCGGCGCCGACGCCGGAGGGCACGACGCCGGTCAGCCCCCCCCTGGGCAGCCAGACTCCCGTATCTCCGCCGACCACCACCGCGTCGGCGTCCGCTACGGTAGCGACCACCGAGCAGCCCCCCAGCGTCCATGGCGACATGGGGGCAATGTCCGCTGCCGGCGATGAGCGCACCGCGTACAACGTCGCCTTCGACCGCCTGAAGGCGGGCGAGTACGCCGATGCCGCGCAGCTGTTCACCAGTTTCCTCCAGCTCTACCCCGGTGGCGTGTATGCGCCCAACGCGTTGTACTGGTTGGGCGAGAGCTATTACGTCACCCAGAACTACGCGCTTGCCGCCGACCAGTTCCGTGCGTTGCTGGCGCAGTACCCCACCCACGACAAGGCGCCCGGTGCATTGCTGAAAATGGGCCTTTGCGACTACGGCTTGGGCAAATTGCCTGAAGCCGAGCGCACCCTCGGCGAGGTCGTCGCCAAGTATCCAGGCACCGACGTCGCCCGCACCGCCGACGACCGACTGCGCGCCATCCAGCTCGGCCGCCTGCGCTGAAGAAACGCCGTCCCCGGCCCCTCTTGGGGCCGCCGGGCCGGCAGGGCGTATCATGCGCACCCCATGAATGACGCCGCCCGCCCCAGCGAGATCGTCCAGTCCCCGCTGGAACGCCTCAAGATCACCGAGATCTTCCTCTCCCTGCAGGGAGAGGCGAATGCGGTCGGCTGGCCGACGGTCTTCGTCCGTCTGACCGGCTGCCCGCTGCGCTGCCAGTACTGCGACACTGCCTACGCCTTTCATGGCGGGCAGTGGCGCGAGATCGACGACATCGTGGCCGAGGTCGCCCGCCATGGCGTCCGCCATGTCTGCGTGACCGGCGGCGAACCGCTCTCGCAGAAGCGCTGCCTGCTGTTGCTGCGAAAACTGTGCGACGCCGGCCATGACGTCTCGCTGGAGACCTCCGGCGCCATCGACATCGCCGACGTGGACCCGCGCGTGTCGCGCGTGGTGGACCTGAAGACGCCCGGCTCGAAAGAAATGGCCCGCAACCGGCTGGAGAACCTGCCGTTGCTGACGGCGCGCGACCAGGTGAAGTTCGTGCTCTGCGGCCGCGCCGACTACGAGTGGGCGCGCGGCATGCTCGCGGAACATCGCCTGGCCCAACGTTGCGACGTGCTGTTCTCGCCCAGCAAGTCCGAGCTGGAGCCGCGTTCGCTGGCGGACTGGATCATCGAAGATCGCCTGCCCGTGCGCTTCCAGATGCAGTTGCACAAGCTGCTGTGGAATGACGAGCCGGGGCGTTGATCCGTAGAGGTTGCCGTCATCCCAGCGCACGCTGGGATCCATTCGCTCTTCGCTTGGACAATGAGCGGACGCGACGGCAACATGGATCCCAGCATGCGCTGGGATGACGAGCCTGCCCCCCGGCCCCGTAACCTTCATAACGAATCGCGAACCCCATGAAAAACGCCGTCGTCCTTCTCTCCGGTGGCATGGATTCCGCCGTCGTCGTCGCCATCGCCCGTGAGCAGGGTTTCGCCGTGCACGCGCTGAGCGTGCGCTACGGCCAGCGGCACACGTCCGAACTGGATGCCGCCGCGCGCGTCGCCGAGTCACTCGGCGCCGTTGCCCACAAGACCGTGCATGTAGACCTGCGCAGCATCGGTGGCTCGGCGCTGACCGACGACATCGACGTGCCCGAAGCCGGCGGCCCGGGTATCCCGGTCACTTACGTGCCCGCCCGCAACACCATCATGCTGTCCGTCGCGCTGGGCTGGGCCGAGGTGCTGGGTGCCAGCGACATTTTTTGCGGCGTCAACGCGGTGGATTACTCCGGCTATCCGGACTGCCGCCCGGAATTCATCGAAGCCTTCGAGAAGCTCGCCAACCTGGCCACCAAGGCGGGTGTCGAGGGGGCGGGCCTGCGCATCCAGGCGCCGCTGCTGCACATGAGCAAGGCCGATATCGTGCGCGAGGGTGTGCGGCTGGGCGTCGACTTCGCGCAGACGGTGTCCTGCTACCAGGCCGATGGGCAGGGCCGCGCCTGTGGCCACTGCGATGCGTGCCGCCTGCGCGCCGCGGGTTTCGCCGATGCCGGCGTGCCGGACCCCACGCACTACGCGTGAACCGGGCGGGTTTCGCCCCATCGCGGACGATGCGTTAGAATGCGCGTCCCGGTGCAAGGCCGGGATGCGTTCCCGGGCCGTTAGCTCAGTCGGTAGAGCAGAAGACTTTTAATCTTTTGGTCGAAGGTTCGAATCCTTCACGGCCCACCACGCACATCCCGCCGCGTCATCATCGCGCCGAATTCGCGTCGGCGCCCGCGAGGAAATCGGCGTGACCACGGCAGCGCGTGACTGGACGGCGCAGGCGATCCAGCGCATCGAAGCGGACTTCAACCGGTCCGCCGATACCCACCTTATCCCGCTGCCGTTGCCTGGTTTTCCCGGCATCGACGTCTATCTCAAGGACGAATCCAGCCATCCGACCGGAAGCCTGAAGCACCGGCTGGCGCGCTCGCTGTTCCTGTACTCGCTGGCGAATGGCTGGCTGCGCGAGGGCGCGCCGGTGATCGAGGCGTCCAGCGGCTCGACGGCCGTGTCCGAAGCCTATTTCGCGCGGCTGCTGGGGCTGCCGTTCATCGCCGTGATGCCGTCGTCCACGTCGCCGGACAAGGTCGCCGCGATCCAGTTCCAGGGCGGTCGCTGCCATCTGGTCGAGGAGGCGGGCGCGATCAACGCCGTATCGCGGCAACTCGCGCGCGAGACCGGGGGCCATTTCATGGATCAGTTCACCTATGCCGAACGCGCCACCGACTGGCGCGCTAACAACAACATCGCCGAATCCATCTTCAAACAGATGGAGGCCGAGCCGCATCCGGTCCCGGCATGGATCGTGTGCAGTCCGGGCACCGGCGGAACCAGTGCCACGCTGGGGCGTTACGTGCGCTACCGCCGGCATCCGACGCGCGTGCTGTGCGCGGACCCGGAGCATTCGGTGTTCTTCGACCAGTACCGGGGCGCGTGCGGGGGCTGCGATGACACCACGCTGACCTGCGGGCGCGGCTCCGGCATCGAAGGCATCGGTCGCCCGCACTGCGAACCGAGCTTCATCCCGGCTTGCATCGATGCAATGCTCAAGGTGCCGGATGCGCTGAGCCTGGGCGCCATGCGCCATGTCAGCGCGGTGCTGGGGCGGCGCGTGGGCGGATCAACCGGCACCAATTTCGTCGGCATCCTCGCGGCCGCCGCGCGCATGCGCGACGAAGGCCTGGCTGGCTCCATCGTCAGCATCCTGTGCGACAGCGGTGAACGCTACGCGCATAGCTACTACAACCGGGACTGGTATCTGGAGCGCGGCATCCCCATCGTGGAGAGCGACGATGCCATCGCTGCGGCCGTTGCCGGACGCGGGCTGCCCCCGCTGGCGCAGGCCGACTGGCCGAACTGATCTCCCATTGCAGAAGGTATTCCCATGACCAATCCGTTGCTCGACTTCTCAGGCCTGCCGCGTTTCGACGCGATCCGGCCGGAGCACATCGCGCCTGCCATCGACCAGTTGCTGGCCGAGGCCGATGCGGCCGTGAGAGCGGCGGAAGCCGTTGCCCCGGTGACGTGGGATGCATTCGTCGTGCCGCTGGATGACGCCACCGAGCGCCTGGCCCGCGCCTGGAACCAGGTGACGCACCTGGAAGCGGTGGCGAATACCCCCGCGCTTCGCAGCGCCTACAACACCCAGTTGCCCAAGGTGACGCGCTTCTGGAGCGCACTGGGGCAGAACCTGGCGCTGTACCGCCAGTATCGCGCATTGGCGGACGCACCCGAAGCGGCGCAATACGGTGAAGCACGCCGCAAGGTGTTGGACAATGCCTTGCGCGACTTCCGCCTGGGCGGCGCGGAGTTGCCGGACGCACAGAAGGCACGCTTCGCCGAAGTGAAGGAGGAACTCGCCGGCCTGTCGGCGACGTTCTCGCAGAACGTGCTCGACGCCACCGACGAGTACGAATTCTGGATCAAGGACAAGCAGCACCTCGGAGGCCTGCCGGCGGACGTGGTGGCCGCAGCGCGCGCCGCGGCCAAGGCCGACGACGAGCCGGGCTGGAAGTTCACCCTGCAGATGCCGTGCTTTCTGCCGGTGCAGGCGTACGCGGATGACCGCGCGCTGCGCGAGACGCTGTACCACGCCAACGCCGTGCGCGCATCGGAGCTCGCCGACAACGCGGCGCTGGACAATTCCACGCTGATCGACCGCATCCTCGCGTTGCGCGCGGAACTGGCCACGCTGCTTGGCTTCGGCAGTTATGCGGAATACTCGCTGGCGACCAAGATGGCCGATACCCCGGACGAAGTGCTGCAGTTCCTGCGTGACCTGGCCGCACGTGCCAAGCCGCATGCGCAGCGCGACCGAGAGGAGCTGGAGGACTTCGCGCGCGAGCAGCTCGGCCTGGAAACCGTCGAAGCCTGGGACCTGGCCTACGCCAGCGAGAAACTGAAGCAGGCGCGCTACAGCTTCTCCGCGCAGGAGGTGAAGCAGTACTTCACCGAGCCGGCGGTGCTGGCGGGCCTGTTCGGCGTGATCGGCGATCTGTATGGCCTGCGCGTCGCGCAGGACCAGGCGCCGACCTGGCATCCCGACGTTCGCTTCTACCGGCTTATCGATGGCGACGGCACGCTGGTGGGCCAGTTCTATCTCGATCTGTATGCCCGCGAGGGCAAGCGGGGTGGCGCATGGATGGACGACTGCCGCAACCGTCGCGATACCACCCGTGGCGCACAGACGCCGATCGTCTACCTGGTCTGCAACTTCGGCAAGGGCATGGACGGCAAGCCGGCCACCTTCAGCCACAACGACGTGACGACGCTGTTCCACGAGATGGGTCACGGCCTGCACCAGTTGCTCACGCAGGTGGGCGAGCTGAGCATCGCCGGCATCAATGGCGTGGAATGGGATGCGGTGGAGTTGCCCAGCCAGTTCATGGAGAACTTCTGCTGGGAATGGGAGCGCGTGCAGGCGATGACCGCGCACGTGGATACCGGTGAGCCGCTGCCGCGCGCGCTGTTCGACAGGATGGTCGAAGCCAAGAACTACCAGAGTGGCATGGCCACCGTGCGACAACTGGAGTTTGGTCTGTTCGACATGCAGCTTCACAGTGGCTTCGATGCCGCCTCCGACAGCGTGCTCGCAGTGCTGGATCGCGTGCGCGGAGAAGTGGCGGTGAACCACCCGCCGGCGTGGAATCGCTTCCCCCACCAGTTCAGCCACATCTTCGCCGGCGGCTACGGGGCGGGCTACTACAGCTATAAGTGGGCCGAGGTGCTCAGCGCCGATGCCTACGCGGCCTTCGAGGAGGCGCCGGCCCAGGTCGCCGACACCGGCGCGCGGTTCCGCCATGAAGTCCTGGCGCGCGGCGGCAGCCGCAGTGCGGCCGAGAATTTCCGTGCCTTCCGCGGTCGTGCGCCGCGCATCGACGCCCTGTTGCGGCACTCCGGCATGGCGGGCTGAGCCGGCGGAATGTGGCCCGGGATGCCCTGGCGAGGGTGGTCCGGGCAGGGGTCTGGCGGGTTTGACCATGACTGTAAACGTTTTCATAATGGCTTCCCCGTAACACCTGCGTTCCCGGGAGGATCGCTTACATGCCGCATCAGCGAAGGATCGAGGGCCTGATCGCCGACATGACGCTGGAGGAGAAGATCGGCCAGCTCGGCGCCTTCGCCGATGCGCTGCGGCCGTTCGCCTTCGAGGTGAATCCGGAAACCTTCGCCCGTGATGCCGAGCAGGTGCGTGAGCAGATCCGCAGCGGCCGCGTGGGCGCGCTGTTCAATGGCGTGGGCGCGGCGGAAGGCCGCGAGGCGCAGCGCATCGCGGTGGAAGAGAGCCGGCTGGGTGTTCCGCTGCTGCTGGGCGCCGACGTGATCCACGGCATGCGGACCGTGTTCCCGATTCCGCTGGGCGAAGCCGCCAGCTTCGAGCCGGACCTTGCCGAACGCACCGCGCGCGCGACCGCCAAGGAAGCCACTGCCGCCGGGATCCACTGGACGTTCGCACCGATGGTCGACATCGCGCGCGACCAGCGCTGGGGCCGCGTGGCCGAAACTTCCGGCGAAGACGTCCATCTGTCGTGCGAGCTCGCGGCAGCGCGCGTGCGCGGCTTCCAGGGCACCGACCTGACCGCCCCCGATTCGCTGCTGACCACGCCCAAGCACTTCGCCGCCTATGGCGCCATCTCGGCCGGCCTGGACTACAACTTCGTGGACATGGCGCCGCAGACGCTGCGCGACGTGCACCTGCCGCCGTTCAAGGCCGCCATCGACGCCGGCGCGCTGACGCTGATGAGTTCGTTCAACGACATCAACGGCGTGCCGGCCTCGGCCAACCGCGAATTGCTGACCGACATCCTGCGCGGCGAATGGAAGTTCGAGGGCTTCGTGGTCTCCGACTACACCTCGGACCTGGAGCTGGTCGCGCATGGCTACGCCAGCGACGAAGCCGACGCGGCGCAAAAGGCGCTGTCGGCCGGCCTGGACATGAGCCTGCAGAGCGGCATCTATGCAGGCCATGTCGCCACGCTGGTCGAGCAGGGCCGGCTGACGATGGCCGAAGTGGACGAGGCGGTGCGGCGCGTACTGCACGTAAAGGCTGCTGTTGGCTTGTTCGACGATCCCTACCGTTGCCTGGACGCGGAACGCGAAGCCGACCAGTCGCACATCCCCGTGCACGATGCACTGGCGCGAGACTGCGCGCGGCGCTCCATCGTGTTGCTCAAGAACGACGGCGACCTCTTGCCGCTGAAGAAGTCCGGCCAGCGCATCGCGCTGATCGGTCCGTTTGCGCAGGACACCGCCAACCTCGGTGGCTGCTGGAACATCTTCGGTGACGCTGCGCGCATGGTCGATCTGGAAACCGGGCTGCTCGCCGCGCTGGATGATCCATCCGCGCTGACGGTGGTGCCGGGCAGCGGTATCGAGGAGGCTCTCGACGGTGGCATCGACGCCGCGGTCGCCGCTGCGCACGGTGCCGACGTGGTGTTGCTGGCCGTGGGCGAGCCGCACGAATTTTCCGGCGAAGCACAGTCGCGCACGCAGATCGTGCTGCCAGCCCCGCAGCAGCGGCTGGCGGAGGCGGTGGCCGCCACCGGCACGCCAGTCGTGGTGCTGCTGCGCAATGGCCGCGCGCTGGCGCTGGAGGGCGCGGTACGCGATGCGCAGGCGATCCTGGTCACCTGGTTCCTCGGTACGCAGACCGGGCCGGCGTTGGCCGACGTGGTGTTCGGCGACTACAGCCCGTCCGCGCGCCTGCCGGTGAGCTTCCCGCAGGATGCAGGCCAGCAGCCGTACTTCTACAACCATCCCGCCAGCGGGCGTCCCAACGTGCCCGGCACGCCTCGCGCCTTCCAGACGCGCTGGCGCGAGGTGACGCACGCCGCGCTGTATCCGTTCGGCCACGGCCTGTCGTACACGCGCTTCGATTACGGTGTACCGCAGCTCAGCACCGGAGCGCTCGGCTGGGACGACACGCTGACCATCCGCACCCGCATCACCAATGTCGGCACGCGCGAGGGGGAAGAAGTGGTGCAGCTCTACCTGCGCGACCGTACCGCCAGCCGCGTGCGGCCCGTGCGCGAATTGAAGCGTTTCCGCAAGATCACGCTGGCAGCGGGCGAATCGCAGGACGTGGAGTTCACCCTGACCCGTGCCGACGTGGAATTCCACGGCGTAGACAATCGTCCGGTGGCCGAGCCAGGCCTGTTCGACCTGTGGGTGGCGCCGTCGAGCGCCGTTGGCGAGGCGGTAGGTTTCGAACTGCTGCCGCGTTAGCGGCGCGGCGTGCCGCGCATCATCGGCCCGCCGGGATAGGCATCGTAGGGGCCGTAGTAGCCGCCGGGACCGTCATAGCGGTCGACGTTGATGTTGAAGTTGAACGTGCGCGGCTTGCCTTCGTCGTTGTACGTGGTCTTGCACAGGTTGAGGTTGACCGCGTTGTAGGTGCTGCGGCCGTGCCCCTTGCTGTAGCCGATGCCGGTGGTCACGCTGCCCGAGACGCCGTCTCCGTCGTCATCGCCATACCAGACGCAGGGGTCGACGGGCGTTGTGGGTGCCGTCGATTTCGGTCGCGTCGGCCGGGTGTCGCCGTACCACGTGCCGGGCGGATCCTTGGCGTAGGCCGCTGCCTGCGGCAGGCTGAGGTCCAACGCCTCCGCACTCGACTGCGCCCACGCGGGCACGGTGGTCAGCAGGGCCAGCAGTGCGAGGGGCAGGGTCTTCATGGGGAATCCCGGAGCGGTGGTGCGCCGGGTGGCGGACCTGCATGGAAACCTAACAGCCGTGGATTGAATGCCGGCTGATGGCGGCGATCGGCGGTCGGGAACTTCAGCCGGCCGTAGCCAGTGCCTCCAGCACGCGCTGCCCATAGCGCTCCAGCTTGGCCCCGCCAATGCCGCCCACCCGACCCAGTTCGTCCAGGGTGGCGGGCTGCAGTTCGGCGATGTTGCGCAGCGTGCTGTCGTGGAAGATGACGTAGGCCGGCACATTCTGCTCGCGTGCCAGCTGCGCGCGCAGGTCGCGCAACAGCTGGAAACGCGGCAGGTCAGCGGCCTCCACCGGCAGCCCGCTGCGCGGGCCACGCTCGCGTTCGCGGCGCTCGCGCTGTTCCTTGCGCAACTGCAGGCGCCGCTCGCCCCTCAGCACGGCGCGGCTGCCTTCGGTCAGGCGCAGGCTGCCGAACTCGGCCTCCACTTCCAGCAGCCCGCAGGCCACCAGCTGGCGAAACACGCTGCGCCACGTGGTGGCATCCAGGTCCTTGCCGATGCCGTAGGTGGTCAGGTGTTCGTGACCGCACTGCTGGATGCGTTCGCTCTGGCTGCCGCGCAGCACATCGATCACATGGTTCACGCCGAAGCGCTGGCCGCTGCGGTACACGCAGCTCAGCGCCTTCTGCGCGGCCTCGGTGGCGTCCCAGGTCTCGGCCGGGCTCAGGCAGTTGTCGCAGTTGCCGCAATCGTGGGGATAGGTTTCGCCGAAGCCCGCCAGCAGCACCTGCCGCCGGCACTGGGTCGATTCGCAGTAGCCCAGCAACTGGTCCAGCTTGCGCCGTTCCAGTCGCTTGCGTTCCTCGCCGGCCTCGGACTGCTCGATCATCTGCTTCAGCAGCACCACGTCGCCCAGCCCGTAGCACAGCCACGCTTCGGCGGCCTCGCCATCGCGGCCGGCACGGCCGGTTTCCTGGTAGTAGCCCTCCATCGACTTGGGCAGGTCCACGTGCGCGACGAAGCGCACGTCGGGCTTGTCGATGCCCATGCCGAAGGCGATGGTCGCCACCATGACGATGCCATCCTCGCGCAGGAAGCGGCGCTGGTTGTGCGCGCGGACGCTGGCATCCAGCCCGGCGTGGTAGGGCAGCGCATTGAAGCCTTGTTCGGCCAGGTAGTCGGCGAACTGCTCGACGCGCTTGCGCGACAGGCAGTAGACGATGCCGGCCTCGCCCTTGTGCTTGCGCAGCATGTCGCGCAGCTGGTGCCGGGCGTTGTCCTTCTGCACCACGGTGTAGCGGATGTTGGGGCGGTCGAACGAGCTGATGAATTTCTCGGCGTCCACCAGGTTCAGCCGCTCGGCGATCTCGCGCTGGGTGGGCGGGTCGGCGGTTGCGGTCAATGCGATGCGTGGCACGTCCGGCCAGCGTTCGTGCAGCAGGGCCAGTTCCAGGTATTCGCGGCGGAAGTCGTGGCCCCAGGCGGAGACGCAATGCGCCTCGTCGATGGCGAACAGGGCGATCCGGCTGCGGTCCAGCAGCGACAGGAAGCGGCCGGTCAGCAGGCGTTCCGGCGCGACGTACAGCAGGTCCAGTTCGCCATTGAGCAGCGCCTGTTCGACCTGTGCGGCTTCGGCGGCCTCCAGCGAGGAGTTCAGGAACGCCGCGCGCACGCCGAGTTGGCGCAGGGCGTCCACCTGGTCCTGCATCAGCGCGATCAGCGGCGAGACGACGATGCCGGTGCCTTTACGCAGCAGCGCCGGCACCTGGTAGCACAGCGATTTGCCGGCACCGGTCGGCATGAGTACCAGGGCATCGTGGCCGGCGGCGAGGTGTTCGACGATGGTCTGCTGGTGACCACGGAAGGCGCTGTAACCGAAGACGCGCTTCAGCGCCTCCAATGAAGCGGCATGCATGTCGCCTTCTTTCATTTCCACTCGAAATTCGATCGTTTCGCCAACGCGTTTATTCTATCGCACAACCCTCCAGTCGGCGCCCGTTCGCGGGTCGACCTTGAGCTGTTGGTTGTAGTTGGCCGATCTCCATATGACGTTCTGCCCATTGGAGGGATTGCGCCACAGGAGGTCGTCCTTCCCGTCACCGTCGTAGTCGCCGGCTGCCACGACCTGCCAGGCGAGGTTGGTCACGCTGGTGAGTGAGATCTTGCTGGTGGCATTGCCTCCCGGCCATAGCTCATTGGCTCCCGTGGTTGCATGGCGCCAGACCACGTCATCCCGGCCATCGCCGTCGAAGTCGCCGGATCCCGCGACTCTCCAGGCCGTCATCGCCGGGGTCATCGGTTGCTGGGCTTCATAGTTGCCGGCTTTCCAGATGGTGTTGGCGCCCGTGCTGGTGTTGCGCCAAAGGACGTCGTCCCGACCATCGCCGTCGAAGTCGCCGATGTCCGCGACCTGCCACTTGTTTCCGGATACGCCCATTACGGATTGCTGCGTAGTCGAGTCTCCGGAATGCCAGATGACGTTGGCGCCGGTACTGGCGTTGCGCCAGAAAATGTCGTCCCTGCCATCGAAATTGAAGTCTCCTATCCCGGCCACCGCCCACTGGGTATTGGTAACGGTAGTGACGGGAATCTGCCAGGCATAGTCGCCGCCTTTCCAGATGGCATTGGCGCCGGTGGTGCTGTTGCGCCACAGCAGGTCGGAAGAGCCGTCCCCATCGAAATCCCCGCGACCGGCGACGGTCCACGCCCTGTCCGTGACCGTGCGCAGGCTGCGCTGGGTCTGGGCGTTGGCCGAGTACCACAAGGAGCCCTGTCCGTTGCCCCGATTGTGCCAGGCAATGTCTGATCGCTCGTCGCCGTTGTAGTCGGCTGCAGCCCCGGACAGGCAAACGCCGAAATTGATCTGGACGCTGAGGCCGCCGGTCACGATGTCGTTGCATCCATCTCCGTTGAGGTCCCCCAAGGCCATGATGTTCGTCCCGTGGGTTGTACGGATGGGAGCAAGACGCTCGTGGCTCGCCAGTTGGCCGTTCACGGACATGTATCGCCCCACCGCAAACCAGCCAGAGTGGCTTACCAGGAGATCGTCGAGTCCATCACCATCGAGGTCTTGCACCAGGAGCATTCCCGGACCGTCGTAGGTCTCCAGGCGCTTCGCGAGCGTAAAGCTTCCATTGCTGGTGCGCCTGTAAACGAGTATCCGTGGGCACGGCGAATTGCATGTCTTCGCGACGATTATCTCCAGCGATCCGTCGCCATCCGTGTCCATTGCCTCGATGGTATGGGAGTAGAGATCGACGTCTTCCGGGTACGGGTAAGCGTATGCTGGCCAGAAGCCTCCCATCCGGTGGTTGGGGTATACGAAGAAGCTGTTGGTCATGCCCGATGCGATCAACATGTCCGGCCATCCGTCGCCTGTGACATCTTTCAGTTGCACGTGGGATGCACTATTGAAATGGCCCAGCCCTGCCGTCTGGAAGCTGGTGGACGGCGCGAATCCTGATCGTGTGTTGTTGATGTAGAGGCTGGCAACGCCTTGGTGGTCCAGGCATGCGACGTCAGGGAATCCGTCGAGGTTCAGGTCGCCGGTGGCAGCGTAGGGACAGCCCGCATCGGATGCATATGTAGTTGCACGGAACCCACCGTTGCCATCCCACGTGTATACGAGTAACCCGCGCTCAAGGCCGACGATGATTTCCTTTCTGCCATCGGCATTCAGATCGACTGCTCGCGCGGTGGTGTAGTCGGCATTCCGCAGGGGGCCCTGTCGCATGCCCGTGCCGAGGCTGCCTGATGAGTTCTGCAGGTGAACCTGCAATTCAGGGGTGCCATCAAGGTTGAGCAAGAGGGCGAGATCTTCACGCCCGTCCCCATTCACGTCGCCGATAGTCACGGCGGGAGTGGCATTGAAGTCGAAGTAAATCCAGGATTCCAGGAAATCGATGTGTCTCGCTGATGCATGCGCGGACAACAAAGCGCAAGCGATGAAGAGGGTGGCAGCAATCGCCGCCCTGATCGACGACTTCATCGTGGGCTTGAAAATGGAGTGACGGAGGGCGGAGTGTGCGATCACGGTGTAACCCTCCAGTCGGCGCCCGTTCGCGGGTCGACCTTGAGCTGTTGGTTGTAGTTGGCCGATCTCCATATGACGTTCTGCCCATTGGAGGGATTGCGCCACAGGAGGTCGTCCTTCCCGTCACCGTCGTAGTCGCCGGCTGCCACGACCTGCCAGGCGAGGTTGGTCACGCTGGTGAGTGAGATCTTGCTGGTGGCATTGCCTCCCGGCCATAGCTCATTGGCTCCCGTGGTTGCATGGCGCCAGACCACGTCATCCCGGCCATCGCCGTCGAAGTCGCCGGATCCCGCGACTCTCCAGGCCGTCATCGCCGGGGTCATCGGTTGCTGGGCTTCATAGTTGCCGGCTTTCCAGATGGTGTTGGCGCCCGTGCTGGTGTTGCGCCAAAGGACGTCGTCCCGACCATCGCCGTCGAAGTCGCCGATGTCCGCGACCTGCCACTTGTTTCCGGATACGCCCATTACGGATTGCTGCGTAGTCGAGTCTCCGGAATGCCAGATGACGTTGGCGCCGGTACTGGCGTTGCGCCAGAAAATGTCGTCCCTGCCATCGAAATTGAAGTCTCCTATCCCGGCCACCGCCCACTGGGTATTGGTAACGGTAGTGACGGGAATCTGCCAGGCATAGTCGCCGCCTTTCCAGATGGCATTGGCGCCGGTGGTGCTGTTGCGCCACAGCAGGTCGGAAGAGCCGTCCCCATCGAAATCCCCGCGACCGGCGACGGTCCACGCCCTGTCCGTGACCGTGCGCAGGCTGCGCTGGGTCTGGGCGTTGGCCGAGTACCACAAGGAGCCCTGTCCGTTGCCCCGATTGTGCCAGGCAATGTCCGATCGCTCGTCGCCGTTGTAGTCGGCCCTGATGCGGAGTACGCAGATTCCTCGGCCGATTGCGATGGCCCCAGTCAGCGCTACAGCCATGTCGGCACAATCATCGCCGTCGATGCGACCAAGGGCGATGGCGTTGGCGTGCCCGGCGAAGCCAGTGGCTGTCGAGAGCCTCTCGCTCTCAAGTCGGCCATCCTCGTTCAGCAGCCAGCCGACGGCATTGAACTCGAAATGCCCCGCAGCCAGGTCCTCGTCTCCATCTCCATCCACATCGTGGGCACGGAGTGCCGTCGTACTGTCATGGAGAGGCAGGCTGGTCGAGAGCTCAAAAAAGCCCGTGTTTTGGCGGCGGTAGACGTAGAGGCGGGCATCCGGCTGGTTGTAGGGGTTCGCGGTGACAATCTCGGTTGCACCATCTCCATCGATATCTAGGGCCTCGATCGAGGCCGGCCAGACGGTCATGCCTCTTGGATGTGGGTAGGCGCGCGCAGTGAGCAGGTTGCCATACCCATCGTTCTCGTGAACGAAAAAGCTGTTGACGGACGAGGCGGTAATCAGGAAATCCGGCGCTCCGTCGCCGGTCACGTCCTTCAACTGCATCTGCTTGTAACTGTCCGTGTAGTTGCCGGCAGGTGTCGGCACGTAGACGCTGTTACGGAAGCCCGCTGCGTCCGTGCCCAGGAATACGTTCGCGGACGTCTTCCAGTCATGGCAAATGACGTCCGTGTTGCCATCGCTGTTCAGGTCGCCGGACACCGCATAGCGGCATTCGTTAATCCCTTCATGGGGCGTGAGGGAGAACTGGCCTGGTACCGTCTCTCGCAGGACTGCAATGCCCTTGAGTTTGCCTACTATGATTTCGGCCTTCCCGTCATGGTCGAGATCTTCCAGCAGGATGGGATTGCTTTCGACGAAGCCGCGGTAAGTGGGTATCTGCAGCGGAGTAGCCTGGAACGAGCCGTTCCGGTTGATGAAAACCGAGACAAGATGCGCGAACGCGCCGTCCAGATATTGCTCGCTGCGCGACGTCGCGACGATATCGTCCAATCCATCGCCATTCACGTCGCCCAGCGCCACATTGGCGATCACTTGTCCAGGAAGATTCAAGTTCTGGGACAGAAAAAGACGATACTCAGTCGCCGACACACAGCAACAAGCGGAAGCTAACAGGCCCCCGCCTATCAATTTCAGTGTATTCACGTTGTACGCACCCCTGCGATCGGCCCTATGGAGCCGGGGGCCAATATAGCGTACCGCCCTCCGTGCAAGGGGGCGGCCACCCAGAGGTTGGGTGGCCGCTACGGGACGAGGGCTACTGCAATAGCGAACGCAGCATCCAGGCGTACTTCTCGTGGATCTGCAGGCGCTGCGTCAGCAGGTCCTCGGTCGGCGCGTCATCGGCGTCGTCGGCGATGTCCAGCACCTTGCGTGCCGTGCGGCAGACCGCCTCGTTGCCCACCACCAGCTGGCGGACCATCTCGCGCCAATCGGCGCTGTCGCTCAGGCCCGGCTCTTCCGGGATCGAGGTCAGGTTGACGAACTCGCGGTACGAACCCGGTGCATTGAACCCCAGCGCGCGGATGCGCTCGGCGATCTCGTCCAGCGCCGTCCACTGCTCGGTGTACTGCGTCTCGAACATCGTATGCAGCGAATTGAACATCGCGCCGGTGATGTTCCAGTGGAAATTGTGGGTCTTCAGGTACAGCGTGTAGCTGTCGGCCAGGAAACGCGACAGGCCGTCGGCGATCTTCTTGCGTTCGCCGCCGCTGATCCCGATATCGATGTTCGGCGCCGACGGGGCCGATGCGAGCGGCGCGGTGACGGGCGCGGCCTTGGTTTTGGCGGGCTTGGTCTTCGGCTTGGCCATGCGGATTCTCCTGAGGGTGGGTTGAGACGGCACAATAGACACACTAGAACATGTGGCGTGAGCAAAAAGTTTCAAGCGCTTGCTGTAAAGATGACGACTTCCCGCGATCCTTCCCCTGCCAGCCCCGACCGTGTCGCCCTCGAGCAGGCACGGCGATCGCTCGACCGCGCGCTGAGCCGCGACCGCGGCCGGCTGCATGGGCTGTGGTCGCGCTGGCAGGGCAAGCCGGCTGATGCCGGCGCACGGCAGGCCTTCGAACAAGCATTGAACGCCTCCATCGCCACCCGCGAGCGCCGCCAGTCCACCGTGCCTGCCGTGACGCTGGACGAGTCCCTGCCGATCGCCCGTGAGGGCGAGCGCATCATCGAGCTGATCCGCAAGCACCAGGTGGTGGTGATCGCCGGCGAGACCGGGTCCGGCAAGACCACCCAGTTGCCCAAGCTGTGCCTGGCAGCCGGGCGTGGCGTGGCCGGCATGATCGGCTGCACCCAGCCGCGCCGGATCGCCGCCCGCGCGGTGGCGCGCCGCGTGGCCGAGGAGCTGAAGACCGAGGTGGGGCGGGGCGTGGGCTTCCAGGTGCGTTTCAACGATCAGGTCAGCGAAGACACCCACATCAAGTTCATGACCGACGGCATCCTGCTGGCGGAAATCGCCAGCGACCGCTGGTTGTCGGCCTACGACACGATAATCGTCGACGAAGCACACGAGCGCAGCCTCAACATCGACTTCCTGCTCGGCTACCTGAAGCAGCTGCTGCGCAAGCGCCGCGACCTGAAGGTCATCGTCACCTCCGCCACCATCGACACTGCGCGATTCGCGACGCATTTCGACGATGCGCCGGTGATCAGCGTGGAAGGCCGCACGTACCCGGTCGAAGTGCGTTACCGGCCGCTGGAAGGTGAGGGTGATGGCGGCGAAGAGGACCGTGCCGGCGACCGCACCGTCAACGACGCCATCGTCGGCGCGATCGATGAAATCACCCGGCTGGATGCGCGTGGCGACGTGCTGATCTTCCTGCCCGGCGAGCGCGAGATCCGCGATGCACACCAGGCGCTGGAGCGACGCAAGTACCGGCAGACCGAGGTGCTGCCGCTGTATGCGCGCCTGTCCAACCAGGACCAGGACCGCGTGTTCAACCCGGGACCCAGCCGTCGGATCGTGCTGGCAACCAACGTGGCCGAGACCTCGCTGACCGTGCCGCGCATCCGCTACGTGGTCGATCCCGGCTTCGCCCGCGTCAAGCGCTACAGCCCGCGCAACAAGCTGGACCGCCTGCATATCGAACCTGTCTCGCAGGCCAGCGCCAACCAGCGCAAGGGCCGCTGCGGACGCATCGCCGAAGGCATCTGCTACCGCCTGTACGCCGAGGCCGATTTCCAGTCGCGCGCCGAATTCACCGACCCGGAAATCCGCCGTTCCAGCCTGGGCGGGGTGATCCTGCGCATGCTGCAGCTGGGCCTGGGGCGGATCGAGGACTTCCCCTTCCTGGAAGCACCCGACGAACGCGCCGTCGCCGATGGCTGGCAGCAGCTGACCGAACTGGGTGCGATCGACAGCGAACGCCGTCTGAGCTCCATCGGTAAGCAGATGGCGCGGTTGCCGGTGGACGTGAAACTCGCGCGCATGCTGGTGGCCGCGCAGGCCGCGGGCTGCCTGCGGCCGATGCTGGTGATCGCGTCGTTCCTGGGCATCCAGGATCCGCGCGAGCGTCCGGCCGACGCGCGCGGCGCGGCGGACACCGCGCATGCGCAGTTCGCCGATGGCCGCTCCGAGTTCGTCGGCGTGCTGCGCCTGTGGGATGCCTATCGGCAGGCCCATGAAGACCTGACCCAGTCGAAGCTGCGCGACTGGTGCGTCCGCCATTTCCTGGGCTTCCTGCGCATGCGCGAGTGGCGCGAGCTGCATCGGCAGCTGCGTCTGCTGTGCGAGGAACTGGGCTGGAAGGAAGAAGACGCCGATGCCTCGATGGCGCCGCTGCTGGACGGCAGCCGTGCGCCACCGGTCGTGCGCGATGACACCGCCGCCGCGGTGAAAGCGACGCGTGGCCAGCTGCACCGCGCCGCGCGCTTGGCGCGGGAAGGCAAGACCGAGGCCGTGCCTGTGCCCGTCGCGGCGCGCGCGCAGCAGGACCAGGTGCCGGCCACTGGCGGCTACAGCGAGCGCACGCGTGCCAGCGCCTACCAGACCCTGCACCGCGCGCTGGTCGCCGGTCTGCCTACCCAGATCGGCCATCGCACGGAGAAGGGCGATTTCCAGGCGCCGCGACAACGCCGCTTCCTGCCATTCCCGGGTTCGACATTGTCCAAGCGACCGCCGCCGTGGCTGCTGGCGGCCAACCTGCTGGACACGCAGAAGGTGTGGGGCATGACCCTGGCCGCGATCGAGCCGGACTGGGTGATCGCCGAACTGCCACACCTGCTGTTGCGCAAGCATTTCGATCCGCATTGGTCGCGAGCGCAGGGGCAGGTGCTGGCCTCCGAGCAGATCAGCCTGTTCGGGCTGGTGCTCGCGCCGAAAAAGCCGGTGCACTACGGCCGCATCGCGCCGGGGGAAGCGCACGACATCTTCGTACGCCAGGCCCTGGTCACGGGCGAGATCAATACGCGCGCCGCGTTCGTGGCTGACAACCTGAAGACGCTGGAGCAGGCCCGCGAGGAAGAAGCCAAGCTGCGACGCGCCGGCCTGGTCGCCGACGAGGACTGGCAGGCGCGCTGGTACCTCGACCGCGTGCCGTCCGACCTCCATTCCGCCGCCGGCCTGGATGCCTGGTGGAAGACACTGCCGGCGGACAAGCGGCGCGCATTGCACTGGTCACTCGTGGACCTGTTGCCCGGCGAAGGCAGCGAGGAGGATCGCTATCCGAAGTATTTCGCCCTCGGCGATGCGCGGCTGCCGTTGCACTACAAATTCGAGCCGGGTGCGGCCGATGACGGCGTGACGCTGGAGGTGCCGTTGCACCTGCTCAATGCACTCGACCCAGCGCGGCTGTCTTGGCTGGCACCGGGGTTCGTCGCCGACAAGGCGGCCGGCCTGATCCGCAGCCTGCCCAAGGCGATGCGGCGCAACTATGTGCCGGCACCGGATTTCGGCCGGGCGTTCTTCGAGGCCTTCCCGAAGCCCGCTGCCGACGACATGCGCGGCGAACTCGCGCGCTTCCTGTCGCGTGCCACCGGCGTGGCCGTCACCGCCCTCGATTTCGACGAAACCGCGCTGGAACCGCACCTGCGCATGAATCTGCGCCTGCGCGAAGACCCGCGTGGCGGCGGTGAAGGCCGTGTGCTGGCCGAGTCGCGCGACCTTGATGCGTTGCGTGCGCGCTTCGGCGATCGTGCCGGACAAGCGTTCGCCGCGCGCGCTGGCCGCGAGATGGCGGCGACCGGCCTGCGCGAGTTCCCCGCGCAGGCGATTCCGCTGCAGGTGCCGGGCGAGGCCGGGGTGCCCGCGTACCCCGCGTTGCGCGATGACGGTGAGAGCGTGGCCCTGCACGTGTTCGCCGACCGCGCGCAGGCGCAGGCCGCACATCCGCTTGGCGTGCGTCGCCTGCTGGAATTCGCGCTGGCCGACAAGATGAAGCAGGCGCGGAAGCAGTTGCCGGTGTCGCCGAAGACCGGGTTGCTGTATGCCAGCATCGAATCGCAGGAGCGCCTGCGCGGTGACATCGTGGATGCGGCGATCAACGCCGTGTTGGCGGAAGGATTGGACGCGATCCGCGACCGTCCGGCCTTCGAGCAGCGGCGTGACGAGGCGGGCAGGCGCCTGTTCGGCGAAGCGATGGAGCGACTGAAGCTGGCGGACGCCATCCTGTCCGCCGTGGCGGAGCTGAAGCCGCAACTGGAGGCGCCGCTGATGGGATGGGCGCGCGGCAACCTGGATGACCTGCGCGAGCAGCTGGCGGCGCTGATGCATCCGGGCTTCCTGCGCGAGACGCCCGCCGATGCACTGGCGCAACTGCCGCGTTACCTGAAAGCGATGACGCTGCGAGCCGAACGTGCCAAACGCGATCCGGCGCGTGACCAGGCACGGATGCTTGAGCTCAAGCCCTTCGTGGATGCCTTGCAGGGCGCCTGTGCGTCCGGTGTGGCGCATGACGCCGGCTGGCAGGCGTTGCGCTGGGAACTGGAAGAACTGCGGGTGTCCGTGTTCGCGCAGGAACTCGGTGCGCGCGCGGGCGTGTCGCCGAAGAAGCTCGCGCAGCGCCTGCAGGCGCTGCGTGGTTGATGCACGTCGCGGACGTCAGTCGATGCGGGTGACCTTGGGCCTGGGCACATGTCCCTCGACCTGCAGATACCAGCCGCCCACGAGTCCCGGCGTAATGGTCACGTTCGCGTTGGAGATGCGCTTCATCGAGGTGTAGTCGCCCTCGGTGACGCGCCAACGCTGGCCGTTGGCGAGGGTGAATTCCGTGCCGCGGGTCCAGCCTCGCAACTCGCCCACGAGTGCGCTGGAAATGGATTTGACGCCTTCGTCCGAGAACGAAGCGCCCCGCACCTTCGTCGCGCTGTCTTCGCGCGCGGCCTTCACGACGGCCTGCTGGTCGTCGCTGAGCAAGCGGTTGAGCAGGTCGAGCTGTTGCCCGGTCAACTGGTCCAGGCCGGTGGCTTTCATCTGTTCGGCGGACAGCCGCTTCTCGATGGCGACGTACTCGCGGGCCTGCAGGGGCAGGGTGATGGCGAACAAGGCGGCTAACAGGAAAACACGGGTCGGGCGCATGGGCATCCTCGATGTGGGCATCACTTGATGCGGCGGACGGGGGCGGCGGTGTTGTAGCCGTCGATTTTCAGGAACCACTTGTTGCCGAAGCGGGAGGGCGTGATGTTCACGGTGGGGTCCTGGCGACGCACCCCGGCCAGGGAGGCAGCTTCGACCTGCTCCCAGACCTGTCCGTTGGCGAGCGTGTACTGGCGGCCCTGCGCGAAGCCGGTGAAGGCCCCCACGATGGTGCTCTTGATGGGCTCGGTAGTACCGAAATCGAAGAAGCCGCGTGTCTCCTGTTCAACTTCCTTGCGGCCTTCCTGCTTGGCCTGCTGTACGGCCTGCGCCGTCTGCTGGCCGACGCGACGCTGCAACCATTCGTCCAGCGCGGCGAGTTCGGCGGGGCTGAGCTTGTCCAGGCCGGCCGCCTTGAACTCCGTGTCGGTCATCGCCTCGCGCAGCTTGCCCAGGTGCGCGTCCTTCACGGTGTCCTGCGCGAACAACGGCGATGTAGCCGCCAGTAGTGCAATGGACAGAAACAAGCGGCTCATCTTCATGGTTGTTCCCTTGGGCGACTGGCCGGTAGTGTAGTCATTCTGGCGACGACTGACCGCCACGCCGAATTCCGATGACCCCCCCCGATCCCGACATCGCCACGCTGCTGCAGAGGCCCTCCCTGGAGGCGATACCTGCACCTCTGCGACATGCGCTCGCGGACGCCTTGGTCGCGCCGGGCGCCGGCGAGGAGATGCCCGATCCGGTGGGCGTGCTGGTGGACACGCTGGATATCCTGACGACGCTCGGTGCGGATGGCGATGTCATTCTCGCGGCGATCCTGCATGGGCTGCCGGCCGTGCAGCCCGCTGTCGCCAGGCAGGTACCCGGATTGGCCGACCTGCTGGAAGGCCAGGTGGCTGCGGCGCAGGTGTGGGCCCTGCACGCGGAACAGGCGCGCGGGGTGAATACCGAGGGCCTGCGCCGGTTGTTGCTGGCCATCGTGCGGGACCTGCGCGTGGTGCCGATCCTGCTGGCCCGCCAACTGGCCCGCATGCGCGCCGCCGGCAACCTGCCGGAGGAGGAGCGCCAGGCACTGGCCACGCTCACGCGCGACATCCATGCACCGCTGGCGAACAGGCTGGGCATCTGGCAACTGAAATGGGAGCTGGAAGACCTGGCGTTCCGTTACCTGCAGCCGCAGACCTACAAGCAGATCGCCACGCAGCTGGACGAGAAGCGTCTGGGGCGGGAGCGCTACATCGGCGGGGTCATCGAAGCGCTCCGCGCCGCTCTTGGCGAGAACGGCATCCGTGCCGACGTCAGCGGGCGGCCGAAACACATCTACAGCATCTGGCGGAAGATGCAGCGGAAGCAGGTGGCCTTCGACGAGCTCTACGACCTGCGCGCCGTACGCATCGCCGTGGACGACGTGGCGGCCTGCTATGCCGCGCTCGGTATCGTGCATGCGCTGTGGGTGCCGATTCCTAGCGAGTTCGACGATTACATCGCACGGCCCAAGGCCAACGACTACCGTTCGTTGCATACCGCGGTGGTGGGTCCCGAAGGCCGTACCCTGGAAGTGCAGATCCGCACGCACGAGATGCATGCGCAGGCCGAGCTGGGCGTGGCGGCGCACTGGAAATACAAGGAAGGCAAAGGCGGTGGAGACGCGTTCGACCGCAAGATCGCGTGGATGCGCCGGCTGCTGGACGGCGCGGCCGAAGGTGCCGCCGGTGACGGCGCGCTGGCGGGCGACCTGGATGCGGAGCTGGTCGAGGACCGCGTCTACGCGTTGACGCCGAAGGGCGAGGTCGTCGACCTGCCGCAGGGCGGCACCGTGCTCGACTTCGCATATCACGTGCACACGATGGTCGGGCACCGTACGCGTGGCGCGAAGGTCAATGGCCGCATCGTGTCGCTCAATCATGTGCTGCGCAGCGGCGACCGCGTCTGGATACTGACCTCGAAGGAACCGGAGCCGCGTCGCGACTGGTTGCTGCTGGCGAATGGATTCCTGGCCAGCGGGCGCTCGCGCGACAAGGTGCGGGCCTGGTTCCACAAGCTGGACCGGGCACGCAACCTGCAGGCGGGGCGCGAGCTGCTGGAAAAGGAGCTCAAACGGCTCGGGTTGCACCATGCCGACCTGACCGGTGCCGCGAAGAAATTCCATGCCGACAGCGTGGACGAGCTTTACATCCAGGTGGCCCTCGGCGATGTGGGGCCGCACCAGGTGGGCCGCGCGCTGCACGAGGAGCAGCGCGCCGCCGTCGAGCCCGACTCAACGTCGTTGCCGGTGCGCCGGCCTCCGAGGAGAGTCGCCGCGCCAGGCAAATCGAAGTTCACTGTGCAGGGCGTCGGCAACCTGCTCGTGCAATTGGCGCGCTGCTGCCAGCCGGTGCCGGGCGAACCCATCGCGGGGTATCTGACCCGTGTGCGTGGGGTCACCGTGCACCGCGCCGATTGCGCGGCGTTCGCGCGGCTCGCGGCCGCCAGTCCGCAGCGGGTGCTGCCGGTGGAATGGGGGCAGGCGGGCGGCGGTTACGAAGTCGACGTGCAGGTCATCGCGCTCGACCGCAAATGGTTGCTCAAGGACATCACCACGCTGATCGCGCAGGAAGAAGCCAACGTGCTGGACATCAACAGTCAGGGCAACCGCGCCAACGGGCGTGTTCATTTGCGGCTGCGCCTGAAGGTGGCCGATTTCGGCCAGTTGTCGACATTGCTGGGGAAGTTGGACGCGCTGCCGGGCGTGGAAGACGCGCGACGTTCAGGCTGACTGGTTATGCTGCGGGCGTGACCCGCGAAGACCACCATGACGCCGGACGGAGCCGTCGCATCGAGCCGCGCATCGACTGGACCCGCGCGCCGGCGCCGGAGATGTCATCCCGTGTCGCGCCGGTCCCCGCATGGCGTGGCCGACGTCATTGGCGCTGGGCAGCGGCATTGACCGTAGTCCTGATCGCGCTGGTCGTGATGCTGCGCCGCCCGCTGGCGGATGTACTGTGGCCGGAGACGCGCGTGCAGGCGTTGCTTGGCCAGGCGGATCATGCCCTGCACGAGGGGCGCCTGGATGCCACCGATGGCACGGGCGCGCGCCAGCTTTACGAAGCGGCCCAGGCGCTCGATGCGGATCGCAACGAGGCCGCGAAGGGCCTCGCGCGCGTCGCCCAAGCCGCCTTGCGCGCAGCGGGGCAGGCGCTGCAACAGAACCGCTTCGACGAGGCTCGCGCGCATCTTCTGTTGGCGCGTGAACTGCAGGTGCCGCGTCCACAGGCCGATGCGCTCGCCGCGCGCTTGCGCGCGCGCGAGGCCGAACACGCCGGCATTGACGGGGTGCTCCAGGCGGCCTTGCAGGCGCATGCCGCGCATCGGTTGTTGGGCAGTGACGATGCCGCGCTCCCGCTCTACCGGCGCGTGCTCACCCTGCAGCCAACACGCATCGAGGCGCTGGAGGGGAGAGAGGATGCGTTGTCCGATCTCCTCCAGGAAGCGAACAGGCATCTTCAGCGCCATGAACTCGCCGAAGCCGCGGCACGGATCGCGGCGGCGCGCGAATTCGACGCCGGCCATGTCGACCTGCCCCAGGCGGAAGCTGCGTTGACGGATGCGCTGGACGCGCGGCGACGCACCGGTGCACGGGATCTGGCCCGGGGACGGCTGGAGTCCGCGCGCTCGGCATACGAGACGGTACTGGCAGCAGCGCCGGAAGATGCCGCTGCGCGCCAGGGGCTGGAGCAGGTGGGCATCGGATACGCCCGGCAAGTGGAACGGCAGGCGGCCGATTTCCGTTTCGGGCCGGCAGAGCACTACCTCGGTCTGGCGCGCATGCTGGCACCGCAGTCCGCGCGCGTGGCCCAGGCCGAACAGGCCATGACGCGCGCGCGCGCGTCGCATCAGCGGCAGGGCAGGGAATCCAGGATGCCGGCGGGCGAGCGCGAACAGCGCGTGCGGGCCTTGCTCGCTGCCATGGAACAGGCCGAGACGAAAGGGCAATGGCTGACCCCTCCCGGGGAAAGCGCCTACGACACGCTGCGCGCGGCACAGGCGTTTTCGCCTGACCATCCCGCAGTCAGGCAGGCGGCGGCGCGACTGCTGCCAGCAGTCCGCGATTGCTACGAAGACGAGTTGCGTGCCAACCGCATCCGTCGCGCGCAAGCCTGCCAGCAGGCATGGCAGACCCTGCAGCCCCGCGATCCTGCGTTGGCCGATGTACGCAGGCGGCTGGCGGAAAAATGGATCGCGGTGGGTGACGAACGGCTGCGTGCGGGCGAGGTCGGTTTTGCCATTGACGCGCTGAGGCAGGCGCGCAGCCTCGATCCTCTGGCAAACGGATTCAGTGAGTTCGAGCAGCGTGTGCGCTCAGTGGCGGGCGAGAACTGATCATAGCCTCACGCCTTGGCGCTCAATGATCGCGCGATGGCTTCGATCTTGAGGGCGAGTTCCTTCCAGTGCCACTGCATCACGGAGGCGGCTCCCAGATCCAATCCTTGCGCAAGCTTGCCGTCACGCTTGTTCGCGATTAGCGCCGTCAACTGAGCTGCGATCGCATCACTGCGGTTCATGCATGACCAGCCTCGACGTAGTCCGGCAATGAACTGTGCGATGGCGTCATCTCCGTTGCCGAGATGGAGGATTGGACGGCAGGCCCCAAGATACTCGTAGATCTTTCCCGGCACCTGTGCCGGGTCCGCATTGCCGATACTGACAAGGATGTCAGCGTGCCGCTGTAGCTCCAGCGCGCAATTATGAGGAAGAAAGCCCAGCAGCCGGATCTGGTCGGGCAATTCTCGGGCGAACCGGAGGACGCTCGGTGGCAACGTCACTGAAGCAATGTTGAGCCTCGCTTCCGGAAGGCGTTGCAATGCCTCGAGCAGGGCTTCAGGTCTGCGGAAACTGTAGAAGCTGCCGGTATAGAGCAACTCTAGACGTCGTACGTCGTACGTGGCGGCACTGGATGCATCGCTACTTGAGAAAACAACAGCACCGGCGGCATGACCCTGGGTCACGACTGTTACGCGCTCCTTGCGCTCGTGCCGTTCCGCGAGAAGTGCTGCGGCAGCGGGGGTGGTGACCAGGATATGGTCGGCGAGGTTCGCCACGTCCCGCTCCAATCGCCAGGAGCGCTTCTGCCATCGGGGCGGAGTATAGGCTGCCAGTACCGGATCACCTAGGTCAGCGATCCATGGCAGGCCTCTGCGCTTCGCAATAAGACCGAGCTCAAGGGAGGTTGCGGGTTCATGCGAGCTGATGACGATGTCCGGGATGTCCGTTTCCAGAATTTTCTCCAAACGACGCCGGGCCCAAGGGAACCACTCGCCCCTTACATCAGGGAAAATGGCCATTGCTGCCGCACCCTGCAGGGTGTTGGAGAGTGCCTGCTTCCAGCCTTTTCCACTGCGTGGCGTCGTGACTGGAAGTCTGTAGGTGCCGACGGGTCGCGCGTCTGTTCGCGCGCTGCGTCGATGGCGGAGGTCTCTCAGTGCCGCCAGACCGCCACGCACTGGTCCGGCATACGTACGATGGAAACTGACCGAAGAGGGAAGGGCAGGGAGTCCTTGGGGCTCGCCGCCGAGATGGATGGTGAGTACGCTCACGCGATGTCCCTGTTCCGCCAGGTGGCGTGCCAGGTAGGCCCAGCGCAGCGACTGGGGCGACGGGCTGGGGGGGAATTCGTAGGCGATGACGAGGATGTGCATCTAGCGTAGATGGTTGCGACGTTGGTGCAGGAATGTGGCCTGGATACCAGGTACGGCCGATTCCATGGAGAAGTGGCGCCGGACATTCTCGCGCCCCTGGTGCGCAAGCGTGTCCCATAGGTGCCGATCGTCCAGCACGCGAATCACCGCATCGGCAAAATCGGACGCATTCCCTGCGATCAACACGTCCTGGCCATCCCTTAGGTGCATTCCCTCGATCGCATTCGGTGTCGCTATGGTGGGTAGGCCGAACGCCATGTACTGGTTGATTTTTCCCTTGACGCCTGCACCAAAGCGTAGAGGTGCCAGGCCCACGCAGCAGGAACGAAGCAGGCTCCCAAGATCGTGCAGGTGACCGTGAAACATGACGCCGGGCGGCAGCGGGAGATCGCCTGCGCAGCCTTCAAGGCCCAAGCCCACCAGATGCAGCTTGCATTCCGGGCGACGGACAAGAATTCGCGGCATGACCTCGGCCAAGAGCCAGCGCACGCCGTCAGCGTTGGGCGGATGGTGTGCACCCCCAACGAAGAGCAAGTGCGCGCCGCGTTCGCGGTGATGGGTTGGAGGTGGCAATTCGTGCACATTGGAAATGACTTCCACCTGCGCTTCCGGAAGCTCATCTTTCAGGATGCGGCGCTCGACATCGCTCACGACCCAGGTGACGTCCGCCTCCTGTACGGCATGCAACTCGTGGCGGCGGGTAGCGTTTGCAGCGAGGCGCATCAGCACGCTGCCACGGAGAGTTGCCTCGCGCAGCTCCCTGACATGGTGGAGGTCCACGGTGTCGAGTATCCGCAGTGTGTTCGGATTCACGCTGCGTACGAGAGGGAACCACTGCTGCGCCAGATGATATCGACTGACGATCACCGCATCGAAACTGATCTCCTGACGTTCAAACCAGTGCGCTGGTCCCTTAGCCGCCGGGGAAACGCAATGCACGCCGATCGCGCGCAAGCGATGACGATGTGCCGGATCGTCGATCCTCGAGGTGGTGAGGACGTGTACGGAGTGTCCCATCGCGACCAGTAGGCGCAACAGGTTGAACATCCTCAGGGAGCCTGAGTCGCGCGCCGGATCCGGTAGTTGCTCTTCCACCCACAACAGGGACATCGGGTGCATCGCACGCGGCATGATCAATTCAGCGATCTTCTGCTCGGGTTGCGGCTCTGCGGCGGAGGGAGGGGTGGAAGAGACAGAGGTTGGCGCGGAGGTCACTCGGGCGAGCAATGCCCGCCAGCCTCTTGAATGCAGCATGACCCTGGCGCGGTGCAGCCGGGATATGGCGGTTTGGAGGTGGTAGCGGAGCAGTCGAAGCACGAATCTCAGTCTGAATCAATGGATTTCGGCTTGTCGGCCATCCCCCTTGGGACTGCGCTAGACTCGCCCGAATTCCCATTGTCGCATCCCCTGTGGCCCGCAACGACTACGACGACGAAGCACTGGACGAAGACGACATCGACGACGGCGATGGGCCCGGTTGGCGTCAGCGCCTGCTGACCTGGGGCCTGGCCGCGGTGGGCCTGGGCCTGGGATTCCTCATCCCGTACACGCTGTATCTGAACCATCAGGTCACCGAGCGCTTCGGCGAGCTGCGCTGGCAGATCCCCACCCGTGTCTATGCGCGTCCGCTGCAGGTGGCGCCAGGGCTGGCGATGGATGCGCAGACGCTGAAGACCGAGCTCGATGCCGCGTCGTATCGCGACGATGGCACAGGCCAGGCTCCCGGCACCTACGCCCGGGACGGTGGTCGCTTCACCATTTCCAGTCGCGGCTACATCGACGTGGACGGCCGCGTGGCGCCCCGGCGTATCCAGGTGAGCCTGTCCAGTGGCCGGGTGGCGACGGTCCGCGACGTCGTGCGCAAGCAGAACCTGAAGGTGGCGCGGCTGGATCCGGCGCGCATCGCCACGCTGTACGGGCAGAAGCAGGAAGAGCGCCGGCTGGTGCGGCTGGAAGAAGTGCCGGAACTGCTTGTGACCGGCCTGCAGGCGGTCGAGGACCGTGATTTCAAGGATCACCACGGTGTCGACCTGTCGGGCATGGTACGCGCGGCTTGGTTGCTGGTGCGCTCGGGCGGCGATACGCGGCAGGGCGCCAGCACGCTGACGCAGCAACTGGCGCGAAGCGGGCTGCTGGGCATCGGCAAGGAACAGACGCCGACGCGCAAGTTCAACGAGATCCTCTATGCGCTGATCCTGGAAGCGCGCTACGACAAGCGCACCATCCTGGAGGCGTACTTCAACCAGGTCGACCTGGGCCAGCGCGGCAGCCAGGCGATCCATGGTGTGGCGGCGGGTGCGGAGTTCTGGTTCGGGCGCGATCTGGACAGCCTGACCACCGAACAGGTCGCGCTGCTGATCGGGCTGGTGAAAGGCCCGTCCTGGTACAACCCGCGGCGCAATCCCGAGCGTGCGAGGCAACGGCGCGACTACGTGCTGTCCAAGCTGCACGAAACCGGCCTGATCGACGATGCCGAGTACGAGCGCGCCCGCGCCGCGCCGCTCGGTGTCACCAAGACCCCGGGCATGGCGGCCGCCAACCGCTTCCCCGCTTATGTGGATCTGGTCCGCCGCCAACTGGCGCGCGACTACCCCGAGAGCGCGCTGCAAGGCGCGGGCCTCAGCGTGCTGACCGGCATGTCGCCGTCGGCGCAGGCCTATGCCGAAGCCTCGGTGATGCGAACGATCAAGGCACTGGAGAACAAGCGCCGTCCGCCGCTGCAGGCGGGCATGGTGGTGACCGACGTGCATGACGGTGACGTGCTGGCCGTCGTGGGCAGCCGCAACGTGTCCGAAGTCGGCTTCAACCGTGCCGTGGAAGCACAGCGGCCGGTCGGTTCGCTGCTCAAGCCGTTCGTCTACCTGCTCGCGCTTGCGCAGCCGGACCAGTATTCGCTGGCCTCATGGGTCGATGATTCACCGGTGACCGTACAGTTGGGCAAGAACCGGCGCTGGACGCCAGCCAATGCCGACCGTCGCAGCCACGGCACCGTGCGCTTGGTCGACGCACTGGCGCGTTCGTACAACCAGGCCACCGTGCGGGTGGGCATGAAGGTGGAACCGGATCGCCTGGCGCAGCTGATCCGCGTGCTGGCCGGTATCGAAGCCGAGCCGAATCCTGCCTTGATCCTCGGGGCGACCGACCAGAGCCCGTACGCGATGGCGCAGCTGTACCAGTTCCTCGCATCCGGCGGCGAAATCCAGCCGCTGCACGCGGTGCGCGGCGTGCTGGATCCGGATGGCAAGCTGCTCAAGCGCTACGACAAGACACCGGCGCCGGCACAGGAAGGCGATTCCATCGCCGCCAACCTCATCACCGTCGCCCTGCAGCAGGTGGTGTCCAGCGGCACCGGCCGGCAATTGGTCGGCGATGGCCTGGGCCGCTTGCAGTCGGCCGGCAAGACCGGTACCAGCAACGATGGTCGCGACAGCTGGTATGCCGGCTACACCGGCGATCACCTGGCCGTGGTGTGGATGGGCAATGACAAGAACGAACAGACCGGCCTGTACGGTGGCACGGGCGCGATGCGCGTGTGGTCCGGATTGTTCTCCCGCCTGCCCACCGCACCGCTGAAGGTTTCTGACAAGGGCCTGGACTGGCAGTGGGTAGTCGCCTCCAACAGCACCGATCCGGGATGCCCCGGCGCGCGCCAGTTGCCGTTCGTGTCCGGCTTCGCGCCCGCCTATGCCGCCTGCGTGGTCGAGCAACCGGTGATCGAGGGCGAAGAGCAGGAAGGCGGCGGATGGCGCAGCTGGTTCGGCCTGGACCGGAAGGAAGAAGCCGCGCCGCCACCCGAAGAGACTCCCCCGCAGCAGCCGTGATCATGAAGTACGTATTCCTCCTGTTTCTGATGTTGCTGGCCGGTTGCGTGTCCGCACCCGTACCGGAAACGCCGGTCGCCCGCGACCCGATGACGCCCGGGCAACGCGTCGCCGCCATCCATGCCGCGGCGGGCGATGATGACCGCGAACTCGCCGTACAGCCTCTGCGCGATCCGCAGGTCGAGGATCTGCGCGAACAGGCACAGCAGGCGCGTGCGGCGGGCAATGTCTCCGCGGCGGCCGAGGCGCTGAACCAGGCGCTGCTGCTGGTGCCCGAAGATCCCGCCGTGTTGCAGGAGCGCGCCGAAGTCGCCCTGCTGCAGGGCGACTTCCCTCGGGCCGACACGCTGGCACAACGTGCTTTCGAGTTGGGTTCCCAGGTGGGGCCCCTGTGCCGCCAGCACTGGGAGACCGTGCGCCAGGTCCGCCAGCATGAACTCGCGGTGCAGCCTTCGCTGCCCTCCCGACATACGCCCGAAGACGCCGCGCAGCATGCGGCACGCGCGGCGACCACCCAGGCAGCGGTCACCGATGCCGAGAGCCGGCGCGATGCGTGCACCGTGCCGGTGATCGAGCGCATGTGAGGGCGCCGCGTCCGCTGCGACGCGGTACCCTTGCAGTCGCACGCCGCTTTCCGTTTCCACGATGTCCCAGCTAGCCCAGGCCAGCCGCGACGCCCTCAGCGAGGGTGGCGCGCTGGCGGAACGACTTGATGCCTTCGCGCCCCGCGACGCCCAGCAGCGACTGACGGCGGCGATCGCCGATGCCTTCGAGGCGCGCGACGTACTGCTGGCCGAAGCCGGCACCGGCACCGGCAAGACCTTCGCCTATCTCGTCCCGGCACTCTTGTCCGGGCTGAAGACCATCGTCTCCACTGGCACGCGCGCGTTGCAGGACCAGCTTTACCATCGCGACCTGCCGCGTGTGCGGGATGCGCTCGGGGTCGCGGGCCTGAAGTCCGCGCTGCTGAAGGGCCGCAGCAACTACCTGTGCCGCTACCGCCTCAACCAGGCCAAGGGCGATCCGCAGGCGTTGCGCACCACCTTCACCAGCCGCGAGCAGGTGGACCAGTTCCAGCGCGTCGTCGCCTGGGGTGGGCGCACGAAGTTCGGCGACATGGCCGAACTGGCCGCGCTGCCGGACGATTCCCCACTGCTGCCGCTGGTCACCTCGACCATCGACAACTGCCTGGGCAGCGAATGCCCGTTCTGGGACGACTGCTTCGTGGTGCAGGCGCGGCAGCGCGCGCAGGCCGCCGACATCGTGGTGGTGAACCATCACCTGCTGCTTGCGGACCTGGCGCTGAAGCAGGAAGGCTTCGGCGAGATCCTGCCCGGCGCGCAGGCCTTCGTCATCGATGAGGCGCATCAGTTGCCCGAACTCGCCGCCAATTTCTTTGGCGAAGGCTTCGGCATGCGGCCCCTGCAGGAACTGGCGCGTGACTGCCTGGCCGAATCGAAAGACGCGGCTGGCGCGCTGTCGGCCCTGCAGCCGCCGGTGCGCGCGCTGGAGCAGTCCTTGCGTGAATTGCGCGCGGCGATGGAAGGGCTGCCGGTACGCGGCACCCGCGAGCGCTTGCTGGCGAAACCGGAGGTGGCGACAGGCTTCGACGCGCTTGCCGGCGCGCTCGGCGACCTGTCCGCGGCCCTTGCTCCGCTGGCGGCTGCATCGCTTGGACTGGAAGCCTGCGCGGCGCGAGCGAAGGAATTCGGCACGCGGCTGTCGCGCTGGTACGAAGCACCGTCCGGTGGGGGCGCGTTTGACGAGGAAACCTCCAAGGCCGACGTCGCCAACGACGTGCTGTGGTACGAATTGACCCCGCGTGCCTTCCGCTGCCAGCGCACGCCGCTCGATGTTTCCGGCCCGCTGCGCCAGCACCGCGAGCAATCGCGCGCGGCATGGGTATTCACCTCGGCCACGCTGGCGGTGGGCGGTCGCTTCGACCATCTCGCCGTGCGGCTGGGGCTGGACGATCCGCCCACGTTGCTGCAACCCAGTCCGTTCGATTGGCCTCGCCAGGCGCTGTGTTACCTGCCCACCGGGCTGCCGGATCCGAATGCACCGGGTTACGGCCAGTCGTTGATCGCCGCACTGAGGCCCGTGCTGGAAGCCTCGCAGGGGCGCGCGTTCCTGCTGTTCGCCTCGCATCGTGCCCTGCGCGAGGCGGCGGAGGCGCTGCGTGGCGGACCGTGGCCATTGTTCGTGCAAGGCGAAGCGCCGCGCGGCACGCTGCTTGAGCGTTTCCGTGAATCCGGCAACGGCGTGCTGCTGGGCGCGGCGAGTTTCCGCGAAGGCGTCGACGTGGTCGGCGATGCCCTGAGCGTGGTGGTGGTGGATAAGCTACCGTTCGCAGCGCCGGATGACCCGGTGTTCGAAGCGCGGCTCGAAGCGGTGCGTCGCGCCGGCGGCAATCCCTTCCGCGATGAGCAACTGCCGCAGGCGGTGATCGCGCTGAAACAGGCGGTCGGGCGGCTGATCCGCAGCGAGACCGATCGTGGCGTGCTGGTGCTGTGCGATCCGCGCCTGACCGGCAAGCCTTATGGGCGCGTGTTCCTGGATTCGCTGCCGCCGTTCCGGCGCACGCAGCGGGTGCAGGACGTGCAAGGGTTTTTCGGCGTCGAGGCCGCGCCGGAGCCGGCGGCGGCAGCCGGTGAAGGTGGCGATGACTGGTTCGCCGACGCCCGCTTCTGAGCGCGTCGCGGATCGCAGCGTTTAAGCTAGGCACCTCACGAACTCCCTGTCGCCCATGAAGCTGCTCGCCTTCGAGACCGCCACCGAAGCCTGTTCCGTCGCCGTGTACGTCGATGGCGAGGTGCGCGAACGTTTCGAGGTCGCGCCGCGTCGGCACGCCGAACTCGCCTTGCCGTGGGCGGAAGAGTTGCTGGCGGAAGCCGGTATCGCGCGCGCGCAACTGGATGCCATCGCCCTCAGTCGCGGCCCGGGTGCATTCACTGGCGTGCGCCTGGCCATCGCGCTGGCGCAGGGCATCGCGCTGGCGCTGGATCGACCGCTGGTGCCGGTATCCACGCTTGCCGTGCTGGCGTCGCAGGTGCCGGCGCCCCGCGTGACGGCGGGCGAATGCGGCTGCGATGTCGGCATGGCGCATGCGATCCTGGCGGCCATCGATGCGCGCATGGGCGAGGTCTACACGGGCGCGTTCGTGCATCGTGGCGACCGTTTGGAAGCCACGTCAGCCGAAGCCGTGGTGGCGCCGGCCGACTATGCGCTGCCGGGCGCGGACAATGACTGGATAGGCGTGGGCACGGGATTCGCCGCAGCCGACGGCGTGCTCGCCGCGCGCCTGCAGGAACGCTTCCGCCGCGTCGATGCGCAGGCGCTGCCGCATGCCGCCGATCTCGCGCGACTGGCGGCCGACGCCTTGCGCCGTGGCGAGAGCATCGCGCCCGAGCACGTCGAACCGGCCTACCTGCGCAACAACGTCGCCCTCACCCTCGAAGAGCAGAAGGCGCTGCGCGCCTCGCGCTGAAGGTCAGCACGCTACTCGTCGCGTACTTCACCGCCCGCCAGGAAGCGCCAGGTCCGGGTGACATGCAGGATGTCGACGTTCTCGGCGGTTTCCGGCAGTGGCGGGAACGGCGAGGATAGCTGCACGATGCGCTGCGCGGTGGAATCCAGCAGGGGGATGCCGCTGGACTGGATGATGCGGGTCTGTTCCACGCTGCCATCGCGGCGCACCGCGACGCTGATCACCAGCGTGCCGGCCAGACGCTTGCGGCGTGCTTCGTCGGGATAGTTGAGATTGCCCACGCGTTCGGCGCGATCGACCCAGGCACGCAGGTAGTTCGCGTAGACGTATTCCTTGGTGCTGGCCGACACGAACTTGCGCTTCGGTCGCTTGGCGTAGAGCTCCGAGCGCAGGTGGTATTCGGCGGCGAGCCGTGCCATCTCGGCATCGCGCTGCACCTTCTGTTCGCCCTGGGGAAGCTCGGGCCGGTCGGGTTGCGGGCGCGCTTCCGGTGCCGGTGCGCGGACTTCGCCGTCGCGGGTGGTGACGACGCGGCTCTCGGGGGGGGGCACCGGGGCGGTGGTCTGGGCGCGCAATGGCTGTGGGGCCAGGCCGGTATCGGGCTGCGGAATCCAGCCGGCCTGGCTGTCGCGCGGGCGCTTGGCCTGGTCGTGTTCGCCGCCGCCTTCCTGGTTCGCGGCGGCCAGGAAGTCGGCTTCCTTCGGCGTCAGCGGCGTACTGGTCTGGCTGAGGATGACGTCCAGCGTCGGCATCACGGGCGCGGCATCGTCGAGCGCGAAGCCCACGCCCAGCACCAGCAGGCCATGCACGATCAGCGACAGGGCGAGGGTGGCGCCGAGGCGTTCGTTCGCGCCGATCTTCGGCGGCGTCACCGGGACAGCGGACATCTCAGGCCAGCTTCTTCTCGATGACGTCGAACAGCAGGCCGGCGATGTTCAGGCCGAACTGCGCGTCCAGCTCGCGCAAGCAGGTCGGGCTGGTGACGTTGACCTCGGTCAGGTAGTCGCCGATCACGTCCAGCCCGACGAACAGCATGCCGCGGCGCTTCATCTCCGGGCCCACCTGCGCCGCGATCCAGCGGTCGCGTTCGCTCAGTGGTCGGCCTTCGCCGCGGCCACCCGCCGCGAGGTTGCCGCGGAACTCGTCGCCCTGCGGGATGCGGGCCAGCGCATAGTCGACGGGCTCACCATCGACCAGCAGCACGCGCTTGTCGCCGTCCTTGATGCCGGGGATGAAGCGCTGTGTCAGGGTCAGCCGGCCGTCCCCGACCAGCGTTTCCAGGATGACGTTGGTATTGGGGTCGCCGGTCTTCACGCGGAAGATCGAGCGTCCGCCCATGCCGTCCAGCGGCTTGAGCACGGCCTCGCCATGTTCGGCGACGAACGCCTTGAGCGCGGACGGATCGCGGCTGACCAGGGTGGGTGGGCAGCACTGCGGGAAGAGCAGGGCGGCCAGCTTCTCGTTGTAGTCGCGCAGGCCCTGCGGGTCGTTGACGATCAGCGCGCCTGCCTGCTGGGCGATACCCAGCACGTGGGTGTCGTAGAGGTACTGGTCGTCGACGGGCGGATCCTTGCGCATCAGCACCACCTGGCCCGGACCGAACGCCAGTTCGCGCGCATCACCCAGGGTGTACCAGTCCGTCTTGTCGTCCCTGACAGTCAGTGGGGCGACCTGTGCGCTGGCCTGCCCGTCCCGCAGGGCGAGCCGGCCCGGGACGACGTAAAGGAGGCGATGGCCGCGCCGCTGGGCTTCCAGCAGCATGGCGAAAGTGGTGTCCTTGGCGATCTTGATGGACCCGATCGGATCCATGACGACGACGACGTCCAGCGGCATGGGGGCGGTTCTGCAGGAGACGCAGGGATGGTATCAGGCGGCGCGCAGTCCACGTCCCGGCACTGGCGGAACACCGCGTTTGCCGGGTCGCCGCAAAATTGAGACGCAGTTCGCATCGCGCCGTTCAGCGGCAGGGGCGCTGAAGGTGTCGCTTGACAGTGCGCAAGGGGATTGGGATATAAGTAGCAACGCAGCGGGGCCGGTTCGTCAATGAAGCGCCGCGCGCATGGGGAAATCAGGTAATGACGCAGAACGAAGGCCAGGCCGGTGGACTCCACGGCCTACGGGTCATGGTGATTGATGACTCGAAAACGATCCGCCGCACCGCGGAAACCCTGCTCAAGCGCGAGGGTTGCGAAGTCGTGACCGCGACGGACGGCTTCGAGGCCCTGGCCAAGATCGCCGACCAGCAGCCGCAGATAATCTTCGTGGACATCATGATGCCGCGCCTCGACGGGTATCAGACCTGCGCGCTGATCAAGAACAACCAGGTGTTCAAGTCCACGCCGGTCATCATGCTGTCGTCCAAGGACAGCCTGTTCGACAAGGCGCGCGGGCGCATCGTCGGCTCGGAGCAGTACCTGACCAAGCCGTTTACGCGCGAGGAACTCCTCGACGCCATCCGCGCCCACGTCAGCACCTGAGGGGGCTGGCGGCATGGCGACCATTCGCACTGAACGCACAGGGGGCGGGCCATGATCCGCACACCGTTCGATACGCTCGCCGAGTACGAGCGCCGCAGCCTGGCGCACGCCGTGGCGCAGCCGGCGCGGGAAATCGCGCAGGACCAGTACCGTGGCGTCGGCTACCGGGTCGGCAAGCGCCGGCTGATCTCCAATTTCGGGGAAGTGGTGGAAATCGTGCAGATGCCGCCGGTCACGCCCGTGCCGGGCGCGCACCCGTGGCTGCTGGGCATCGGCAACCTGCGCGGCAACCTGTTCCCGGTGGTCGACCTGAAGCAGTTCCTCGAGGGCGAGCGCACGGTACTGCATGAAGGACAGCGCGTACTGGTCATGCGTCAGGCCGGTGGCGATGTCGCGCTGACCATCGACGAATTGTACGGGCAGCGCAGCTTCCATGAATCGCAGCAGGTCGAGCCGGGGGAGCTGGCAGACGGCCGCTACGCGCATTTCATCGAGCGGGCCTTCGCGAGCGACGACCAGCGATGGGGCGTTTTCGCGCTGGGACTGCTCGCGCGCACGCCCGAATTCCGTCAGACCGCGCTTTGAGCGCGGACAACAAGAACAATCCAGGGGTTGAACGATGAGCACTGCGACGGATTCTCCCAGCGCCAGCAAGATCGGCAGTTTCGGCAACAGTTTCTGGTTGCTGCTGCTCGCGCTTTCAGTGCTGGTCTTCGGTGCAAATACCGGCGTGGCCACCTACCAAGGCAGCCGGTTGTCCGGTGCCAGCACTGGCGCATCCGACATGCGCGTGCTGTCGCAGCAGCTTGCCAACCAGGGTCGCGAGGCCGTGGCCGGCAATGCCGAAGCCTTCAAGGCCTTCAAGGAGACCAAGCAGTCGGTCGAGTCCACCGTCTCCGACCTGCAGAGCCGCTTCGGCAGTGAAGGCGCCATCGCCGGTCCGCTGGCCAAGTTGACCACCACCTGGGCGCCGCTGGGCAAGAACGCCGACCAGATCGTGACCTCCGAAGCCGCCGTGCTGGCGTTGGCCGGCAACGCCGACCGTTTCGCGACCCAGGTGCCCAACCTGCAGGCGCAGCTCAATGAAGTCGTCCGCGCGATGTCCGCTGGCGGGGCGCCTTCGTCGCAGATCTACAGCGCACTGCAGCAGGTCGTGCTGGCCGGCACCATGGCGCGCCGCGTGACGGAAATCCGTGCCGGTGGCGCGGGTGCTGCCACTGCCGGTGACGCGCTGGGTCGCGATGCCGTGCTGTTCGGCCAGGTACTGGAAGGCCTGCGCAACGGCAACCCCGACCTGGGCATCGCGGCCGTCCGCAATGGCGCCGCCCTGTCCGCGCTGGACAATTCGCAGACCCTGTGGACTGCGATGAAGAAGGACCTGGATGCCATCCTGGCCAGCTCGCGCAACCTCTTTGCCGCGCAATCGGCCGCCGCCGCGCTGACCAACGGCTCGGGCCAGATGCTCCAGGACAGCACCAACCTGTTCCAGGCCTTCTCGGCATTCGGCTCGGTCCGCGACACGCGCCTGTTCCCGAACTTCTGGCTGGGCATCGCCTCGGGTATCGCGGCGCTGATCTCCATCATCGGCCTGCTGTGGTCGCTGTACCGCACCCGTCAGCGCGAGCAGGAAATGCGCTACCAGACGCAGGTGGAATACAACAGCCGCAACCAGCAGGCGATCATGCGGCTGCTGGACGAAATCAGCTCGCTGGGTGAAGGCGACCTGACGGTGAAGGCCTCGGTGACCGAGGACATGACCGGCGCCATCGCGGACGCCATCAACTACGCCGTGGACGAACTGCGCAATCTGGTGACCACGATCAACGACACCTCCGTGCAGGTGGCGGCATCGACGCAGGAAACCCAGGCCACCGCCCTGCAGCTGGCGGAAGCCGCCGGCCACCAGGCCGACCAGATCACCACCGCATCCGACCGCATCAGCGAAATCGCGACCAGCATCGACCAGGTGTCGAAGAACTCCACGGAGTCGGCCGAAGTGGCGCAGCGCTCCGTGCAGATCGCGACCGAGGGCGCGGGCGTGGTACGCGAAACCATCCGCGGTATGGACCAGATCCGCGACCAGATCCAGGAAACCTCCAAGCGCATCAAGCGCCTGGGCGAGTCCTCGCAGGAAATCGGCTCGGTGGTGGAACTGATCAACGACATTTCCGAACAGACCAACATCCTGGCGCTCAACGCCGCCGTGCAGGCCGCCTCGGCCGGTGAAGCGGGCCGCGGTTTCGCGGTCGTGGCCGACGAAGTGCAGCGCCTCGCCGAACGTACCTCCGGTGCTACGCGCCGCATCGAATCGCTGGTGCAGACCATCCAGGCCGATACCAACGAAGCGGTCAGCTCGATGGAGCAGACGACGGCCGAAGTGGTGTCCGGTGCGCGCCTGGCCGAGGACGCAGGCACCGCGCTGGGTGAGATCGAGCGTGTGTCGAACGACCTGAACAACCTCATCAAGGGCATCTCCGGCGCCGCGCAGCAACAGTCCGTCGCCGCGCTGGACATCACCCAGACCATGGGCGTGATCCGCCAGATCACCTCGCAGACGTCGCTGGGTGCGGGGCAGACGGCCGAATCCATCGGTCACCTGGCGCAGCTGGCCGCGGACCTGCGCCGTTCGGTCGCCGACTTCAAGCTGCCGGGCTGAGGACGGGACGCACTGCATGAACTTCCTACGCCATCCCGCCTGCCAGCAGCGCAAGGCTGACGGTCCTGCCGTCGCCGCGGGAGCCTGCCCATGAGTGCGCTGCGCGAAGCCATGAGCCACGCCGTGCTCGGCTGGGTCAAGCCCGAACTGGACGAGACCCTGCGCCTGGTGCGGCAGGAAATCGAAGCCTTTGTCGAAACGCCCGCCGACACCAGCCGCATGCGCTTCTGCGCCGGCTACCTGCACCAGGTGCAGGGCACGCTGCGCATGGTGGAGTTGTATGCGCCCGCGATGGTCGCCGAAGAGCTGGAACTGCTCGCCAAGGCGCTGCAGGAAGGCGGCGTGGCCGACCGTGACGAAGCCTGCTCCACCTTGATGCGCGGCGCGGTGCTGCTGCCGGACTACCTGGAGCGGCTGCAGGACGGCCACCGCGACATTCCCATCGTGCTGCTGCCGTTGCTCAACGAGATCCGCGCTTCGCGCGGCGCATCGGGCCTCAACGAAAGCATGCTCTTCCCGCCGGGTGCCCGCGACGACGCGACGCCCAGCGAGGCCGAGATCGACCACGCACGCAGCAGCCTCAGCGGGCGCAATCGTGAACTGCTCGACACCGTCGGCAATGCGGTCAAGGAAGAGCTCCTGCGCGTGAAGGACGCGCTGGACCTGCACCTGCGTACCGGCAGTGAGGCGCGCGAACTCGAATCGCAAGTGGCCGAGCTCGGCAACGTGGCCGACACGCTGGGCATGATGGGCTTGGGCGTGGCGCGCGATGTGGTGATGCAGCAGCGCGACACCCTGCGCGAAGTCGTGGCGGGCGCCCGCCCTGCGGACGAAGGCACGCTGCTCGATGTCGCCGGCGCATTGCTGTACGTCGATGCCTCGCTGGACGACCAGGTCGCGCACCTCGGCAGTGCCGGCGACGCGGCACCCGATCCCAGCACCGCCGAATCGCAACGCACGGTCGAAGTGCTGGCGCAGGAGGCCATCATCAATTTCGCCGGTGCGCGCGAGCGTTTCGTCGCATTCATCGAAACCAACTGGGACCACGCCGAACTGACCGACGTGCCGCGCCTGCTGGACGAGGTCGCGGGCGCGCTGCGCATGCTCGAACTGGCGCAGGCGGGCGATTACGTCATCGGTGTGCGCCGCTATGTCAGCGGCGAGCTGATCGGCAAGAAGCGCGTGCCCGGTGGCCAGCAGCTGGACACCCTGGCCGATGCGATGGCCAGCCTCGAGTACTACCTGGAAGCGTTGCGCGAGCGGCGCCCCAATCGCGAGGACATCCTCGAGATCACCCGCGGCAGCCTGGAAGCCCTGCGCTACTGGCCGCTGCCGCCCGAAGCTCCGGCTGAAGAAGCAACCCCGCCGGTCGCGGTGGCACCCGTCGTCGCGCCGGTCGCCGAAGCGCCCGTCACCGAAGCGCCCCTGGCCGACGCAGCGTCCATCTCCGCAACGGAAGCACCCGCGCCGATCTCGTTCGCCGGGCTGTCGCTGGAACCGATCGACGCCGCACCCGCCGTGTCTTCGCCCGGCAGCGCCAATCCGTTCGATCCGGTCGGCTTCGAAGAAGCAGACGGTGATGCCGAGGCGGCCTCGCCGGTGTCCGTTCTGGAAGACACCGTCGCGCCCGTCGTGGAAGCCGGCGATGCGCCTGTTGCCGGGGATCACATCGAAACCCTCGCGGACGTGTCCGAGGCGACACCGGACATCGCCGGTACCGATGCCGACACCGATGCGCTGCCCGACCTGCGCCACGAGATTGCCGCTGCGGCGGCCGCGCTGCCGGCGACGGGCGTCGTGGGCGGCTTCGACGGCGATGCCACGGATATCGACGACGAGATCCGCGACGTCTTCCTCGAAGAGTTCGACGAGGAAATCGTCAACCTGCGCCAGCTGCTGCCGGCCTGGCGCAGCAACCCCGAAGATTTCGATCGCCTGCGCCCGATACGCCGCGTATTCCATACCCTGAAGGGCAGCGGACGCCTGGTGGGTGCCAAGACGCTGGGCGAATTCAGCTGGAAGGTCGAGAACATGCTGAACCGCGTGCTCGACCGCACGCGCGCGCCGAGCCACGCAGTCGAAGCCCTGCTGGAGCAGGCCTGCGACGCGCTGCCGCAACTCAACGCCGCGCTGCGCGGCCAGGGCAGCGTGACGGCCGACCTGGCCGGCCTGCAGGACGTGGCGGATCGCCTGGCCGCGGGTGAAGAAGCGTACTACAGCGCGCAGCCGACAGTACTGGACGAGGAAGCGGACTTCGTCGAGCCGACGTTGGCGCAGACGGCCGCGCCGGTGGTCGAAGACGTGCCTGCGGTGTTCGAGCCCGAAACCGAAGGCACGCCGGCGTCCGTCGATGCGGTGCTGCGCGAGATCCTGGAAACCGAAGTCGACAACCATCTCGACATGGTCGATACCTGGCTGCAGAAGGCCCAGGTGGAGGCCACGCCGGTCACGGAAGAACTGCTGCGCGCCGTGCACACCATGAACGGTGCGCTGGCGATGGCGGACGTACCGGAAATCACCGATGTCACCTCGTCGGCGGAGCAGTACGTCAAACGCCTGCTGTCGGCGGGCGAAACACCGCCGCCCGAAGGTGTAGCCGCACTGGCCGACACCGCGCAGGCGATCCGCCGCAGCATCGCGGCCTTGCAGGCGCCGTCGCCGCGCATCCCGGTATTCGCGGCGCTGGCGGGCCAGCTCGCCGCGCTGCGCGACAGCCTGCCAGACCTGCGACATGGCGCGCAGATCGTCGACGACGCGCACCAGGGCACCTATGTCGGGCAGATGCCGACGATCGCACCGCCGGTCGCACCGTCCGACATCGAACTGTCCGCGCTGGACCTGTCCGCGTATCTCGACAGCGACGCCGCCAACGGTGCGGGCGATCTTGCCGCGACCGGAATCGCGGACGATGCCACGCCGGAAGAACCGGCCGTCGAGACGGCCGATGCCGCACACGATGCCGCGATGCCCGCGGGGGAATCCGCCCCGGTGGACGTGGGGCAACCCGCATCGCAGGGCGTGACGTTCTACGACATCGACTACCGCATCCTGCCTCGGGCACGGCAATCGGAAGTCGAACACGCGACACCGCCGGAAGAGGTGGGCGAAGACGTTCATGCGGAGGTGGCGGATGACGCCATGATCGGCATGGAGTCCTCCACCGTTGCCGACGCGTCGACGGAAGCTTCCATGGAGGCGCAGGAAGAAGATGCATTCGCCGCGCCGATCGATGACGCCCTGGTGGTGGACGCCGATCTGCCCGCGTTCCTGGTCGAAACCGATGCTGTCGCTGTCGATACGACACCGGTTCTCGACGACGCGAACGAGGATGTAGCGGTTGCCGAAGGGACCGCACGCGTGGACGACATCACCGACGCGAACGAGCTCGCTGACGTTCCGGTGGCGGATGCTCCGGAAGCCGGCGAGCCTGATCCGATGGAAGTGCCGGGCGACGTGGTCGCGATCGCCGATGCCTCCGACGAAATACCGTCCAGTGCCGATACCGCGGATGCGCCGGTGGCGACACTGGATCACGACGTCACGATGGATGACGCAGCACTGCCTGTCGTCGAAGAACGGGATTCCGCGGAGCAAAGTGCCGAGGCTCCCGCAGTCGAGGGTATTTCCCTCGAAGAGGCGGCGACCGAAGAGCCTGCCGACGTGGCGACCGGCTTCGATGCCACCGTGGAAGAGCCGTTGGTGGATGACGCCGTCGCGGCGGAGCACGCGCCTGTCGAAGACGTTGCCGAGCCGGTTGAAGCAGTGGAAGACGCGGCAGTCCTCGAAGCTGCCGAACAAGCGCCGTCCGATGTCGTCGCCTCCATGGAAGTCGAGGAGTCTGCCGTGACCAGTGCACCCGCCGACATGCCGGAACCGGAAGAAGCCCTAGACCTGACCGGGCTCGACCTGGACCTGGTCGAGATCTTCATCGAGGAAGGCAATGACCTGCTCGACCACTCCGACGATCTGATCGCCAAGTTGCGGGAAACGCCGGAAGACCGCGCGCTGATCATCGGCCTGCAGCGCGATCTGCACACGCTCAAGGGCGGCGCCCGCATGGCCGGCATCCACGCCGTGGGCGACCTGGGCCACGCGATCGAATCGATGCTGGAATCGATCGCCGGCCAGCGCACCGAGCTGGACCGTCGCGCCATCCAGTTGCTGGAGCGCGGCTTCGACGCGCTGCACGCCCAGCTTGCCCGCGTCACCGCGCGTCGCGCCGTCGCCATTCCGGACGGCATGATCGCCGAGTTCAATGCGCGCGCCCGCGGCATCGAACTGCCCGATGCGACAACGGCAGCCGATGCATCCACTGCGCCGGTCGAACTGGCACCGCTGTCGGCGCCGATCGAAACCGAAGTCGCGGCCCCGGTGGAAGAAGAGTTCTTCCCGATGGGCCAGCAGGAGCAGGTGCGCGTGCGCGCGGACCTGCTGGATCGCCTGGTCAACAACGCCGGCGAAGTCGCGATCTACCGCGCCCGCCTGGAGCAGCAGCTGGGTGCGTTCCGCGGCGCGATGGCCGAGTTGGACCGCACCAACATCCGTATGCACGACCAGTTGCGTCGTCTCGATCTGGAGACGGAGGCACAGATCGTCGCCCGCTACCAGCGCGAGCACGACAAGCAGGACCCGACGTTCGATCCGCTGGAACTGGACCGCTTCTCCACGCTGCAGCAGCTCAGCCGCGCGCTGGCCGAATCGGCGGCGGACATCAGCGGCCTGCAAGGCGTGCTCGACGACCTGGCGCGCCAGTACGACGGCCTGCTGCAACAGCAGTCGCGCGTGAGTTCGGAGCTTCAGGATGGCCTGATGCGCGCGCGCATGCTGCCGTTCGAAGGCATCGTGCCGCGCCTGCGTCGCGTGCTGAGGCAGGCCGCCACCGAGACGCACAAGCAGGTCAGCCTGCAATTCTCCGGAACGCACGGCGAAATGGATCGCAACGTGCTGGACCGCATGACCGCGCCGCTGGAACACCTGCTGCGCAACTCCGTCGCGCACGGGCTGGAATCACCCAAGGAACGCCGCAAGGCCGGCAAGCCGGAAGAAGGCACCGTGCACGTGGCGCTGCGCCGGGAAGGTTCTGAAATGGTGCTGGAGGTGTCCGACGACGGCGCCGGCCTCAACCGTGATGCCATCCGCAAGCGCGCCGAGCAGCGCGGTCTGCTGCAGCCGGGCGCGGTGCTGCCCGACAGCGCCCTGGACCGCCTGATCCTGGAGCCCGGGTTCAGCACCTACGACCAGGTCAGCCAGTTGGCGGGCCGTGGCGTGGGCATGGACGTGGTGTACAACGAAGTGCGCCAGCTGGGTGGTTCGCTGGAAATCAATTCGGTGCCGGGCAAGGGCGCGACCTTCACCCTGCGTCTGCCGCAGACGCTGGCGGTCAGCCAGGCTGTGTTCGTGCAGATTGGCGAAACCCAGTTCGCGGTGCCTGTGGCGGCGGTCAGCGGCATCGGCCGCATCAGCCACGCACGCTTCAGTGCAGGAGCAGGCAGCTACCACTACGCCGGCGAGGATTATCCGCTCTACAACCTGGGCCACCTGGTGGGACAGGGGCCGGCCAAGGCGGAAGGCCAGCCGCAGGTGCCGCTGTTGCTGGTGCGCGCGGGTGATCTGCGCGCCGCCGTCGCGGTCGACCAGGTGCTCGGCAATCGCGAGATCGTGGTCAAGCCGGTGGGGCCGCAGATCGCGTCCATCCCCGGCATCTACGGCGCCACGATCACCGGCGACGGCAGCGTGGTGGTGATCCTGGATGCCGCGCCGCTGGTGCGCCGCCACCTGGCGCAGCCGCAGCAGCCGACCCAGCAGGTCGCCGCGGTCGAGCAGCGGCGCGTGCCGCTGGTGATGGTGGTCGACGACTCGCTGACCATGCGCAAGGTGACCAGCCGTGTGCTGGAACGCCACAACTTCGAGGTCAGCGCAGCGCGCGATGGCGTCGAAGCGCTGGAGAAACTGGAAGAGCGCGTGCCCGACCTGATGCTGCTGGACATCGAAATGCCGCGCATGGACGGTTACGAGCTGGCCACTGCGATGAAGGCCGACCCGCGGTTCAAGGACGTGCCCATCGTGATGATCACGTCGCGTACCGGCGACAAGCACCGCCAGCGCGCCTTCGATATCGGCGTGCAGCGCTACCTGGGCAAGCCGTACCAGGAGCTCGACCTGATGCGCAACGTCTACGACCTGCTGGGAATCGCCCGTGTCCGTGAGTGAAGCCAAACGCGTTGCCTTGCTGGCACGGCCGGGCGAAGCGCGCGAACGCCTGCGCGTGGCGCTGCATGAGGCCGGCGCCGACATCGTGCTGGAAGACGATCCCAACACGCTCGATGTGGAAGCCCTCGGCGGCAGTGCGCCGCAGGTGGTGCTGGTGGCGCTGGAGCCGGCCATCGAGGACAGCCTGGAGCGCTTCGACAGCGTGCTGCATGACCCGGCGGTCGCGGTGATTTTCGACGAAGCCGAACTGGCTGCACGGCGCCAGGGTTGGGAAGCCCAGCGCTGGGCGCGGCATCTGGCAGCGAAACTGCACGGCCACCAGGACGTGCTGCCGCCCGGTCGAGAAGAAGACGTCGGCCTGCAGCTCGAGCCCGGCCTGCCGGTGACGCCCGCGCAATTGCACGAGGACGCGGAGATTTCGTTGCATCTGGAAGAAGCGGCCGACATGGCGTTCGAGCTTCCGCGTGATGATTTCGCATACACCGGTGGCCTGGCGACGCGCCCGGTCGCGGAGCCGGTTATCGACGCGGACGACTGGCTGCGTCATGCCACGGTCGACGTGGAGCCCGTGGCCGCGCCCTCCATGCCGCCGCCGCTCCCGGAAGCGCCGGTTGCGGCGCCACCGCCCGTGCCTGCTTCGACCTTCGACCTGTCCACGCTGGAACTGGAGCCGCTGGAATCCGGCGGAGCTGCGGGTGCCGTGCGTGCGCAGGGCGCGGTGCTGGTGTTCGCCGGCATCGGGGGGCCCGATGCCGTACGCAAGTTGCTCGCCGAGCTGCCGGACGGATTCCCCAAGCCGGTGCTGGTGCATCTGCGCCTGGACGGTGGCCGTTACGACAACCTGGTCCGGCAGATGGAGCGCGTGGCGCACATGCCCGTGTTGCTGGCCGAAGCCGGCAAGCCCGCCGAAGCGGGCCATATCTACGTACTGCCCGGTGACGTGGTGCCGTTTGTGGATGCAGGCGCGGTGAGCTTCCGCCCCGGTGCCGTGATCCACACGATGATCCCGCAGCTGCCGCCGGCCGACAGCGCGGTGTTGCTGCTCAGCGGCAGCGACAGCGCACTGGTGGACCCGGTCGCCGCGCTGGGCGAGCAGGGTGCACTTGTGTTGGGCCAGTCGCAGGACGGCTGCTACGACCCGGTGGCACCGAAGGCGCTGGCGTCACGCGGTGCCGAACTTGGCGCGCCCGTGCAGCTGGCACAGCGCCTGACCGACCGCTGGTTCTGAGGAACATACGATGGCCCATTCCAACGACGAAATCCGCGGCGTCCTGATCCAGGCCGGCGAGTACCGCCTGTTGCTGCCCAACGCCACCGTGGCCGAAGTGCTCACGCGTGCGCCGGTGGAGCCGATCGCGGACATGCCCGACTGGCTGCCGGGCCGGATCGACTGGCATGGCTGGTCGGTGCCGCTGGTCGCGTTCGGCCGGCTGAGCGGCAATCCGAACGAGCCGGTGGCCCTCAACAGCAAGATCGTGGTGCTGAAGGCGCTGAGTGGCGACAAGGATCGCCCGTACTTCGCGCTGCTGACGCCATCGTTCCCGCGCCTGGTGTCGGTGCCGCGCGATGGCCTGTTGGCCGACGCGACCGAAGAAGACTTGCCGGTGGGCGTGAAGGTGCGCGTGCTGCTCGGCGACGAAGCCGCCGTGCTGCCCGACCTGGAAGTGGTCGAATCGATGATCGGCGACGCGCTGGCCAACGCGGCCTGAGGCGATGCTCTCGTAGGGTGGGCCTTGGCCCACCTTCACTCATCGCACGCAAGATCCATGGCCCGTGCTCAGGCCCCCCGATACCGCTCCGCGGCGGGCCAGGGCCCGCCCTACAGATCGCCGAAACGCGATTGCAGCGCGGCGATGGCGGCCAGTCCCGCGGTTTCGGTACGCAGGATGCGGGGGCCGAGGCGCAGCCCGATGAAACCCGCTGCGGACAGCGTGTCTCGATCACGCGGCGACCAGCCGCCTTCCGGTCCGATCGCCACCACCACTGCGGCTGATGCGACCTGCACGGTCGCCATCGACACGTCACCTTCAGGGTCCAGCGTCAGTCGCGTCGCGCCGCCGTCTACCGCACGTGCTGCCTCGGCCAGTGCGGCCGGTGGCGACAGCGACGGCAGGCGCGCACGCGCACTCTGTTCACAGGCGGACGCGATGACATTGCGCCAGTGCGCCACGCGTTTTTCGGCACGCTCGGCGTCCAGCTTCACTTCCGTGCGTTCGGCCGTCACGGGGATGATCGCGGCTACGCCGAGTTCGGTTGCTTTCTGCAGGATCAGGTCCATCTTCTCGCCGCGCGCGATGCCCTGCAGCAGGGTGATGTGCAGCGACGATTCGTTGTCGACCACGCGCATCGACACGATCTCAGCCACCACCTCGCGCTTGCCGATGGTGGTGAGGCGGGCGTCGTAGTCGTGGCCGTTGCCGTTGAACAGGATGCAGGCATCGCCTTCGCGCAGGCGCAGCACGCGGGCCAGGTGGTTGGCGGTGGACTCGGGCAGCGCGAGCCGCGCACCTTCGCGCAACGGCAGGTCGACGAAGCAACGGGTCAGGCGCATGCGACGCTCACTGCAGGAGGGGCTTCAGCCCGTGCCGCGACGACATGTTCGCCGCCATGACAGCGAACGCGCCGCAGCGCGCCCGTTGAGTGCATGGCCATGTTGTTTCCTCCGCATCCGCAGTCGGGGCTGAAGCTCCGACAGGGAGCGTTCTGGCGGAGGCACGTCATGCCGTCGCCTCGTCGATCGCCGCGCGGGTGACATCGGCCAGCATCTGCAGTTGCTCTTCGTCCACGCAGTACGGCGGCATCCAGTACAGCACGTCGCCGAGCGGCCGCAGCACCACGCCGCGGGCCAATGCAGCCCGGTAAGCTTTCAGGCCAACGCGCGCCGTTGCGGGAAAGGGCGTGGCCTTGTTGCCGTCCCGGGTCAGTTCGAATGCCAGCATCATGCCGGCCTGGCGCACGTCCGCCACGTGGCGGTGCGCGGCCAGCGGCTCGGCCAGTGCCGCCATGGCCCGGGCGGTGGCGCGATTGCGCGCCAGCACGTCGTCGGCGCGGAAGATGTCCAGCGAGGCCAATGCCGCCGCGCATGCCAGCGGGTTGCCGGTGTAGCTGTGCGAATGCAGGAAGGCGCGTTCGCGCGCGTCATCGAGGAAGCCATCGTAGATCGTCTCGGTGGCCAGGACAGCAGCCAGTGGCAGGAAGCCGCCGGTCAGCCCCTTCGACAGGCACAGCAGGTCGGGCATCACGCCGCTCTGCTCGCTGGCGAACAGTGTGCCGGTGCGACCGAAACCCACCGCGATCTCGTCGGCGATCAGGAACGCGCCGCTGGCGTCGCAGAGTTCGCGCACGCGCACCAGGTAATCCGGGTGGTGCATGCGCATGCCGCCTGCGCACTGCACGCGTGGCTCCACGATCACTGCGCAGACTTCGCCCGCGTGCTGGTCCAGCAGGGTCGCCAGCGCTTCCGCAGCGCGCGCGGCGCAGTCGGCCGCCGATTCGCCGGGCTGCGCGAGGTAGGCATCGGGCGAGGGGGCGAACAGCGCTTCGGTGAGCAGGGGCGCATAGACGCGCCGGTACAGCGGAATGTCGCCCACCGCCAGGGCTCCCAGCGTCTCGCCGTGGTAGCCATTCTCCAGCGCGATGAACTTGGTACGGCGGTGTTCGCCCCGGTTGTGGAACCAGTGGAACGCCATCTTCAGCGCCACTTCCACGCCGGCAGAGCCGTTGTCGGCATAGAAGACCTTCGACAGCGGCGTGCGCCCCTGTTGGCGGGGTGCGATCGCGAGCAGGCGTTCGGCCAGTTCCACCGCCGGTGCATGGGTGAAGCCGGCCAGCATCACCTGCTCCAGGACCATGGCCTGGGTGGCGATGGCGGCGCCGATGCGCGGCTCCGCATGCCCGAACAGGTTGGTCCACCAACTGCTGACCGCATCCAGGTAACGCGTGCCATCGTGCCCGATGAGCCATGCACCATCACCGCGTGCGATGGGTACCAGCGGCAAGGTGTGCGGGTGTTCACGCATCTGGGTGCAGGGATGCCACACCACCGACAGATCGCGGGCACGCCAAGCGTCCGCCTCTGCTAGCATTCCCGCTTGATGATCCTGTTGTCGCATCCCCACATGATATCGGCCCCCACCCCCTTCCGTCGCCACGCCCTGCGTGCCGGGCGTGGACGCCGCGCCGCCGCATGAGCCGTCTCCCCACCATCCACGGCATCACCCAGCGCGCAGACGGGCCGGACCGGCATGTCGAGGAACTCGACCTGGAGTTCAGCAACGGCGAACGCCGTCGCTACCATCGGCTCCGCGCGCAGGGTCATGGCGCGGTCGTCGTGGTGCCGATGCAGGACGAGGACACCGTGCTCCTGGTGCGCGAATACGCCGCCGGCATGCACCGTTACGAACTGGGCCTGGTGAAGGGCCGGATCGATGCCGGCGAAACGCCGGAGCAGGCGGCCGACCGCGAACTGAAGGAAGAAGCCGGCTTCGGTGCGCGCCGTATCGACGTGCTGCGCGCTCTGACCCTGGCACCCACTTACATGAGCCACCAGTCCTGGCTGGTGGTGGCGAGAGACCTGTACCCCGAGCGCCTGCCGGGGGATGAACCCGAGGAGTTGGAAGTAGTGCCCTGGAAGTTGCAAGACCTCGACCAGCTGATGTTGCGCGAGGATTTTTCGGAAGGTCGTTCGCTGGCGGCTCTGTTCATCGCCCGCGAATGGTTGAAAGAGCGGACATGAGTCGCATGACCGCCGACCTGCACGAAGCCGTCATCGTCATCGCCCGCGAAGCGGGCCAGGCCATCATGGCCGTGTACAAGAACGCCTTCGATGTGCAGCGCAAGAGTGACGACAGCCCGCTGACCGCCGCCGACATGGCCGCGCACCAGGTCATCGCCGACGGACTGCGCCGGCTGACCCCGCAATGGCCGGTGCTGTCGGAAGAAGCCTCCGACATTCCATGGGCCGAGCGCAGCCAGTGGCCGACCTATTGGCTGGTGGACCCGCTGGACGGCACGCGCGAGTTCATCAAGCGCAATGGCGAGTTCACGGTGAACATCGCGCTGATCGAACAGAACGAGCCCATCTTCGGCGTGGTCCATGCGCCGGTGACCGGCGAGACCTGGCACGCGCGCCAGGGCCGCAACGCGTATCGACGCGTCGGCGAAGTGGATGCGCAGATCCGCACGCGTGCGCCTGCCAGGGGCACGCTGAAGGTGGCGGCCAGCCGCTCGCACCGCGACGCGCGCACGCAGGCTTTCCTGGACGGCATGGGCGCGATCGAGGAAGTGTCGCTGGGCTCCTCGCTCAAGTTCTGCCGCATCGCAGAGGGCACGCTGGACGTCTATCCGCGCTTCGGCCCCACCAGCGAGTGGGACACCGCCGCCGCGCAATGCGTGCTGGAAGCCGCCGGCGGCGCGCTGCTCGCACCGGATGGACGTGCCTTCCGCTACAACCGCCGCGAGACCCTGCTCAATGGCGATTTCGTGGCGCTGGGCGACATGACGCTGCCGTGGCGCGACTGGCTGGCACGGGCGCAGGACGGCGACCATGGACATGCCCGCAGCGCCTGACGGTGGCATTGCGCGCCTGCTGGGCATCATGGCCCGGTTGCGCAATCCCGAAGGCGGTTGCCCGTGGGACCTGGAGCAGGACTTCACCTCGATCGCGCCCTACACGATCGAGGAAGCGTACGAAGTCGCCGACGCGATCGACCGCAATGACCTGCCGGCACTGAAGGACGAACTCGGCGACCTGCTGCTGCAGGTCGTCTTCCATGCGCAGATGGCGGACGAACAGGGTGCGTTCGCGTTCGAGGACGTGGTCAATGCCATCTGCGACAAGATGGTGAGGCGGCATCCGCATGTCTTCGGCCCTTCTACGGACCCAGGACAGGCTGCTTCGTTCGCCGATGCGGAAGCGCAGACCGTCAACTGGGAAGCGATCAAGGCCGCCGAGCGCAAGGCCGCCGGCGAGGAAGACGCCTCGGCGCTGGCCGGTGTTTCGCGCGGGTTGCCGGAGTGGCAACGCGCGGTGAAGCTGCAATCGCGCGCGGCCCGCGTGGGCTTCGACTGGCCGGATACCGCGCCGGTGATCGACAAGCTGCACGAGGAGATTGATGAGGTGCGCGTCGAGCTCGCCGCCGTGCCCTCGCCCGAGCGGGACGTGCGGTTGGAAGACGAGATCGGCGACCTGCTGTTCGTCGCCGCCAATCTTGCGCGTCACGCCAAGGTGGACGTGGGTGGCGCGCTGCGTCGCGCCAACCTGAAGTTCGAGCGGCGCTTCCGTGCGATGGAGGCGCTGGCCGCCGAAGACAGGACCACGATGTCCGCGCTGACCCTGGAGCAGCAGGAAGCGCTGTGGGCGCGGGTCAAGCAGCAGGGCGTGTAGGAGGGGCTTCAGCCCCGACCGCGCAAGGCATCGGGGCTGAAGCCCCTCCTACAGGGATCCCATGAAGACCTTGCTGCTCTTCCTGTTGACCGCGCTGGCCGAGATCGTCGGTTGCTACCTCCCGTACATCTGGTTGCGCAAGAGCGGGAGCATCTGGCTGCTGGTACCGGCTGCGGCCAGCCTGGCGCTGTTCGCCTGGCTGCTGACCTTGCATCCCACGGCGTCCGGCCGGGTCTATGCGGCTTATGGCGGCGTCTACGTCACCGTCGCCATTTTCTGGCTGTGGGCGGTGGACGCAGTGAAGCCGACCCGCTGGGACCTGCTGGGCGCCGGCTTGTGCCTGGCCGGCATGGCGGTGATCATGTTCGCGCCACGCGCTGCCTGACCCTGTGGGAGGGGACATGAGCCGCTTCGCCAGTTTCCGCGAGTTCTATCCGTTCTACCTGGGCGAACACAGCAACCGCACCTCGCGCCGCCTGCACTTCATCGGCAGCTGCGGCGTGCTGGCCCTGCTCGTGCTGGCCATCGTCGAGCGCAACGCCTGGTGGCTGCTGGCCGCATTGTTCTGCGGCTATGGATTCGCTTGGGTCGGCCACTTCTTCTTCGAGAAGAACCGGCCCGCCACCTTCAAGCATCCGTTCTATTCCTTCGCCGGCGACTGGGTGATGTTCAAGGACATCCTCACCGGCAAGATCCGGTTCTGAGCGGCGCATGAGCCGCGTGGTCCGCCACACCGTCCACGCCGTCGCGCTGTTGGTCGGGGTGCCGTTGGCCGGACTGTTCGCGTACGACTGGGCGGCAGTCAGGCCGCATGTCGCCGAGGTCGAGGTGCTGCTTGCAAGGGCGGAACCCCTGGAGGCATCGCCTCCGCAGCTCGTTCGCGACCTCATCGATGCGGGAGTGGCTTCGCCAGACGCCTACGGAGCACGTCTCGCGCTGGTGCACGTGGATGGCGCGGACAGGCGCAGTGTGGTGGGCCGGCACGTGCGCGAACTGCTCTGGCGGTTCCTGCTGCCGCTGCACCTGGACGACTCCGCGATGTATGGCCTCATCGTGTCCCAGGCCTGCAATGGTACTGACCGTGGCCTGGCGGCACTCGCGCGACGCGAACAACGCAAGTCCCTCGATGCCTTGTCGCCCCTCGAAGCGGCGCGCACCGTCGCCGTCATCAAGGGTTCCTACGTGTTGCGGGACCACCGGCGGCTGGAAGCGCGTGCCGAGTGGCTGCTGGCCCGCACCGGACACGCCCGTTGACCACCGGTGACGAGCGACCTCACTCGTAGAACATCAGGAATGCCGCGACCACGATCAGCGCGAAGGCGGCGTAGTGGTTCCATTTCAGTGGCTGGCCCAAGTACCAGGTGCTGAAGCCCGCGAAGACCAGCAGGGTCAGGATCTCCTGGATCGTCTTCAACTGCACGACCGAATAGACCGCACTGCCCATGCGGTTGGCCGGGACCATCAGTGTGTACTCGAAGAAGGCGATGCCCCAGCTGGCCAGGATCGCGACGAACAGCGGCGAGGACTTGTACTTCAGGTGTCCGTACCAGGCGAAGGTCATGAAGACGTTGGAGGCCAGCAGCAGGAAGAGGGGGAGAACGCGTTCGATCATGGCGGAGCCGTCGGGGAGGGATGGCGAAGCCTAATCCCAACTGCGGGCTGAATGGAGCAGCGACCTTCACATGATGTCTACCGGTGCCCGGGTAGTTTCACAAACCTGAAGCCTCTCAAGGAGTTGTCATGCGACACAGTCAGGAAACCGCAGGTCTGGTGCTGGTGGTGGAAGACAACCGGAACATCTCGGAGATGATCGGTGAGTATCTCGAAGGCCGGGGTTTCGAGGTCGATTACGCCACCGATGGCCTGGATGGTTACCGGCTGGCGGTGGAGAACAGCTACGACGTGCTGGTGCTGGACCTGATGCTGCCACGCCTGGACGGGATGGAAGTCTGCAAGCGCCTGCGCACCGAGGCCCGCAAATCCACGCCGGTGCTCATGCTCACCGCGCGCGATACCCTGGACGACAAGCTGACCGGCCTGAGTTCCGGTGCCGACGACTACCTCACCAAGCCTTTCGCCATCCAGGAACTGGAGGCCCGGCTCCGCGCGCTGATCCGCCGCGAGCGCCGCCAGGTGGGTGCCGAAGTGCTGAAGGTCGCGGACCTGGTGCTGGACCCGGTCAGCATGCGCGCCACCCGCGGCGGCACCGAGCTGATGCTGTCGCCGATCGGCCTGCGCCTGCTCACCATCCTGATGCGTGAATCGCCGCGCGTGGTGACCCGACAGGAGATCGAACGCGAGATCTGGGGCAATGGCCTGCCGGATTCGGACACGCTCCGCAGCCATCTGTACAACCTGCGCAAAGTGATCGACAAGCCGTTCGACAAGCCGCTGCTGCATACGGTGCAGAGCGCGGGCTACCGCATCGCGGACATCGGCTGATCCGACCGTCGGGCGCGCGCGTCATAATCCCGTCCTCGCCCGACGACACGCCGATGCGCCACGGCCTGCCCCGAAAACTCAGGATCGCCTTCATCCTGCAGGCCGTGATGGTCAGCCTGGCCATCGTGCTGGGCGTGTACCTGATCTCCGCGGTGATCAAGCACAGCCTGATGAATACCGCGCTTCAGGAGGAGGCGACGCACTTCTGGGAGCTGTACAGCGCCAGCACCGCGCAACCTCCGCCCAATACCCACAACCTGCGCGGCTACCTGGTAGTGAAGGGGCACTCCAACCTCGTGCTGCCGGAGAACCTGCGCAACCTCGCGCCCGGGTTCCACGAGCTGAAGCAGGACGACCAACTGGTGCTGGTGGATGAGGAGCCCGCGGGTCGCCTCTACCTGGTGTTCCTGCGCTCCCAGGCCGAACGGCTGGCGTTCTACTTCGGCACGGTGCCGATCATCATGACGCTGGTGGCGATCTACCTGGTGTCCTGGCTGACGTATCGCGCCTCCAAGCGGCTGGTCTCCCCGGTCAGCTGGCTCGCGCGGCAGGTGGCGGAATGGGATCCGCGCCGCCCTGATGTCAGCGTGCTGGCCCCTGATCGGCTTCCCAACGATGTGCAGGGTGAAGCACGGCAGCTGGCTTCCGCATTGCACGGGCTGGCGCAGCGCGTAAGTGCGCACGTGGCCCGCGAGCGCGACTTCACCCGCGACGCCAGCCATGAATTGCGAACGCCGTTGACCGTGATCCGCGTAGCCACCGACATGGGCATGGCCGAGGACGCGCCGCCACGCGTCGTGCGTGCGCTGCAGCGCATCCAGCGCGCCGGCCGCGACATGGAGGCGGTGATCGACGCGTTCCTGATCCTGGCCCGTGAGGCCGAGGTCGAACCGCAGAGCGAGGACTTCGACGTTGCCGATATCGTCATGGACGAGGCCGAGAATGCTCGCACCCTGTTGTTGAACAAGCCGGTGGACCTGGAGGTCACCCTGCACGCACGGCCGAGGCTCCACGCGCCACCTAGGGTGTTCCAGGTGGTGGTCAGCAACCTGCTGCGCAATGCGTGTGCGTACACCGACCGGGGCCGCATAGACGTCGTGCTGGAGCCGGACCGCGTGATCGTGCGCGATACCGGTATCGGCATGTCGGCCGAATCGATGACACGGGTGTTCGAACCGTTCTATCGCGCAGACCCCACGCGTCCGCATGGCAGCGGCCTGGGCCTGTCCATCGTCAGCCGGCTGTGCGACCGCTTCGGCTGGAAGATCGAGCTGGACAGCGAGCCGGGTCACGGAACCACCGCGACGATCCGCTTCGTTCCTTAATCCATACCGGGACTGACCGGCGACGCAGACTGTCAACCACATCGCCTCCCAGGCGTTCCCTTGCACGACTCCCCACCTTCCGAGCCGACTCACTGCATGAGCCAGCCTGCACGCACCGTTCCCCGCAAGAAATCCCTGCTGCCCAACCTCCTGCTCGGCGTCGCCGTAGTCGCCATCCTGGGGGCGGGGGCCTGGTACTGGACCTCGCGCAAGGCCGAGGGCGCCGAGAGCGCCTATCGCACCGCCACTGTCGAGCGTGGCGACATCCGCGTGGCCATTTCGGCCACCGGCACGCTCAGTGCCATCTCCACCGTCACCGTGGGCAGCCAGATTTCCGGCCAGGTCACTGACGTGCTGGTCGATTACAACAGCGAAGTGAAGAAGGGCGAGGTGCTGGCCCGCATCGACCCCAGCACCTACGAAGCCCAGATCGAGCAGGGCAACGCGCAGATCGCCAACGCGCAGGCCAGTCTGAGGCAGGCGCAGGCAACGCTGGCCAACGCCGAGCTCGATTACACCCGCAAGGCCGACCTGGGTCGGCAGAAGCTGGTCGCGCAGAGCGATGTCGACCTGGCGCGCGCCTCGCGCGACCAGGCGCGCGCCCAGATCAACGCGGCGCAGGCGCAGATCCGCCAGCAGACGGCATCCACCCAGACCACGCGCGTCAACCTGGACCGTACCGTCATCCGCTCGCCGGTGGATGGCGTGGTGCTGACGCGCACCATCGAGCCCGGCCAGACCGTGGCCGCCAGCCTGCAGGCGCCGGAGCTGTTCACCATCGCCGAGGATCTGTCGAAGATGAAGATCGAGCTGGCCGTCGACGAAGCCGACATCGGCCAGGTCAAGGTCGGGCAGGCGGTGTCGTTCACCGTCGATGCCTTCGCCGACCGCCAGTTCCGCGGCGAAGTGCAGCAGGTGCGGTTGTCGGCGACCACGACCAGCAACGTGGTGACGTACCCGGTCGTGGTCAGCGTGGACAACAGCGACGGCACACTGCTGCCGGGCCTGACCGTCAACGCCGAGATCGAAGTCAGCAAACGCGACGACATCCTCAAGATCTCCAACGCCGCCCTGCGCTACAAGCCGACCGGTGAACAGGCCGGCGCGGCGTCGCCCGCGCAGGCCGCACCCCAGGGCGCACAGAATCGCGGTGGCGGCGTCAGCGACGATCTGGTGCGCGTGGCCGGCACCCTGCAGCTGAAGCCGGAACAGCAGGCCGCCTTCGATGCGGCGCTTGCCGCGCTGCGCGAGCGCCAGGCCGCCCGCATGGCGCAGGCGCAGCAGCGCGGGGCCAGCATGTTCGGCGGACCGGGTGGCGGGCAACGGTCCGGTGGCAACGCCGGGGGTTCGGGCGCGCTGCAGGCGCAGATGCGCCAGCGCATGGCTGATCGCATGCAGCAGGATTTCGCCCCCTTCCGCGCCACCCTGGACGACCAGCAGAAACAACGCTGGGATGGTGAGCTGCGCACGCTGCTCGGTGCCAAGCGCGCGCCCCTGTACGCGCTGGTCGACGGCAAGCCCGAGATGGTGCAGGTGCGCATCGGCGCCAGCGACGGTACCAGCACCGAGGTGTCCGGCCCGGTAAAGGAAGGCGACGTGGTGGTCGTGGGCGAGCGCGCGAAGGAATGAGCATGCCCTCAGCGAATGCCGGCGACCGCGTGCCGGTCATCCAGACGCACGCGCTGGGCAAGGTCTACTCCGCCGGCACCGAGGCGGAAGTGGTCGCGCTACACGGGGTGGACATGCGTGTGGACCGCGGCGATTTCGTCGCGATCATGGGTCCGTCCGGTTCGGGCAAGTCGACGCTGATGAATCTGATCGGCTGTCTGGACACGCCCAGCGATGGTGCCTATTTCTGCGACGGCATCGACGTGGCCACGCTGGATGCCGAACAACTGGCCGTCCTGCGCCGCGAGAAGATCGGCTTCGTGTTCCAGGGCTTCCACTTGCTGCCGCGCATGACCGCGCTCGAGAACGTGGCCATGCCGCTGGGTTACGCGCAGGTGCCACCGGGCGAGCGCACCGAGCGTGCGCGGCAGGCGCTGGCTGCGGTCGGCTTGGCCGAACGCGCGGGCCATCGCCCGAACGAACTTTCCGGCGGCCAGCAGCAGCGCGTCGCCATCGCGCGCGCGCTGATCAACCAGCCCCCGATCCTGCTGGCCGACGAGCCCACCGGCGCGCTGGACAGCAAGACCGGCGAGGAGATCCTGTCCCTGTTCAAGCGCCTGCGCGATGACGGCCATACGGTCATCCTGATCACCCACGACGCCGAAGTCGCCGCGCACGCCGACCGCATCCTGGTGATGCGCGACGGCGAACTGCACGAGGATCTGGGCCACGCCGGAGGCCATCCATGAAATTTTCCGACATCCTGCGCACCGCGCTGCATGCGCTGCGCGGCAACTGGATGCGCAGCGCGCTGACCTCGCTCGGCGTGATCATCGGCATCGCCGCCGTCATCGTGATGGTCTCGGTGGGGCAGGGCACGCAGGCGGAAATCGACAAGCTTGTCTCCGGCCTCGGTTCCCAGCGCCTGGACATAAGCCCGGGTGCCGGCCGGGGTCCTGGTGGCGGTGGCGTGCGCATGAGTTCCAGCAGCTTCTACACCCTCAAGGAGGGCGACGTGGAAGCGATCCGCAACGAGATCCCGGAAGTGCAGTACGTCGCCGGGGCGTTGCGTGGCAACACGCAGATCGTGTTCGCCGAGAACAATGCGTCGACCAGTTGGCAGGGCGTGCAGGCCGACTTTTTCGATATCAACGGCTGGGTCATCGCCAATGGCGAGGGCTTCGATGCGCAGGATTATTCCAGCGCCGCCAAGGTCGTCATCCTTGGCGAGACGGTGCGGCGCACCCTGTTCGGCGAGGACAGCGGCGTCGGCCAGACCGTGCGTCTCGGGCGGGTGCCGTTCACCGTGGTGGGCACGCTGGCGGCGAAGGGACAGGGTGGCTTCGGGCAGGACCAGGACGACGTGATGATGGTGCCGCTGGAAACCGCGCGGCGCCGACTGCTGGGCTCGATGGGCCTGCCGCCGGGCGCGGTGATGCAGGTGGCATTGACCGTGGCCGATGCCAAGGACCTCGGCTACGTGCAAGGCGAAGTGGAAGCGCTGCTGCGCCAGCGGCACAAGATCAATCCGGGCGAAGAGGACGACTTCAACGTCCGCAACATCTCCGAGATCGTCGCCACGCGAACGGCCACGACCAAGTTGATGTCGTTGCTGCTGGGCGCGGTGGCCACCATTTCGCTGATCGTGGGCGGCATCGGCATCATGAACATCATGCTGGTCTCGGTGACCGAACGCATCCGCGAGATCGGCCTGCGGATGGCCGTGGGCGCGGGCCCAGGCGACGTGCGCCGGCAGTTCCTCGCCGAGGCCATGCTGCTGTCCCTGGGCGGAGGCGTGCTGGGCATCGTCATCGGTGTGGTCGGTGCGCTGCTGGTGGGCCAGTTCAGCGAACTGCCGGTGGCGTTGAACGGGCAGGTGATCGGGCTCGCCGCGGGCTTTTCGATCGCCACCGGCCTGTTCTTCGGTTACTACCCGGCGCGCAAGGCGTCGCAGCTGGACCCCATCGAGGCGTTGCGCTCGCAGTAGTCCCGACGTGGCTGGTGCGGTGCGATGGCGGGAGTATGCTGGAGCCCCGTCGTGCCCACCGGTGCCTGCCGCCATGAGCCCGCATTCCGCCCGCCGGCCGCTTGCCCTGGCCATCCATGGAGGCGCCGGCGTCATCGAACGGGGCAGCCTCGGTGTCGAGGTGGAAACGGCGATCCATGCCGAACTTGCACGTGCGCTCGATGTCGGCCATGCGATCCTCGCGACCGGCGGTAGCGCCCTGGATGCGGTGGAAGCGGCGGTGACCGTCCTGGAGGATTCCCCGCACTTCAACGCCGGCCGTGGCGCGGTGTTCACCGCTGACGGCAGGCATGAACTGGATGCTTCCATCATGGATGGGCGCCACCGCCGCGCTGGCGCGGTTGCCGGCGTCATGACCGTGCGCCACCCGGTGCGTCTCGCGCGGCGCGTGCTGGAAGATTCACCGCACGTGTTCCTGATCGGTGACGGTGCAGAGCAGTTCGCCGATACCCAGCCCGGCATCGATCGGGTGCCGAACGGCTGGTTCTCGACCGAGGCGCGGCGCGCGCAGTTGCGTGATGCGCAGCAGCGTGAGCAGGGGGCATGGCATGGCAACGACGACCTGCGCGGCCGGTACTTCGGCACCGTCGGCGCAGTGGCGCTGGACAGCCGTGGACACGTGGCGGCCGCGACCTCGACTGGCGGCATGACCAACAAGCGCTGGGGTCGCGTGGGCGATTCGCCGGTGATCGGCGCAGGCACCTGGGCGGATGCGCGCTGCGCGGTGTCGTGCAGCGGCTGGGGCGAGTTCTACATCCGCAATGCAGCGGCGCATGACATCGCCGCGCGCGTGGCCTACCGCGGTGATCGTCTGCGCGACGCCGTGGAGGACGTCATCCTTGGCGAAGTGCCGCAGCATGGCGGCGATGGTGGCGCCATTGCGGTGGATCGCGACGGCAATGTCGCGTTGGTGCTCAACACGCGCGGCATGTATCGCGGCTGGGTGCTGCCGGACGGTACGCGCGGTACCGCCATCTACCAGGACGCCTGAATGCCTGCATCGCCGGGGAAGGAAGCCGCTGCGTTGACGCTCGCCGATCACCGCGCCCTCCATGCGCAGGCCCTGCGCCTGTGCCGTCGCGCGGACGAAGCGGACGACCTGGTGCAGGAAACGCTGCTCGCCGGCCTGCTCGCCGGACGCCACGATCTGCCCTGGCTGTCCGGCGTATTGCGGCGCCAGGCAGCGATGGCGGCACGTGCAGGTGTCCGGCGCCGACGGCGCGAGGCCTTGGCCGGCATGGCGGTGGATGACGCCGCCGAACCGGCCGCCTGCCACGAAACATGGGTTCCAGCGCAACCGCCGGCGTGGCTGGCGACGCTGCCGCCGTCGGCGCGCCGGCTGGCGGTGCTCGCGTTGCACGGACTGTCGGCGGACGAGATCCGCTGGATCCTGCGCATCGAGCCCACCGCGTTCCGCCAGCGCCTGACCCGCATCCGCAAGGCGCTCTACGCGCTATCCCCGTCGATGCGTGCGGAGAGCATCGCCCTGGCCTATCTGCGCGACCCGTCGCGCAGCGTGGACCTGCCGTTCGGTCTGGCCCGGCGTGCCTTGAAGGCTGCCATGCGTGCAGGCGAGGGCCTGGGAACGCACGATCCGGATGGGCACCTGGTCCTGATCGACGCCAGTGCTCACACATGGCCTTCCCGCGGCAACCAACAGACGGGAATCACACAGGAGGACATCCCATGCTCACGCACTGCAAAGTAGGCGCCATCGTGTTCTTTGTTTCCGACCTCGCCCGGTCGGTGGATTTCTACCGCGGCACGCTGGGCCTGCCGATCGACGCACTGGACGGTCACGACGGCCCGTGGGCGATGGGGGACGTCGGCGAACTGACACTGGTCTTCATCCCGCGTCCCGCACGGACCGGCGAATCGCCGGTCGTCGTCTTCAGCCTCGACGGCGGCATCGACGACCACGCGGAGGCGCTGGCTGCGAAAGGCGTGGAGATCGTCGTGCCGGTCAGCGAATCGCCTGATGGCGGACTGTCGCTGGATTTCCTCGACCCGGACGGCAATGTGCTGAGCCTGCACCAGCCACCCGGTGCGGCCAGGAGAGCATGAAGGGTGCTTGCGAGCATCGTGCTGGCGATGACCTCCAGTGTCGGCATCGTCGATGCGGCGCGCAGCGCGACGGTGTGGATCGGTTGGCCGGACATTGGCAGGGAACCGGTGACGTCAGCGGCATGCAGGCGACGCTGGCCCTGAGCTTCGCGCCCGTGCTGGAAGGAAAGGCCGTACCGTCTTTCCTTCAGCAACCGCATGCGCGCTGCCGATGGCACGGAGTGGCCGTTCGCGGCGGAAGCGAACTATTTCTGTCACGGCGACGCGACGTGTCGTGGCCACTGGTATGACACGCGCGGCATGATCCTGCCGCTGGTCGCGACACCACAGGCCGATGCGCTTACCGCCGAATGGGGCGACGCTGCCACCGAGCGCGGCCGCACCACTTACCGGCTGGACGCTGACACCCTGCATGTCACCGATGAGGTGCGGGACAAGGAAGGGCAGTGGAAGGTGTTCAGGCGATCCCGGTTGCAGAGATCCAAGGAGACTACGGGCGAAGATGCCAGGTAAACGGTGTCATGCGAAAGTCATCGTGTCGCTCGCATGGAGCATGAAAAATGTGAGCTGAAAATCCATATCTAGAACGGAAATTACAAGCTAGATTCGACCCACTGCGCTGTCCTGCGCAGCAATCACAACACTCGGAGTCGGATCGGCTTATGAAGAAGAATCGCATGGCGATGTGGGTGGGTTTGGCACTCGTGACGATGGGCGCGGCGCAAGCCGCCAACGCGGGTGGCAGGCCGGATCTGGTGATCAAGGGATTGAAGGCGGGTCAGCCCCACGTCAGTGGCGAACTGCTGGTGAAGTACCGCGATGGCGCAGTGTCGGCCGACCGTGACGCGGTGGTGCAGGGCCTGGGTGCGCAGAAGCTGGAAACCGTGCGCCGCGGCAACGGTCGCAATGGCGAAATCGCACTGCTCAAGCTGCCGGGCAACGTGGATCTGTCCGCGGCCGTGCAGGTACTCAGCGCCGATCCGGCCGTCGAGTACGCCGAACCGAACTGGACCTACCAGCACAACGCAGTGTCCAACGACACCTATGCCACCGACGGTTCGCTGTGGGGCATGTACGGCGATGCGGGCACGCCCGCCAACGCCTATGGTTCGCAGGCGTCCGAGGCATGGGCCGCCGGACACACCAGTTGCGGCAACGTCGTGATCGGCGTGATCGACGAAGGCATCTACTTCAGCCATGAAGACCTGGCCGCCAACATCTGGACCAACCCGTACGACCCGGTCGACGGCGTGGACAACGACGGCAACGGTTACGTCGACGACGTGCGCGGCTGGGACTTCGATGGCAACAGCAACAACATCAATTCCGGCGGTGCCAACGACGACCACGGCACGCACGTGGCCGGTACCATCGCCGGCGTCGGCGGCAACGGCAAGGGCGTGGCCGGCGTCTGCTGGAGCGGCGTCAAGCTGATCAGTGGCAAGTTCCTCGGTCGTCGCGGCGGCAACACCGCCAACGCGGTCAAGGCGCTGGACTACTTCACCGACCTCAAGACCCGTCACGGCCTGAACCTGGTCGCGACCAACAACTCGTGGGGCGGTGGTGGCTACTCGCAGGCACTCAGCGATGCCATCGACCGCGCCGGCCAGGCGGAGATCCTGACGATCGTCGCGGCCGGCAACGACAGCGTCAATTGCGAAGGCAACACGTCCGGCGCGTGCTATCCGGCGGCCTATCCGAACGCGGGCATCCTGTCGGTGGCGGCGATCCGCTCCACGGGTGCGCTGGTCTACAACTATGGCGTCACGACCGTGGACCTGGGCGCCCCCGGCTATGGCATCTGGTCGACGGTGCCGAAGGCCTCCAAGGGCAAGGTGGTATCCGGCTACGCCAGCTACAACGGCACGTCGATGGCGACGCCGCACGTGACCGGCGCTGCGGCCCTCTACGCGTCGACCCGCCCGGGCGTGACTGCCGCTCAGATCAAGGCCGCCATCCTCAACGCCACCGTGCCGACGCCGTCGCTGCAGGGCAAGACGGTCACCGGTGGACGACTCAACGTCAGCGGCTTCTGACGCAACGCGAGCATGAACGAAGAAGCCCGGCATCGCCGGGCTTCTTTTTTTCGGCCATGCCTACTTCACGTAAGGCGCGATCACCCGCTGCCAGATGTCGTAGCCGGCAGCATTCATGTGCAGGCGGTCGTCGATGAACAAGGCCTCGTCGGGCTGGCCCTTGGCATCCAGCATCGGCGTGAAGATGTCGATGTAGTCCACGCCGAGCCGCTTCGCTTCGGCTTGCACCAGCGCGTTGGCCTCGCGCTGCACCGGCAACAGGTGCGCACGCGACGGACTGGGCTTGGTGCTGATGTAGGCGATCTTCGTCTTCGGCAGATCGCGGCGCACGCGCTCGACGAAGGCGATGAAGTCCGCGCGTAGTTGCTGCGGCGTGCGGCCGGCATTGATGTCGTTGTCGCCCGCGTAGATCACGACCTGCCGCGGTGCATACGGCACGATGGTGCGGTCCGCGTACCAGGTGCTGTCGCGCAGTTCGGATCCGCCGAACCCGCGGTTGATCACCGGCACGCCGGGGAAGTCCTGCGCCAGCGTGTCCCACAGGCGGATCGACGAGCTGCCGGTGAACACCACGCCGCCGCGCGGTGGCGGCGATTGCGCGTCTTCGGCCGCGAACCGCTGCATGTCGGTTTCCCAGGCGGCGTTCGACACCTGCTCCGGGATGCGCGGGGCGGTCGTTGCGGTGGCGTCCGTGGCCACGTCGGGCGTCGTGGGCGGGCTGCCGGCACAGGCGGCCAGCAGGGCCAGCAGGGCGCTGGCGAACACGGCGGGGCGAACGGGGTTCAGGAAAGACACGGGGGAGGCTCCTTCGGTTCAGGCAGGCCCCAGTGGACCAGCCGAGGGCAGCCGATGCAAACCGCGGCGGGGCGGTCCGGGGGTGCCTTGTGGCAAAATCGCTCCCTTGGCGCGGCGTCCGCGCCGGTTCCACCCGATCCGACCTCCCGCTGGCCCAGGCCCCGCCTGACCGGCCAGGGACGATGCGGGGCCTCCTTCGCACCGACCTGCCCATGGCTGACGAAACCGGACACCTTCCCCGCGGCCCTGGCCGCATCCTCAAAGCCACCGTGTGGTCCTTTCAGGGACTGCGTGCGGCGTGGATGCACGAATCCTCCTTCCGGCTGGAGGTCTACCTGCTCGTCGTGCTGGCGCCGCTGGCATTGTGGCTGGGGGAGACCGGGCTGGAGCGAGCGCTGATGATCGGCAGCTGTCTGCTGGTGCTGGCGGCCGAGCTGCTGAATTCCGCAGTGGAGGCGGTGATCGAGCGCTACGGCCCCGAGCATCACGAACTCGCCGGTCGAGCGAAGGATATGGGCTCCGCCGCCGTCTTCGTGCTGATGATGAACGTACTGCTGTGCTGGGGCCTGATCCTCGTGCCCCGCTATCTCTGATTTCTGATCTGAACCAAGGTACTCCCCGATGATGGAACTGCTTACCGATCCGCAGGTGTGGATCACGCTGATCACGTTGAGTGCGATCGAGATCGTGCTGGGCATCGACAACCTGGTCTTCATCTCCATCGCGGTCAGCAAGCTGCCGCCGCACCAGCGCGAAGTCGCACGCAAGTTCGGTATCGCCGTGGCGTGCATCACCCGCATCCTGCTGCTGTTGACGCTGGCCTGGCTGGCCGGCCTGACCGCCGACTTGTTCACGCTGTTCGGGCAAGGCATCTCGGTGCGCGACCTGGTGCTGATCCTGGGTGGTGTGTTCCTGCTGGTGAAGGGCACCAAGGAAATCCTTGAACTGGTGAAGGGCGAACCCGATTCGGAAGACGTGCACACGCGCCCGGCCGTGTCGTTCGCTGGCGTGATCGCGCAGATCGCGGTGATCGACATCGTGTTCTCGCTGGACTCGGTGATCGCGGCCGTCGGCATGGCCAACCACACCCCGGTGATGGTGGCCGCGATCCTGCTGGCGGTGGCGGTGATGCTGCTGGCGGCCAAGCCGCTTGGCCAGTTCATCGACAACAACCCGACCATCAAGATGCTGGCGCTGGCCTTCATCGTCGCCGTCGGCGCCTACCTGCTGCTGGACGGTTTCGAGATGCATATCCCGAAGGGCTACCTCTACGGCGCGATGGGCTTCTCGGCCGTGGTCGAGTGCCTCAACCTGTGGGCGAAGAAGCGGGCCGGCCGGCGCATGCTGCGCGAGTGAGCCTTGCATCCACCGCGTACCGCAAAAGGGCTCCTTCGGGAGCCCTTTTGCTTTCACGAGAGGCTAACAAGTCGACGTGCCACGCAGTGTGACGTGGCGGATGCTTGCGTGGCCATGGGCAAGGTGCTGCAATCGGCGCGTCCGTCCAAAGGAGTGTCGTGCCATGCAGGTTTCGCGTCTGTGGTTGCTCGTCGTGTTGACCGTGCTGCTGTCCGGCTGCGGTTACAACACCATCCAGCAGAAGGACGAAGCCGTGAAGGCAGGCTGGTCCGAGGTGCTCAACCAGTACAAGCGTCGTGCCGACCTCATTCCCAACCTAGTCAAGACCGTGCAGGGCTATGCGCAGCAGGAGCGCCAGGTGCTGACCGACGTGACCAACGCGCGCGCCCGCGTGGGCCAGATCCAGGTCAATGCCGACGATGCCGCCTCGCTGCAGCAGTTCCAGCAGGCGCAGGGAGAACTGTCTGGCGCGCTGTCCCGGCTGCTGGTCGTCACCGAGAACTACCCGAACCTGAAATCCGACCAGTCCTTCCGCGACCTGCAGGCGCAGCTGGAAGGCACCGAGAACCGCATCACCGTGGCGCGCGGGCGCTACATCCAGACGGTGCAGGACTACAACACCTACATCCGCCAGTTCCCGCAGGTGATCACCGCCAAGGTCACCGGTGCGAAGGAAAAACCGAACTTCACCGTCGAGAACGAAGCCGTGATCTCCGAAGCGCCGGCCGTCGACTTCGGTACGCCGGCCCCGGCGATGCCGCAGGCTCCGACAGCGCCGCCTCCGCCGTCGCCCGGCAACTGATCAGCGTCCCGGCACATCCATGCTGCGTGCGCTGGCGCTCTGCCTGCTGCTGATCGCCGCGCCCGCCTGGGCGCAGTCGCTGGCGGCGATTCCCGCGCTCGATTCGCCGGTGGTCGATACCACCGGCACGCTGGATGCCGCGCAGAAGCAGCAACTGGAAGCGCAGGCATTGGCGTTGCAGCAGCGCAAAGGCAGCCAGCTGCAGGTGTTGCTGGTGCCCAGCACGCAGCCCGAAACCATCGAACAGTACGCGGTGCGCGTGTTCGAACAATGGAAGCTGGGCCGCAAGGGCGTGGATGACGGCGTACTGCTGCTGGTGGCCAAGGACGACCGCCGCGTTCGGATCGAAACAGGCTACGGACTGGAGGGCGCGATTCCCGACGCCATCGCCAACCGCGTGATCCAGGAATACCTGGCGCCCAGGTTCCGCGCCGGTGACTACGCGGGCGGCATTGCCGACGCGACCGCGACGCTGGTGAAGCTGATCGACGGTGAAGCGCTGCCCGAACCGGTCAGCACGCATCGCGTTTCCGGCGAGGGCGGCAAGGGCGGCGGCGTGCTGTTCGCTGCATTTGCCGCCTTCATCGTGGCCACCATCGTGCGCGGCATGTTCAGCCGTGCGCCGTCCGGTATCCGCGGATTGTTCACAGGCGGTGCGGCCGGTGGCGTGGCGCTGCTGCTGTCGTCGCTGCTTGCGGTCGGTGGCATCGCCGCCGTGCTGGGACTGCTCTACGGCCTGATGTCGGTGTCGACCCGCGGCGGATACGCCCGGCACCGGGACTGGGGCGGCTGGGGTGGCGGAGGCGGTGGCTTTGGCGGTGAAGAATTTGTTGCGGCGGGCGTTGCCGGAGAATGTGGGTGAGCGGCGGCAGGTGTTTAAACGTTTGCGGCAGTTGCGGTTGATTCATTATGTGCAGGAGGCGGATCTGGATCAGTCGGAGAGTTGGATTAAGGTGCGGCCTTTGGTGGTTAATTTGGTGA
>CBIHLJ010000011.1:0-85229 GCA_966210745.1 uncultured Pseudoxanthomonas sp.
CTGGCCGAGGAAATGGGCGTGCTGCAGGAGCGCATCACCTCGACCAAGACCGGTTCGATCACCTCGATCCAGGCCGTGTACGTGCCCGCGGACGACCTGACCGACCCGTCGCCGGCGACCACCTTCGCCCACCTCGACGCCACCGTCGTGCTGTCGCGCAACATCGCCTCGCTGGGCATCTACCCGGCGGTCGACCCGCTCGACTCCACCTCGCGCCAGCTGGACCCGAACGTGATCGGCAACGAGCACTACGAGACCGCGCGCCGCGTGCAGTCGACGCTGCAGAAGTACAAGGAGCTCAAGGACATCATCGCGATCCTGGGCATGGACGAGCTGTCGGAAGAGGACAAGCAGGCCGTGTCGCGCGCGCGCAAGATCGAGCGCTTCTTCAGCCAGCCGTTCCACGTGGCCGAGGTCTTCACCGGCTCGCCGGGCAAGTACGTCTCGCTGAAGGACACCATCCGCGGCTTCAAGGGCATCGTCGACGGCGAGTACGACCACCTGCCGGAGCAGGCGTTCTACATGGTCGGCGGCATCGAAGAAGCGGTCGAGAAGGCCAAGAAGCTCGCCGAGAAGGCGTAAGCACGTAGGGTGGGCCCAGGCCCACCTTCGCGGCAACCGGTGGCGGGCCTCGGTCCGCCCCAAACGGCAAAGAGAGTTCCATGAGCACCATCCGTTGCGACATCGTCAGCGCCGAGCAGGAGATCTTCCACGGTGAAGCCACCCTGGTCGTCGCCACTGGCGAACTGGGCGAACTTGGCATCGCGCCGAAGCATGCGCCGCTGATCACCCGCCTGAAGCCGGGCAAGGTGGTGGTGACGCTGCCAAGCGGCGAGCATCTGGACTTCGCCATCTCCGGCGGCATCCTCGAGGTGCAGCCGCAGGTCGTCACTGTGCTGGCGGACACCGCCGTGCGCGCGACCGACATCGACGAAGCGCAGGTCCGCAAGGCCAAGGAAGAAGCGGAACGCGTGCTGTCCCACAAGGACCCGAAGATGAGCGTGGAAGAAGCCCAGGCCCAGCTGGCCATGAGCATCGCCCAGCTCAGCGCGCTGGAGCGCCTGCGCAAGAACCTCAAGCACTGAGGTCCATCGCCATCGCGTCATGGGAACGCCGGCCTTGCGCCGGCGTTTCCGTTTCCGGACCTAGCGGTAGACGATGTGCCGCCACAGGAAGAACGCGACCACCGCCAGCACGCCCTCCACCAGTGGCTTGGCCAGCCAGGCGTGCGCCAGTCCCAGTGACGACGCCACCCACGTGACCGTCAGTGTGCTGATTGCCGTCAGCGGCACCCACACCAGCAGGAACTTGGTGAAGCGCCACCAGCCCAGCCGCGCGGCACCGGCCTGCGCAAACGTCACCCGGCCATTCAACCAGAAGCCCAGCAGCGCGCCGCACGCGCGTCCGGCCAAGTTGCCGGGTGCGGCGGGTACGCCGAGGGCGGTGAGCACGACGAAGACCAGCCAGTCCAGCAGCAACTGCGCCACGCCGACGGCGATGAAGCTGCCACCTTGCCTGAACATCGCATGTTGGGTGAGGCGCCGAAGCATCGCCGTATGTTACCCGCCGTCGTGGCGGCGGATGGCACGTGCGGGGTGCGGACTGCGTTGACGGGGTAATTGCTACCATATCGCGCTGAACGCGCTTGTCCACGCCAAAGGAATTGCACGCATGAATCCACTCCACGTCGTCATCCTCGCCGCCGGTGAAGGCAAGCGCATGAAGTCCGCGCTGCCCAAGGTGCTGCAGCCGATCGCGGGACAGCCGATGCTTGCGCATGTGATCGACGCGGCACGCGCGCTGTCGCCGGCCGGGGTGCACGTGGTCCATGGCCACGGCGGCGACCAGGTGCAGGCGGCCTTCGCCGATCAGTCCGATCTGCACTGGGCACACCAGGCGCAGCAGCTCGGTACGGGCCATGCGGTGGCGCAGGCCATGCCGGACGTGCCGGACGGCGCGCGCGTGCTGGTGCTGTATGGCGACGTGCCGCTGACACGCAGCGAGACGCTGCAACGCCTGCTGGACGCGCCAGGCCGCCTTGCCGTGCTGGTCGCCGAGCCGGTCGATCCCACTGGCTACGGCCGCATCGTGCGCGACCAGGAAGGGCGCGTGGCCGCGATCGTCGAACACAAGGACGCCGACGACGAACAGCGCCGCATCCGCACCATCAATACCGGCATCATCGCCGCCGATGGCAGCGCGCTGAAGGGCTGGCTGGCACGACTGTCGAACGAGAACGTCCAAGGCGAGTACTACCTGACCGACGTGTTCGCGATGGCGGCCGAGGAATTCACGCCGGCGGAAATGGTCCTTGTCGGCGAGCCCATCGAGGCCGAGGGTGCCAACGATCCCTGGCAGCTGTCACAGCTCGAGCGCGCCTATCAGCTGCGCGCCGCGCGCGCGCTGTGCGTGCAGGGTGCGCGTCTGGTCGACCCGGGTCGCTTCGACCAGCGCGGCACGGTGTCGGTCGGGCGCGACGTGCAGATCGACGTGGACGTGATCCTGGAAGGCACGGTGGAGCTGGGCGATGGCGTCGTCATCGGCCCCTTCACGCGCCTGAAGGACGTGAAGCTCGGCGCCGGCACCCAGGTGCGTGCGCATTGCGACCTGGAAGGCGTGGTCAGCGAAGGCGCCGCGCTGATCGGGCCGTATGCACGCCTGCGTCCCGGTACGCAGCTGGCCGACGGTGTGCATGTCGGCAATTTCGTCGAGACCAAGAACGCGCGCATCGGCGTAGGTAGCAAGGCCAACCATCTGACCTACCTGGGCGATGCCGTGATCGGCACCGGCACCAACATCGGCGCCGGCACCATCACCTGCAACTACGATGGAGTGAACAAGTCGACGACGACGATCGGCGACCGCGTATTCGTCGGTTCCAACACGTCGCTGGTCGCGCCGGTGGCGCTGGCCGATGGTGCGACTATCGGTGCGGGTTCGGTGATCTCCAAGAACGCGCCTGCGGAACAGCTGACCGTGGCTCGTGCGCGGCAGGTGACCATTGAAGGCTGGCAGCGGCCGGTGAAGAAGCCGAAGTAGCGTAGGGCGGGCTCAAGCCCGCCTTTTGCGGAAGTACATTGAGCGGGATCGCGGCGGCCCGCCCTCGCCCCTTGCCCCCTCCCGGAGGGAGAGGGGGAGTCGATGCCATGCGGGTTCGGCTTCGGATGCAGGTGGAGGGCTCCGAAGTCCCCTCCTCGGAAAGATCAATTTTCGGGCAACTGGATCGCCACGCACAGGCCGCCCCCATCGCGGTTGTGCAGCGAGAGCCGTCCGCCATGCGCCTCGACGATCTCGCGCGTCAGCGCCAGGCCCAGGCCAGTGCCATTGCGCTTGGTGGAATAGAACGGCACCAGGGCGTTCTGCAGCACCGCGTCGTTCATGCCGCTGCCGCGGTCCATCACCTCGATGCGCAGCCAGCCGGGCAGGCGGGCCAGCCGCACTGACACGCCGTCGGCAGACGTGCCGGATTCGTGTGCGTTTTTCAGCAGGTTGAGCAGCGCCTGTTCGAGCTGCGCCACGTCGATGCGGCCATCGATCTCGGCCTCCGGCATCGTGAGCTCGAAAGCGATCTGCCGTTGCAGCCCTTCGAAGAACGCGCGCCAATGCACCGTCTGCAGCTGCGGCGATGGCAGCTTGGCGAAGCGGGCATAGCCGCGGATGAAGCCCTCCAGGTGGCGCGCACGTTCCTCGATGGTGCCGAAGACTTCTTCCAGGCGGTCGTGGCGACCGCGACGCACGAGCTCCGCACCCGAGTGCGCGAGCGAAGCCACGGGCGCGAGCGAGTTGTTGAGTTCATGGCTGATCACGCGGATGACCTTCTTCCACGTCATCACCTCCTGTCGCCGAAGTTCGCTGGTCAGCAGGCGCAGCAGCAGCAGTTCATGCGGGCGCCCGTTGAGGCGGAAGTTCCGGCGCGCCAGGTGATAGACCTGCTCCTCGCCATCCTCTTCCTCACTGCCGATGGCGAACAGACTGTCGCCACCCCGTGCGAGGGCTTCGCGCATCTCGACCGGTGCGGACGCGATCAGCGCGTCGTAGTCCTGGCCTTCGAGTTTCCAGCCGCTGTGCAGCAGCTTGCGCGCGGCCACGTTGGCGAAGATCACCCGCCGGATGCCATCGCCGCCGGGTGCGATCAACAGCATGGCCACCGGCGTGTTCTGCACCATGGTGTCGAGCAGCAGTTCGCGCTGGACCAGGCTCAGGCGCTGTTCGCGCAATACCTCGCCCAGCGCGGCATGCGACTGCACCAGTTCGGCGAGCTCGTCGTTCCCGCGCCAGTGGATGCCGAAGTTGTATTCGCCATCGCGATAGCTGTTGACGCTGCCGGCCAGTGCGCGGAACAGCGAGTACGTGCTGCGCAGCCCGCGATGGATCGCCCACATCGCCAGCGGCAGCACCACGATGGCCGAGACCAGCACCGCGATGATGTCGTCGCCGAACCAGTGCGACAGCGCGACCGGCAGCACCAGCGCCAGCGCCAGCAACGGCAACAGCCAGGACAGTACGCGGCCGGCGAGCGAGCGGCGGATCATGGCGTCTTGATGCCGAAGCGTTCCATGCGCCGGTACAGCGCCTGCCGGCTCATGCCGAGATCGGCGGCGGCCTGGGCGATGATGCCCCCCGCACGTGCGAGCGCGGTTTCGATGTCGGCCCGCTCCGGTTCCGCCACGACCGTGTTGCGCACCGGTGCGGGCCGGGGCAGGTTGAGGTCGGCGGCCTCGATGCGGTCACCCACTGCCAACAGTCCGGCGCGCTGGATGACGTTGCGCAGTTCACGCACGTTGCCGGGCCATGCGTGCCGGAGCAGTGCAGCACGTGCGCTTTCACCCAGCGGCTTGTCGGCGGGACGGAAGCGCTCGGCCAGCGGCAGGATGTCGCCGGGACGTTCGGCCAGGGGTGGCAGCGCGAGTTCGATCGCGTTGAGGCGGTAAAACAGATCTTCGCGAAAGGAACCCTCGCGGATCATCGTCGGCAGGTCGGCGTTGGTGGCGCTGATCACGCGCACCGTGACCTGGCGTTCGCGATTGGAGCCGAGGCGCTCGAAGCGCCCGGTCTCCAGCACGCGCAGCAGCTTCATCTGGCCCGTCAGCGGCAGGTTCCCGATCTCATCGAGGAACAGCGTGCCGCCGTCGGCCGCCTCGAACTTGCCCTCGCGGGCCTTGTTGGCACCTGTGTAGGCGCCGGCATCGGCACCGAACAATTCGGCTTCGATCAGTTCGGAGGGCAAGGCGCCGCAGTTGAGCGTCACGAAGGCGCCCGACTTCACGCTGGAGTTGGCCTGGATGATCTCGGCGATCTTCTCCTTGCCCGCGCCATTCGGGCCGGTGATCAGCACCGGCAAGTCCGAACGCGCCACTTGGCAGGCGAGTGCGACGACGCGTTCGCTCGCAGGATCCTCGAACACGAGGTTGCGCAGGTCGTACTTGCTCGACAACTGGTCGCGGCTACGGCGTTCGCGGCTGCGGCGGCGATCGAGCTCATTGCGCGTTTCAGCGAGTTCCAGCAGCGTGTTGACGGTGGCCAGCAGCTTGCGGTCGTCCCAGGGTTTGGCCAGGTAGTCCGTTGCGCCGGCCTTGACCAGGTTCACCGCCGCTTCCAAATGCGTCCACGCCGTCAGCAGGATCACGGGCAGGTCGGGCCATTGCGCGCGGATCGCGGTGAACAGCTGCTCGCCTTCCACGCCGGACGTGGTGTCCTCGGTGAAGTTCATGTCCTGGATGACCAGGTCGACCGCCTGCTCGCGCAGCAGGGTCAGGCCCGCCTCGGGTGATTCGGCATGCAGCGTGTCGATGTCGTGCAGCGAGAACAGTACGTTCAAGGCCGTGCTGACGGCCAGGTTGTCGTCGATGACGAGGATGGTGGGCATGCGCTATAGCCTAACCGAAGGACTGCGGCTGACGAGGTGCGGCGGGATGCTGAACGCGTGCGACGCTGCCCATGTCGCGATGATCGGAAGCACGATCGCACAAGCGAGCGCCAGCGATGCGGTTTCGACTGGGTGGACGGCGAGCGCGCCGCTGGCAAGTCGTGCGGCCACGGGTGAGTACAACAGCAGCCAGCCGAGCGTTGCACCCAAAGCGGTCACCGCCGCAAGTTCCAGGCTCCACTCCCGTACCAGCTGGTTACGGCGCGCGCCGAACGCCAGGCGCAAGCTGAGTTCCAGCCGGTGCTGTCGTGCCATCCAGTCGGTCGCAAGCAGCAGGGTCGCGAGCAGGCACAGCGCGCAGAGGCCGGCAGCTGCCCACAGGGCTCGCTGCCGCACGGGATGCAGGGATTCCAGCGATGCGGTGCGGTCTGCGGAGAGGGATCGCGACGTGCCCAGGATCCCGCGCGGAAAGGAGGCCCTCAATGCCTGCTCGACGCCACTGGCAACGCGGACACGGTTCCCGATCCCGCTGCGGACCAGCAGGGGCCCCAGCCGTGCGTCGGCCGGCACCGTTGGCAGCAGGATGGAGAAGCCTTCTGGATTCTGTGCGAATCCATTTGTTGCCGCAGGCAGCGCGGAGACGACGCCTACGACGGTCAGCGGCGCGTCGCCATGGATGTAAAGACGCCGACCGATGACCGGTGTCGTGGGGAACAGGCGCTTGGCCAGGCTCGCGCTGATGATGGCCGGGGCAACGGTCGCGTGCATCCGGGTCTGGTCGCCGGTATAGGGCGTGAATTCGGTGGGCCTGAAGTCCCGACCCTCGATTACTCGGAGTCCCAGGGTCCGCAGCATCGCTTCCGATCCGAAGTACGTCGCGACCACCGCGTCGTCGCCGTGCCCATTGTCCGTCCAGGCCCGGGCCGCCCACGACACGTCGAGCGAGTAGGGCGACTGGTTTCCGACCGCCGCATGGCGCACACCCGGGACGGCCCTGACCCGTCGCAGCAACTCGGCCGATGGAAGCGGAGAGTTGTCGGCGGTGTCCAGGCGGGGGAAGATCGTGATCTCGTCCTCCGGCAGCAGCGAGGGCAGCGAAGGCATGGTCCGCCACGCGGACCATGCCAAGGTTCCCAGCACGATCAGGGCCACGACCTCCGACACCAGCAGGGCGCTCAGCCAGGGATGCCGACCGAGCATCAGCAGACGTGAGCGGACCATGGCGGGTCTGCGGGCCCGTGCTGCCTCAGGCGGTACGCGTGGCCACCGCCGGCGGCACCGACGCGGCCTTGCGCGCCGGCCCGTACACGGCGATCTGGCCCAGCAGCCACAGCAGCACCGCACCGACCGGCAGGTACAGCAGCGGCAGGCGGGGCAGTTCGTACTTGCCCATCAGCAACTGGTTGATGCCGTAGGCGAGCATCATGCCGATCACGATGCCGATGGTCGCCAGCAGGAAGTTCTCGGTCTGGAAGTAGCGCAGGATCTGCCCTTTCGTCGCCCCCAGCGCCCGGCGGATGCCGATCTGCTTGGTGCGCTGCTGCACCCAGAAGCTGGCCAGGCCGACGATGCCCAATGCGGTCACCACCAGCAGCGAGATGATCACGGTGATCAGCAGCCAGGCCATCGCGCGGTCGCCGCGATAGTAGTCGCTCATGATGTCGGTGAACGTGCCCTCGCGCAGGATCAGCCGGCGCGCGCTGTTCTTCTCCAGCGTGGCGATCGCCGCCTTCTGCACTTCCGCCCGGCGCTCGGGCGTGGTGCGCAGCACGAAGGTGCCCATGGTCAGGTCCTTCGCCGGGAAGATCATCGTGTAACCCGCTTCCGCCGGTCCGCCGTTGTCGTTGGTGCGGATCAGGCGCTCGACCACGCCGACCACGCGGTGCGGCACATTGTCGGCATTCCAGGCGTAGATGTTCTTGCCGACCGCGCTTTCGCCGGGGAACAGCTTGTTCGCCAGCTCGCGGCTCAGGATCACCGCCGGCATGACGACCTTCGCGTTCTGCTTGTTCATCTCGGTCCAGTTGGAGTACTCGTCAGCATTGAAGTCGCGGCCTTCGGCCAATCTCAGGCCCAGCGTGTCGATGACGGATTCGCCGAGGTAGACGTTGGCCAGCGCACTCGGACGCTCCTGTTCCGGAGCGAGCTGGATGGAACTGTTCCAGGAGGAGTTGTCGAATGGCACGTGGTTGATGCTGCTGGCGGCCTTGACGCCGGGCAGCGCCCGCAGGCTGGCGACGTCCTGCTTCACCAGCGCGTCGGCCTCGGGGTTGTCGCCGATGTTGCCCATGCTGATGCGCACGATCTCTTCGTTCGCCAGGCCGGTGGGGCGGTCGATGCGCTCCAGCCGCTGGGTGATGAGGAAGACGGCGTTGCAGATGATGGCGCACGACAGCGCGACTTCCAGCACGATCAGCGCGGCGGCCGTCTTGTGGCGGGACAGAGTGGAAAGGATGGGGCGGATGTCCATGGTGGGCCTCTGAGGTTTCAGCCCCTTCCCCCGCGTGCGGGGGAAGGTCGGGATGGGGGCGGTGCGGAGTGGCGGTGCCGTCGTCCTGCGACGGCCCCCACGCCAACCCTCCCCCGCCAGCGGGGGAGGGAGCGCATCATTGCGACTTCAACTGGATGGCGGGCGTCACTTGCATGGCGCGCCAGGCGGGCAACATGCCGGCGAGCAGGCTGGCGACGATCGCCAGCGAGAAGGTGGCCAGCAGCATCTTCAGGTCCATGTGCGCGAGATCGGCGTAACCCGCCGGCTGCTGACGGACCGCCAGCAGGCCAAGCCACGCCAGCACCAGGCCGAGTACGCCGCCGACCAGGCCGACGGTGCCGGCTTCCACCAGACACTGCGCGAAGATCGCCTTGCGCGTGGCGCCCAGCGCGCGGCGCACACCGATCTGCGAGGCCCGGCCGAGGAATTTGGCCAGCAGCAAGCCGACGGTGTTGAGCAGGCAGACGGCCAGGAAGCCGAACGCCAGCCACACCTGCAGGCGTACATCGCCGGGCACCGCACCCTGCTTGTCCAGCCACTGCATCACGTTGTGCAGGTCCACGTTGTTCGGGCGCTCGAAACGGCCCGCCGCACGCTGCTGATCGGAATAGTTGGCAAGGTATTGCTTGTACGCGCTCACCTTCTCCGCTGATCCCAGCTCCACCCAGTACTGCAGCCACGAACACGGGGCATTGGGTCCGCGCGAGCCTTCTTCATCGCCGCTGGAGTCACCCCAGCAGTTCATGTTGCCCTGGGTGCCCATCTTCAGGCTGAGCGCCGTCCAGAACGGCACGAACAGTTGTTCCACTTCGGTGAAACGGTCCTGCGTCATGTCGTAGAACTTCGGTGCGGGCCGCCACTCGTCCAGCACGCCGACGATGCGGAACGTGCTGCCGGAGGCCTTCAGGTCGCGGCCCACACTGTTGGCGCCACCGAACAGCTTGTCGTTGAGCGCCTTGGAGATGACCACGACGCGGGCGCGTGATTCGTCGTCCGCAGCCGACCAGCCATTGCCGTAGCGGAACGGCACGTCGAACATCGGGAAGAAGTCCGCCGTGGTATAGCGCGAATCGACGCGGAAGGGCTCGATCTTGCCGTCCTCCGATTCCACCGACGATGCGCCGCCGGTCATCAGAGCTTGGCGATCGCCCTTCTTGTCCTTCAGCAGGCGCTCGGCGTCGTAGCGGGTGAACTGGTCCTCCGGCTCGTCGCCCGGCGTGAAGCCGTTCATCGAGCGCGGGTCGATGCGTGGATAGAAGAGCTTGTCGCTCTTCTGCGGGATCGGGTCGCCGGACAGCACGTAGAAGACGGTCAGCGTGGTCATGCTGGCGCCGATGCCGAGCGCGATGGCCAGCACCATCAGGGAGGTCAGCGCCTTGTTGCGCTTGAAACTGCGCAGCGCGAGGGAGAAGTAATAGCCGAACATGGCGGGTTCCTTACGCGGAGGCGTTGGCTTCGGCGGCGTGCGCCGCGCGGATCAGCGCGGGTTCCACCGACAGGTCGGTGGCCATGCCGTCCACGATGTGCACGTTGCGCTGCGCGCGGGCGGCCAGTTCGGGATCGTGCGTCACCATGATGATGGTCGTGCCATGGCGGTTGATCTCCTCCATCAGCTCCATCACGCCGCGGGCCATCTGCGAGTCGAGGTTGCCGGTCGGTTCGTCCGCCAGCAGCAGGCGCGGGCTGCCTGCGAGCGCGCGCGCGATCGCGGTGCGCTGCTGCTGGCCGCCCGACAGTTCGGCCGGGAAATGCTTCATGCGCGAACCCAGCCCCACGCGCGCCAGTGCGTCCTCGATGCGCTGCTTGCGCTCGGCGGCCGGCATGCCGCGATAGCGCAGCGGGACATCGACGTTGTCGAACAGGTTGAGATCGGGGATCAGGTTGAAGCCCTGGAAGATGAAGCCGATCTTCTGGTTGCGCAGGCGCGAACGCGCGTCGTCGCCCAGGTGGCTGACGTCCTGCCCGTCGAGCAGGAACTGTCCACCGGTAAAGGTTTCCAGCAGGCCCGCGATGTTGAGGAAGGTGGTCTTGCCCGAGCCCGACGGGCCGGTGACCGCGACGAACTCGCCCTCGCGGACATGCAGGTCGAGCGAACGCAGCGCGTGCGTTTCCACCTGTTCGGTGCGGTAGACCTTGGCGACTTGGCGCATCTCAAGCATGGCGGGTTCCTTCTTCTTCGGGTTCGGGAGTGGAGTGGGAGACGTGGGGGAGGGCTGGCGTTGATGATCAGTTGACTGAGACACGCTCGGCATCGCCGAACAGGTCGCTGCCCGAGACGACGACCTTGTCGCCGGGCTGCAGGCCGCTGAGCACTTCGACATTGCTCAGGCTGCTGACGCCCAGCTGCACCGGGCGGCGCACGGCGGAGCTGCCGTCCATGACATAGGCCTGGCGGCCGCCGTCCTGCTCGAGGAACGGGCCGCGTTCGACCATCAGCACGTTGCGGCGCGTCTCCATCAGGATGCGTGCGGACAGCCGCTGGTTCTGGCGCAGGCCTGGCGGCTGCTTGTCGGAGAAGCGCAGGCGGGTGACGACTTCGCCGCTCACCACTTCCGGCGACACCGCAGAAATCTCGCCGGGATAGGGCTGGCCGGCACTGGTCAGCGTGGCCGGCATGCCGATGGCGAGGTCGCGGGCGAAGCTTTCCGGCACCTTGATCTCGACTTCGAACACCGACAGGTCCACCACGCTCAGCACCGGCGCGTTGATCGCCACGTTGGAGCGCTGCACCGCCTGGATCTGGCCAACCTGGCCATCGAACGGTGCGCGCAGGGTCAGTGCATCCACCTGGCGTTGCACTTCGGTCACTACCGCGCGCTGGCGTTGGGCCAGCAACTGCTTGTTGCGCGCATCCAGACCCGCGCCCTGGCCCTGCAGCCCTGCGTCCTTGCGCGCGTGGGACAGTGCGATCTCGGCCTTGCGCAGGTTGTCTTGCGCTTCCAGCACATCGACCTGCGGCACCGCGCCGCCTTCGAAGCCGCGCTGGTAGCGCTGCAGCGTGCGTTCGGCGGCCTGGCGCTCGATCTCCGCCTGGTCCAGTGCCTTCTGCGCATTGGCGCGGGTGACGCTGGCATCCAGTGTCGCGCGGCTGGATTCGGCTTCAAGGCCGGCCAGGGTGGTCTGCTCCTGCGCCAGCTTGCTGCGCAGTTCGGGGCTGTCGATCTCGGCCAGCGGCTGGCCCTGCTTCACCTGGTCGCCCGCGACCACCTTCAGCGTCACCACGCCCCCGGCCACCGCGTACAGGGTGGGGCTGTTGGCGGCGATCACGCGGCCATCGGCGGCGATGTCGCGCACCAGGTCGCCGCGGGTGACTTCGGCGATGCGCAGGCGCGCGCCGTCGATGGAGGTGGTTCCCGCCAGCCAGCCGCGGGCGGCGAACACGATGCCCGTCAGCAGCAGCGCGCCGCCAACGGCAGGCCACACCCAACGGCGCCATGCCGGTCGGGCCTGGGTGGAACTGAGCACTCGGTCTTGGGCGGAGGTGTCCCGAATCATCGGCGGCATGCGTTCTGTGGAATGACCTGCATGTATCAGCAGGATGCGTGCCAAACACAAGCGATTGATTTCAAAGGGGGTTGTCCGGTGCGGGTGACTGTCCGGGTGTCCGCGGACACTCGACGGACAGGGCCTGTCCAGTGCCGGACACGTAGAATGTCCGTTCGTTTGACTCAGATGGAAGACACAGGCCTATGTGCGGAATTGTGGGTGCGATCGCCGATCGCGACGTGGTGCCGGTACTGATCGAAGGACTGAAGCGGCTGGAATACCGGGGCTACGATTCCGCCGGCATCGCCGTGGTCAGGCAGCAGGACGTGCACCGCGTGCGCCGCACGGGCCGCGTGGCCGAGATGGAGGGCGCCGCCGCTGCCGAAGGCCTCAATGCCAGCCTGGGCATCGGGCACACGCGCTGGGCGACCCATGGCGGCGTCACCGAGGCCAACGCACATCCTCATATCAGCCACGGCGTGGCGCTGGTGCACAACGGCATCATCGAGAACCACGAGGAACAGCGCGAGAAACTGCGCGCGCTGGGCTATGTGTTCGAGTCGCAGACCGACACCGAGGTCATCGCGCACCTGATGCATCACCACCTGAAGGGCGGCGACGACCTGCTGGCCGCGCTGCAGCGCACGGTGAAGGAACTCACCGGCGCCTACGCGCTGGCCGTGGTCAGCCGCCAGGAACCGGACCGCATGGTCTGCGCGCGCATGGGCTGCCCGCTGCTGATCGGCCTGGGCGAAGGCGAGAACTTCATCGCCTCCGACGTCTCCGCGATCATCCAGGCGACGCGCCGGGTGATCTTCCTGGAAGAGGGCGACACCGCCGAAGTGACGCGCGAAGGCGTCAAGGTGTTCGACGGCCAGAATGCACCCGTCCAGCGCGACGTGCATGTGTCCGACGTGTCGCTGGCGTCGCTGGAACTGGGCCCGTACCGCCACTTCATGCAGAAGGAAATCCACGAGCAGCCGCGCGCGATCGCCGACACCATCGAGGCGGTGGTCGACGGCGGCTTCTCGCCCGCGCTGTTCGGCGCCAACGCCGAAGCGGCGCTGAAGGACATCGAAGGCGTGCAGATCCTCGCCTGCGGCACCAGCTATTACGCCGGCATGACCGCGCGCTACTGGCTGGAAGCCATCGCCGGCGTGCCGTGCAACGTCGAGATCGCCAGCGAGTACCGCTACCGCGCCGCATACGCGAACCCAAAGCATTTGATCGTCACCATCTCGCAGTCCGGCGAAACCCTGGACACGATGGAAGCGCTGAAGTACGCCAAGTCGCTGGGTCATGAGCACACGCTCTCGATCTGCAACGTGCCCGAGAGCGCGATCCCGCGCGCAAGCGAACTCGTTTGCTATACCCGCGCCGGCGCCGAGATCGGCGTGGCCTCCACCAAGGCCTTCACCACCCAGTTGGCGGCGCTGTTCCAGCTGACCGTCGTGCTGGGCAAGCTGCGCGGCAAGGTCACGCCGGAACAGGAAGCCGACTACCTGGAGCAACTGCGCCACCTGCCGGGCAGCGTGCAGCACGCGCTGAACCTGGAGCCGCAGATCGCGGCGTGGGCGGAACGCTTCGCGCCGAAGTCCGACGCGCTGTTCCTCGGTCGCGGCCTGCACTATCCGATCGCGCTGGAAGGCGCGCTCAAGCTGAAGGAAATCTCCTACATCCATGCCGAGGCCTACCCGGCCGGCGAGTTGAAGCACGGCCCGCTGGCGCTGGTGGACGCCGACATGCCGGTGGTGGTGATCGCGCCCAACGACGTGCTGCTGGAGAAAGTGAAGTCCAACATGCAGGAAGTGCGCGCGCGCGGCGGCGAACTGTTCGTGTTCACCGACCAGGACAGCCACTTCAGCGAATCCGAAGGCGTGCACGTCATCCGCACCCCGCGCCACGTCGGCGTGCTCAGCCCCATCGTGCACACCATCCCCGTGCAGCTGCTGGCGTACCACACCGCACTGGCGCGCGGCACCGACGTGGACAAGCCGCGCAACCTGGCGAAGTCGGTGACGGTGGAGTAAGTCAGTCGCCGGCGACGGGATCGCCGGCCGACCATGCGTGCGCCTGCAGGTGGTCGAGCAGCGCGTTGACCCGCCCGCGCGCGGCGACGCCGTGCACCGGCAGGGCGAGGCTGTCGCCGGGACGCGCGGCGGACAGGATCGAGCGCACGGCCTCGGTTTCGTCCCGGCATTCGTCGATGGCGCCATCGGCCACGCCGTGGCGCACCAGCGCTGCGTGCAGCAATCGGCCCACCTCGCCGCTTTCGCGTCCGCGCATGTAGCCTTCCATGTCCTTGAGCACCACGTGGTCGGGGCGAAACGACGCGGCGGTGGCGGCTAGGTCGGCAATGGCCTCGTCGCTGCGGTCGCCGGCCTGGCCGAGCAGCAGGTGCAGGCGTCCGCCGTCGCGGTGCGCCTGGCGGACCAGATCGAGAAACTGCGCCAGGCCATCGGGGTTGTGTGCGTAGTCCACGTAGACCTGCACGCCGCCGCCGAGGACCCAGCGCTGCAGGCGGCCGGGGTTGTCGCGGTTGTCGCGGCCGAAGCGGGCGAGCACGGCGGCGATCGTCGCCGGCGCGATCCCCAGCCCGCTAGCGGCGAGGGCAGCGGCGGCGCAGTTCTGCACGTTGTGCGCGGCCAGGCCGCCGAGGGTCAGCGGCATGCCGGCGACCGCGCCGAGATCGTGGGTGCGGGCACCGTCGAACAGCCACAGGTGGCCGTCACGCACGCCGCAGCTGCGGCGACCCTCGGCGCGCGCCTGCCGCAACAGCGGATGGTCGTCGTCGGTGGAGAACCAGGCCAGCGGTACTTCGAGACGGGTAGCATGGCGGCGCAGCAGTTCGTTGTCGGCATTGAGCACGAGCATGCCGTCGGCGTCGATGGCGCGGGCCACGGTCAACTTCACGTCGGCCAGGCCGTCGAGGTCGTGGATGCCGTATTCGCCGAAGTGGTCGGGGCTGACGTTGGTGACCACGGCCACGTCGGCGCGTTCGATCGCCAGGCCGCGGCGCAGCAGGCCGCCGCGCGCGGTCTCCAGGATCGCGGCCTGGGTCCGGCGATCGCGCAGCAGGCTGCGCGCGCCACCGGGGCCAGAATAGTCGCCACCCTCGATCAGGCCGCCATCGAGGTAGATGCCGTCGGTGCAGCTGTTGGCGGCATGCCAGCCATGGGCGATCGCCATCGCGGTGAGCAGGCGCACGGTGGTGGTCTTGCCGTTGGAGCCGGTGACCAGGGCCACGGGAATCGCGTGCAGGTCCTGCCACGGCACATCATCGGGCATCGGCAGGGCAGCGTTGTCCCAGGTGAGGCTGCCGCTGCCCATGCCGATGGACAGTCGCTCGTCGTCGAGCAGCAGCGGCACGGCGTGTGCACGCGCGGCCTCGCGCAGGGCGGGCAGTCGCGGCAGGCTTTCGGCCGCAGCGATGGCGCGCAGCAGGCGCAGGTCCGCGTCATCGTCGACGAACGAGGGATGGCCCGGCTGCAGCGCGGGTTCGCCGATGCCCCTCCCGGCCGCGGCCAGGGCGGACAGCCAGGCCCATTCGTTCACGTCGGCGGCGGTGTACAGCATGTCGCCGGGTGCAGCGAAGGCGAGGCTGGCGCCGCTGGCGTGCTCCCGCACCGTCACCGGGCCGTCCGGCCAGCCCAGGGCAGCGCGCGCGCGGGCGATGCGTCGCTTCCAGTCTTCGATCAGGGCGGTTGGAACCGGGGCACCCACCATTGTTTCCAGCACCGCGCCGGGTCCGGCGAAGTACAGGTTGGGCCCGGTCAGGCGGCGCAGGTCGTCGAACGGCAAGGGAACGGATTCACTCATGCGGCAGGTCGTGGGTGGAGAGCGCGATCGGGCGGTTGCGGATCGCCACCGCTCAATCGCTGTCCTCGTCGTGGCGTGCGAACACCAGTCCGCGCTCCTCGCGGATCACGCCCTCCATCGCCGCCACCGCCGCCTCGTCGGCGCTGGGCGCCGGCGCCAGCGACGGCAATTCGACCGTACGGGCGCTGCGCGGCTCGGCGCCTTCGGGCGTGAACTTGGTGATCTGCTTCCACGAGCGGGCCAGGGCATCGGCGAACACCAGCAGCAGGTCGCCGGGCCTGCCCATGCGCAGCGCGGCGTCGATGGCCTGCTGTTCGTCGGGGATCTGCTCGATCGCCGTCTCGGCCACGCCCGCCGCCTGCAGCGCGCGGGCGATGATCCGCGGCACTTCGTCGCCGTCGCGGCCGCGCAGGCTGTCGTCGCGCTTGACCACGTAGTGGTCAAAGCGACCGGCCACCGCACGGGCGATGTCCTGGATGTCCTCGTCGCGGCGGTCGCCGGGCGCGGCCACCACCACGATCCGGCGCCCGGCCACCTCCAGGCGCTGGGCCAGATCGGCCATCATCCCCACCGCGTGCGCGTTGTGAGCGTAATCCATCACCACCTTGAACGGATGCTCGTCGTACACGTTCATCCGGCCGGGGGCCTGGAAGAAGGTGGTGTCGAACGTGCGCAGGCCCTGGCGGATTGCGTCGAGCTTGATGCCCAGCGAGAACGCCATGGCCGCGGCGAACATGGCGTTCTGCACGTTGTGCAGCGCACGGCCTTCGAGCGTGGCTGGGACGAGGTGCGTCCACATCAACGGGATGTGGCTGCCCTTGTCGTACAGCGTGATCATGTGGCCGTTGACGCCGGCCTCGAGGGCGCAGGCGCGGCCACCGGCGCGGATGTGCTCGCGCACCAGCGCATGCGACGGGTTCATCGTCACGTAGCAGATGGTCTTCGCATCGGTGTAGCCCGACATCTTCAGCACGTTGACGTCGTCGGCGTTGAGGACCGCGCAGTCCTTGGCCACCTCGACCACGATGCGCTTGATCTCCGCCAGCTGTTCCAGCGTATCGATGCCCTTGAGGCCCAGGTGGTCGGCGGCGATGTTGATCACCGCGCCCACGTCCACTTCCGGTACGCCCATGCCGGCGCGCAACAGGCCGCCGCGCGCGGTTTCCAGCACCGCCAGGTCGATGTGTGGATCGGACAGCACCATCCGCGCCGACACCGGACCGGTCATGTCGCCTTCCACCGTGCGCTGGCCGTCGATGTAGACGCCGTCGGTGGTGGTCAGGCCCGGCGTGTAGCCGGCCATCTTGGTGATGTGGGCGAGCATGCGCGCGGTGGTGGTCTTGCCATTGGTGCCTGTGACCGCCGCGATCGGTACGCGCGAGGGCGTGCCCGGCGGGAACAGCATGTCGATCACCGGGCCGGCGGCGTCGCGCGGGGTGCCTTCGCTGGGCGCGACGTGCATGCGGAAACCCGGCGCGGCGTTCACTTCGCAGATGGCGCCGCCGATGTTCTTGTAACTCTCGGCGATGTTGGGGCTGATGAAGTCCACGCCGCCCACGTCCAGGCCGATCGCGCGCACTGCGCGCACCGCCATGTCGCGGTTGTCGGGGTGGATGACGTCGGTGACGTCGGTGGCGGTGCCGCCGGTGGACAGGTTGGCGGTAGAGCGCAGGAACACCACCTCGCCTTCCTTCGGCACCGAGTCGGCGGTGTAGCCGACGCGCTCCATCATCAGGTTCGCTTCGCGATCGAGTTCGAGGCGCGTGAGCACCTTCTCGTGGCCGACGCCGCGGCGCGGGTCCTGGTTCACGATTTCGACGAGCTCGGTGATGGCCTTGCAGCCATCACCGACCACGTGGCCCGGCGTGCGCCGGGTGGCCGCGACCAGTTCGCCATTGACCACCAGCAGGCGGTGGTCGGCGCCTTCCTGGAAGGTTTCCACGATCACCGAGCGCGAATGCTCGCGTGCGGCATCGAACGCGGCGCGGATCTCGTCGTCGCCGGTGATGTTGATGGTGATGCCGCGGCCATGGTTGCCGTTGTAGGGCTTGAGCACTACCGGCCCGCCGAGCCGTTGCGCGGCCTTGACCGCTTCGGTCTGGCTGGTGACCAGGTGTTGCCGCGGTACCGGCAGGCCGAGCGAGCCGAGGATCTTGTTGGTCTCTTCCTTGTCGCTGGCCAGTTCGACCGAGATGTGGGGCGTCTTGCCGGTGATGGTGGCCTGGATGCGCTGCTGGTACTTGCCGTGGCCGAATTGCACCAGCGACTGGTTGTTGAGCCGCAGCCAGGGGATGCCGCGCTCTTCGGCCGCGCGCACCAGCGAGGCGGTGGACGGCCCCAGCGCGCGTCGCTGGGCGTAGCGGATGAAATCGTCGCGCGCCGGTTCCCAGTCCCAGTCCTCGGGCACGCTGCCGGCGGGGCGGACCCCTTCGGGCAGCAGCGAGCACAGCAGGCGCAGCGCCAGTTCGCCCGCGGCGATGCCTTCCTCACGCTGGGCGTATTCGTAGACCACGGTGTAGACGCCCGGCCGGCCGTCGACGCTGCGGGTCTTGCCGAAGGTGACGTCCTCGCCGGCGATGTTCTGGAGTTCGATCGCCACGTGTTCGAGCACGTGGCCCAGCCAGGTGCCTTCGCCCTCGCGCATGCGGCGCAGGAAGCCGCCGGGCTCGCGGTAGGAACAGCCGTGCTCGGCCAGGCTTGGCACGGCGGCCACCAGGCCGTCGATGAAGCCGGGGCCCAGGCGCGCGGTGGGCCACTGTTCCAGTTCGCCCAGGTCCAGCAGCAGCCGGATCACCGGGAAGTGCGCATGCTGCGATGGGCCAACGTAGACGGAGCGTTCGAGGATGCGCATGCAGGATGTTCCCTTGTCGGATCAGGTCTTGCGGGTAGCCAGTCGGCCGGCCGAAGCCCGCCGCGTATGCAGGTTGAAGGTGGCGCCGGCGATCAGGATATGGACGCCCAGCCCCAGCAGGCACACGGGATCGTCCTCGCCGGCCTGGGCCATCGAGGAGAACTGCAGGTCGTGGGCGTCGACCACGGTGACCGCACCGCTGCCTTCGACTTCGAGCGTATCGTCGGGGGAGATGAAGGCAGCGGTGTCCTCGTCCAGGCCGATGCCGATCGCGAACGGGTTGTAGCCCAGCGCCGCGGTCAGGCGGCCCAGGCGGTCGCGCTGGCGGAAATGCTGGTCGATCACGAAGCGGTTGGTCAGGCCCAGCCCGGGCGCCAGGCGCACGCTGCTGGCACGCGGCGACGAGCCCTCGGTACCGAAAGCGATCATGTGCTCGCTCAGGAACCCGGCGCCGGCGCTGGTGCCGGCCACGGTCACCCCTTGCGCGTTGCGCGAACGGATGCTGCGCGCCACCTGGGTGCCGCCGAGGATGGTGGACAGGCGCAACTGGTTGCCGCCGGTGAAGAAGATGCCGCTGGCCTCCGCCAGCCTCGCCAGCCGGCCTTCCTCCTGGCAATCGCGGCGGGTGTCGAAGTCCAGCACGTCGACCCGCGGGGCGCCCATGCCACGGAACAGTTCCTCGTAGCGGGTGCCGGATTCCTTCAGCCGGCTCGCGGTCGGGATGACGACGATGTCGGCGTCGGCGCCACCGCTCAGTTCGACGAAACGCGCCAGGATGCGCGGGTTGGTTTCCTTGTCCTCTGCGCCGCCGATCGGGATGATCCAGCCGCGTTGTTCCCCGTTGACGGGCTTGCTTGGCATCGAGTGCTCCGGTGTTTCAGGTGTCTTGCGATTCGAACGTACCGCGCCGCCGCACCGCGCCATCGTGCAGGTGCAGGTGGCCGCCGGCGAACACATCGGTCACCGCGCCGGTGGCGTCCAGCGCCACCAGGTCGGCGTCGGCGCCAGCCGCGATGTGGCCCTTGCCAGGCAGGCGCAGCAGCCCGGCGACGTTGGACGTAAAGGCCGGCAGCGCGTCCTGCAGGGCGATGCCGCGGGCGAGCAACTCGCGCAGCGTTTCGACCAGGGCGCCGGAGTGGCCGACGTCCATGCTGCACACGCGGCCCTGCGCATCGAAGCAGGGCAGGCAGCCACCGGCGTCGGAGCTGATGGTGACGCGATCGCGCGGGGCGCCGCTGTCGAGGTAGCGGATCAGCGCATCGGCCGCGCTCCACGCGTCTTCGCCCTCGTCCACCGGGAAGGCGGTGATGTCGATGCTGCAGCCGCGCCGGGCCAGCTCGATGGCTTCATCGAACAGCGCCTTGCGCCGGTTGACGTGGGTCGGGTTGAACACCCGCGGCGGTAGTTCACTCTGATCGAGCGCGCGCCGCACCAGGTCCAGGCCGCGCGCGCCGTCGCCCAGGTGCAGGTGGACTATGCCGGCCTTGCCGGTCATCAGTCCGGCCACGTGCGCTTCGGACGCGATCCGCAGCAATTCTTCCAGGGTCGGCTGGCTGGAACGGTGGTCGCTGATCGCCAGCTCACCCACGCCGACCAGGCAGTCGATGAAGACCAGGTCCGCGCGCACGCTGCCGGTCAAGGTGGCCGGTGGCAGGTGGTAGCCGCCCGCGTATCCCCAGGCGGACAGGCCTTCCTCGCGCAGCGCGTTGACGTGGGCCACCAGTTCGCGCGTGCTGCGGGCGACGTCGTCGGTGCCCAGCAGGCCGACCACCGTGGTCACTCCGCTGCGGGTATAGCGCGACAGCGTCGGCGCCGGCACCCGGCTGGCGAAGCCGGCCTCGCCACCGCCGCCGGTGACATGGACGTGGCCGTCGATCAGGCCCGGCAGCAGTCGGCGGCCATTGAGGTCCAGTACCTGCGTGCCGAAGGCGGCGGGAAGGTCGGGTGCATCGGTCCCGATCCACAACACCTTGCCGCCGCCGAGCAGCAGGTCGCGGTGTCCCAGGGGTTCGGGCGCGTAGACATTCGCGTTGCGGATCAGGGTGGTCGTCATCAGCCGTCGACCGCCATGCCAATGCGTCCCGCCGGCAGGCGCGTGTCAGGGTGGCATGCCCGGGCTTTCAATCCCCTGGCCCGGACGGTGGTGACGCGGGTGTCGTCGCTCATCTGTTCTTCGATCCGCTGCTGTCCCGACACGGTCATCCGCGCGGCGGGCCAGTTTAACCGCGCGGGAGCACGCTGGCCGCGCCGAGCGGAGGAAAGGACAGCCTGCGGGTCGATAAAGTGAGGTGACGTGACATAGTCGTCTCGACAGGCGCCGGCATGCCGCCGTCGCCCGACGCCAGCATCGAATCCGGAAAGACACGCACACCGATCTTCGCCTCCCACGCGCGCTGCCGACGCAGCGACGCATGGAACCCGCCGATGACGGCCGCGTCGTATCCGCGCTACTGCGCGGCGTTGCCGGTGGTCGGCAGCGCCAGCCGCTTCTCCAGGTCTTCGCGCATGTCCACCAGTTCGGTGGACAGCTGCTTGCGCTTGGCCATGCCTTCGCGATGGATCTCGCGGACTTCCTCCACCGTGCGGATCAGCGTCTCGTTGACGGTGCGCAGGGTCTCGATGTCGATCACCGAGCGCTGGTTGGCGCGCGCGGTGCCGACGGCGGTGGAGTGGACGAGTTCGGCATTCTTGCGCATCAGTTCGTTGCTGGCATCGTCGATGGCGTTGGCCAGTTCGACCGCGTTGCGCTGGTCGGCCAGCGACAGCTGGATCGCGAACTGGTTGCGCCACATCGGGATGGTGATGTCGCGCACGGCGCTGAACTTCTCGATCAGCTGGATCGCGTTGGCCTGGATCAGGCGGATCATCGGCAGTGTCTGATCGGCCGCGTGTTGTAGTACCTGCAGGTCGGACACGCGCTTGTCGATCAGGCGAAGCGCCGTGTCGAGCGCGGCACGGCGGGTGCGCGATTCCGGATCCTCCTGGCCCGACAGCGACGCCAGCTCCGCTTCCAGTTCGGCAATGCGGACGCGGCCGGCCGCCACGTGCACGCCCAGCTCACGACGCTCGTCCAGCACGATGTCGTGCATCTGGTCGTACTCGCGCACGCGTTGCTGCTGGATCTGCTGGGTCTTGCCGACATCGCCCATCAGCTGGTCGATCTGGCGGTTGGTCGAGCTGTAGCGCTGGACCAGGTCGTCCTTGGTCGCGCGCATCTTGTCGATCAGCGGGCCGAGGATCGGCAACTTGGAGCGGCCGTGGAAAGACTCGAGGTTCAGCGAACGCGCGATGCGCACGACTTCACCCAGCTTGTCGCCGCTGCTGTCCAGATCGGCATTGCGGACCTTGTCCAGCAGTTGCGTGCTGAAGGCGCTGGTCTTGGTGGTCGCCTCGCGGCCGTAGGTGTGCAGATTGCCGGGCGCGATGTCCTGCAGCGCCTTCGTCGCCTCCTGGATGCGCGGGATGTCGGCGCTTTCCAGGCCCAGGTCGGTCAGCAACTGCGGCGACAGCGCCGCGGGCACCAGCGTCTGTTCGGGGTTCGTCGTCGTCATGGGGCCTCCTGGGCTGGGGTGGCACGCGCTGGCGTCGCAGGTACGACGGATGGCGCGGGCAGGTGTTCGATATGGGCTTCCAGTGCGTCTATCGTCCGCATGGCGGAGGATAGCTGCATTCCGTGTTCGGCACCGGCGGCGACGCCGAGCTGCTGGTCCAGCAACACGGTGAGCCGGGGCAGTTGCTGCGCGTGGCGCTCGGCGATGGCGAGCGCATTGGCAGCGACGAGATCCAGCTGGCTGGCCGTGATCTCGTACGCGCTGCGCAGCGTGATGAGGTGCGCGAGACGCGACGAACCTGCAGGCGTGTCGCCTTCCGCCATCGCCTGCTGGCGCGCGAGTCCGTCGATCTCCTGTTGCAGCTGCGCACAGGCCTCGCGCAGCTGCAGCGCGTGCATGGCGAGCATCGCGTGCTGGTTGCGCAGCCGAGATGCCTCGAAACCGGCCTGCCGCAGCAGGATGCCGCTGCGTTCCCGCAACGAGCGCGCTTCGGCGGCAAGACGGATGTCGCGGCCGATCAGCCGTCCCCAGAAACCCACGCTGCGCCGCAGCGCACGAGGATCAGCCGACAACAGTACGGTGCGCAGATCGCGCAGTGTCGCCTGCAGGTCATCGGCGCCGGATTGTGCCAGCGCCTGGATGGCGGCGGCATGCGCGGCCAGGCCCGCGGCACGGGTCCCGCCGATGGCATCCTGATTCATTGCGCATCATCCCCGTCGTCGCGCACGCGTGCCGGTGATACATCCAGGGTGGGCGTCGGCCGTTCCTCCCTGAATTCCAGACTGGCGATGACCTGGTCGAATTCCGCTTCACGCGGTGAGCGTGGCTTGGGCTTGCGCGTGCCGGCGGCTGCGGCGGGGGGTGCACCGTTGCGAAGCGCTTGGGCCAGCGCCACCAGCGCTCCATTGAGCTGGTCCTGCCGCGCCATCGTATGCTGCAGGGCCTGCAACACCGGGGCGGTGTCGACGGCGGGCGTGGGCGTGGCAGCTGCGACCCGTTCTGGCACCCGCAATGAGTGCAGCGCCGACAACAGGGCCTCCCAGGGTGCCGGCTGAGGGGCCTGGACCGGGGCCGGCTCGCCCAGTCGCTGCAGGCCGACCGCGATGTCGGCCAACTGCGCGACCACGCGACCGCCGACATCGGCATCGTCCGCCCCCATCGCCTTGTTGCGCAGGAAGTCCGCCTTGATCTGCTGCCAGCGTGCCTGTTCGTCGTCGGTCAGCGTGCCGCGCAACTCGCCCAGCTTCAGCAGGTTCTCCTCCGCGCCGGTGGTCAGCAGCTGCGCTTCGCCCAGGTAGTGGTCGGCGATCAGTTGCTGCAGCTCGGCGGCATTCATCACCGGCGAGATCTTCTCCGCCAGCTTGTTCATGTTGCGGTAGCTGCCCTGCAACCGGAACGGGGGCTCCACGCGATACTTGTCCGCCTGCGCGGCGCTGGCGATGTACTGCTGGTTGACGCGATAGACCACGTCACGCACGGTCAGCAGGCGCTGCAGCACGGCCACGATCTCGCCGATTTCAGCACCGCTGTACGCATGCGACAGCTGATTGGTGCTGACCTCCTTGCCGCGTGCCTTGTCGACCAGCAGGTACAGGTCGGCCATATCGCGGGTCGCAAGGGGTGCCAGCACAGGGTTGGATGTCAGGCAGTTCTCCACGTAGCTCAGCAGGAACGCGTCCTCCATGCCGCCCAGCACGTCGCCCAGGTTGTAGATGTCCGCGCGGTTGGCCAGCATGTCGGGGATCTTGAAGACTTCGCCGGACTCTGTGTACGGGTTGCCCGCCATCACCACCGCGAACTTGCGTCCGCGCATGTCGTAGGTCTTGGTCCTGCCTCGCCAGACGCCTTCGATGCGGCGCGTGCCATCGCACAGCGAGATGAACTTTTGCAGGAACTCCGGATGCGTGTGCTGGATGTCGTCCAGGTACAACATCACGTTGTTCCCCATCTCCAGTGCGAGGTTGAGCTTCTCCAGCTCCTGCCGCGAGGTCGCGTCCGGCGCCTGAGCCGGGTCCAGCGAACGCACCTCGTGGCCGAGCGCCGGGCCGTTGATCTTCATGAAGACCAGGCCCAGCCTGTGCCCCACGTATTCCATCAGCGTGGTCTTGCCGTAGCCGGGAGGCGAAATCATCATCAGCAGGCCCATCAGGTCGCTGCGCTTGTTCTCGCCCACGGTGCCCATCTGCTTGGCGAGGTTGTCGCCGATCACCGGCAGGTAGACGTCGTTGATCAGCTTGTTGCGCACGAACGAGCTGAGGGGTCGGGCCTTGAATTCCGACAGGCGCATCGCAGCGCGCTCGCGCTGAGCGATTTCGCTGCGCAGCGCCTGGTAGCGCTGCCAGGCCGGGACGAAGTGGTCGCGGTGCATGGCGAAGCGCGCCGGCAGGTCGTCCACCGCCAGCGCCAGGCGGCCCTCGCGGATGCGCTCGTGTTCGCCCAGCAAGCCCTCGACGGTCGCCATCAGCGTCACGTGCTCGACCACGTGCGTCAGCTGGGCGCCGTGGCGGAACAGCGCGATCGCTTCCTGCACGTAGGCGGCCAGGTGCGCGTACTCCGGCAATGCGGCCAGCGCATCCAGCGCCTGTCGCAGCAGTGACCATGCCGCGGCCGGTCGTCCGTCCAGGCGTTGCAGCGCGCTGGTCAGTACGCCGCCGCCGGCGTCGTTGGACAAGCGGCTGCGGAACGCGGTCACCAGCGCTTCCGCATACTGGGTGAAACGGAACGTGGGCGTCGCGGTGGCGACGGTGTCCACCAGGAAGGTGGCCGCCGCCGCGGCATCCGTGGCGGCGAACGGCAGCGCGTCGCGCTGCATCCATTCTATGATGGCGGTCGCCAGTTCTTCGCGCACCGACTGCAGTGCGCGTCCCGCCGGCGACATCGCATCGATCGCGCGCGCCGCGCGGATACGGTCGATCACCTCCGCCGGCGCCGCATCGCTGCGACACCACCAGGCGACCGCCAGCGCACGCGCGGCCGGCGCGTGCCGCAACGTGCCCGCGGCGTTGCGCAAGGGAAGGAACGCGCGCAGGATCGCGGCCGCGTCGTGGTCGTGGATACCTTTCTCGTAGCCTTCGCGATAACGCGGCGCGGCGTACTCGCGGACGATCCTGTCGAGTGCTTCGGGATCGGCCAGTGCGTGCTCGAGCGCCTGCGCGCTGCGCCCGCCTTCGCCGGACAGCGCATCGTCCAGCAAGCGGCATGCGAGATACTCGCCACGGTAGAGCGAGGGCGATTCGGATTCGAGGGTGACGTCCCAGTAGGCGCGCAGCGCGTCCAGTGCCGGCTCCTGCAGCGGCTCCAGGTAGTCGGTGCCGGTCAGGTGAACGGCCAACGTGTCGCCGCGCGGGATCAGGGTCAGGTCCAGTGGCTGCGTGTTGACGCTGAAGCGGTGGCGCGGCCCGAGGCGGATGACGTTGCCGGCGTCCTCGAACAGGTCGCTGCGGTCGCGCAGGCCGCGCACGGCCTGGTCGCGGGCGCCCTTGATGCGCGCTTCGATATCGTCGGCTTTCACCGAGTCCTTCAGCTCGCGCAGGCGGCCGGCCAGCTCGCGCAGCTTCAGCACCAGCGCATCGCCGGCGAAGAAGGCATTGAGTTCGTCCGGCGTGGTGAAGCGTTCGGTGCGCCGGCCGAGGCCTTCCAGGATGCGGGTGGCGGCTTCCTGCACCGACTGCGCCTTGCGCTGGCGCTCGTCCAGCAGCGCTTGCTTGTGGGCCTCGAAGGCCTCCAGCATTTCCTCGCGCTTGGACAGGATGTCGCCGAGGAACTGTTCGTGCTCGCCGAACTGGCTCTCCAGCTCCTCCAGCTGCACCATCAGGCGCGACAGCTGTTCGTCCGCCCGTTCCGGTGTGGTCGCCATCGCCAGCGCGTTGCTGACGGCCTGGCCGAACAGGGTGAACTGCGCGCCGAACTGCGCCACGGCCTCGGCGGAGCCCAGTTCGCGGCGGCGCTGGGTGGCGCGCGCACGAGACTGGTTGAGCTTGGCGTAGATGCCCGACAGTGCATCGACCACGCGGGTGCGCTGGGTGGCGTCGTCGACCCGCAGCGTTGCCATCAGCTCGGACAGCATGTCCAGTTCGCCGGCCATGCCCTGCATGGTCTCGATCGCCTCGGCCAGTTCGCGCGCACTCGCAGCTTTCTGGGCCTGCGCATCCAGCGCGACCAGGCGTTGCTGGAACGGGGCCAACGATTTTTCATCGGCGAGGAACTGGCCGGTCGCCGTGCCGACGCGTTCGTGCGCCTCCTGCAATGCGGAAACCATCGCGTCGATGGCCGGGACATCGATGTAGCGATAGTCTCGCAACGTCAGCAGATGACCGCGCAGGCGCGAGACCGCGCCGAGCGCTTCCACGAAGTCGCCGATGCCGCTCCATCCCTCCGGCTGCAGCCGGCCGAGCAGGGCACGGTGGTCGCGTTGTGCCTGCGCCATCGCGGTCTCGGACTGACGCCGGATCTCCTGCACCTTCTCGTATTCGTCCAGGACCGACTCGCCGGTGCCGGCGATCTCGTGCAGCAGCGTGGCGAGGCCATCGCACTGCGCGTCGTCGATCCAGTGGTGCAGATCGAACAGGCGGCGAGTGCCGTGCGTCAGCAGCTGGTAGCGCTGTGCGGAGACATCGGAGCGCTCGATCTCGCGGGCGAGGTCGAACAGGTTGGACACCGCGCGCACCAGTTCGGCATTGCCAAGCTTCGCCATGAACGAGGTGCCGGCCGGCCGTGTCGCGGCGAATTCGTCCGAGCTGAAAGGCGTCTGCCAGAGCTGCATCTGGTGGATGCGGGTCGGGTCGTCGTTCTCGGCGCGGAACAGCACCATGCGTCCGTCGTGCAGGCGCGCGTAGCCGTGCGCGAGCACGGGCGGCTGCAGGCGCCGCTGCACCAGGTTGTAGACCAGCAGCGCGGCCTGGCCGGTTTCGCGCTGGTAGAACACGTACATCACGTCCTCGCCGTTGGGCGAGCGGATGGTGCGCTTGTACTGCATGTCCTGCACGGCGGCATCGAAGGCCTTGTGCTCGCCGTTCTGCAGGTAGTAGCCGCCCGGGAAGATGATGCCGTGGTCTTCGGGCAGCTGGATGCAGGCCTGCACGATGGCGTCCAGACGCGTCACCTTGCCGGTCTGGGTGTTGTACACAAGGCCGCGCCACGCGCTCTCGCGGTACGGCAGCACCTTGAGCAGGATCAGCGAACCGACGCGTGCGAACTCGATCTGCGCGTCATCCAGCGATTGCGTGCGGTCCTCCACCGGCTCGCTGTAGACACCTGCGCCGGTCTCGGTGTTGTTCTCCACCTTCAGCGTCAGGTCGCCGCCGATGGTCTCGACGAACAGCGTGTCGAGGATGTTCAGGTGCGGATGGCGGCCGCTGACTTCCATATCCTTGGTGGCACGCGTCCATTCGAAGTCGAACGGGGGCGGCAGCACGATGTCGCGTTCGCCGCGCGCGTCCAGGTAGTTGACCTCGCCCTCCGCGGTGAGCGTCCAGCGGAACACGCGCACGTCGGTGTTCTTCAGGCCGATCTGGAACGCCATCAACAGGCGGCCGTCGCGGACGATCAGCTGCAGCAGGCGTGCGTCCTTGTAGTAGCTGTACAACTCGCCGAAGTCGCGCTGGAACGAGCCGTCGCCCAGGAAGCTCGTGGCGATGTCGACGGGGGCCACGTCGTAACCGTCGCCGGTCTCCACCAGGCGATAGAGGCCGAACACGTCGGCGACCGATGTCGTCGCCTTCAGGCCCAGGTAGACGTTGAAGCCGAACAGCAGCAGGTCACCGACCTGCACGATGTCGCGGCCGACGGAGTTGTGCTCGGTACGGATGCGCAGGCGGCCGATGGCTTCCATCCGGCTGTCGCCGAATTCCTGCAGGCGGCGCGTGTTGATCCCTTCCGTCACGGCACGCAGCCGCGCGCCCTGCTCGTCGAGGCGACGGCGCAGCACGTCGTAGGCGCCGCCCTGGGCGACCGCTTGGTCGACCTGCGTGTCGGTGGAAGGAACTTCGGCGTTCGGCATATCGGACATCGGACCTCATCCTCGCCCGTCCTGGGCGGTCGATGCGGAAATCGGGGCCGGCGGCACGCGCCGCCGGCCCGGCTCATGGCGGGGCGTCAGGCGTCGGTGGCTTCGGCCTGGCGGCCGGCCGCCGGCAGTCCTGCGCCCGCCAGCCGACCCAGCAGCTGCGAGGCGATCGGGCTTTCGCCGACGATGCCTTCCAGCGCCTTGCCCAGCGAGATGCCCTTGGTCAGCGCGTTGAACACGCCGCCGTCGCCACCGATCAGTTCGATGTTGGCGTTCTTCAGCGCGCCAGCCAGCACCTCGGCATTCTCGCGCGAGATCGCCTTGCCCGCATCGATCGACGCCAGCAGCTGGCGCAACTGGGTTTCCAACAGCATGCGGAACTCTTCGTGGCTGCGTGCATCCGGGCTCATCTTGCCCATCGCATCGAACTTGGAGGTCAGGCCCTCGGCTTCGGCGGACATCTTCTTGGCGATGTTGCTGGCTTCGGCGTCGCCCATGGCCTGGGTGGCGCTGGCGTTGGCTTGCCCCAGCTTCTGCGCACCATCGGCCTCGGCGGCCAGACGTTCGTTCAACACGCGCGCATCCGCGTTGCCCTGCTTGTAGGTCGCATCCGCCTTGGCTTCCAGCACGCGGGCTTCAGCCAGGCCGGTCTTCTCCATCGCGACGGCATTGGCCTCCTGCACCTGTGCTTCGGCTAGGCCGGGCGCGGCGCTCTCTGCACGCACACCGTCCGCCATCACGCGCTTGGCTTCGGCCTGCTTGCCGGCGGCCTGCAGTTCGGCCTCGGCCAGCACCGTCAGTTCGACTGCGCGGTGGCGCGCGGCCTGTTCGGCGGCTTCGGCGGCCTTGACGTCCTTGACCAGGGTTTCCTGCGCGGCGGCTTCCGCGGCGAGGATGGTCACCTGCCTGGCGCGGTCGGCTTCGGCGACTTCACGCGTCTCCTTGATCTTCTCTTCGGCGACCGCGACCGTCTGCTCGATCTGGGTCCGCTCGCGCACGACGTTGGCCACTTCCATGCGGCCCTGTTCGACCACCTTGTCGCGGTCGACTTCCTGCATCTGGACTTCCTTGTTGGTGTTGACGCGCTCCAGCTGCTCGGCGCGCGCGACGCGCTCGAGTTCGATGGCGACGGCGCGACGGCGGTTCTGCTCGGCCACCTCGACCTGGCGCAGCTGCTCCTGCTCACGGATCTTGATCTGCTCCTCGGTCTCCAGGCGCGCGCGCTCGGACACCTGGCGCTGCTCCTCGATCACCTTGGCGGTCTCGGCGGCTTCGCGGGCGCGCACGGTCTCGACCTCACGCTGCTGGCGCGCCTCGGCCTCGGCCTGCTGCCGCTCCAGCGCAAGCAGGGCTTCGCGGGCTTCGGTGTTCTTCTTGGTGATCGCCAGCTTCTCGTTCTGCTCCAGCTCGTTGGTCTGCACGTTCTGGCGCGCGGTCAGCTCGGTGATCTTGCGGATGCCTTCGGCGTCCAGGATGTTGCTGGGGTCGAGCAGGTGCTTCGGCGTCTGCTCCAGGTAGTCGATGGCGACGTCTTCCAGCACGTAGCCGTTAAGGTCCTGGCCGATCACGGCGACGATCTCGTCGCGGAATTCCTGGCGCTTGTCGAACAGTTCGGTGAAGTCGAACTTCTTGCCGACGGTCTTCAGTGCCTCGGAGAACTTGGCGTTGAACAGCTCGTCCACCGCGTGCCTGTCGGACGCACGGTCGGCACCGATCGCCTTGGCCACGCGCAACACGTCGGCGGGGGTCTCGTTGACGCGCAGGTAGAACGCCACCGCGATGTCGGCGCGCATGTTGTCCTTGCAGACCAGGCCTTCCTTGCCGCGGCGGTCCACCTGCAGGGTGATCAGGCTGATCTTCATCAGCTCGGCCTTGTACAGCACCGGGATGATCAGCGCGCCGGTGAAATGCACCTTGGGCTGCGCGCTCATGTCGTTGACGATCAGGGCTGTGCCCTGCTCGACCTTCTTGTAGAAGGCCTTGAAGATGCCGATGAAGCCGAATCCCAACACCATCAGCACGACGAGGCCGATGGCGAAGGGGAGGATGGTGGCAGTGCTCATTGCAGAACTCCTTGTAGACGGCGCGGGTGCTTACTGCTGGTGGAAGGCGGTTTCGGACATGACGCGGTAGGTGTTGTCGGTTTCGAGGTGCTCGATCAGTACGACGCGGTCGCCGCGCGAGAAACGCTCGCCAGGCAGCGCACGGACCTGCAGGATCAGTCCTGCGCCGCCGTCGTCGAACTGGGCGCGCCCCGTGTCGGCATCCGCATGTGGCGAGATCACCGAACCGCTGCGACCAAGCACGGATGGCGGCACCGGCGGTCTCAGGCGCGCGATCACGGCGGCCAGCGGACGCAACAGCAGCGAGGTCACCAGTGCGCCGGGTAGCAGAGCGACGACCAGTGTGGCGGCGCCAGCGATCCAGCGCAGGCTGTCCGGCAGATGCTGGAGCACGAACAGGTGCGCGAAGTAGGTGATCAGCCAGCCAAAGAAGGACAGCACGGTAAACACCAGCATCATGGGCACGCCCGACAGGCCGAGCTTGGCCAGCATGCCGGCGACCACGCTCGGCTCCGCCGTATCGCCATCGGTCGTCAGCCAGCCGTCGACGGCGTCGATGTCCACCATGCCGCTCGCGGCCAGCAGCCAGTACACGGTGCAGAACGTGAGCAACACGCTGTAGACCAGCGTGGGGAAGGTCAGGACGGTGTTCAGGAACTCGTTCATCGTGTCTCCCCTGGTTCAGCGCTTGCGCGCGGACGACGTGATGCGCTTGCGGGCGCGATCGAGGACGGCCTGCGCAGGATCGGCCTCGGTCTTCTTGTTCTTGCGCTGGCTGGCGGTGCTGGTCCCCTGCGCGGGCGAGCGGCGTTGTTTCATGCGTGCAGCAGAGGCAAACGCCGGTTCCGGATACAGAGCGTCGCCGGGCTGGCGACGGGCCACGGTGGCCTGCGCGCGCTGCAGGCTGTTGGAGGCGCGCAGGATGTCCAACTGGTGCTTGAGCCGTCGCAACCGCCCTTCGAGCTGTTCGACCACATGCGCGAACTGGCGCTCATGGGCGGCGAGATCGTGTCCTTCTGCCATCCGCTGGCTGCGCTGGGCCTGCAGGCGGACCACGTCGTCTGCCGCGGTGCGTGCCTGCGTGGTACGGCCTTGCCGCAACGCGGCCTCCACCTTGGCTTCGGTTTCGCCGATGCGCGTCGCCAATGCGGCCTGATGCTGCTCGTTGGCGACACGCCGCGCCTTCGCCGCCGCATATTCGCCGCGCGCGCCATGCAGGGCGTCATCGACGGCGCGGATCTCGTCGTCGAGCAGGCGCTCGGCACGGTCGCCCATCACGGCGCCGGCCAGTCCTTCCATGCCTTCCTGGATCCGCTTGAACAGTGTCTTCAGCGTGTCGGGCATCAGACCTTCCTCCGCGCACCGGTCCGCAGGAAGGGGCGGTAGGCTTCGGTGGCGCTGATGACGTTCTCGGCCAGCGTCTCGATCTCGAAGATGACGTTGGCCAGGCTGGAATGCGTGTCCAGCGCGCCGAACATGGTGTAGCCGGCCACGCCGCCGATGCGCTGCATGCCGATGGTCGACAGCGGCAGCAGCACGTGCGTGCTGAGGACATGGGCGTTGAAGGCGGCCACATCGGCCACCTCGTCCACCGGCCAGAGATAGGCCTCCACCAGGATCTGCTCGCCGCCCACCGCGAGGAACACCGACAGGTCCCCGTACTCGTGCATCACCAGATGCAGGCTGGGCTCCGCACCCTCGATGGTCTCCAGGCTGATCAGCCCGTCGCGCACGGTGCTGGCCTGCTGCAGCGCGTGCCGGATCGCGGCGATGGTCCAGCCGGCCTCGGTGGACTGCGTCGGCAGGTAGGGAATGCCGGATTCGCGTTCTGCATCGCGCATCGATTTCTCGATGGCGGCGAGTTCCTCGGCGTACTCCGGCCGGATCCAGACGTCCTTCTTGACCAGCCCCTGCTCGCGCATGCGTTCGCGATAGTGGCGAACGTGCAGCGTGGATGCCTTGATCGCGGGCCGGGAGGCTGTCATGAAATTGACCGTAATGCTTACATGTAATGTTGTCAAGCGGCGGTGCGGGGCAGCGGAAGCGGTGTTGTCCGGCGCCCTTGGGCCGATGATCGGCGCGTGACGACTGTCGCCTGCCTGTAACAGGCGAGCCGCAGAATGCGCCTTGCAACGAGGTACCTCTCTCCTCCCGCGTTGCTCCGGAGCCTGGCGGAAGCCGGGCTTCGTGCTTTCCGGACCCTGCGCCGCCCGTGGCATGCTGGCGGACATGAGGAAACCTCCATGCACTTCAGCCGCCTGTTTCCCCTCCTGATGGCCGTGATGCCCCTGCTGCCCGCCATGGCGGGCGAACCGGTGGAGAAGCCGCTGGTTATCGCCCATCGCGGCGACAGTGCGCACCTGCCCGAGCACACGCTGGCGGCGTATGTGCGTGCGATCGATGCCGGTGCGGACTACATCGAACCGGATCTGGTCGCCACCCGCGACGGGATGCTGATCGCAAGGCACGAGAACGAGATCAGTGGGACCACCGATGTCGCGCAGCGGCCCGAATTCGCCGCCCGCAAGCGTCGGCAGGTGATCGATGGGGAGGCGTTCGAGGGCTGGTTCAGCGAAGACTTCACGCTGGCCGAGTTGAAGACCCTGCGCGCACGCGAGCGATTGCCTGAACTGCGTGGCACGGCACACGACGGTCGATATGAAATCGCCACGCTGGCCGAGATCATCGAGCTGGCGTCGGAGCACGCCGCGCGCACCGGCCGCACCATCGGGCTGATTCCCGAGATCAAGCATCCCAGTCACTTCCAGCGCATCGGCCTGCCGATGGAAGAGCGGCTGCTGGAGACCTTGGCGGCGCACGCGTACACGCGCGAGGCGCCGGTGGTGATCCAGTCGTTCGAGCAGGCGAACCTGCGTGCGTTGCGCGCACGCCTCGGGTCGTCGCACGGAAACATCCGCTTGCTGCAGTTGATGGGTCCGGCAGACACGCAACCGGGCGATGCGCTGGCGGCGGGAAAGCCGACACGCTATTCGGACCTGATGACGCCCGCGGCGCTGCAGGACATCGCGAGCTACGCCGAGATCCTCGGGCCGTGGACGCGCCTGCTGATCCCGGTGGCGGACGACGGCACGTTGGCCGCACCGACACCGTTGATGACGAGTGCTCGCGCAGCGGGCCTGGACGTGTGGCCGTATACCTTCCGGCCCGAGAACCACTTCCTGCCGGCGTCGCTGCGCGCAGGCGACGATCCGCGTACACGCAACGAGACCGGATCCCTTGCCGAGATCCGCGCCTACCTCGCGCTGGGGATCGGCGGCTTCTTCACCGACGATCCGGCGCTGGGGCGGCGCGCGGTGGACGGGCGCTGAGCCGGGTCAGACTCGGCCGAACACCAGGCTGGCGTTCGTGCCGCCAAAGCCGAAGCTGTTGGACATCACCGTGGTCAGGGTCGCGTCGCGGCTTGCCTGCACGATGGGGAAATCCTTGGCGCCTTCGTCCAGCGTCTCGATGTTGGCCGAGCCCGCGATGAAGCCATCGCGCATCATCAGCAGGCAGTAGATCGCTTCATGCACGCTGGCGGCGCCCAGCGAGTGGCCGGACAGCGCCTTGGTCGATGAGATCAGCGGCAGCGTATCGCCCAGCGCGGTGCGGATCGCCTCGAGTTCGATCACATCGCCCAGCGGCGTCGAGGTGCCATGCGTGTTGAGATAGTCCAGCGGTGCGGTGATGCCTTCCAGCGCCATCTGCATGCAACGCACGGCGCCTTCACCAGACGGCGCGACCATGTCCGCACCATCGGAGGTCACGCCATAACCCAGCAGTTCGGCGTGGATGCGCGCGCCGCGCTTCACCGCGTGGTCGTAATCCTCCAGCACCAGCATGCCGCCGCCACCGGCGATGACGAAACCGTCGCGGTCCGCGTCGTACGGGCGCGAAGCATGCGTGGGGTCATCGTTGCGCTTGCTCGACAGCGCGCCCATCGCGTCGAACATCATGGTCAGCGCCCAGTGCAGCTCTTCGCCGCCACCAGCGAACATGATGTCCTGTCGACCGGCGCGGATCATGTCCGCCGCGGCCCCGATGCAGTGCGCGGATGTCGCGCAGGCGGCGGAGATCGAATAGCTCACGCCCTTGATCTTGAACGAGGTGGCCAGCGTCGCCGATACCGTCGAGCACATCGTGCGCGGCACCATGTACGGTCCCACCTTGCGGATGCCGCGCGCGCGCAGCAGGTCCGCGGCTTCGATCTGCCATTCGGCCGAACCGCCGCCGGAGCCGGCGATCAGCCCGGTGCGCGGCTGGCTGACCAGCGCGTCGTCCATGCCGGCGTCGGCGATCGCATCGCGCAGTGCGATGTGCGCGAACGCGGCCGCGTCGCCCATGAAGCGCTTCTGCTTGCGGTCGATCTGCGCATCGAGATCGATCTCCGGCGCACCGCCTACCTGGCTGCGGAAACCGAGTTCGGCGTATTGCGGAATGTGGCGGATGCCCGAACGGCCTTCACGCAGCGCGGCCGACACGGTATCCGCATCGTTGCCCAGGCATGACGTGATGCCCAGGCCAGTGATGACGACGCGGCGCATCAGAAGCTCTCCGTCGAGGTGAACAGGCCCACGCGCAGATCGCGCGCCGTGTAGATCTCGCGGCCGTCGACCAGCATGCGGCCATCGGCCACCGCCAGCACCAGCTTGCGGTTGATCACGCGGCTGATGTCGATCTCGTAGCTGACGCGCTTGGCGGTCGGCAACACCTGGCCGGTGAACTTCACTTCGCCCGATCCCAATGCGCGGCCGCGACCGGGCGCGCCGATCCAGGTCAGGAAGAAGCCGGTGAGCTGCCACATCGCATCCAGCCCCAGGCAACCGGGCATCACCGGGTCGCCGAGGAAGTGGCACTGGAAGAACCACAAGTCGGGGTGGATATCCAGTTCCGCGCGGATGAGGCCCTTGCCGTGCGCGCCACCGTCCTCGCGGATCTCGGTGATGCGGTCGAACATCAGCATCGGGTCATTGGGCAGGCGGCCGCTGTCAGGGCCGAACAGTTCGCCGCGCGCGCTGGCCAGCAGCTGTTCGCGCGAGAAGGAAGCAGGGGCGGTCATTGCATGGTCCGTTCTACGAAGACGCAAATAATGCACACATGTGCATACGCTTGTCTTGATGCAAATCAACCGGGTTTTTTCCATACGCCGGCGTACCATCGGCGAGGCGTAATTGCGGCAAGGGTTTCGCACTTTCTGTCCGCATGTCCAAACGCGACCGTATCGTTCCCGCCTGCGTCCATGCGATCGCGTACGGCGGCCGATATCATCGCGTGATGCGCAAGATCATCCACATCGACATGGACGCCTTCTACGCGTCGGTGGAGCAGCGCGACGATCCATCGCTGCGTGGACGGCCCGTGGTCGTCGCGTGGCGCGGCGAGCGCTCGGTGGTGTGCGCGGCATCGTACGAAGCCCGCGTCTTCGGCGTGCGCTCGGCGATGCCGGCGGTGCGCGCGGAGCGGCTGTGCCCGCAGGCGGTGTTCGTGCCGCCGGACTTCGCGCGCTACAAGGCGGTGTCGCGACAGGTGCGCGAGATCTTCCTGCGCCACACCGACCTGGTCGAACCGCTGTCGCTGGACGAGGCCTATCTCGACGTCACTGCGCCAAAGTCCGACCTGCCGACCGCCACCGCGGTGGCCGAAACGATCCGCGCGCAGATCCGCGAGGAGACGCAGCTCACCGCGTCAGCCGGCGTGGCACCGAACAAGTTCCTCGCCAAGATCGCGTCCGACTGGCGCAAGCCCGATGGGCAGTTCGTGCTGCGGCCGCACCAGGTGGAGGCGTTCCTGACGCCCTTGCCGGTGGAACGCATTCCGGGCGTGGGCAAGGTGATGCAGGGCAAGTTGAACGCGGCCGGCATCCACACCGTTGGCGATCTGCGCACCTTCGAGCAGCGCGATCTGGAACAGCGCTTCGGCAGCTTCGGCGGAAGTCTCTATCGGCGCGCACGCGGTATCGACGAGCGACCCGTGGAGCCTGACCAGCCGGTGCAGTCGATCTCGTCGGAAGACACCTTCGCCACCGATCTGCTGCTGTCCGAGCTGGAGCCGCACATCGTCCGTATCGCGGAGAAAGCGTGGCAGGCCAGCCGCAAGACCGAGCGCGTGGGCCGCACGGTGGTATTGAAGCTGAAGACCTCGCAGTTCCGCATCCTGACCCGCAGTTTCACGCCGGAGTCGCCTCCGGTGACGGCACAGGATTTCATCGACATCGCACTCGCGCTGCGCGAGCGCGTGGACCTGCCGGCGGCGACGCGTTACCGGCTGGTGGGCGTGGGTCTGTCCGGCTTCCGCGACCGGGACGAGGTGGCGACCCAGCCGGGATTGTTCGACGAAGCTGAGAGGGCGGCGGGGTGATCAGAAAAAAAGCCCGGGGATGCCGGGCTTTCTTCTGTCGCATGTTCCGTCGTGTCACTCGGTAGGCTGGTAGCGCAGGCTGAGCCCGTAGGTGCGGCCGGACTGGTTGTACCAGGCGATGGTTTCGTACTCGCGGTCGAACACGTTGCCCACCTTCGCCTGCAGTGTCCACGCCGGGGTGATCGCGTACTCCAGGCGCAGGTCCAGCGTGCTGTAGCCGCCCAGGCGATCGGTGTTGGCCAGGTTGTCGTAGCGCTCGCCCGCAGCGTTGAACGTCACGCCGGTGCGGAACGCGCCGAATGCGCGGTCCACGTCGATGCGTGCGGTGTTGCGCGGACGACGCGCCAGCAGGTTGTCGTGGTTGGGGCTGGCCGAACGGTTGCGCGGATCGGTGTGGCTCAGCTGGGTGGCGATGTCGAAACCGGCCAGCGTGAAGTCGACGGTGAACTCCGCGCCACGGATGCGTGCCTCGTCGATGTTGTTGGGCAGGAAGATCGCCGCGTCGTAGGAGATCAGCTGGTCCACCTTGTTCTGGTAGACGTTGAAGGTCCAGTTCCAGGTGTCGCGGTACTGCGCTATGCCGAGGTTGACACTCTCGGACTCTTCGGGCTTCAGGTCGGGGTTGCCGAAGAACGGGTAGTACAGGTCGTTGAAGCTCGGCGCCTTGAAACCGGTGGCCACGCTGGCGGTGAGCTTCAGGCCGTTGCCGAAGCCGAATCCGTAGCCCAGGCTGCCGGTGGTGTGGTTGCCGAACTGCTCGTTGTCGTCGTTGCGGACGCTGGTCTGCAGCTGGTGCGCGCCGAAGCGGCCCTGGTACTCGATGAAGCCGGCCAGATTGTCGCGCTGGGTGACGTCGAAGTCGGTGGCGCTCTCGACCTCATCGTCCTGCCAGTCGATGCCGGCAGTCAGCAGCTGGTTGGCGGCCACCGTGAAATCGCCCTGCAGCGACGCCACGTAGCGGCGCGTCTCGAAATAGCCGGACTGCACGTCGTCGTGGAAATCGTCGGACTTGTCGTCGTTGCGGCCCAGGCTCAGCTGCAGGCCGATCTTCTCGCTTGGCGCATAGCGCAGCTTGGCGCCGATCACCTGCTGCACGGTTTCGGAGCGATTGGTGAAGCTGCCGTCGAATTCGCTCTTGCCCTCGGCGCGCAGCGCGTTGGCTTCCATCGTCAGCGTATCAGTGAGGGCGTAGCCGCCACGCAGGTTGGCCGACGTATTGCGGTAGCCATCACGGTCGGGTTCGTCGGTGAAGCAACCGGCGCCGAAGTCGAACGGGACGCCCGGGTTCGGACCGCGGCCGCGACAGGCGTTGAAGCCTTCCGTTCGCGTATGCGCCACGTCGGCGCCGAACCAGCCGCGCGCATTGCCACCGCCGATGCCGGCACTGGCTTCACGGGTACTGTCGCTGGCCACGCCGATGCGGAAGTTCGGCCGGACTTTGCCCGTGTTGCGACGGGTGAACACCTGGATCACGCCACCGATGGCTTCCGAGCCGTACAGGCTTGAACGCGGGCCACGCACGATCTCGACACGATCGATCTGGTCGATCGGCAGGTCCTGCAGCGCCGGCAGGCCGGCGGTCGCCGAGCCCATGCGCACGCCATCGATCAGCACCAGCACATGGTCCGATTCGGTGCCGCGCAGGTTGAGCGTGGTGATCTTGCCGGCGCCGCCCTGGTTGGCAAGCGAAATGCCGGCGCGGCCTTGCAGCAGTTCGGACAACGAACGAGCCTGGCTGCGCTGGATCGCTTCGCGGTTGATCACCTGCGCGGGGACCAGGCTGTCCTCGACCGCGACAGCGGTTCGGGTGCCGGATACCACGACCTCGTCGAGGTCGGTCGTGTCGCGGTCCTGCGCGTGCGCTGCGAACGGCAGCGCCAGCGCGACCGCGAAGGCTAGGTGGGAAAGGGGGAAACGGCTGTACATCGGATTCAACTCCATCGCGCGCCCCGCGCGCATTCTTCGGCGTGGAGTTGCGACGGGGAAGGGAGCGTTGCGGACAGCGCGGCAGACAGGCAGCGGCGCGGCACGCCGCGACGCCCTCCGCATCGCAACCAGTGGACTCCCAGGCCGGTCTCCGGGCTTGCGAACGAGTGCAGGGCACTCCCCGTGGCGCCTTCCCATGCAATGCACAGTGGCCGATGCCGCGGTTCTATTCGCCTACCGTTGCGGGGGCAGCGCCGGAATGCCGCCTACGCGGGTCACCGGCTTCCCGTTTCAACCCGGACGCAGACGCCGCGGGTCACCTGAAAGCGCGCGCAGTATACGGGAAGCCTAGGCGTTCCTGCCCGCACAGGTGTGGGAGGGCTTCAGCCCCGACGCTCTTCGACCAGGCCCCGACGGCGTTGCTGAAAAGCATCGGGGCTGAAGCCCCTCCTACAGGAATCAGTCGTCGCCGCCTGGCGAGTCGAACAGGTTCAGCGATGGGCCCGTGTCTTCTTCGCGCTCGGTGTGCGTGGTTGTCACCGGGCCGGCGGCTGGACGGCCGCGCGGGGGCGGCAGCAGGGCCGCAGCAGCGTCGTAGGCCACCAACAGTTCGCTGCGGCGGTCCTCGGGCAGCTGCTGCCAGTGGCAGTCGAGCAGCGCGCCTTCCAGCGCGTAAAGCAGGTTGAGGCTGGGGCGGAACCCCGCGCGCTTGACCCGGATGAAGGCTTCCACCGCGCCTACCGATTCCAGATCCTCCTGCGTGCGCAGGCCGACCTGGCGGAGCCAGGCGGCGGACTTGGGGCCGATGTTGCGCAGCTTGGTGCCTGTCATGTCAGCGAATCCACGAAGATGGCGGCGATGCGTTCCATGCCCGCCTGGTCGTCGGCATCGAAGCGCGCCAGGCGTGGGCTGTCCAGGTCGAGCACGCCGACCAGTTCGTCCCCTTTCACCAGCGGTACCACCAACTCCGAGCGTGAAGCCGAATCGCAGGCGATGTGGCCCGGGAAGGCCTCCACATCGTCCACGCGCTGGGTCTGGCGGGTGCGTGCGGCGGCTCCGCAGACCCCCTTGTCCAACGGGATCCGCACGCAGGCTGGTAAGCCTTGGAACGGGCCAACGACCAATTCCCGGCCATCGAAGAAGTAGAAGCCGGCCCAGTTGAAGTCGGGCAGGGCGTGGTAGAGCAGTGCCGACAGGTTGGCGGCATTGGCGATCCGGTCCGGTTCGCCGGCCAGCAGGGCACGGGCCTGTGCTGCCAGCTGTGCGTATTGTTCCGGCTTGCTGCCGGTGAGCGTCTGGGAGGCGAATGACATGGGGTCGATTCTACTCTGCGGGTCCAGGAAGGGCCGGATATGATCGCCGGCATGAACGTGGATTACCCGGAAGCGCCGGCGTCAGGACTGGGCGATGGCAGTGTCGTGGCGGGACCTTGATGGACCGCGCATTGGATAGGCTGTTTGTCACCGGCACCGATACGGGCGTGGGCAAGACCGTCGCCAGCGCGGCCTTGCTGCATGCGTTCCGCGCGCGCGGGTTGCGCGCGGTCGGCATGAAACCGGTCGCCAGTGGCTGTACCTCGACGGCAGCCGGCTGGCGCAATGACGATGCACTGGCCCTGCAGGCGGCGAGCGATCCCGTGCCGCCGTACGACGACCTCAATCCCTACGCCCTGCCTGCGCCGCTGGCGCCGGAGATCGCGGCCCGCGATGCAGGCGTGGACGTCCAGCTGGGGGTGCTGGTATCGGCGTTCGAGCGCCTGCATCCACTGGCTGATCTGGTGCTGGTGGAAGGTGTGGGCGGCTGGGCCGCGCCGCTGACGGCGACGCTTGATCAACGGCACCTCGTCCAGGAACTGCGGCTGCCGGTGCTGCTGGTGGTGGGCATGCGGTTGGGCTGCATCAACCATGCGCGGCTCAGCGCGCGCGCGATCCAGGACGACGGTGCGCGTTTGGTCGGCTGGATCGCCAACGAGGTCGATCCGGAGATGGGGCGACGGGACGAGAACTTCGCCCTGCTGTCGACGCGCATGCCGGTGCCGTGCTGGGGGAGGTTGCCACATGCGCCGGACATCGACGCCGGCCAGCTCAGCCGGCATATCGCGATTCCCCTGTAGGAGGGCCTTCAGGCCCGACAGGTGCTACCGGAAAGGCATCGGGCCTGAAGGCCCTCCTGCAAGAAAGCTATGGGTGCGCGGACAATAAAAAACCCGGCAGCGTGGGGGCTGCCGGGTCGGCTGCGCGGAGGGAGGGGGAGCCGCGCAATAAACGAACGGTGGAGCGGGCGGGTCTTACTTGCCCTTGGCGGCCTTGGTCGCCTTGGCCACGGAGGCCTGGACGTTGTCGGTCGCGGTCTCGAACTGGGTCTTCACCAGCTGGCCGAAGGCCTCACCGGTCTTCAGGCTCAGGCCGAACACTTCCTGGCTGGCGGCGACGACGCGCTCGGCGTTGTCCTTGGCCACCTGCATGCCCTTCGGCCACAGGGTCTTGTAGCCGTCGAGGTCGCGGGTTTCAGCCAGCTCGCCGAAGAAGGCGGTCGTGGCATCGATGTTCTTTTCGAAGGTCTTCAGCTGCACGCCGAACACGGTCTCGGCGCTTTCCAGGGCCAGACGGTTGGCGCGCGAGGCAGCGGCGGCGAACTGCTGCGTGAACTGGCTGAAGCTTTCGTTGAATTGCGTGGTCATGGCGTGCTCCTGAAAGGGGATTTCCATCTGTTGCGACGCAGCATAGACACATCCATGTTGCAGTGCAATAAGTGGCGTATGGAAATCCGACGAACGGTCAGGAGCCGTTAAAAATCAAACGCTTGTATGCAGTGGTATGAAACCGGTTTCATGCGTCACGGGCCGGTATAGCGGCACCCGGACGTGCAGGTTTCATGCACCACGATGGCGCTCAGCAGCGGCAGCACCGGTTTGGTCTGGTCCCAGATCCACTTCGCGAGCTGCTCGCTGGTCGGGTTCTCCAGGCCGGGGATGTCGTTGAGGTAGTGATGGTCGAGCCGGTCGTAGATCGGCTTGAAGGCGGCCTTCACGTCGGCGAAGTCCATCACCCAGCCGGCCTGCGGATCGACCGGGCCGGAGAGATGCAATTCGATGCGGAACGAATGACCGTGCAGGCGCGCGCACTTGTGCCCATCCGGCACGTGCGGCAGCCGGTGCGCGGCTTCCACGGTGAAGACCTTGAAGATGTCCATGCGGCGATTCTAGTGGGCGTGGCAATAGACGTGCGGCGCCGGTGAGGGCGCCGCACGATCGACAACTCAGCGGGCAGGGCGTGCCTGGCTGGGGCGCGCACCACCGGGGCGGCGGTCGCCCTCGCGACGCGGACCGCTGCTGTGCTTCTTCGGACCGGCGTGGGCGTGGCGCGGGGCCTCGCTGTGCGGACGGCGCGCGTGCTTCTGCGGGCCGTTGCGGCGCGGAGTGCGCTCGCCGGCGGGCTGTTCGGCCTTGCCCGGCGCACTGTTGCCCCAGCGGATCGGCGTCTGCGGTTCGAAGCCCGGCACGTCGCGCAGGTCCACGTCGCGGCCCAGCATGCGCACGATGGCGCGCAGGTACTTGGCTTCATCCTGCGCCACCAGCGAGATCGCTTCGCCCGTCGAACCGTTGCGGCCGGTGCGGCCGATACGGTGCACGTAGTCCTCGGCCACCATCGGCAGGTCGAAGTTGATCACCTGCGGCAGCTGGTCGATGTCGATGCCGCGCGCGGCGATGTCGGTCGCCACCAGCACGTTGATGCGGCCGGCCTTGAAGTCGCTGAGCGCGCGCTGGCGGGCACCCTGCGACTTGTTGCCGTGGATCGCCGCAGTCTTGATGCCGCTCTTGTCCAGGAACATCGCCAGCTTGTCGCTGCCGTGCTTGGTACGGGCGAACACCAGCGTCTGCAGGCGGCTGTCCTTGGCCAGCAGATGCAGCAGCAGGTCGCGCTTGCGGCTGCCATCGACCGGGTGGACGCGGTGGGTGATGGTCTCGGCCACGGTGTTCTTGGGCGTGACCTGGATCTGCTTGGGATCGCGCATGAACTCCATGGCCAGTTCGCGGATCGGCTCGGCGAAGGTGGCGGAGAACAGCATGGTCTGGCGATTCTGCTTGGGCAGCTTGGCCAGGATGCGCTTGATCGACGGCAGGAAGCCCATGTCGAGCATGCGGTCGGCTTCGTCCAGCACCAGGATCTCGATACCCGACAGGTCCACGCTGCGGCGCTCGAGGTGGTCGATCAGGCGGCCCGGGCAGGCGATCACCATGTCCACGCCACGGCGCAGTGCGTCCAGCTGGTTGCCCATGCCCACGCCGCCGTAGATGGTGGTGCTGGGGATGCGCAGGTACTTGCCGTAGCCACGCAGGCTGTCATGCACCTGCACGGCCAGCTCGCGGGTGGGAGTCAGTACCAGCGCGCGCGGCTTGCGCGGGCCGCGGGCGGCGACTTCCTGCGGGGTGGTGGCCAGGTACTGGATCAGCGGCAGGCCGAACGCAGCGGTCTTGCCGGTGCCGGTCTGGGCGCCGGCCAACAGATCATGGCCAGCCAAGGCCAGCGGGATGGCCTGTTCCTGAATGGGGGTGGGCTGGGTATAGCCCTGTTCGTCGAGGGCGCGCAGCAGGGCGGGCGCAAGGCCCAGGGTTTCAAATGTCATTGTGGAAGCTCCAAAGCCGGCCGGCCGGACACGCACGCAACGCCGGCACAGCGAAGTGCGGCAACATGGAACGCGCGGAATGCGGTGAGGCCGTGACTCGAAGCGTTCCCTGAAACCGCGCTGCGAGAAGGGGTGCGGAGGCGCCAAAGCGGCACTACCGAGCTTGCGCAACGAAAGAAGTCGGAGCGGGGCGGGCGCGGGAACTCGCGGGGAATTCCCTGCGCCGGCGGACCATCGGGGAAACGAACGGCCGCAGGCAAGCGGCGCGCACTGTAACCGAATCCGGGCCTGAATGGGGGAACGGGCGCTGAAACCCCGGTCTGCGACCAATTGTCGCAGTCCGGAAATCAGTGACTTGCGGGCGTATCATGGCCCGGAAGCCCCTCGCAGCCACCGCCATGAGCCTTCGCATCCTCCGCCAGAACGACGCTCCGGTCGCCGGCGCGCTCGTCGAGAGCGTGCTGTGCCAGGCCGCGCGTGGTTGCAGCGGCTGCCTGGTCCGTCACCTGGCCTTCTGCGCAGCCTTGCCGGTGGAGAAGGCCCATGCCATGGAGGCGCTGGCGGACGATGCGCGGCTGAAGGCCGGCGAGGCGCTGGTTCGCGAGGGCGAGCCGAGGCGCGGCGTGTTCACCGTGACCAAGGGCGCCCTGCGCCGCATCCGGCTGCTGCCTGACGGTCGCCGGCTGGTGGCCGGCTTCCTGATGCCGGGTGATTTCATCGGCTTTTCGGGCACTTCGCACTACAAGCACACGATCGAAGCGATCACCGACAGCACGCTGTGCGAGTTTTCGATGGCCGACATGCGCAGCCTGTGCCATGACCATCCGGAACTGGAGCGCGAGCTGCTGGAGCGCGCCTGCGTGGAGCTTGACGCCACCCGCGGCAACCTGATGGCGCTCGCACGGCTCAATCCGATGGAGCGGCTGGCGGGTTTCCTCGTCGACATGGCGCAGCGTCGCCGTCGCCAGGGCCAGGACGACACGGAGGTGATCCTGCCGATGACGCGCACGGATATCGCCGACTACCTGGGCCTGACCGTGGAAACCGTCAGCCGCAGCTTCACTCGCCTGCGCCAGGAAGGCAGCATCGCCACCGATGACCCGCATCACGTGCGACTGCTCGACCGCAAGCGCCTGGACGCATTGGCTGAAGCGCGGGCTTGAGGCTCTGCTTTCTGTAGGAGCGACGTGAGTCGCGACCGCGCGCCCCGGAAACAGTGGGTGCGCAACAGTGCATGCCGGTGTTTCCGCCGCGCTGTTCCACCCGACGATGCAACGGTCGATCCTTCGTGCGGTCGCGACTCGCGTCGCTCCTACAGGGAGCCAGGTCCGTCTTCGTGCATCAGCTTTCCATCGCACAGCCGGTAGCGTGTATCCACTACGCCGTCCGGCAACGTCGCATGGCTGATGATCAGCACGCTGCGCCCTTCGCTGGCGGTCGCGAGGTCGCGCATCAGGGCATCGGCGGTGTCCTGGTCCAGGCCTTCGGTGGGCTCGTCCAGCAGCAGCAACGGCGCATCGCGCAGCAGCGCACGCGCGAGCGCCAGTCGACGCGCCTGGCCTGCTGACAACGTCGCGCCATTCTCGCCCACCCAGGTGTCCAGGCCGTCGCCCGCATCGCGGAAGCGGGCGTCCAGCTTCACCTGCGCCAGCGCCTGCCACAGGCGCGCATCGTCGGCAGCGGGATCGCCAAGGCGGAGGTTTTCGCGCACGCTTCCCGAAAAGACCGGCGCGTCCTGCGGCAGCCAGGCGATGCGGGTGTGCCAGAGCGCAGGATCCAGTGTGCGCAGATCGTCGCCAGCGAAGCTCACCCGTCCTTGCTGCGGTGTACGCAATCCGAGGACGAGCGCCAGCAGCGACGACTTGCCTTCGCCGCTGTCGCCCGCCACCAGCACGCGCTCGCCGGGTGCGACATGCAGGCTGGCGCCGTCGAGCACGCGCCGCGTCGTGCCTGCCCATGCGAACGCGACGTCCTGCAGTTCCAGCGCGCCCCGTTCTGCCGGCGACCGTGTGCCGGTGACGTCGCTTTCCGCGGCAGGAGGATCGACCACCTCCTGCAACCGTTGCGCAGCGACGATCGCCGCGCGCCAGGCTTGCCATGCCGGCCCGATGGCGGCGCAGGCCTCGAGCACGGCGACAGTCATGAAGAACAGGCCGCCCGCGGCTGCGGCGCCAATGCGCTCCATGTGCACCGCCCCCAGCAGCACCCACAGCATCGCCGGCAGCGTGAGTGCCGTGACCAACGCATGGGTGAGCGTGGCCAGCGCGAGCCGCTGCTTGCGTCGGTCCTCCCAGCGCGCAACATCGCGGCTGCGTGCGTCCAGTGCAGCAAGCCACGCTGCCGTCGCATCCATCGCGGCCAGGTCCTGCTGGCCTTCGATCCCCTCCTGCACGGTGGCGCGCAGGCGCATGCGTGCTTCTGCGCGCTCGCCTTCGAGCGCGGCGACGCTGCGCGCCGCCAGCCACGGCACCAGCGCCGCGAGCAATGCCAGCGCAACCAGCAGCACGGTGCCGGCCAGGGGCAGCACGACCAGGGCCACCGCGGTCGCGAACACGCACAGCGACAGCACCGCGAGCAGGGGACCGATGGCGCGTACCAGAAGACCATCGATGGCATCGATGTCCGCCATCAGTCGCGCCATCAGCTCGCCGACGCGGAACCTGCCAAGCCCCAGTGGCGCCAGCGGCAGTGCGCGGCGGAAGAACCACACCCGCAGGTCGCGCGCGAGCCGCAGCGTGGCATCGTGGCCGAGCAGTTTCTCCGCGTAGCGCGACAGGATGCGCACGAAGGTCAGCGCACGGATGCCGGCCGACGGGCCGAAGAAGTTGAAGCCGAGCGCGGTACTGCCCGCCAGCGCCGCGGCAGTGAGGAAATGTCCGGACAGGCCGAGCAGTGCCGTGCCTGCGAGCAGCGTCAGCAACAGCAGCGTTATCGCGAGTACGATCCGTCTACGGTGAAGAAGGACCACCTCGCGCAGGCGCACCGGCAGCGTGTCGTTGCGGTCGGTCATCGAGGCGCTACCGCGGCTGCATGCAGCTTCCCGCCATGTACGCGCCAGGTCAGCGCCATCGCCGCCTGCGCAGCGGCGCTGTGCGTGGCCATCACCAGCCCGCGTCCGCGCGCGAAGTGCAGGATCGCCCGCAGCACGGCGGCCTCCGTGTCGGGATCGAGGAAGGCCGTGGGTTCGTCGAGCAGCAGCAGGTCGGGGTCGCGCAGGAACACGCGCGCCAGCGCGATGCGTCGCGCTTCGCCACCGGACAGGCCGAAGCCGCGTTCGCCGATCACCGTATCCAGTCCGTCAGGCAGGCGGTCGGCGAAACGCAGCACCTGTGCCGCTTCGGCCGCTCGCCGCAGTTCGTCGTTGCTGGCCTCCGGTTTTGCGAGGCGCAGGTTGTCGAGCAGGCTGCCGGCGAACAGGAACGGACGTTGCGGCGCATAGCCGATGCGCAGGCCGGGCGCGCGCTCCACCGTGCCGGTCGTGGCCGGGATCCAGCCGGCCAGGGCTTCAAGCAACGTGCTCTTGCCATCGCCGCTGGCACCGACGAGGGCGATGCGCTGGTCGCGATACAGGTCCACATCGACGCCCCGCAACACGTCGCGCGTGCTGCCCGCATGACGCAATGTGATGCCACGCACGCTGACCAGCGCGGCTGCTGGCGATGCGGTCGGAGGAAGGGCGGGCGTGGCGGCGCGCGCACCGTCGAGCACCTGCGCGAGCTCGTCCATCGCCGCCAGCGCCGCGGCACGGTCGTGGTAGTGCGTGGCCAGCCGTCGCAGTGGTGCATAGAACTCCGGCGCCAGCAGCAGGCAGAACACGCCCGTGCCCAGCGTCAACGGCTGCGCGCGCAGATCGATCATGCCGAGATAACTCAGGCCGAGGTACAGCGCGATCATCGCCACGCTCAGCGAGGCGAAGAACTCCAGTACCGCCGACGACAGGAACGCGATGCGCAGCACGCGCAGGCTGCGCACGCGAAGTTCTTCGGCGGAGGAACGGATCCCTTCCAGTTCAGCCGCGCCACGACCATACAGGCGGATCAGGCCCAGCCCGCGCAGGCGGTCGGCGAAGTGTCCGCCCATGCGTGCGAGCGCTTGCAGTTGCCGCTGGCTGGCCGCCTGCGCGCTCCAGCCGACCAGCATCATGAACACCGGTACCAGTGGCATCGTCAGCAACAGGATCAGGCCGACCGTGCGATCCACGAAGAACGCCGCCAGCAGGATCGCCAGCGGTACGCCCACCACTTCGACCCGCACGGGCACGAAGCCACCGAAATAGCCTTCCAGCGCATCCACGTGCGCGCCCATGCGTTCGGCCAGCGCGCCGCTCTGCTGGCTGCGCACCCAAGCGGGACCGCGCGCCACCAGGGCGCGCGCGATGCTGCCGCGCAGGTCAACGCGGATGCGCTCGACCGCATGGTCGGCGCATCGCCGGCTCGCCCAGCCCAGTCCGGCGCGCAGCAGCAACAGGATCAGCAGGCCGCCAAGCAGTGGAAGCAGGACGAGGGGCGGCTCGTGGGCGACGAACGCGCGCTGCATGCACAGCGCGATGAGCGCGGCCTGCGGCACGAGCAGCCAGCCAGCGAGCAGGGCGAGCGCGCTGGCGGCCCGCAAGGGATCGCGCGCCACGCGCCCCAGCATCTGCAGGCGTACCTTCGCGTTCGCGCCGTCGGAAGCGGCCGTCGCATCCGCACTCATGCGGGCAGTGGCTGGCAGCCCAGTGCCGCAAGCACGCCGTGCAGCGCCGGATGCTGCATAAGCCAGGGCGATGCGATGGTCAGCAGGCCGGCCGCAAGCACAAAGGTCGCGGCCACGCGCCGTACCGCGGGTTGTTGCCAGCGCCGCCCCAGGCGTGCACCGGACCAGGTCAGGGTTACCATCATCGGCAGCGTGCCGAGCCCGAACGCGGCCATCGTCAAGGCGGCGTCGCGCGCATTCGCCTGCAGCCATGCGACGGTGAGCAGGCTGAGGCTGAGGCCGCATGGCAACCATCCCCATAGCGCGCCGGCCACCAGGCGACGCGGCAACGTGTCCGCCGGCAGCACGCGGGCATGCAGCGGGCGCAGCGCATGCCATACCTTCGCGCCGGGACGCGCGAGGAAATCCAGCCGGCCACGCTGGTCGAGCAGGCGCAGCGCCAGCACCACCAGCGCAAGACCCACGCCGACGCGCATCGCAAGGATGGCGGTCTCATGCCGTGCCAGCGACAACAGGCCACCGCCGAAGGCACCGACGATCGCGCCCGCCAGCGTGTAACCGGCGACGCGGCCGAGATTGAGCTGCAGGGCACCGCTCCAGCCTGGTTGCCGGGAGGACATCGCGGAGAAGCCGGTGGCGATGCCGCCGCACATCACCGCGCAGTGCGTGCTGCCCACCAGGCCGGCCAGTAGCGCGGCGAGCAGGACGGGAACGTCAGGCGCCATCGTCGCCTTCGCGGACGGGGGGCGTGGCCGGCGCGCGCGGTTTCGGCGGTGCGTCGTCGAGGATGTCCAGCGCCGGCGTGTCGAGGTCGTCGAACTGGCCCTTGCGCACGGCCCACGCGAACGCGGCGATGGCCAGGCCCAGCAGGACCAGGCTGATCGGCAACAGCATCAGCAGGATGTTCATGCCGCCATCTCCGTGGAGGTGCGCGCCAGTCGCAGCGCATTGAGGGTGACCACCAGCGAGGATACCGCCATGCCCAGCGCCGCGATCCATGGCGTGACCAGGCCGGCGGCGGCCAACGGCACGGCGAGCAGGTTGTAGCCGGCCGACCAGGCCAGGTTCTGCTTCACCAGCCGGCGCGACAGGCGCGCGATGCGCACGGCGTCGGCGATGCGCAGCAGCGACCGGCCGGTGGCGACGAGGTCCGCGGCCTGCTGCGCCAGCGGCGCGCCTTCGCCCATCGCGATCGAGATGTCCGCGCCGGCCAGCACGGGCGCATCGTTCAGGCCATCGCCGACCATCGCCACGATGCGACCTTCCGCCTGCAGCTGGCGCACGCGTGCCAGCTTGTCTTCCGGCGACTGGCGGGCGAGGGGTGACACGATGCCGAGCACGTGCGCCAGGCGCTGCACGGCGCCCTCGCTGTCGCCGCTGGCCAGATGGACGTCCAGGCCTTGCGCGCGCAACGCCCGGATGGTGGCCGCAGCATCCTCGCGCGGACGCTCGTTCAAGGTGAAGCGGGCGACGCCATGCGCGCCATCGCCCAGCCACAGGCCGCCGTCATCGGTGCGATGTGCGGCCCAGTCCGCGCGCCCGAACCGCCAATGGCGACCATCGACATCGCCTTCCACACCCTGGCCAGGACGCGTGACCACGGCTTGCGCCAATGCCCCGGCCTCCACATCTGCGAACGCGGCCGCGATCGGGTGGCCGCTGTCTTTTTCCAGCGCGGCCACAATGCGGGTGGCCGCGTCCTTGTCCAGGCTGTCGAATACCTCCACGGCCACGCGCGCGGGAAGGCCGTCGCTGAGCGTCCCGGTTTTGTCGAACATCACGTCGGTGGCGCGCGCCAGCGTGTCCAGCGCCTCGGGCCGCGTGGCGAGAACGCCGCAGCGTGCGAGTGCGCCATGCGCGGCGGCGAGCACCGCCGGCACCGATAGCGACAGTGCGCAGGGGCAACTGATGACGAGCAGGGCGAGCGTCACTTCGAACGCGCGTTCGGGCTGGTACATCCGCCAACCCGCGTAGACGCAGACCGCGAGCACCAGCAGCGAGACCACGAAATGGCGGCCCACGCGATCCGCCAGTTGCGCCATCGGCGGGCGATGTCCTTGTGCGCGGTCGACCAGCTCCGCCAGCTGCGACAGCCGCGTCGCGGTGCCGGTGGCGGTCACGCGCAGCCGTGCCGGGCGCTCGCGGCAGGTGGTGCCCGCATACACGGTCTCGCCTGCATGCCGGCGCACCGGGCGGGATTCGCCGGTCAGCAGCGCTTCCTCGAAATCGGCGGCATGGTCGAGCAATACGCCATCGGCGGGCACGCCCTCGCCAGCGGACACACAGACCACATCGGTCACCCGCAGCGCCGACGGCGGCACCGATTCGCGCGTGCCGTCAGCGCGCTCGCGGATCGCGAACACCGGCTGCGCGCGCGCCAGCGCATCCACCTGCGCGGTGGCGACGTTGCGCGCGCGCTGTTCCAGCATGCGCGCGGCCAGCAGCAGGAACACGAACATCACCGCTGCGTCGTACCAGACATGCGTGCCGCCGCGGATCGTCTCGACCAGGCTGGCGAAGTAGGCGAGCAGGGTGGAGCTGGCGATCAGCGTGTCCATGCCCACGTGGCGCGCGCGCAGTTCGCGCGCCATGCCGGCCAGGAACGGCCAGCCGCTGTAGAACACCACCGGCGTGCTGACGAGGAACGTCAGCCAGCGGAACAGGTCGCGCGTCGGCAGCGGCATGGTCGCGTTGACGTCGAGGTACAACGCCTCGGCCAGCATCATCGCCTGCAGCGAACCGAGGCCGGCCACGCCGAGCCGCAGCAGCCAGCGACGGCGTTCGGACATGCGTGCCTGTTCGCGCGCATCCCCGGTGGCGAGATAGGGACGGTAGCCGAGCATCGCCAGGCGTTGCAGCAGCGCGGAGAGCTTCGTGCGTGCGGGATCCCATGCGATGCGGATGCGGCCGGTGATCGCGTTCGCCGTGGTGTCGAGCACGCCGGCTTCGCGGGCTAGGGCGCGATCGATCAGCCAGGCGCAGGCCGCGCAGCGCATGCCGTCGGTGAGCAGCACGATTTCGCGTCCGCCTTCGACGGCGCGACTGTGCTCGTCCAGCAGTTCCCTGCGGTCCCAGCTTTCCAGGTCCAGCCGGTCGGCCTGCACCCGGTTCGCGTTCGCGCTGCGCAGGCGGTAGTAGCTGCCAAGGTCGGCATCCTGGATCCACGCCGCCGCCGCGGCGCAGCCTTCGCAGCAGAACCTGTGGTCGCCCGCGGTGACCGGATGCCCGCCGGCGACCGGCTCGCCGCAGTGATGGCAGGGCACCACGGGGATGTCCATGCAAGGGTGCTCAGCCGGTCCCGCGCGTGGGAGCCAGTCGAACGGCCTGGGTGTCTTTCTGCAGGCGTCCACGGATACGCCATGTGCCGTCCTGCGGCGTGAGCTGTATGTTCCAGTCGTGGGTGGTTTCGATCTCGGCGGGTGCGGTCCAGCTGGCGGTGTCGCGTGCCAGGGTCAGGACGACGTCCTTCGCGGCTTCCGTCGGATGGGCGAGCGTCAGCACCAGCGGGGACGTGCCCGCGAAATCGCCGGTGACGGCGATCATCTCGACGTGATCCGTGCGGATCTGCACGATCGCGCTGAGCTTGCGTTTCGCAGCATTGTCATCGGGCCCCAGGTCGGTGGTCTGGATCTGCGACACGCGCTGCACCTTGTCGGTGACGGAATCCGCTCCACCCGCGCGCACGGCGGTCACCACCAGCCAGATGCCGGCGACGACCGAGGCCAATGGCAGGCCCCACACCAGCCACACCATCGGCTCTTTCCAGAACGGGCGAGGGGTGCCGGCGAGCGAATCGGGTTTCGTGGTCATTGGATCGGTCCGAAGTAACTGCTGTCCACGGTCTTCTCGGTGCCGGTATCGACGTCGCGGACGGTGAACGTCACGGCATGGCGGCCATGGAGGGTGGCGGGTGCGGTAGCGGTGACGGCCAGCGACAGGACTTCCTCGGGTTCGGCACGCACCGTCAGGTCGCCGTCGCGCAGGCGGATGCCGGCCGAGCCGGATGCCAGTGTCACGCGGTAGCGATGCGATTGCTGGTCCTTGTTGACCAGCTTGAGGGTGTAGTCGTTCTCGACCTGCGCGCCCGCAACGTCGCGGTACAGCGCATTGCGGTCGCGCAGCACTTCCGCGATCAGCACGTCGCGGTTGAACACGCCCCAGCCCCACGCCGCCACCAGCGCCAGCAGGATGGTGCCGTAGACGAAGATGCGCGGCCGCAGCACGTTCGACGGTTTGCCGTCGATGGCGTTCTGGGTGGTGTAGCGGATCAGCCCCTTCGGATAGCCCATCTTGTCCATCACGTCGTCGCAGGCGTCGATGCACGCGCCGCAGGCGATGCATTCGTACTGCAGGCCGTTGCGGATATCGATGCCGGTCGGGCACACCTGCACGCAGATCGTGCAGTCGATGCAGTCGCCCAACTGGTCCGGGACGAATTTCGGCAGCGGTTCGATCACCGCGCCGGCACCGGCGAAGGTGATGGTGCCGTGCGCGCCGAGGCGCTGGTCTGCGGCGCTGGGATGTGCGTTGGCACGCACCACGTAGTCGTAGGCGGTGATCTGGTCGAGCAGGCCGCGCGCACGTTCCAGCACGCTGCCCAGGCCGCGCTTGCGCGGACCGCGTGGCTCGCCGCGCATCGGGTCGTAGGCGATGATCAGGGTGTTGCGGTCGAACATCGCGCTCTGGAAGCGCGCGTACGGGCACATGTACTTGCAGACCTGCTCGCGCAGGAAGCCGGCGAAGCCCCACGTGGCCAACGCGTAGAAGAACACCCAGAAGGTTTCCCAGCCGCCCCAGGCGAACGGCCACAGGCGCGCGCCGAGGTCGAGGATGGGCGTGAAGAAGCCGACGAAGGTGAAGCCCGTCCACAGTGCGAACACCGCCCACAGCACGTGCTTGCCGCCCTTGCGCATCAGCTTGTTCGCGCTCCACGGCGCGGCGTCCAGCTTGATGCGCGCGCTGCGGTCGCCTTCGGTCCAGCGCTCCATCCACAGGAACACTTCCGTCCACACCGTCTGCGGACAGGCATAGCCGCACCAGAGGCGGCCCGCGAGTGCGGTGAAGAAGAACAGCGACAGTGCCGCGATGATCAGCAGCACCGCCAGCAGCAGGAAATCCTGCGGCCAGAACACCAGCCCGAACACGTAGAACTTGCGCGCGGGCAGGTCGAACAGCACCGCCTGGCGGTCGTCCCACTTCAGCCACGGGAACACGTAGTACATCCCCAGCAGCCACCACACCGCGGCCACGCGCAGGCGGTTGAGCGTACCCGCCACGTCGCGCGGATAGACCTTGCGTTCGCTGACGTAGAAAGAGTTGCCCTGCGCATCCACCACGTCCAGCGGAATGCGCCGCTTGGCGGTATCGGGTGCGGGGGAGGGAGGTATTGCTGGCGTGGACATGGGCGACTCTGCCTTGGCTGGCGTCATGCTCGCGCCGCATCGGTGCGCGAGGGAGCGACGGTTTGTCGCAGGCCGTGCTCAGTCCGGTGGCAGCGCGCGGTTGAAGCGGCTGGCCGGACGCAGCAGGATCCAGGTGAACAGGCTGCTGGCCGCTGTCGCCAGCCAGAACATGAAGAAACCCAGCGTGTAGCCGAGTTCGCGGCTGATCGCCAGGTCGGGAAAGGTCATGTCGCGCAGCGTCAGCGGGTCGACGAAGGCGAAGAACACCATCGTGGCCACGCCTGCCGCGAAGAAACTCGGCCAGAGCACCGCCCCGACGCGCTGCGCGAGCGGCCGGGGCGGATGGTCGAAGCGGGGCTCGGTGAAATCGGTCATTTCGCGCCAGCAGTCGCCTGGTCCTGCTTGTGCGAGAGCGACCAGACATAGGACGCCACCAGGCGCGCACGCGTGTCGCCCAGCAGTTCGCGGTGGGCGGGCATCACGCCGTGACGGCCCTTGTTGATCGTCGTGCGCATGCTGTCCTTGCTGTTGCCGTACAGCCAGTAGTCGTCGGTCAGGTCGGGAGCGCCCAGTTCCTGGTTGCCCTTGCCGTCCACGCCGTGGCAGGCGACGCAAAGGCCATCGTACAGCGGCTTGCCCTGGGCGGCCATGAAGTTGTTGCTCATGCCTTCCCGCGGATCGTTCAGCACATTGACGTAGGCGATGACGTAGTCGACGGCGTTGTCGCCGCCCATGCTGGTCAGTGCCGTACCCCATTCCGGCATCACGCCCTCGCGGCCATCCAGCACCGTCTGCAGCACGAGGTCGGGCGTGCCACCCCAGTGCCAGATGCCATCGGTCAGGTTGGGATAGCCGATCGCACCCTGGCCGGTGGAACCGTGGCAGGTGGCGCAGGTGTTGTTGAAGATCGAACGGCCCAGCGCCAGCGCCTTCGGGTCCTTGGCCAACTGGTCGATGGGCTGGTTGGCGAACGGGGCGAAGGTCGCTTCCAGCTTCTTGTCCTGCACGGCCTTGACCTGGTCGTGTTCGCCGGTGGACGACCACTTGGCATAGCCCGGAATGATGCCCAGGCCGCCGTACCACGCGATGTAGCCGATGCTGAAGAAAATGGTGATGTAGAACAGGTTGATCCACCACTTCGGCAGCGGCTTGTTGTACTCGGTCAGGTCGCCGTCCCACACGTGCGAGGTGTCTTCCGGCGCGGGGTCGCCGGGCCGGCGGCGGCCGGTCCACCACAGCAGCCACACGCAGCCCAGGATGTTCAGTACGACCAGCGCGACGATGAATCCGATCCAGCCTGCGCTCATGGGTTGTTCTCCCCTTCCTCACCCAGCGGCATGCGTGCCGCATCCTCGAAATCCGCCTTGCGGCGCGGGCTCCAGGCCCACACCCAGCCGGCAATGAACAGCACGATCAGTGCCCCGGTCACGATGCCCGATACCATGGCTCAGCCTCCCCTCGGCGCGGCCTTGCCCAGCCCTTGCAGGTAGGCGACCACGGCGTCCAGTTCTGTCCTGCCTTCCACGTCGGTGGCGGCACTGTTGATTTCCTCGTCGGTGTACGGATCGCCGATGCGCTGCAGCGTCTTCATGCGCTGGGCGACTTCGGCGCCGTCCACCTTGGCGTTCTCCAGCCAGGGAAAGGACGGCATGTTCGATTCCGGCACCACGTCGCGCGGGTTGATCAGGTGCACGCGGTGCCAGTCGTCGGAGTAGCGTCCGCCCACACGGGCCAGGTCCGGGCCGGTGCGCTTGCTGCCCCACTGGAACGGGCGGTCGTAGACCGACTCGCCGGCCAGCGAGTAGTGGCCATAGCGCTCGGTTTCGAAACGCAGCGTGCGCACCATCTGCGAATGGCAGTTGTAGCAACCTTCGCGGATGTAGATGTCGCGGCCGGCCAGTTGCAGCGCCGGGTAGGGCTTCACGCCTTCCAGCGGTTTGATGGCCTCGGCCTGGAACATCAGCGGGACGATCTCGGCCAGGCCGCCGAACGACACCGCCACCGCGATCAGCACCGCCATCAGGCCGACGTTCTTCTCGACTTTCTCGTGTGAATTTCCGTTGCTCATGTCAGGTCCTCAGGCGCGCGCTTGGCTGGCATCGGGCGGCAGGATCGGCTGCGGTGCGGTGGATCTGGCCGCCTGGAAGGTCTTCCAGGTGTTCCAGGCCATCAGCAGCATGCCGACGAATACCAGCAGGCCGCCGCCCAGGCGGACCAGGTAGTAGGGATAGGTGGCGTTGAGCGCTTCGACGAAGCTGTAGGTCAGCGTGCCGTCGGCGTTGGTGGCGCGCCACATCAGGCCCTGCATCACACCGGCGATCCACATCGAGGCGATGTAGAACACCACGCCCAGCGTGTGAAGCCAGAAGTGCGTGTCGATGGCCTTGACGGAGAACATCTGCTCGCGGCCCAGCAGCTTGGGCAACATCGCGTAGACCGAACCGATGGTGATCATCGCCACCCAGCCCAGCGCACCGGCGTGCACGTGGCCGATGGTCCAGTCGGTGTAGTGGCTCAGCGAGTTGACCGTCTTGATCGACATCATCGGACCTTCGAAGGTCGACATCATGTAGAACGACAGCGAGACGATCAGGAACTTCAGGATCGGGTCGGTGCGCAGCTTGTGCCACACGCCCGACAGCGTCATCACGCCGTTGATGGCGCCACCCCAGCTGGGCGCCAGCAGGATCAGCGAGAACACCATGCCCAGGCTCTGCGCCCAGTCCGGCAGTGCGGTGTAGTGCAGGTGGTGCGGGCCGGCCCACATGTAGATGGCGATCAGCGCCCAGAAGTGCACGATCGACAGTCGATAGGAGTAGACCGGGCGGCCGGCCTGCTTCGGCACGAAGTAGTACATCATCCCCAGGAAGCCGGCGGTCAGGAAGAAACCCACCGCGTTGTGGCCGTACCACCACTGCACCATCGCATCGACCGCACCGCTGTAGACCGGGTAGGAGTGCAGCAGGCTGCTCGGCAGCGCCAGGCTGTTGACGATGTGCAGCAGCGCCACCGCGATGATGTAGGCGCCGAAGAACCAGTTGGCCACGTAGATGTGCTTGACCGCACGCTTGGCGATGGTGCCGAAGAACAGCACCGCGTAGGACACCCAGACCACCGCGATCAGCACGTCGATCGGCCAGATCAGTTCGGCGTATTCCTTGCCCTGGGTCAGGCCCAACGGCAGCGAGACAGCCGCCAACACGATCACAAGCTGCCAGCCCCAGAACACGAAGGCGGCCAGCTTGTCGGAGAGCAGCCGCACGTGGCTGGTCCGCTGCACCACATGCAGGCTGGTGGCGAACAGCGCGCAGCCGCCGAACGCGAAGATCACCGCGTTGGTGTGCAGGGGGCGCAGGCGACCGTAGCTGAGCCATGGCAGGTCGAAACTCAGCGCCGGCCAGTACAGCTGGGCCGCGATCAGCACCCCCACCAGCATCCCCACGATGCCCCAGACCACGGTCATCACCGTGAACTGCCGCACCACCTTGTCGTTGTAAGTCCCCTGGACGCCTTGCATGCGGCCTCTCCTAATTCTGGTACGGTGGATTCTCGGGCCCATTCAGGGGGGCCGCATTGATCAGGATCAACCCTTTCCCGACAGCCGGTCGGTGGCGGGGCGCGCAGGATGCCGCAGGGCCGCGTGAAGAGGGGTGCGACAGAAGGTCACCCCCCTTCCCGACGGGCGGGGTCTAGAATCCACCACGGACACCCGGGAGCCGCTACGCCATGCCGGACATGACCGTTGTCGAACTGTCCCGTCTGCAATTCGCGCTGACGGCGATGTACCACTTCCTTTTCGTGCCGCTGACGCTGGGGCTGTCCTTCATGATCGCGATCATGGAGAGCGTCTACGTGATGACGGGGCGCGACATCTGGCGCCGCATGACGATGTTCTGGGGCACGCTGTTCGGCATCAACTTCGCCATGGGCGTGGCCACCGGCATCGTGATGGAGTTCCAGTTCGGCATGAACTGGTCCTACTACAGCCACTACGTCGGCGACATCTTCGGCGCACCACTGGCCATCGAAGGGCTGATGGCGTTCTTCCTGGAGGCGACCTTCATCGGCCTGTTCTTCTTCGGCTGGGACAAGCTGTCGCGCGTGAAGCACCTGATGGTGACCTGGCTGGTGGCGCTGGGCACCAACTTCTCGGCCCTGTGGATCCTGATCGCCAACGGCTGGATGCAGTACCCGGTCGGCGCCGAATTCAATCCCGTCACCATGCGGATGGAAGTCACCGACTTCGCGGCCGTGCTGTTCAATCCGGTGGCGCAGGCCAAGTTCGTGCACACCGTGAGCGCCGGCTACGTGCTGGGCGCCGTGTTCGTGATGTCGATCAGCGCGTTCTACCTGCTGCGCGGGCGCCACGCGGACCTGGCCAAGCGCTCGATGGCGGTGGCGGCCAGCTTCGGCCTGGCCGCGGCGCTTTCGGTGGTGGTGCTGGGCGACGAGAGCGGTTACGTGGCCGGCGAAAACCAGAAGATGAAGCTCGCCGCCATCGAGGCGATGTGGGAGACTGAGCCGGCGCCGGCGGGATTCACCGCCTTTGCGATTCCCGACCAGGAAGCACGCGCCAACCGGTACGCCGTGCACATCCCGTGGGTGATGGGCCTGATCGGCACGCGCTCGTTCAACACCGAGATCCCCGGCATCGGGGAACTGGTAGAACGCGCGGAGGGACGCATCCGCAACGGACAGCTGGCCTACGCGGCGCTGCAGCAGCTGCGCGCCAACCGCGAGGATGTGCAGGCGAAGGCGGTGTTCGACCAGCACTGGCGCGACATGGGCTATGCGCTGCTGCTGAAGCGTTACCGCGAGGACATCGGCAGCGCCACCGACGCGGAGATCACGCGCGCGGCGGCCGACACCATCCCGCGCGTGGCGCCGCTGTTCTGGAGTTTCCGCCTGATGGCGGGCATCGGCTTCTACTTCATCGCGTTCTTCGCGCTGGCGTTCTGGCTGGCGACGGTGCAGAAGCTCGACAGGTACCCGTGGTTCCTGAAGCTGGCGCTCTACAGCCTGCCACTGCCCTGGCTGGCGATCGAAGCCGGTTGGCTGATCGCCGAGTACGGACGGCAGCCGTGGGCCATCGATGGCGTGCTGCCGACCTTCATGGCGGCATCGGGACTGCAACTGCACCAGGTCATCATCTCGCTGACCGGCTTCGTGCTGGTCTACACCACGCTGGCGGTCATCGACGTGTACCTGTTGCGCAAGGTGATCCTGAAAGGTCCGGACGACGTGCCCGGTGGCGAACGACGACCCGACCAGGCAGGCGCGCCGCTGGCGCCCGCGTCCACGACCGTGGCCTGACAGGAGGACGACATGGATACCATTCCCCTCGACTACGCGACCCTGCGCCTGATCTGGTGGCTGCTGCTGGGCATCCTGCTGATCGGCTTCGCCGTGATGGACGGCTTCGACCTGGGCGTCGGCACGCTGTTGCCGGCGGTGGCGCGCACCGATGCCGAGCGCCGGCTGGTGCTGAACGTGGTGGGCCCGGTATGGGAAGGCAACCAGGTGTGGCTGATCCTGGGCGGCGGTGCGATCTTCGCGGCATTCCCGGCGCTGTATGCAGTCAGCTTCTCGGGCTTCTACCTGGCGATGTTCCTGATCCTGTTCGCACTGATCCTGCGGCCGGTCGGCTTCAAGTTCCGCAGCAAGGTCGAAGACCGGCGCTGGCGCGCGGTGTGGGACTGGGCATTGTTCGTCGGCGGCTTCGTGCCCGCGCTGGTGTTCGGCGTGGCGATGGGCAACGTGCTGCTGGGCGTGCCGTTCCATTTCGACGACACGCTGCGCATCCATTATTCCGGCGGCTTCTTCGGGCTGCTGTCGCCGTTCGCGGTGCTGTGCGGCCTGGTCAGCGTCGCCATGCTGGTGGCTCATGGCGCCAGCATGTTGGTGATCAAGACGGACGGGCCGGTGGCGATGCGTGCGCGGCGCTTCGGCTCGCTGGCGGCGGTGGCGACGGCGGTGTTGTTCGTGCTGGCCGGCGTATGGGTCGCGAAGGGCGTGGACGGTTACGCCGTGGTCGGGGCCGCCGTGACCGACGCCGCGTCCAATCCGTTGTTCAAGCAGGTGACCAGTGCGCGCGGCGGCTGGATGGCCAACTACCAGGCGATGCCCTGGACCTGGCTCTTCCCGGTACTGGGCGTGGTGGGATCATTGGCCGCGGCTGCACTGTTGCGCGCCGGGCGCGGCATGGCGGCCTTCCTCGCCTCCGCGCTCGCCATCGCCGGCATCATCCTGACCGAAGGGCTGGCGGTGTTCCCGTTCCTGCTGCCGTCCTCCACCCATCCCGCATCGAGCCTGACGCTGTGGGATGCCTCTTCCAGCCACCTGACGCTGTTCGTCATGCTGGTGGCTACCGTCGTGTTCCTGCCGCTGGTGCTGCTGTACACCGCCTGGGTCTACCGCGTTCTGCGCGGCAAGGTGAGCCCGGAAAGCCTGGAACAGAACCACAACGCCTACTGAGGAACGACCATGTGGTACTTCTCCTGGATACTCGGCGTCAGCCTCGCGGCCAGCTTCGCCATCCTCAATGGCATGTGGTACGAGATGCGCGAGAACGATCGCGCCAACGCGGCCGGCGACGCGACGTGACACACCTCAGGCGAGCGCGCGGTAGCGGAAGTCGCTGAACTCGACCGCACCCGTGCCGGCGCTGTAGAGCGCGAGCCGGAGACTGAGGAAACCGCCGAACACGTTGTGATGCAGGCCGGATACTTCCATCCGCGTGTCCAGCCGCGTCCATGTGCGGCCATCGTCGTGCGAGTGATGCCAGGTCACCACGTGGTCGTCGTTGGTCAGGCGGAGGCGTACGCGCCGGCTCGGCAGCGACTGCCGTGCCCAGGTCTGTTCTTCGGCGTACTGGAACACGCGCAATCCTGATGGCGTGAAGCCGAGCCCGACGAAGGCCTTCGGGTTGTAGGACAGCAGCAGGCCGCCTTCGCCTTCGCCCACCAAGGTCAACGTGACCTCGGCTTGGTAGGCGCGGTCGCCGACGATGCAGGCCAGCGGGCTGCCATCGGCAGGCGATGTGCCTGCGCCGGCGAGGCGGAGCAATTGCGTCCCGTAGCGGACGCGCTGCATCTCGTCAGGCCGGGGCGCGTGGAAGGCCCATTGCGTGCCGAGCCGGTCGGTCGAGAAATCATCGGACAGCGCGACACCGGCGATGCCGACTTTGCCACTCCGTGGAGCAAGCAACGGTTTCGACAGATCTCCGCCACGCGCACGGAACCAGCCATCGTCCGTCCACTCGATCGGTTCCAGCAGCGTCTGCCGCCCGAGCGTGCGGTAACCGTTCTCGTAGCCGTGATAGACCATCCAGCTGTCGCCGGCTGGACCGTCGACCAGCGTCGCGTGTCCGCGCGACCACCAGGGTTCGGCATCGTCCTGCGTGCGCACCAACGGGTTGTGCGGGCAGTGTTCCCATGGGCCGTGGATCGAACGCGAACGTGCGGCGATCACCATGTGGCCGGTCACCGGGCCGGCGGTGCCGCCGACGGCGGTAACGAGATAGAACCAGTCGCCGCGGCGCGTCAGCTTGGGGCCTTCCGGTGCGAAGTTCTCGGTGATCCAGTCATCCGGGTAACGCCACGGACTGTACGCATGCTCCAGCGCCCCGTCGGTCGCCAGGCCGTCGTCGGTGAGCCGCACCTTGCGGATGCCGTTGACGAACAGATAGCGCCGGCCGTCTTCGCCGACTGCATGGCCGGGATCGATGCAGCCATCGATATGCAGGTCGACCGGTTCGCTCCAGGGGCCACGGATGTCCTCGGCCCAGATGACGTGGATTTTCCAGGCCCCGCCTTTCGCAAGGGAAGGCAGGTAGATGAAATAGCGGTCGCCGTGCTTGCAGAGATCGACGGCCCAGACCGTGCCGACGGGCGTGCGCAATGCGGGTCCGAGCGGCGCCCAGTTGACCAGGTCGGTCGAATGCCAGATCACCAGGCCGGGATAGGCATCGAACGACGAGAACGTCATGTAGTAGTCGTCGCCGTCCTTGAGGATCGTGGGATCCGGGCGGTCGCCCGCGACGACGGGATTGAGATAGGTGCCGTCGCCGAGATCGGCCTTGCGCTGGCCCTCGATGCCGGTGGCGTGCGGTGGCAGCGGTGTCGCGCATGCGTCCGCCGCACTGGCACGCGAGGACAGCGGCCAGGCGACCAGTCCTGCGAGCCCGGCCTTGAACAACCCGCGACGCGAGGTACCCGACATGCGAACTCCCGTGATGGCGCGGTCAGCGACGGACGGCGTAGGGTCCGAACGTGTTGCCGATGAAGCCGCCTGCGGTCTCCACGCTCAGCAGGCTCGCATCCAGGCCGGAGGCGACGGACCTCCACTCGCCTGATGCCAGCGCGTAATCGGCATCCAGACGCGGACCGTCGAGGCGGAAGCGCAGCGTGATCGGCATGGCGTTCGCATCCAGCGGCATGCGTGCCAGCCGTTCGCCTTCCTTCGCGCCATCGCGGCTGCTGCGCCGGTACAGCGACACCGCCAAGCCGCGCGCGTCGCGTTCGACACCGAGCACGTAGTGACCGTATTCGTTCTGCAGCAGGGCGAGTCCCGCCAACTCGCCTGGCGACGGGTCGAACGAGGCGATCGTCGTTTCCAGCGTGGCATGGTGGTGCTGAAGGCGGTGCGCGACATAGGACGGTTGGCCGGGGGTGGCGCCGAATCCGCCGAGCGGCATCGCGCCGGGCGAGAGCGTCAAGCCCTGTGCACCGGTGGTGTACCACCTCGTCTTCGGCGGATGCAGCGTCATCCACGACAGCGGCAGCGCCGGCGCGTCGAAGCGCTCCGTCCATGCGATCGGCCCACTGGTCGGCAGCGGCTGTGGATTGCGTGGCAGGTCCGGGCGCTTCACGACCATCGGCACGCGCTCGCCACGCGGCAGGATCACCGGCCAGCCGTCCTTCCAGGTCACCGGCAGCAGGAAGGTCTCGCGGCCCAGGTTGTACTGGTTGCCGCGATAGGGACGCGTGGCAAGGAAGACCGCCCACCACGCGCCGTCCTTCAGCTGCACGAACTGCGCATGGCCGGTGGACGTCACCGGATCGATGCGCTTCGGGTCGAGATCGCGCTGCGTCAGTGACGGGTTGTCCGGGAACGCTTCGTACGGTCCCGTCAGCTTGCGGCTGCGCCAGACCATCTGCGCATGCTGCTCGCCGGTGCCGCCCTCGGCGGCGGTCAGGTAGTACCAGCCGTCGTGCTTGAAGATGTGCGGCCCTTCGACGTGCTCGGGATTCGTTGAAGGGTCCGCGCCGCCATCCACCAGCAGGATGCGTTCGCCCACGCGTTCGCGCCTGTCGAAGTCGAAGCGCTGCAGCCAGACCGCGCGGTGGCCGTCATAGCGCAGCTTTCCATCGGGCACGTCGTTGTGCACCACCCAGGCGCTGCCATCGTCATCGAAGAACAGCGAAGGGTCGATGCCGCTGACGCCGAGCCAGATCGGGTCGGACCACGGGCCGGCGGGATTTTCTGCCGTCACCACGAAGTTGCCGCGGTCGCAGTAGAAGCAGGTGTTGGCGATGTAGAAGGTGCCGTCGTGGTGGGCGAGGGTGGCGGCGAACAGGCCGCGTGTCAGTTCTTCCTTGTCGCCGTAGTGGATCTGGTCCGGGCGATGGATCGCATTGCCGATCTGCGTCCACGAAACCAGGTCGGTGCTCTGGAAGACCGGCAGGCCGGGGAAATAGCCGAAGGTCGAGGTGACGAGATAGAAGTCGTCGCCGACGCGGATGGCGGACGGGTCCGGATAGAAGCCGGCGACCACCGGGTTGCGGAACTGCGTGGCGTCGACGGACGGGCCACCGTCGTCGCCGGCATAGCGGACCTCGCGGAAGACGGCGTCACCCGCCCATGCGGACGCCATCGAAAGAATGCCCATCACCGCCAGTGCGCAACGCGTCAACATGGTCTGCTTCCTCAAGTGGTGGTGGCGGCGCTCGTGCGCCGTGACCACAGCGCATGCAGGCCGCGTGCGGCCAGGTCTTCCGGGTGTCGCTGCACGCCGACGCCCAGCGTGGTCAGCGCATGCGCGTACGACGCCAGCAGGCGGTCGTTGCCGACCAGGTGCACCTGTGCGGGACGCGGCGCATGCGAGAACAGGCCCGACGCGCGCAGTTCATGGCCGATCAGCAGGCCGGACAGATACGACGGCAGTGCCGGCTCGGCGAGCTGCTGGAACAGACCGGTGGTGCGTACGCCGAACAGATGGTGCAGCAGGCCACCTGCATCTGCGCTGCGCTTGAGGCCGGCGTCGAACGCGTAGCCGTCGAAGCGCACGTCGCCGACGGGCATCAGTCGTCCCAGGATGCTGTGCTGGCGCAGGACCGCATAGAGCTCGCCGGTCATCGCGGTCGCGATCCGCTGCACCCTGCCGTCGCGTACCGTGACCCACTTGCTGTGTGTCCCGGGCAGGCAGACCAGGTGCGTGCCGCCGGGCAGCACGTCCAGCAGTGCCGCCAGCTGCGTCTCTTCGCCGCGCATCACGTCGGGCACGGTATCGGAATCGTTGTCGCGCAACCCCGGCACCAGCCACAGCGCGCGGTCGTCGAAGCCCGGAGGCTGGAAGCGCTGCATGCCCAGCGCCAGCGCATGGTTGCCGGCGGGGCAGGGCAGGTAAGGCATTTCGTGCCAGCCGCCGCGACCGCCGACCATCCCGCACAGCAGGACGTCGGTGTCGTCCCAGCCCGCGATCTCCTGTGCCAGCACGTCGCCGAAGCGTCCTCCGCATGCCATCACACCGTGGTCGCTGCGACGGCGCTCGCGGACCTGGCCATCGTCGGCCATGCGGTACAGGCGCAGGGTGCTGGTGCCCCAGTCGACGGCGATCATGGCAGCCGCACCCGGTCGATATCGCGGGCGAGACGACGTTCGTTGCGATGCGCGAAGACGCCCCCCGACAACGGATGCGTCGCCAGCGCAGCAGCGTCCAGTCCTACGCGCGCGCTGGTGACATACAGCAGGTCGTCGCGCAGCGTGCAGCAGGACGGTTGCGATGCCGGCACCCGGACGATGCGGTCGATCCGGCCATCCGGCAGGTAGCGCACCACGCGGCCCGCTCCCCACTGTGCATTCCACACCGCGCCTTCGGCATCGACGATGGAGCCATCCGGCTCCGCGCCCGCCAGGTCGAGGTCGACGAACACCGCGATGTCGGACACGCTTGCGGTGGCCGCGTCGTACCGGCAATGCAGGATCCGCGGCGTCACCGAGTCGCAGAAGTACATCCGCGTGCCGCTGGCGTCGAAGCAGATCGAATTCGGGATGGCGGCGCGCGGCAGCGCGAGTTCACGCAGTCCATGCGCGGCCGTGTACTGGTGGAAGCGGCCGGTCGGACGCAGGTCGGCGTGTTCGCTCTTCGTGCCGAACACGAAGCCCCGGTGGCGATCCGCGCGGCCGTCGTTGATGCGGGTCATCGGGTCGTCGGCTTCGACGTCGGCCAGCTTCTCGAGGGAGAGCTCGCGGCTGGACAGCTGCGCTTCGACATCGCTCGCGTACAGGCCCTTGGCCAGGCCCAGCAGCAGGCGTCCGTCTTCGCCCAGTGCCAGGCAGCCGAGCGGGGCAGGCAGCGACCAGGTATGCGTGTGCCCGCTGTCGGGGTCGTGCCGCCACAGTTCGGCGGCGAGGATGTCGGTCCAGTACAGGACGCGCCGGCGATCGCACCACAGGATGCATTCGCCCAGCGTGCAGCGGCTGTCGACGGCCAGGGTCGCCAGCGCCGTCGTCACGGCCTCACCACTCGGCCACGCTGCCATCGGCGTGCCGCCACAGCGGATTGCGCCAGCGCGGCGGTTGCCGGCTCGCTTCGACCAGGCGGGCTTCGTCGATCTCCACGCCCAGGCCCGGTTTCGGCAACGCGGCGATGCTGCCGGTGTCGTCGCAGCGGAAATCCTCCTTGTTGAGCACGTAGTCCAGCAGGTCCGCGCCCGTGTTGTAGTGGATGCCGATGCTCTGTTCCTGCAGCATCGCGTTGTGGCTGACGAAGTCCACCTGCAGGCACGCGGCCAGCGCCACCGGGCCCAGCGGGCAATGCGGCGCCAGCGCCACATCGTGTGCTTCGGCCATCGCCGCGATCTTCACGCACTCGGTGATGCCGCCGGCGTGCGACAGGTCGGGCTGCAGGATCGCCAGGCCGCCGGCAGCGAGCACCGGTTTGAACTCGGCGCGCGAGTACATGCGCTCGCCCGCGGCCAGCGGAATCGAGGTGGCATCCGACAGCGGACGGTAGTATTCCCACTGTTCGGGCAGCACGGGCTCTTCGACGAACAACGGCTTGAACGGCGCCAGTTCGCGCAGCAGCACGCGCGCCATCGGTGCGCTGACGCGGCCGTGGAAGTCGATGCCGAAGTCCACGCGGTCGCCCATCGCTTCGCGGATGGCCGCCACCTTGGCCACCGCGGCATCGATCGCGCGCGGGCTGTCGATCAGCTTCAGTTCTTCGGTGCCGTTGAACTTGAACGTGTCGAACCCCAGCGACTGGTACTGCCGCATCTGCGCGACGATGTCAGAAGGACGGTCGCCACCGACCCAGCGGTAGGTCTTCATGCGGTCGCGCACCAGGCCACCGAGCAATTGGTACACCGGCACGCCCAACGCCTTGCCCTTGATGTCCCACAGCGCCTGGTCGATGCCGGCGATGGCGCTCATCAGGATCGCGCCGCCCCGGTAGAAGCCACCGCGATACAGCACCTGCCAGAGATCGTTGATGCGCGCCGGATCCTGGCCAACGAGATAGTCGGACAGTTCGTGCACCGCCGCTTCCACCGCGTGGGCGCGACCTTCGATGACCGGCTCGCCCCAACCGGTGATGCCTTCGTCGGTTTCCACCTTGAGGAACAGCCAGCGCGGTGCGGCGTGGTAGGTGCTGAGGCGGACGATCTTCATGCGGCGTGGTCCAGGTAGGCCTGCCGGAAACGCCGCGCGTGTTCGCGCGTGCGCTCGACCGGTTGGCCGGGCTTGTAAAGTTCGCCGCCGATGCCGGCGCCCTGACAGCCGGCTGAGAGGTAGCCGGAGAGGGTGTCGGGCGTGACGCCACCGACGGCGAATAGGGGGACGGGCGGCAGCGCGCTGCGCAGTGCGCGCACCAGCGCCGGTCCGTGTACGGAAGCCGGGAAAAGTTTGAGCATCTGCGCGCCGGCATCGAGTGCGTCGAAGGCTTCGCTTGCGGTGGCGAAGCCGGCCGCCACCTGCAGGCCGTGCTCCACCGCGTGGCGGATGACCGCCGGACGCGTGTTCGGCGTCACCATCAAGCGGCCGCCGGCCGCCACCAGCGCATCGGCGGATGCCGTGGTCAGCACGGTGCCGGCGCCGATCATCGCGCGCTGGCCGAAGGCGGCCACGGCGATGCGTACGCTGTGTTCCCAGTCCGGCGAATTGGTCGGTATCTCGATCGCGTCGTAGCCTTCCTCCACCAGCACGCCGACATGCGCGGGCACCTCGGCGGGCGTGATCCCGCGCAGGATCGCGATCAGCGGCAGGGCGAAAGGGAGGGGTGGGCTGTCCATGCGCTCAGTCGTGGTAGACCTGCGAACGGCCGCCATCGATGGTGATGTCGGTGGCGTTGATGAAGCGGGCTTCATCGCTGGCGAGGAACAACGCGGTATAGGCCACTTCCTCCGGCGTGCCGATGCGTTGCGGCGGCAGCAGCGCGGTCTGTTTCGCGCGCGTGCCGGGCTCGCGTTCGAACCAGGCTTCGATGCGCGGCACCAGGATCAGGCCGGGCGAAATCGAATTCACCCGGATGCCGTGCGCGGCGTACTCGATACCGAGCGAACGGGTCAGGCCGATCAGGCCGTGCTTGGCCACCGGATACGGGAAGCAGCCGGCGATGATCTTGTGCCCATGTACCGAGGCGATGTTGACGATGGAGCCGGCACCCTGCGCCAGCATGGCCGGCAGCACCGCGCGACACAGGTGCCATGCACCCTTGAGGTTCAGCGCGAAGCAGCGCTCCCAGTCTTCGTCCGACAGCGACAGCGGCTCGGAGAACACGTCGGCGCCGGCGTTGTTCACCAGCGCATCGATGCGGCCATGCCGCTCGCGCACGGACTGCACGATGGCATCGATGGCGGCGGCATCCGTGATGTCGGCGAGGTGGTGGGTGACGCCCGCGTCGGTGGAGGTCGCCGGTTGTCGATCGAGCCCGATGACGGTGGCGCCCTCGCGGGCGAACAGGCGCGCGGTCGCCGCGCCGATGCCGCTGGCGGCGCCGGTGACGATGGCGATCTTGCCGGACAGTCGGGTGCTCACGGGCGCGCACCTGCGGGTGGCGCGGACGCGGCGATGGCGCCGGCACCCGAGGTGCCGTCGGACTGCGATGTCGCCATGGGGCCCTCCTCCCGGCGTTGATCGGATGCGGGACCACCGTGCGGCGGGCCTGTGCCGGCCGTCCGTGGGTGCCCCCGTTGCGGGCGGCCCGATGTCCCGGCCAGCCCGCCCTTGAAGCGTGGCATAGCCTCGCGTGGGCATCTATGTACGACAAATGAAATTTTTGTCATAGGCTATTCCCAGTGCGAATAGGTCATTTGCCCGGAGGTTCCCATGGTCCAACCCACCACCGGCTGGTTCGGCGCCACCCGGCTCAAGACCCGTCATCTCACCCTGCTGCTGCACCTGTACGAGCAGCGGTCGGTGCTGCGTGCCGCCGAGGCCGCCAACATGACCCAGCCCGCCGCGTCCAAGCTGCTGGCGGAAATGGAAAACCTGCTGGGCGTGCCGTTGTTCGAGCGGCACGCGCGTGGGGTGGAGCCGACCTGGTACGGCCAGGTGCTGATCCGTCGCGCGCGCTCCGCGCTGTCGGAGATCGGGCGCGCCCACGACGAGATCGCCGCGTTGCGCAGCGGGCGGATGGGCCAGGCGTCCATCGGCACGGTGGTGAACCCGGGCACCACCCTGGTTCCCCAGGCGGTTGCGGCGGTGAAGCGCGACTTTCCCGACATCCTCATCAAGGTCGAGATGGACTACAGCCGGCCCCTGGTCGCCAAGCTGCTGGATGGGCAGCTGGATATCGTCATCGGTCGCATCATGGGCCCGGAAGGTGCGGGCGAGCTGGACTTCGAGCCGCTGGCGGACGAGCCGCATGCCGTCATCGTGCGCGCCGGGCATCCGCTCACCCGGCGTCCGCGAATCACCCATGCAGACCTGGTCGACTACGGCTGGATCATGCCGCCGGCCGCCAGCGTGCTGCGCTCGCGGCTGGACGCGGTGTTCCTGGAGCACGGCCAGCCGCCGCCGCAGAACATCGTGGAAACCGCCTCGCTGCCGGTGATCATCCACCTGCTGCGCCACAGCGACATGCTCACCGCACTGCCCGCCGAATCCGTGGGCCCGTACCTGCAGACCGGCCAGATGTGCGTGCTGCCGATCGAGCTGGGGGTGCGCATGGAGTTCTTCGGCATCGTGCGCCGCCGCGACCAGCTGCTGTCGCCAGGCGCCGAGCGCGTGCTGGAGGCGCTGCGGGCAACCGCCCGCCGGCTGTATGCCGAACCGGAGCCGCCGCGTCCCTCGGGCGCATTGCCGCCGGGTGAGGGTTCCCCGGGCTGAGTCGGGCCAGCTATTCGGGTTCGATATAGCTGGCGATCAATATTTCATTGGTGCGGCATGTCAGCGCCGCCTATGCTCCCGCCGCAGTCACAAAGAGCGGTCCCACGGCCGCCGGTTGATTGTCCGGGTCGGGCCAGATGGCTTTCACCGCCCTGACATCCGCCACGGATGGATCCGCACCACCGGCGACTGCGGCCGCAGCCGTCACATGCTTCATCCGGCCGAAAGACGCGAAGACGTCCGCGGATCGGGACCAAAACTCAATCGCTTGTCATGTGTCCTGGGAGGGAACATCCATGTCAACGCTCCAGCGCCGCCCTGCGGCGGCCGTCCGTGCCGTCCGCTCCGATGGCCGCAAGCTGCAACCCACCGTCCTCGCCCTGGGCATCGCCATGATGCTGGCCGCGCCTGCGTATGCGCAGGACGCTGCGCCCGCCACGCAGCAGGAAGAGGCCGCTACCGAGCTTGACGCCGTCGTCGTCACCGGTATCCGCGGCTCCGTCTACAAGGCGCAGGACATCAAGCGCGACGCCGACACCTTCGTCGATTCCGTCACCGCGCTCGACATCGGCGCGCTGCCCGACCGCAGCATCACCGAAACCCTGTCGCGCATCCCGGGCGTCACCATCGACCGTTTCCTGTCGGTCGGCGATCCCGAGCATTTCTCCGCCGAGGGTGGTGGCGTGCAGGTGCGCGGCCTGACCCAGGTGCGGTCCGAACTCAACGGTCGCGACAGCTTCTCCGCGTCCGGCGGCCGCAGCCTGAGCTTCCAGGACGTGCCGTCCGAACTGATGGCCGGCGTGGACGTGTACAAGAACCAGAAGGCCGACATGATCGAGGGCGGCCTGGGCGGCAGCGTCGACCTGCGCACCTTCATGCCGTTCGATTTCGAAGGCAGCAAGTTCGGCATGTCCTTCAGCGCCAACCGCGGCGACTTCGCCGAGAAGCTGCAGCCGTCGGGCTCCATCCTCTTCAGCAACCGCTGGGAAACCGATGCCGGCGACTTCGGCATCCTGGTCGACGTGGCGCATTCGGAACTGGCCACGCGCACCGACGGCATGTTCGTGCGGCCGTTCTTCAACACCGCGAACACCGACCTCGACAACGACGGCACCAACGAGCAGCTGTGGCTGCCGCGCGGCGCCGACTGGCGCACGCTGGAATACAAGCGCGAGCGCCAGGGCGCGTATGTCGCCCTGCAATGGCGTCCCAGCGACACGCTGGAACTGTTCGCCACCGCCTTCCAGAGCAAGTACGACGAACTCTGGTACGAAGACGCGATCTTCGTCTCCAACGATCCGCTGCAGGTGCGGGTAGATGCCAGCCAGCCGTACGAGATGGACGGCAATGTGTTCGTATCGGGCCGCCTGCTGTCGAACGGCGACATCCCGATGGGCACGGACATCCGCGCGTCGCATCGCAAGTCCGAGACCACCGACTACTCGTTCGGCCTGAAGTGGGCTTTCAGCGACCGCACCGAACTGTCGACCGACCTGCAGTACATCACCGCCGACACGCGGTCGCTGGATTCCACCGTGTCGCTGGGCCTCAACGTGCCCTACATCGACATCGACCTGGGCCATGGCGTACCGCGCATCGGCGTGGACCAGCAGTTCACCACGAACCCCGCGAACTACTACTGGGGGTTCACCATGGACCACCAGGACGACAACGAAGCCGAAGAGATCGCCTGGCGCGCCGACCTGAAGCACAGCTTCGACAACGGCTTCTTCGATTCCTTCAAGGTGGGCGTGCGCATCACCGACCGCGATGCCCACAGCATCGATACCGGGTACGACTGGCAGCCGGTGTTCCAGCCGTGGATGCAGTGGTGGGCGCTGCCGGGCGGCGTGCCGTTGCCGGGTCTGGACCTCAATGGCACCGTCAATTCCAGCCTGACCAACCTGATCACGTTCGACAATTTCTATCGGGGCGGTGCCGCCACGCCTGGCGCGTTCTATTCGCCGGTGCTGGGCACCGCGCTCGGCTTCCCCAACAGCTATCTCGACATCCACGGCGCGGCGACCCCGTACTACCTCCCCGGCGCCCCTTACGGCCAGATCACCCCGCGCAACCTCGCCGACCCGCAATGGGGCAACGTGCAGAAGGAGAAGACGTACGCCGCCTACGCGATGGTGAACTTCGCGATGGACGACGCGCGTGTCGACGGCAACGTGGGCGTGCGCGTCGTGCGCACCGAGAACAGTGCTGACGGCTATCTCGTCTATCCGAACAACGCTTTCGCGCCGTACCTGGGTTCGGGCCAGTCCGAGCCGATCTCGGCGAAGAACGCGTACACCGATGTGCTGCCGAGCGCGAACGTGAAGTGGGAGCCGGCCGAAAACTGGATCGTGCGCTTCGCCGCGTCCAAGGCCATCGCACGTCCAGCCTTCAGCGACATGCAGGCTTACCAGCAACTCAGCGTGGCGGTCAGGGACGGCGTGACCCCCGACCCGGGCGACACGCTGCAGCCCGAGGACCTGAACCTCACCGGCAGTTCCACCGACAACCCCTACCTGACGCCGATGAAGGCGAACCAGTTCGACCTGTCGCTGGAGTGGTACTTCGCGCCGGATCGCGGCGGCATGGCCTGGGTGAACTTCTTCTACAAGGACATCAAGGACTACTTCCGCCAGCAGACCGAACTCGTCGCCTATCCGGGCGCCGACGGCAACCAGTACGACTACCTGGTCTCGCGCATGGTGAACGTCGGCACGGCGAAGATCCAGGGCGCGGAAATCGGCTGGAACCAGTTCTTCGACTTCCTGCCGGCGCCGTTCGATGGTCTTGGCATGTCGGCGAACTACACCTACATCGACAGCTCGACGAGCATCCCGACAGCCTCGAACGCGGTGCCCGTCGATACCGACGGCTCGCTGTTCGACGATCTGCCGGCGGATGGCCTGTCCAAGAACTCGTACAACGTGGCGGCCTTCTACGAGAAGGGCCCGTGGCAGTTCCGCCTGGCCTACAACTGGCGCAGCGAGTATCTGCTGTCGATCGGTCCGAACGGCTACAACGGCGGTGACGGCGGCATCGCATGGAAACTGCCTGTGTACAGCGACGCGTTCGGCCAGCTGGATGGTTCGATCTTCTACCGCTTCTCGGACAACGTGCAGATCGGCCTGGAGATGAACAACCTCAACAACGCCGAGCAGCGCACGATCATGGACCAGAACGGGGCCGGCAGGCGCGTCACGTCCTGGTACGTCAACGACCGCCGCTACGCCGCCACGATCCGCTTCACGTTCTGATGCGCGCCGTGCGGGAAGGGCAGCAGCACCCGCCCTTCCCGCACCGCTCGCGGTTACCTGGGTGTGCTTCACGCTGGCGCACCGGCTCTCCCTCTCCACAGGAGACTCCGTGCACACGCTTCGCCTGATCCTCGCGCTGTCCGTCCTGCTGCTGGCGCCCGCCGCCGCAGCGAAGGACGAAACCGCCGACTACCGCTGGCGCAACGTCGCCATCGGCGGCGGCGGCTTCGTCACCGGGCTGGTGTTCCATCCGCACGAGAAGGGCCTGCTGTACGCGCGTACCGATATCGGTGGCGCGTATCGCTGGGTGTCGCGCGAACAGCGCTGGCAACCGCTGATGGACTGGATGGGCCACGAGGACAGTGGTCGCTTCGGCGTAGAGAGCATGGCGCTGGATCCATCCGATCCGGATCGCGTGTACCTCGCCGTCGGCACCTACCTGCACGAACGCGGACAGGACGGCGCGATCCTGCGTTCGACGGATCGCGGTGCGACGTTCCAGCGCACGTCGCTGCCCTTCAAGCTCGGCGGCAACGAGCAGGGGCGCGGCAACGGTGAGCGGTTGGCGGTGGATCCCCATGACGGGCGCGTGCTGTTGTTCGGCACGCGTGCCGATGGCCTGTGGCGCAGCGGCGATGCCGGCGCGACCTGGGGTGAAGTGCCGGCGTTCCCTGCCATTGCGAAGGCGCGCTCCGCCTGGGCGATGGGCTGGCGTGAGCTGCGTCCTGTCGGCATCGCGTTCGTGGTGTTCGATCCCGACAGCGGCACGCCGGGCACGCCCTCGAAGACGCTGTATGCAGGCGTATCGACGAACGAGGCCAGCCTGTATCGCTCGCTTGACGGTGGCGTGAGCTGGCACGCGGTGCCCGGCCAGCCGGTGGGGCTGCGCCCCAGCCACATGGTGCGCGATGGACGCGGGCGCTGGCTGCTCAGCTACGGTGACGAGCCCGGCCCCAACAACATGGCCGATGGCGCCGTGTGGCGTTTCGATCCCGCTGGCGACCGCTGGGAAGACATCACGCCGGTACGGCGCGTCGCCAGCGAGGGCGGCTTCGGTTGGGGCGCGGTCGCGGTGCAGGCCGACAACCCGGACGTGATCATCGCCACCACGTTCCGTCGCTACCAGCCGCACGATGACCTCTATCGCAGCGTCGATGGCGGCCGCACATGGACGGCCACGCTGCCGCGCTCCCGCTTCGATCATTCGTCCGCACCGTGGACCGCGGATGCGAAGCCGCACTGGATGGCCGACATCGAGATCGATCCGCACGATCCCGACCGCATCCTGTTCGTCACCGGCTACGGCGTGTGGGCATCGACCAACGCGCGTGCATTCGACCAGGGCGCCGACATGCAGTGGCGCTTCGAGCAGGCGGGCTTCGAAGAAACCGTGCCGCTGGCGCTGGCCAGTCCGTCGCAGGGCGCACATCTGGTCAGCGGCCTGGGCGATGTCGACGGCTTCGTGCATGACACGCTCGATGTATCGCAGCCGCGCTTTGCCGGTGTGCGCTTCTCCAACACCGAAAGCCTGGCCTTCGCCGGACAGATGCCGCAGGTGATGGTACGTACCGGCTACTTCCACAACCGGCCGGAAGGCGCGGTGCGCGGCGCATGGTCGAACGACGGCGGGCGCACCTGGACCGCCTTCGCGAGCGAGCCGCCGGATGGCGAAGGCGCAGGGAAGATCACGCTGGCGGCCGACGGCAAGCGCGCCATCTGGTATCCCCGCAACGGCGAACACCACTGGATCACCGCCGACATGGGTGGTCGCTGGCAGCAGGTGAAAGGCCTGCCGAAGACGGCGGTGGTGGAAGCCGACCGCGTCGATGAAGGCATCTATTACGGCTTCGATGCGATCAGCGGCAAGCTGTATGTCAGCGGCAACGGCGGCGTTGCATTCGAGGAAGTCCGCGCGCCGGTGGGCGAAATCGGCGACTGGTACCGGGCCGAGATCCGGCCGCATCCGCAGCGTGCCGGCGAAGCCTGGATCGCGTCGTCCTGGCGCGGGCTGCTGCATCTTTCCCCCGGCAAGCTGTCACGCGTGCCGGGCGTGGAAAACGTGATGTCGGTGGGCCTGGGCAAGCCGGCGAAGGACGGCGATGCGCCGGTGCTGTTCGTGTTCGGCGAAGTGGGGGGGCAGCGCGGCCTGTATCGATCCGGCGACGACGGCCGGCACTGGCAGCGGATCGATACCGACGCACTGCGGTTTGGCGGCATCATCCGTCACGTGACAGGCGATCCCCGCCTGCATGGCCGCGTCTACTTCGGCACCGAAGGACGCGGCATCTGGTACGGAGATCCGCTGTGAGGATGGCGGTGTCCGCCAGCGTGCTGCTGGCCGCGGGGCTGGGCATCGGCGCGGCAGCCGCGGCGCAGGACGGCTATCGCCCGCTGCCGTCCGCCGGTGCGCCGGTGCAGGATGCCCTGCCGGCGGAGCCGGGGGCGCAGGGCGACATGCCGTCGCTGATCGCCAACGTGGCCGGGCGTCAGACCCACTCGCTGGATGGACGCTGGCAGGCCATGGTGGATGCCTACGGTGCGGGCATGGGCGACTGGAAAGCCGCGTGGCGCGACCGCACGCCAACCCGACGCGATGAGTTCCTCGAATACGGGTTCGATGATGCGGTGACGCTGCAGGTACCCGGCGATTTCAATACCCAGCAGCCGGCGCTGCACTGGCTGGAGGGATCGGTCTGGTACCGCAAGCAGTTCGACTTCGATGCCAAACGGTTGCGGCGCGATGGGCGCCGCGTCTTCGTGCATTTCGGTGCCGCCAACTATCGCACCGACGTGTTCCTCAACGGCGAACCCATTGGCAGCCACGAGGGCGGATTCACGCCGTTCCAGTTCGAACTCACCGGCAAGCTGAAGCAGGGTGAGAACAGGTTGCTGGTGCATGTCGACAACCGGCGCCGCCGCGATGCGGTGCCCGCGATGGGGGTCGACTGGTTCAACTACGGCGGCCTGACCCGCAGCGTGCGGCTGGTGGAAGTGCCTGCGCGCCACATCCGCGACTATCACCTGCAACTCTCGCCCGATGACACCCAGCAGGTCAGCGGCTGGGTGTGGCTGGCACCGGCGCGTGCCGACGTGCCGGTGAAGGTCGAGGTGCCGGAACTGGGCGTGTCGTTCGACGCGCGCACCGGTGCCGATGGTCGCGCCGCGGTGTCGTTCCGAGCGCCCTTGCAATTGTGGTCGCCGGAGCGGCCCAGGCTGTACCGTGTGCGCGTGTCCGGGGCCGGCGACACGGTGGAGGACGAGATTGGATTTCGCAGCATCGCGGTGCAGGGCGAGAGGATCCTGCTCAACGGCGAGCCCGTGCAGCTGCGCGGCGTCAACCTGCACGAGGAGATCGACGGACGGCGCGCGACATCGGAGGACGACTACCGGCGCCTGCTGGACCAGGCGAAGGCGCTGGGCGCCAACTTCGTGCGCACCGCGCATTATCCGTTCGGCGAGACGTTCGTGCGCCTGGCCGACCGCATGGGCATCCTGCTGTGGGAAGAGATCCCGGTCTATCAGGGCATCGACTTCGCCAACGCCGGAACGCGCCAGCGGATGCAGCACATGCTGGCCGAGATGATCGGACGCGACCGCAACCGCGCTGCGGTGATCATGTGGGGCATCGCCAACGAGACTGCACCGGGCGATGCACGCAACGCCGCGCTGTCCGCGCTTGCCGCGCAGGCGCGTGTGCAGGACCCGACCCGCCTGGTCGCGGCGGCGTTCTACGGCCCCGGCTTCCACGGCGCACGGCTTGAAATGCGCGATCCATTGTTTCCGGCGCTGGACGTGATCGGCGCCAACATCTACTACGGCTGGTACGTGCCGTGGCCGGTGGCGCCGGAAGAGGTGGAATGGATCTCGCCGGGCAAGCCGCTGCTGGTCTCAGAGTTCGGCGCGGAAGCCCGCTACGGTCGCCATGGCGCGGCCGACCTGGCCAGCGACTGGAACGAGGAATTCCAGGCCGAGTTCTACCGCAGGCAGTTCCGCATGATCGAACGGCTGCCGTTCGTGCAGGGGACCTTGCCATGGGTGCTGGCGGATTTCCGTTCGCCGGTGCGCATGCACCCGCATCAGCAGGGTTACAACCGCAAGGGGCTGCTATCGGAGAGCGGCGAGCGCAAACTCGCGTGGCACGTGGTGGCGGATTTCTATCGCTCGCGTGCGCCCATGCCCAACCCGGAAGGAGTCGCCCCGTGATCGTTACTGTTTCTTTCCGTGTCGGCATGCTGCTCGCCGGCTTGCTGGTGTGTGCATCCGCACACGCCGTCGAACTGCCGCGCGTTTTTGCCGATGGCATGGTGGTGCAGCGCGACCAGCCGGTGCAGGTCTGGGGCCAGGCGGCCGCGGGCGCGCGCGTCGTGGTGGCGTTCGCCGGCCGCGACGGTGCGGCGCAGGCCGATGCCAGTGGCCGCTGGTCGCTGGAACTGCCCGGGCTGCCCGCCGGTGGACCGCACGTGATGCGTATCGACGATGGCACCGGCGCGCGCGTGCTGCAGGACGTACTGGTGGGCGACGTGTGGCTGGCCAGCGGGCAATCGAACATGGAGTGGCCGATCGCGCAGTCGGCGGATCCGGAAGGGGAGATCGCGCGCGCGACCGATCCGCAGATCCGCCATTTCAAGATCCCCAAGTCCTGGGCCGGCACGCCGCAGGCGCAGCTCGCAGGTGGCGAATGGGTCGCCTCGTCGCCGCAGGCCGCAGGCAAGTTCTCGGCGGTGGCGCATTTCTTCGCGCGCGAACTGCGCAAGGTCACCGGCGTGCCGATCGGCATCATCGACAGCACCTGGGGTGGCAGCCGCATCGAAGCCTGGATGGACGCGCCATCGCAAGGTCTGGACGAAAAGGCGCTCGCCCAGCAGGCCAGCACGCTGCGCGCGCAGGACGAGCAGGCGCTGGCACGGACACACCGCAATCTCGCGCGCTGGCCTGATCTTCCCGCCGATGATGCAGGCTGGCAGTCCGCCGGGACCGACGCGTCCGCATGGACCACGATCAAGGTGCCTTCGCTGTGGGAAGCGGCAGGCTGGAACGGCATGGACGGCGTAGCGTGGTACCGCACCACGTTCACGCTGACCGCCGAAGAGGCCGCCGCCGGCGTGACGCTGGGCGTGGGCCGCATCGACGATTCCGACACCACCTGGGTCAATGGCACCCAGGTCGGCCAGACGCACATGCAGTACAACCTGCCGCGCCGTTACACCGTGCCGGCATCGGCCCTGCATGCGGGCGTCAATCACGTGGCCGTGCGCGTATCCGACTTCGGCGGCGGGGGCGGCATCCACGGTGACGCGGCCGAGGTCTTCGTCCAGCCGCAGGGCGCTGCGCCGCGCACGTTGGCGGACTGGTCGTTCCGGCCGTCCCGCGTCAGCGTCGCCCTGGTCGACGACAAGAACCAGCATCCCACCCTGCTGTACAACGCGATGATCCATCCGCTGCAGCCCTACGCGCTGCGCGGCGTGATCTGGTACCAGGGCGAATCGAACGCGAACACGGTGGCGGACGCATTGCGCTACCGCCGGCAGTTCCCCGCGATGATCGAACAATGGCGGGCGCAGTGGCGCACGCAGTGGGATGCGCCCAGCCTGCCGTTCCTGTGGGTGCAGCTGGCCAACTTCTCCTCCGGTACCGACAAGGGCGACGAGAGTCCGTGGGCGGTCTTGCGCGAGTCGCAGTCGATGACCTTGTGGATGCCGGGCACCGCGCAGGCGGTGACGATCGATATCGGCAATCCCGACGATATCCATCCGCTCAACAAGCAGGACGTCGGCAAGCGCCTGGCGCTGGCCGCACGGCATGTGGCGTACGGCGAAGCCGTGGACTTCCATGGCCCGACGCCCCAGCACACCCGCTTCGAGGGCGGTGCTGCACATGTCGAGTTCGGCAGCGCGGGCGGCACGCTGGCGGTGCGCGGTGGCGGCACGCGCGTGCGCGGCTTCGCGCTCGCCGGCACGGACCAGGTCTTCCATCCGGCGGAGGCTTCGCTGGCGGAGGGGCGCGTGGTGGTGCGCAGTGCGGCGGTCCCGCGCCCGGTCGCCGTGCGCTATGCGTGGTCCGACAACCCCGTCGACGCCGACCTGATCAATACCGAGCAGCTGCCGGCCTCGCCGTTCCGCAGCGACACCTGGTGAACCTGGAGTCTTGTTGATGATGCCTCGCCTGCTTCGTTCTTCCGCGCTTGCCGGCCTGCTGGTCGCCAGTGTGCTGCTCCCTGGCTGCGAGCGTGCCGGTGATGCGGCAAAGCGGACCGGCGACACTCCGGCCGGGGATACGCACAACGGCGGCGAGGTACCCATCCCGCAGATCGTCAGCAAGGAAGGGCGCCATGCGCTGATGGTCGATGGCGCCCCGTTCCTGATCCTGGGCGCGCAGGTCAACAACTCCAGCAACTGGCCGCAGGCACTGGACGATGTGTGGCCGGCGATCGATGTGGTCAAGCCGAACACGGTGATGGTGCCGGTCGCGTGGGAACAGATCGAAGCGAAGGAGGGGACGTTCGACTTCTCCTTCGTCGATGTGCTGCTCAAGCAGGCACGCGAGAAGAACGTGCGGCTTGTGCTGCTGTGGTTCGCCACCTGGAAGAACAACGGACCGAACTACGCGCCGGCATGGGTGAAGCTGGACAATGCGCGCTTCCCGCGCGTGATCACGGCGGATGGGCGCACGCTCAACTCGCTGTCGCCGCACGCGCAGGCCACGCTGGACGCCGACCGCAAGGCCTTCGTCGCGCTGATGACGCACCTGAAGGCGGCGGACCCGCAACGCACCGTCATCCTGGTGCAGCCGCAGAACGAGCCGGGCACCTACGGCAGCGTGCGCGACTTCTCGCCGCTGGCGCAGAAGGTGTTCGAAGGGCCGGTGCCGGAGGCGCTGCTGAAGAAACTGGGCAAGGCGCCGGGCACGTGGCGCGAGGTGTTCGGCACGGATGCGGACGAGTTCTTCCATGCTTGGCATATCGCGCACTACATCGACCAGGTGGCCGAGGCGGGCAAGGCGGTCTATCCGCTGCCGATGTACATCAACGCCGCGCTGCGCGGACCATTCAATCCCGGTCAGCCGGGCCAGTACGCCAGTGGTGGCCCGACCGACAACGTGCTGGATGTGTACAAGGCCGCGGCGCCACACATCGACCTGCTGACGCCGGACATCTACATGCCGGAGTACACCCACTACACCACGGTGCTGGACCGCTATGCGCGCGCGGACAATCCGCTGTTCGTCTCCGAGACCGGCAACCGCGAGGAGTACGCGCGCTACTTCTTCTCCGCACTGGGCGAGCAGGCCATCGGCTGGTCGCCGTTCGGCATCGACTACTCGCGCTATTCCAACTGGCCGCTCGGCGCCAAGCACATGGACGAGAAGACGCTCGCCACGTTCGCGCTGAACTACGCCTTGGTGGCACCGGCGGCACGGGTCATCGCGCAGGCGAGCTTCGAGGGCAAGGTGCGCGGTACCGCCGAGCAGCCGGGGCAGGCCGTGCAGACGGTGAAGATCGACGACCGCTGGAACATGGTGGTGACCTACGGCGTGCCGCAGTTCTGGTTCCAGGGCGAGCCGCCCGGCAATCCCGAGCCTATCGGCCGCGCGCTGGTGGTGCAGCTGGGGCCGGACGAGTTCCTGGTCACCGGCGCACATGCGCGCATCAACATCCATGCCGCCGATCCTGCGCTCGCTGCGCGGCAGATCTACGACTACGTCGACGAAGGCACCTATGTCGACGGCAAGTGGGTGTTCCGCCGTCGCTGGAACGGCGACCAGACCGACTACGGCCTCAATTTCTCCAGCGTCCCGCAATTGCTGCGGGTGAAGCTGGCGACCTACTGAACGATCCACGGGCCGGTACCGCCGGTCCATGAACCGGGTCGCCTGCGGGCGCCCACGAGGAGCAAGCGATGGGTTACTTGAAGACGTTGACGGTGCCGCTGCTGGCCCTGGCTGCAGTGGGCGCCAACGCCGCGGGCAACGAGGCCGTCGAGAAGATCGACCACGGCGTGATCGTGCGCCCCGCCGACGCGTCCGCCGCCGACGTGAAGGTGGAAGCGGTCGCGCCGGGCATCCTGCGCGTGATGGCCGATCCCGACGGCGACTTCGCCCGCACGCCCAGCCTGATGCGGGCGAAGACGGGTGCGCCGCCGACGGTGAAGGTGGGCGAAGCCGGCGGGCTGGTGACGGTCAGCACGCAGGGCATTTCGGCGAAGGTCGATGCCCGCACGGGCCAGGTCAGCTTCTTCGATGCTGCCGGCAAGCCGCTGCTCGCCGAGCGCGCGCGCACCTTTTCTCCGGTGACGTTCGAGGGCAAGGACTACTACAGCATCCGTCAGCGCTTCGAGTCCCCGGATGACGAAGCCTTCTACGGCACCGGCCTGCACCAGCAGGGCTGGATGAACCTCAAGGGTCGTGACGTCGAACTGCTCCAGCACAACATCGACAAGGCGATCCCCTACCTGGTGTCCACGCGTCACTACGGCATCCTGTGGGACAGTAACGCGATCACCCGCTATGGCGACCCGCGTGGTTTGCAGCCGCTGGGCGCGTCGCTCGACCTGTTCGACGCCCAGGGCAAGCCGGGCGCGCTGACGGCGCGCTACACCGTCAACGGCAAGCAGGTGGTCGAGCGTCGCGAAAGCGAAGTGAACTACCAGTACATCAAGGACCTCGCGAACTTCCCCGCCGCGGGCAAGAACATGGCGCAGGGCGGACGCAGCGACGTGGTGTGGGAGGGCGAGATCGCCGCCCGCACCGATGGCCGGCATACGTTCTCGGTCTACAACAGCGAGTACGCCAAGCTGTACATCGACGGCAAGCTGGTCATCGACCGCTGGCGCCAGAACTGGAACCCGTGGCACCACGAGTTCGCACTGGAGATGAGGGCCGGCCAGCGCCACAAGGTGAAGCTGGTGTGGGACCGCATCGAACCAGCGTACATCGCGCTGCTGCATCGCGATCCGCTGCCCGCCGACGAAGCGAAGGACCTGTCGATCTGGTCCGAGGCCGCGCAGGCCATCGACTACTACGTCGTCGCCGGTGACGACGCCGACCAGGTGCTGGCCGGCTACCGCACGCTGACAGGCAAGGCCGTGCTGCTGCCGAAGTGGTCGTACGGTTTCTGGCAGAGCCGCGAGCGCTACAAGACGCAGGCCGAGCTGACCGGTGCGCTGGACGAGTACCGCAAGCGCAAGCTGCCGATCGACGCCATCGTGCTCGACTGGTCGTACTGGCCGGAGGACGCCTGGGGTTCGCATGATTTCGACGCGAAGAACTTTCCCGATCCGGATGGCATGGTCGACCATGTCCATGACCAGCACGCGCAGATCATGATCTCGGTGTGGCCGAAGTTCTATCCGACCACGGCCAACTACAAGGAACTCGACGCCGCCGGCCACATGTACCACCGCAACGTGGAAGTGGGCGAGCTGGACTGGATCGGCAAGGGCTACCTGAACTCGTTCTACGACCCGTACTCGAAGGAAGCGCAGGACATCTTCTGGCGCCAGGTCAACGGCAAGCTCAACGCCAAAGGATTCGATGCGTGGTGGCTGGATGCCAGCGAGCCCGACCTGCACAGCAACATCGACGTCGGCGAGCGCAAGGCGCGCACCACGCCGACCTCGCTGGGTCCGTCGGTCGAGTTCTTCAACTCGTATCCGCTGGTGCATTCGGAAGGCGTCTATCGCGGTTCGCGCGAGCAGGATCCGGACAAGCGCGTCTTCATCCTGTCGCGCGCGTTCTTCGCGGGGCAGCAGCGCGCCGGTGCGGCGTTCTGGAGCGGCGACATCGTGCCGCGCTGGGATGACCTGCGCGAGCAGATCTCCGGCCTCGTCAACGCCTCCATGGCCGGCGCGCCGAACGTCAGCTTCGATATCGGCGGTTTCTCGCCGGAACGGCGCTACGAAACGAAGGACCCGGCGCATCTGGCCGAATGGCGCGAGCTGAGCCTGCGGTGGTTCCAGCATGGCGCGTTCGTGCCGATCTTCCGCCTGCACGGTCAGTTCCCGTATAGGGAAATCTGGGAGATCGCACCGGAAGGCACGCCGCACTACGACAGCTTCGTGCACTACCTGAAGCTGCGTTACACGCTGCTGCCGTACATCTACACGCTGGCCGGCGACACCTGGCACCAGGACGGCACGCTGCTGCGCACGCTGGCGATGGACTTCCCGTCCGATCCGAAGGTGCGCGACATCGCCGACCAGTACATGTTCGGTCCGGCATTCCTGGTCGCCCCGGTCACCACGTTCAAGGCGACCACGCGCCAGGTCTACCTGCCGGCGGGTACGAGCTGGATCGACTTCGAGACCGGAAAGCGTTACGACGGTGGCCAGACCATCGACGCCAGCGCGCCGCTGCAGCGCATGCCGCTGTTCGTGCGTGTGGGTTCGATCGTGCCGCGCACGGTGGTTCAGCAGTACGTGGACGAGAAGCCGGATGCACCGCTGACGATCGAGGTGTACACCGGCGCCGACGGCACGTTCTCGCTGTACGAGGACAACGGCCGCAGCTACGGCTACGAGCGTGGCGAGTCCAGCCGCATCCCGCTGGCATGGAACGAGAAGGCGGGCGAGCTGCGCATCGGTGCACGCGAAGGTCGCTACCCCGGCATGGTTGCCCAGCGCGAAGTGCGCGTGCGTTTCATCGATGGTCCGCGTGCCGATGCCGGTACGTTGGAGCCGGCGGCCGATGTCACCGTGCGTTACGACGGCAAGGCGCTGGCCGTGCAGTTTCCCCGCACTGCACGATGACAGCAGAGTGGTCGGGCGGCACCATGGAAACCGGTAGACAACACCTGTCCGGGAGGGCTGGATGATGCAGTCCCCGCGTCCGGGCATGTCGCCGGTCGCCGTCGATGCCCGGCCACATGATCCCGGCCGCCGCACCCTGTTCAAGGGCGTGGCGGGCGGTGCGCTGGTGGCAGGACTGCCATGGGATGCCGGTGCGGTACCGGTGGGCGCGACCACGGCGCAGGACCTGCGCCTGTGGTATCGCCAGCCGGCGCGCGTCTGGGTGGAAGCCTTGCCGGTTGGCAACGGTCGGCTGGGCGCGATGGTGTTCGGCGGCGTGGCGCATGAGCGCCTGCAGCTCAACGAAGACACGCTGTACGCGGGCGGGCCGTACTCGGCGGTCAATCCCAAGGCGCGCGAGGGCCTGCCGCAGGTGCGCGCGCTCATCTTCGCCGGCCGCTATGCGGAGGCCGCCGCGCTGGCCGACGAGACACTGATCTCGCGCCCGGTGAAGCAGATGGCCTACCAGCCGCTGGGCAACCTGTGGCTGCAGTTCGACCGCCTGGATGGCGTGGCGGACTATCGCCGTGAACTCGATCTCGATGCGGCCGTCGCGCGCACGACCTTCCGCGTGGGTGCCGGCGTGCATCGGCGCGAGGTGTTCGTGTCAGCGGTCGACCAGTGCATCGTCGTGCGCTACACGGTCGATGGCGGCGACGCGATGATCGGCCGCCTCCGCACTGGCAACGAACATGCGACCACGACGCGCGTCGTCGATGGCGGCTGGCTGGTTAGCGGGCGCAATGTCGGCAAGCATGGCATCGAGGGTCGCCTGCGCTTCGCGTTCCGCGTGCAGGTCACGCACCGCGAGGGTCAGGTGCGGGTGGAACAGGACCAGATCGCCTTCGATGGCGTGCGTGAGCTGGAGTTGCGGATCGTCGCGGCGACCAGCCACGTCGCGTACGACGATGTCAGCGGCGATCCCGATGCGATCACCGCCGCGCAGCTGGGGCGGGTGAAGGACAAGGGCTTTGACGCCGTGCTGGCCGACCATCTGGCCGAACACCGCCGGCTCTTCCATCGCGTGCGGCTGGACCTGGGCCGTACCGCCGCTGCCGACCTTCCCACCGACGAGCGCATCGCCGCGTTCGCGCAGGGCGACGATCCCGCGCTGGTGGCGCTGTACCACGCGTATGGGCGCTACCTGCTGGTCTGCAGCTCGCGGCCGGGCAGCCAGCCCGCCAACCTGCAGGGCATCTGGAACGACCTGATGGATCCGCCGTGGGAGAGCAAGTACACGGTCAATATCAACACCGAGATGAACTACTGGCCCTCCGAGGCGAACGGCCTGGGCGAGTGCGTCGAACCGCTGCAGCGCATGCTGGAGGAACTGGCGAAGACCGGTGCCGATGTCGCCCGCGACATGTACGGCGCCGGTGGCTGGATGCTCCACAACAACACCGACCTGTGGCGCGCCGCCACGCCGCCGGACGGCGTACGCTGGGCACTGTGGCCGACGGGGGGCGCGTGGCTGCTGCAGGCGCTGTGGGACCGCTGGGACTACGGACGCGATCCGGACTACCTGAAGCAGGTCTGGCCGCTGTTCAAGGGCGCCGCGCAGTTCTTCGTCGAGACGCTGCAGGACGATCCGCAGACCGGCCACAAGGTCACCGTGCCTTCGCTGTCGCCGGAGAACGAACATCCTTTCGGTGCGGCGATCTGTGCGGGTCCGACGATGGATGCGCAGATCCTGCGCGACCTGTTCGGCCAGTGCATCGAGGCCGCGCGCGTGCTCGGCGTGGATGCGGATTTTGCCGCGCGGCTCGCCGCGCTGCGCGAGCAGCTTTCCCCCAACCGGATCGGCAAGGCCGGCCAGCTGCAGGAATGGCAGCAGGACTGGGACATGCAGGCGCCCGAGATCCACCATCGCCACATCTCGCACCTGTACGGTCTGCATCCCAGCGCGCAGATCAACCGACGCGACACGCCTGACCTCGCCCGTGCCGCGCAACGCACGCTGGAGATCCGCGGCGATGACGCCACCGGCTGGGGCATCGCATGGCGGTTGAATTTCTGGGCACGCCTGTGGGACGGCGAGCACAGCCTGAAGATCCTGCGCATGCTGCTGTCGCCGCAGCGCAGCTACCCGAACCTGTTCGACGCGCATCCGCCGTTCCAGATCGACGGCAACTTCGGTGGCGCCGCCGGCATCGTCGAGATGCTGGTGCAGAGCTGGGGCGGATCGATCTTCCTGCTGCCTGCGCTGCCGTCGTCATGGCGCGACGGCGAACTTGAAGGCGTACGCGTGCGCAATGCGGCACGGCTGGACCTGGCATGGAAGGCGGGTCGCCTGACGCGCGCCACGCTGCACTCGGACAAGGGCGGCCGCTATCAGTTGGTCCACTCGGGCCGCACGCTCGATCTCGAACTTGCCGCAGGCGCTTCCGCAACGGTACGACTGCGCGACGGCGCGCTGGTGAACGCATGAAGAAGGAAATGGCATGAGCCTTGTCGCCGGAATCGATGCAGGCACGCAGAGCCTGAAGGTGGTGGTGTACGACCCCGCCG
>CBIHLJ010000012.1:0-81181 GCA_966210745.1 uncultured Pseudoxanthomonas sp.
TCGACCTCCTCCTTACCAAGGAGGTGCTCTACCGACTGAGCTACGTGAGCGTGAAACCGGTTGTGTTGCCTGGATTGCCGCAGATCCTGCACGGATGTTCAGTGGAGCGGGAGACGGGAATCGAACCCGCACTAGTAGCTTGGAAGGCTACAGTTCTACCATTGAACTACTCCCGCACCGGGAGACCACTACAACGCGAAGCAACAACGAAAACTGGTGGAGGGAGGTGGATTCGAACCACCGAAGGCGTAAGCCAGCAGATTTACAGTCTGCCCCCGTTGGCCGCTTGGGTATCCCTCCGGGATCACCGGACTGACTGGGCTGGTGGGCCAAATCAAACCAGGGTGAAACAGCCCGAGATTTTGGCGTGTACCGGTCCGTCTGTCAACGCGCCGGACACACTTTTTTCTCAGACGTTGAACCGGAAATGCAGGACATCGCCTTCCTGCACGCGATACTCCTTGCCCTCCAGCCGCAGGCGGCCCGCGTCGCGGGCGCCCACCTCACCTTTGTATTTGAGGAAGTCGTCGAAGGCGATGGTCTCGGCCCGGATGAAGCCCTTCTCGAAATCGGTATGGATCACGGCCGCCGCCTGGGGCGCGGTGGAACCCGCCCGGACGGTCCAGGCACGGACCTCCTTCACGCCGGCGGTGAAGTAGGTCTGCAGGCCCAGCAGCGTATACGCCGCCCGGATGACCCGGTTCAAGCCGGGCTCGTCCAGGCCGAGATCGGTCAGGAAGGCGTCGCGGTCAGCATCATCCAGCTGGGACAGCTCCTCCTCGATGGCGGCAGACACCGGCACCACCTGGGCACCCTCGGTGGCGGCACGGGCGCGCACAGCGTCAAGGTGCGGATTGTTCTCGAACCCGTCCTCCAGCACGTTGGCCACGTACATCACCGGCTTCAGGGTCAGCAGGAACAGGTCGCGGACCAGCGCCTTTTCTTCATCGTCCAGACCCAGCGCGCGACCAGGCTTGCCGTCGTTGAGGCCTGCCTGCAGCTTCTGCAGCACCGGCTTGCGGGCGATGGCGTCCTTCTCGCCCGCCTTGGCGGAGCGCTCGGCGCGGTTGAGCGCCTTCTCGACGCTCTCCAGGTCAGCCAGCGCCAGTTCGGTATCGATCGTGTCGATGTCCGAAAGCGGGTCGATCCGGTTGTTGACATGGATGACGTCGTCGTTCTCGAAGCAGCGCACCACATGGGTGATCGCATCCACTTCGCGGATATGCGCCAGGAACTTGTTGCCCAACCCTTCACCACTGGCGGCGCCCGCCACCAGGCCGGCGATGTCGACGAACTCCACTGCGGTCGGGATGACCTTCTGCGGCTTCACGATCTCCGCCAGCTGGTTGAGGCGCAGGTCCGGCACCGGCACCACGCCCACGTTCGGCTCGATGGTGCAGAACGGGAAGTTGGCCGCCGCGATGCCCGCCTTGGTCAGCGCGTTGAACAGGGTCGACTTGCCGACGTTCGGCAGGCCCACGATGCCGCATTTGATGCCCATGTCTACATCCGTGATTCGTGATTCGTGATTGGTGATTCGGGGCCGATCCATGCCCTGCAAATCACCAATCACCAATCACGGCTTCTGCGTGTGCAGCCGCGTCATCGCGTCCATGAAGTTGCCCGCCACCGCCAGCGGCAGCACATCCAGCGCATCGTCGATCGCGCGGGCGATCAGCACTTCGTCGTCCTTGCCCGGCTTGCCCAGCACCCAGCTGGTCACCCGGTCCTTGTGGCCGGGATGGCCGATGCCGATCCGCAACCGATGGAACTTGCCGTGCCCAAGATGCTGCATGGTGTCGCGCAAGCCGTTCTGTCCGCCGTGGCCGCCATCGAACTTCAGGCGCGCCGCGCCCGGGGCCAAGTCGAGCTCATCATGCGCCAGCAACGCCTCTTCCGGGGCGATCTTCCAGAAACGCAGCGCCGCCGCTACCGACTTGCCACTCAGGTTCATGTAAGTGGCGGGCTTCAACAACCAGACCGGCTGCCCGGCCACCACCACTTTGGCGGTCTCTCCGAACAGCTTGCTGTCCAGCCCGAAACGCTCACCCTGCCGCTCCGCCAGGGCGTCGACAAAATGGAACCCGGCATTGTGCCGGGTTCGGGCATGTTCGGCACCGGGATTGCCCAGTCCGACGATGAGGCGCAAGCCTGCCATGGGGACGCAACGCGCACCTGCGCCCGCGCGAGCGGGCGCAGGATCACGCGATTACTTGTCGTCCTTCTTGGCGACCTTGGCCGCCGGCACTTCGGCCGACTCCACCGGAGCTTCCTCGGCCTCTTCCTTGCCGTGCTTGGCGATCACGACGGCGACATCGTGTTCCTTGCCCAGCTTCAGCTCGGGGATGACCACGCCGGCCGGCAGCTTGACCTCGGACAGGTGGACCACCGCACCGATGGCCAGGTCGGCCAGATCGATCTCGATGAATTCCGGCAGGTCCTTCGGCAGGCACTCGACGACGACTTCGTTCAGCTCGTGGGTGACCACGACTTCGGCGGACTTGCCGGCCGGCGACTTGTCTTCGTTGAGGAAGTGCAGCGGCACCGCGGTGCGCAGCGTCTCGTTCTCGTTCACGCGCTGGAAGTCCAGGTGCATGATCTGCTGCTTGAACGGGTGGCGCTGCATGTCACGCAGCAGCACCTTCTGGATGTCGCCATTGAGGCTCAGGTCCAGGATCGACGAGTAGAACCAGTCGTGCTGGGAGGCCAGCCAGACTTCGTTGTGGTTCAGCTGGATGCTGACCGGCTTGAGTTCGCCACCGTAGACGATGGCAGGCACGGTGCCCGCGTGACGGAGGCGGCGGCTCGCACCCTTACCCTCGTCTTCGCGGCGCTCGACCTTGATTTCATGTGTCTTAGCCATTTGCTTCACTACCTAGTTGTTGGACCGCCGTGTGGCGATCTGATGAAGGCTCATCCGCGACCAGATGAACCCGGAAAGCCACGCGCCGGTGTCCCGGCGCGCGGCGGAGAATCAATCCACGTACAGCGAGCTGACCGATTCGCCGAAGGCGATGCGGCGGATCGTTTCCGCCAGCAGTTCCGCCACCGACAGCTGGCGGATCTTGCTGCAGCCCTGCGCCTGCGGCGAGAGCGGGATGGTGTCGGTGACGACGAGCTCATCGAGCACCGAATTATTCAGATTGTCCACCGCCGGGCCGGAAAGCACGGGATGGGTGCAATACGCCGCCACCTTGTTGGCGCCGTGCTGCTTCAGTGCGGCCGCAGCAGCACAGAGCGTGCCGGCGGTGTCGACGATGTCGTCCACCAGCACGCAGTCCTTGCCTTCCACGTCACCGATGATGTTCATCACCGTGGCCACGTTGGCGCGCGGACGGCGCTTGTCGATGATCGCCAGGTCGGCATCATCCAGGCGCTTGGCGACCGCGCGGGCACGCACCACGCCACCGACGTCGGGCGACACGACAAGCAGGTTCTCCGTGCCGTAGGCGCGCCAGATGTCGGCGAGCAGCAGCGGCGAGGCGTACACATTGTCGACCGGGATATCGAAGAACCCCTGGATCTGGTCCGCGTGCAGGTCGACCGTCAGCACGCGGTCCGCGCTCACGGCGCCGAACATCTTCGCCGCCACCTTCGCCGTGATCGGCACGCGCGAAGAGCGCATGCGGCGATCCTGGCGGGCGTAGCCGAAGTACGGCACCACCGCAGTCACGCTACTGGCCGAGGCGCGCTTCAGCGCGTCGATCAGGACCAGCAACTCCACCAGGTTCTCGGCACTCGGCGCGCAGGTCGGCTGCACGACGAACACTTCCTGCCGGCGCACGTTCTCCTGGATCTCGACCTGGACTTCGCCGTCCGAGAAGCGGGATACCAGCGCCTTGCCAGGGCGCACGCCCAGTTCGCGGCAGATGCTGTTCGCCAACGGCTTGTTGGCGTTGCCGGAGAAGACAAGCAGGTTGCGTTCGTCTTGCATGGTCGTCTCGGCAGGTGCGGCTAGGACACAGTGAATTGGCAGGGGCGGAAGGATTCGAACCTACGAATGCCGGGATCAAAACCCGGTGCCTTAACCACTTGGCGACGCCCCTAGGCGTTTTTCTCCGTCTCGCGACACGACTCAAGCGCGCGCAGCAGTGGCGATCGCGCGGCGCCCTCCACCACCCGGGCATGCAGCCCGGAAGGCAAGGTCGCCAGCGCGGCCTCGGCAGAGGCCCGGTCGGCGAACTCCACGAAGCAGCCGCCGCCGGAACCCGTCAAACGTGGCGTGCCGATGTGCGAAAGGGCCTGGAAGACTGCCTCGATGGCAGGCTCCCGGCGACGCACGACCGGCTCGAACGCGTTGCCGAGCAGTGATCCCGAAACGAAGTCCGATATTTTCGCGGGTGCAGCATCACGCGTCAAATCCGGTGATGCGAAAAGTGCCGCCGTGGGCACGTGGACACCGGAATCGACCAGCAGATACCACGCCGGCGGTAGCGCCAGCGGCGTCAGGACTTCGCCCACCCCTTCGGCCCAGGCATTCTCACCGCGTACGAAGACGGGCACATCCGCGCCCAGCCGCAGGCCCAGGGACGCCAACGCACCCCGCCCCAATCGGCAGCCCCACAGATAATCCAGCGCCACGAGCACGGTGGCCGCATCCGAGGACCCGCCACCGAAACCACCCCCGGCAGGAATGCGCTTTTCGATGCCGATATCGACGCCTTGCGCGACATTGACCTCTTTTCTCAGGAGTTCGGCTGCCCGCACGAGAAGATCGTCTGCTTCGGCGACACCGGGCACGGACGCGCCGACCCGACACACGCGACCCTCCGGGCGAAGGCGGACGTGGACGGTGTCCCCCCATTCCAGCAAACGGAACACGGTCTGCAGCAGGTGATAGCCGTCGGCGCGCCGACCGGTGATCTGCAATGCGAGGTTGAGCTTGGCCGGGGCCGGCCAGGCCGACCAGCCCTCTTCCCGGGGGAAGGGGCTCATGGCGGCGTCAGGTGCCACTGGTCGACAGCGACTTTCACCGTGGCGCCCTGCCGGCGCGCCTCCATGCGACGCGGCATGGCGGGCTGCGCGCCGTCGGCCGGGAGCCAGTCCAGGTAGTCGACCCGCCACCCATGCTGCATCAAGGTCCTCGGCCTGCCGTCGGCCCCATATTCCATGCCTTCCGCCGGTGCCGCGGGATCCGCGACGCCCCGCGCCCAGTGGACCATCGAGGCGACCGGAATGTCCCAGCCGGTGGCAGCGCGCAACAGATCGCCCGCCTCCGCGCCGTCGCGCGGCCCGCCCTCCAACCCTTCCAGCCGCGCGGCACCGGTGCGCAGGTCCCCGCTGAGGCGCCAGCTCTGACGGGTGACCGGGGCACTCAGCGCGACCAGGTAGCTCGACCCGGTCTGCTGCCAGTCGATGCGGCCGCTGCCGCCCTTCCCGTTCGCATTGACCGCCACGCGTCCAGCGAACGACCAGTCGGGTTGCGAGGCCAGCCACGCCGTGCGCGTGGCCTGTCCGGCCTGCGCCGCCGCCAGCGCCGCGGGGTCGCGCAGGACAGGTGAGTCCACCGTGGCGCCACGCGTGGCGCACCCCACCATCGACAGGGCCGCGAGCCCCGCCAGCAGGAATCCGGAAACCTTCATGCGCCTGTCTTCTCCAGCGCCCGCAACAACGAGCGGTTGTCGGGGTCCAGCTTGCGCGCTTCGTCGAAATACCGGCGCGCCTCGTCCTTCTGCCCCATCACCCACAGCACTTCCGCCACATGGGCGGCAATCTCGGGGTCCTTCTGCAGCGTGAATGCGCGACGCAGCTCCACCAGCGCCTCCGCATTGCGCCCCAGCCGGTAAAGCACCCAGCCATAACTGTCAATGATGGCCGCGTCTTCCGGCGCAGCGGTCCGCGCCCGGTCGATCAACTCCAGCGCCTCCTGATAGCGCGTGGTGCGGTCGGCCAGGGTGTAGCCCAGTGCATTGAGCGCGGCCACGTTGTCCGGCTCGATCACCAGGATTCGCCTGAAGTCGGCCTCGGCATGGTCGATGCGATCGCGCCGCTCCCAGGCCAGCCCACGGGAATACAACAGCGCAAGGTCATCCGGGTACGCCGCCAGCCCGCGGGCGAAGACCTCCATCTGGCCTTCGTCCTGCTTGTCTTTCTGCTGCAGCTCGGCCTCCATCAGATAGGCGTCGCGGCGGGTACCGTCTTCGACGCTGGCATCGCCCTGCAGCTTTCGGGCCTCCGCGAAGGCCTCATCCTTCCGCCCCAGTTCGAACAGGGTGTTGATCGCGCGCAGACGCGCTTCCGCCCGCTGCTCGCCGGCGGGCACGCTGCGGTACCAAGCCAGTGCCTCATCCTGACGTTTGAGGAACTCCGCCATCTGCCCCAGCAGCAACCGGCGATCCGGGCTGTACTGGGTCGGTTGCCCCAGACCCGAAGCCGCCCGCTTCAGTTCCTCATACAGCTCGCCCAGAGACGCCGTATCGTCCGCCTTGGCCAGCAACTGCGCCCGCAGGCCATAGGTCAGCGTGTCCTGCGGCCCCTGGCCCAGCGCGCGCGAGGCCGCCGCCGGATCGCCCAACCTGTCGTACTCCTCGGCCAGCTTCAGCCGCAGCGCTGCGTCGCTTGCGGCCTTGGGAAGCAGACCGTCCAGCACCGCGCGGGCCTCCTGCTTGCGATCCGCCTGCAATAACTGGCTGGCCTGCAGCAGGGCGACCAGCGGCTCGCCGGAGAAACGCTTGACCACATCACCAACCATCCGCTCGGCCAGCGCGGGCTCGTCCATCTGCTGGGCCAGCCCGGTGAACGCCAGCCAGGCCTGCAGCTTGTCGGGCATGGCGCCATCGTCGAGCAGGTCGCGCAGCAGCCGCGCCGGCAGCTCAGGGTCCTTCCCGCCACTTGCCAACGCCGTCAGCGCGTAACGCCAACCCAGTTCGTCGGGATCCTTCATCAGTCCGGCCAACTCGCGCAGTGCAGCCCGCCTCTGCCCCTTGCGCAGTGCCAGCGTGGCCTCCGCACCGCGCAGCGCAAGGGTGCGCGGCGAACGCTCACGCCACAGCTTGATCGCTTCGCCCGCACGGGCATCGTCCTTGGCCAGCAGCGCAATGCGGGTGGCGCGTTCGGCCAGCCCGGCGTCATCGTCCTGCTCCCGCGCCGCGTCCAGGTACCAGCGCGCGGCATCCGGCAACTGGCCCGCCTGCAGGGCGAACTCGCCCGCCATCACCGTGGTCAGCGCGTCGTCCTGCCGCTGGCCGGGCGAGCCCGACGATGCGGCCAGCGCCGAGGGCATGGCGGCCGCCATCGCCAGCGCGGCAAACAAGGTGCGAATCATTTCGGGCATGAACGTCACGTCGGCCGTAAAATGGCGGCCCTGATATGAGCCAGCAGCTTACTGCAAGCGCCTGAACGATGACGTTGTGGGTCCTCGGATTGAACCACCAGACCGCGCCGGTCGACCTGCGCGAACGGGTGGCGTTCGACGCCGGCACGGTGCCGCACGCGTTGTCGTCGCTGCGGGCGCTACCCGACGTGGTCGAAGCCGCCCTGCTGTCCACCTGCAACCGCACCGAGCTGTATGCGGTGGCGGAAGACGGCGACGTGCTGGCGAGTTGGCTGGCCACGCATGCCGAGGGGCTTGAAGGTTACCTCTACCGCCACCGGGATGCGGATGCCGTCCGCCACCTGTTCCGGGTGGCGACGGGCCTGGACTCGATGGTGCTGGGCGAACCGCAGATCCTCGGCCAGGTGAAGGACGCCTGGGCCACGGCGCGCGAACATGGCGCGCTGGGCAACCGCCTGGACCGTCTGTTCCAGCAGACCTTCGCCGTCGCCAAGCGCGCACGCACCGACACCCGCGTGGGGGCCAATCCCGTATCCGTCGCCTCCACCGCGGTGCGCCTGGCGCAGAACTCCTTCGCCCGCCTCAGCGACTCCACCGTGTTGCTGGTCGGCGCCGGTGAAACCATCGAACTGGCCGCCAAGCACCTCAGCGAAGGCCGCGTGCGCCGCCTGCTGATCGCCAACCGCACGCTGGCGCATGCGCAGGAACTGGCGACACGCCACGGTGGCTACGCGCTGCCATTGACCGAACTGGAACGCCACCTGGCCGAGGCCGATGTGGTGTTCTCCGCCACCGCCGCGCGCGAACCCGTCGTGCTGCAAGCCCAGGTCGCCGCCGCACTGGCCAAGCGCAAGCACAAGCCGATGCTGCTGTTCGACCTGGCCGTACCACGCGACATCGAAGCATCGGTAGCCGAGCTGCGCGACGCATATCTGTACACCGTCGACGACCTTGAGCGCGCGGTCGAAGACAACCGTCGCAGCCGGCGTGAAGCCGCCGACGCTGCCGAGGCTATCATCGACGTGCAGGTCGGCCGCTTCATGGAAAGCCTGCTGGCCGGCTCCCGGCAGGAACCGCTCAAGCGCCTGCGCGCGCTGGGCGAGTCCACGCGTGAGGACGTGCTGGCGAAAGCGCGGCAGCAGCTGGCCAATGGCCGCGAACCGGAGCAGGTGCTCGAGTTCCTCGCCCACACGCTGACCAACCGCCTGCTGCATCCGCCCACCGCTGCATTGCGCGAGGCGGCAGTGAGCGGCGACGCCGAGCTGGCGCGCGCCGCCGATCGCCTGTTCCCCGCGCAACCGCCCTACTCCCACCTGAAGAAAGACAAAGACGATGACGCCGACGCTGCGCCGTAAGCTCGAAGCGCTGGCCGAACGCCGGGAAGAACTCGAACGCCTGCTCGCCGATCCGGGCGTGATCGGCGACAGCGACCGCTTCCGTAGTCTCTCGCGCGAGTTTTCCCAGTTGGAGCCCGTTGCCACCGCGATGACGGAAGAAAAGCGTGCACAGGCCGACCTGGCCGCCGCGCAGGCGATGCGTGGCGACCCCGAGCTGGCCGAACTGGCCGACGAAGAAATCGCCGCCGCACAGCAGCGCCTGGTGCAGTTGGACGACGAGCTGATGCTCCTGCTGCTGCCCAAGGACAACCGCGACGAGGGCAACCTGTTCCTCGAAGTGCGCGCCGGCACCGGTGGCGACGAAGCGGCGATCTTCGCCGGCGACCTGTTCCGCATGTATGCGCGCTATGCCGAACGCCAGGGCTGGAAGGTGGAGATCGAATCCGACAGCCCGGGCGAGCACGGCGGCTACAAGGAGATCGTGGCGCGCGTCGTCGGCCGCGGCGCCTATTCGAAGCTCAAGTTCGAATCCGGCACCCACCGCGTGCAGCGCGTCCCGGAAACCGAATCGCAGGGCCGCATCCACACCTCCGCCGCGACGGTGGCGATCATTCCCGACGTGGACGAGGTCGACGACATCGTCATCAACCCGGCCGACCTGAGGGTGGACACTTTCCGTTCTTCCGGTGCCGGCGGCCAGCACGTCAACAAGACCGAGTCCGCGATCCGCATCACCCATGTGCCCAGCGGCGTGGTGGTGGAATGCCAGACCGAGCGCAGCCAGCACGCCAACCGCGACAAGGCGATGAAACGGTTGAAGGCGCAGTTGCTGGATGCGGAACGCAGCAGGCAGCAGGCCGCGCAGGCCGAATCGCGCAAACTGCAGGTCGGCAGTGGCGACCGCAGCCAGCGTATCCGCACCTACAACTTCCCGCAGGGCCGCATCACCGACCATCGCGTCGAAGGCCTCACGCTGTACGACCTGCCCAACATCATCCAGGGCAGCCTGGACGAACTGGTCGACCGCCTCGGTCGCGAGCACCTGGCCGACGAACTCGCCCGCCTGACGGAGGCGGCATGACGACGGTGGTCCGCCGGACGGGACTGACGCACCTGGACGTTGTCGCCCGCCTGTTCGACCAGTACCGCGGCTTCTACGGCCAGCCCTCGGACCCGGCATTGGCACGGGATTTCATCCGCGAGCGGATGGAGCGCGACGAGTCCGTCATCCTGCTGGCCTGGGTAGACGAAGCGGCCGTCGGCTTCACCCAGTTGTATCCGGCTTTTTCTTCCGTCAGCGCGTCGCGGGTCTGGATCCTGAACGACCTCCTCGTACTGCCGGAGGCGCGTCGCAAGGGCGTTGCGCGCGCATTGCTGTCGGCCGCCGCCGACTTCGCGCGCGCCGACGGAGCGTTGCGGCTGGAACTGGAAACCGACCACGACAACGCCACCGCACAGACGCTGTACCGCGCGATGGATTGGGTGCCGTACGACGGCACGCTGCGTTTCCGCCTGCCACTCTAGCCTGCGCACCGTGGAAGGCGGCTTCCCTGATGTGGGAGCGACGCCAGTCGCGACCTGGATGCCCCGTTCGCGACTGGCGTCACTCCCAGATGCATCGCACGTGGCGCAAGGCTTGTCTCGCGCTGTCGATGGTCGCTAGGCTGCCTCCCATGATCGTCGCCACGCGTCCCGCCCGCGCCACCCGCACCATCGAGCCAGGCGGTCGCGGTGACCGTTGACGGTCCACGCGACGAGCGCGCGCGATTGCAGCTGCACGTACGGCAGGCGCCGCAGGACTTCATCGCCTGGGTCATGCTTTCGGATGCGGAGCTCGACCACGGTGATGCCGAGGCGGGACGGCGCGCCGCCGAGCGCGCGCTGGATCTGCGCCCCCGGCATCCCGAAGCCCTCGCGCGCCTCGGCCGCAGCTACTGGCTGTCGGGTCGGCACGCGCTGGCGGCCCAGGCGTTGAGCGAGGCCGCTGCGCAGGCGCCCCAGCACCCTGGCATCGCGTTGTGGCTCGGCCACGCCCTCGAGGATGCCGGTGAAGCCGAGTCCGCCGCGCAGGCCTACGAGCATGCCCACCGGCTGTTGCCGGGCGAGCCCATGTTCGCCGCCCACCTGTTGAACTGGCGCCGCAAGCTCTGCGACTGGCGTGACCTCGATGCGCTGTCGTCGCAGGTGCGGCGCGCCGTGCGTGAGGGCCGCGGCGTGGTGGAGCCGTTCGCCTTCCTCAGCGAGGACGCCAGCGCGCAGCAGCAGCTGGCCTGCGCACGGCAACGCGCGCAGGCGCTGGCGTCGGTCGTCCGCCCGCTTCCGCCCGCACCGCACGCGCCGGCAGACGCGCCACTGCGCCTGGGCTTCCTCTCCAACGGTTTCGGCGCGCACCCCACCGGCCTGCTGACGGTGGCGTTCTTCGAAGCCCTGCAAGCGCATACAGCTGTATCCACGCACCTGTTCGCCCCCACGCCCGACGATGGCAGCCCCATCCGCCAGCGGCTGGCGACGGCGACGCACCTGCACGATCTCGCGAGCCTCCCACATGCGCGCATCGCGCAGGCCATCCGCGACCAGCGCATCGACGTGCTCTACGATCTGCGCGGCTGGGGTGGCGGCGGCACGCCGGAAGTGCTGGCCATGCGGCCCGCGCCCGTGCAGGTCAATTGGCTGGCCTATCCCGGCACCTCCGGTGCGCCGTGGATCGACTACGTGCTGGCGGATCGCTTCGCCTTGCCCGAGGCGTTGGTGCCGGCGTACAGCGAAGCCGTCGCCTACCTGCCCGGCGCCTTCCAACCATCCGACACACGTCGCACGCTCGACACGCCACCTTCGCGCGAAGCCTGCGGCCTGCCCGGCACCGGCGTGGTCTACGCCTGCTTCAACAACAGCTACAAGGTGAACCCACGCAGCCTGGCCCGGATGCTCGACATACTGGCGAACGTCGACGACAGCGTGCTGTGGCTGCTGTCCGGCCCGGGCCGGGCCGACGACCGCCTGCGCACGGCGGCGCAGGCGCGCGGCATGGATCCGGCGCGCCTGGTATTCACGCGCAAGCTGCCGCATGCGGAGTACCTGGCGCGCTACCGGCATGCTGACCTGTTCCTCGACACGCATCCCTACAACGCGCACACCACCGCATCCGACGCGCTGTGGGCAGGCTGCCCGGTGCTGACCTGCCCGGGCGCGACGTTCGCCTCCCGCGTCGCGGGCAGCCTCAATCATCATCTCGGCCTGGACGAGATGAACGTGACCGACGACGAGGCCTTCGTCGCGACCGGGATCCGGCTGGGCCGCGATGCCGCGGCACGGGCGGACCTGCGCGTACGCCTCCAGACCGCGATCACGCACGCGCCGCTGTTCGACATGCCGCGGTTCGCGGAAGGCTTCGCCGACGTCGCCTGGCGCATGGCTGACCGGCACCGCAAGGGGCTGCCACCCGCGCCGCTCGGCTGACCCGCGATTGCGCTACCCTTCGGGCATGAGCCATGCCGACGCCTTGATCCCGTTGCACCTGTGCGTGTTGACCGTCTCCGACAGCCGCACACTCGCCGAGGATCGCTCCGGCGACTACCTCGCCGAGGCACTCGCGCAGGAAGGACACCACCTGCATGACCGCGCGCTGCTGCCCGACGACCGCTACCGCCTGCGTGCGCAGGTCTCGCAGTGGATCGCCGATCCCGCAGTCGATGGCATCCTGGTGACCGGCGGCACCGGCTTCACGGGCCGCGACTCCACTCCGGAAGCCCTGCTCCCGTTGCTGGACAAGGAAATGCCGGGCTTCGGCGAACTGTTCCGGCACGTCAGCGTCGAGGAGATCGGCACGTCGTCGCTGCAGTCGCGCGCGTTCGCCGGGCTCGCCAACCAGACCTTCGTGTTCTGCCTGCCGGGCTCCACCTCGGCCTGCCGCACGGCGTGGGAGAAGATCATCCGCGCCCAACTCGACGCACGCACACGGCCCTGCAACCTGGCCACGCTGCGTCCCCGCCTGAAGGAATGAGCAAGGAGAGCCCGCGATGTCACTCGATGCCACCCTGCGCCTGCTGACCAAGGCCAGCGGCCTGACCGCCACCGATCTCGCCGCCGCCATCCCGCGCGCCGGCGTGACCACGGTGAAATCCTGGCTGGCTGGCGAGAAGCTGCCCGGCGGCGACCAGCTCGCCGCCCTGGCACGCGCCTTCGGCGTCCCCGCGGGCGCGCTGCTGTCGGAACTGGCGACGACGCTGGATCCCGCACGCACACGGGGCGAGCATGACCTGCTGGCGGCCTACCGCGCCCTCAACACGCGCCAGCAAGGCGCACTGTTGGAAGTCGCGCGCGGCATGGCAGGCCATGCCCGCCGCAAACGCTGAATCCCCCGCCACCGCACAGGACACGCGATGAAGACCCTCAAACGCAAGGATTACGAAGCCCAGCTCAAGCCCTTGCAGCTCGAACTGGCGGCGATGGCACGCTGGGCGTCGCACTGCGGCGCCCGTATCGTGGTGGTGATGGAAGGCCGCGACACCGCCGGCAAGGGCGGCGCCATCGGCGCGATCACCGAGCACCTCAACCCGCGCCAATGCCGCGTGGTGGCACTGCCGAAACCGAGCGAACGCGAAGCCACGCAGTGGTACTTCCAGCGCTACATCACACACCTGCCGGCCGCCGGCGAGATCGTGCTATTCGACCGCAGCTGGTACAACCGCGCAGGCGTGGAGAAGGTGATGGGCTATTGCACGGACGAACAACATGCACGGTTCCTCGCGCAGGCGCCGGTGTTCGAGAAGGGCATCACCGACGACGGCATCCTGCTGTTCAAGTACTGGCTGTGCGTGGACCAGGCGCAGCAGGAGGAGCGCTTCGCCGAACGCGCCGACGAGCCGCTGAAGAGCTGGAAGCTGTCGCCGATCGACCTGAAGGCGCGCGAGAAGTACGCCGACTACACCGCCGCGCGCGAAAGCATGCTCAAGGCCACGCACACGAAACACGCGCCGTGGACGCTGGTCGACTTCAACGACCAGCGCACAGGCCGGCTCACCCTGATCCGCGACCTGCTGGACCACCTGCCCGATACGCAGGTGCCGCTGGAACCGCTGGGCCTGCCACCGTTGAAGGGCAAGCTGCACAAGGAGCGCTACGGCGTGCTGAAGCCGATCAAGCCGCGCCGCGGCGACTGATCGATGCGATCGGCACTGATGGCCACGCTGTGGCTGGTCTCCGCGCCCGCGATGGCGCAGGACGTCGCCACGACCACGGACCCAGCCGCGACGACGCTAGACACCCTCACCGTGCGGCCGGACCCGGAAGAAGTGGTGGACCTCTACCGCTTCGAGAATCCCGTCGACGTCGCACCCACGGTATTCAGTCGTCGGTGGAAGGAACCGACCAGCCTGGAACAACTCGGCAAGAACGGCGGCATCGTGCCCGTCCTCGTCGGCCTGGCCGCACAACAGGTGCAGAAGGGTGCGCGGAAGATCCCCGGGTGGAAAGAACCGGAGCAACCCGCGACCGCGCGGCCACCGCCGCTGGACGACCAGCAGGCCGCGCGCGCCCTGCGCCTGCACAACGCGGGCGACCAGCCTTAGGCCATCGCTGATTCACTGACCTCGTTCGTGATGAGGTCGTCAAAGACTCAGGTCGTGGTGAACCTGTCGAAGACTCCGTTCGCGGTGGGCTTGTCGTGGACCCCGCTCATGGTGAGCCTGTTGCAAATCCATATCGTAGTGGGTCTGTCGCAGATCCCGTTCGTGGTGAGTCCGTCGAACCACGCTCTTTGCATCGAATCCACAGATCACGACAACCCCGCTTTGCCGCGAAAAGCGTGGTTCGACGGGCTCACCACGAACGGCATCCGAAAGACTACGCGTGCCTGATGGTGTTGTCCCGCGTGTCCCCGGCTCGATCCCGTCAGCCCGTCACAAACCCTTCGTTCACCGGGCCCATCCACACCTCACGCACGACCGCGTCCACGCGTGCAGCGGGTGGCCCTAGGCGAAGCCACGCCTCCAGCGCATCGAGTGCCGTCGCATCGCCCTGGGCGATCACTTCCACACTTCCACCCGCAAGGTTGGTGGCGCGACCGCTCAGCCCCAGATCGAACGCGCGCTCACGCGTGGACGCGCGGAAGAACACGCCCTGCACCTTGCCGCTGACCAGGAAGCGCGCCGCCGCCATCAGGCCTTCGCTGCCGGACCGCCTGCCGCCGCGATGGCCGCCGTGATCTCCTTGCCGGTCACCGGGCCCAGGAACTGCTTGGCGACCTTGCCATCGGGCGCGATCAGGTAGGTCAGCGGCAGGCCGCGCGGCGTGGCGAAGTCGGCCGGCGGGTTGTACACGTCGAGGATGGCGATCGGATACACCACCGGCCGTTCGGCCAGGAAGGCCTTCAGCTCGTCCGCTTCGATTTCCTCGTACGCCAACCCGATCACCTCGATATGGTCATTGTCCCTGTCCAGCGCGGAAAGATCGGGCATCTCCTTCAGGCAGGGCGCACACCAGGTGGCCCAGAAATTCACCACCACCCACTTGCCGCGGTGCGTGGCCAGCGCGTAGTCGGCGCCATCAAGCGTCTTCACCTGCAACACCGGGATGTCGACGGTGCGGTCCGCAGGCTTTTCCGTGGCCGGATCGACATCCTGCACGTGCGCCTCGATCGCCGGTTCCGCCACCTCGGCGGGGGCCGACCCTGCGTTGCACGCGGCCAACAACAGGATGGCGGCCAGCGAAAGGGAGGGAACGGACTTCATGCAGGCTCCTGGTGGGATTCGGTGAACAGATCGCTGACGCGCTTCTTCAGCAGTTCGCGCAAGGGCATGCGCAGATCATCCAGCGCACGGCGTGCCGCGCAGCCCAACGCATCATCGTGGAACGGCAGATGCGCCTCTGCAACGGGAATACGCAACTGGCAGGCTTCGTACAGGTCGCACAGGGTCAGGTCGTCCAGGTCGCGCGCCAGCAACCATTCGCCTTCCTCGTCGCGGCGCAGCAGGTTGATCTCGGACAGCTGCCCCAGCATCTGCTGGATCAGCGAATCGGTCAGCATGGGCTCAAGGGCGAGGATCTGGTCGCTGTGCAGGCCGCGCCCCTTTTCGCGTGCCTGCGCGAAGCGCCCCAGCATGCGTAGCAGGCCATAGATCTCGTAGCCCAGCGGCAACCGCAACGCGACCGGCTGGTAGCGGAACGCGGCCATGCCCGACGCCAGCGACGCGCCCAACAGCACGGCAATCCAGCACAGGTAGATCCACAGCAGCAGGATCGGCGCTGCCGCGACCGCGCCGTAGATCTTCTGGTAGGTGTTGAAGCTGCCCAGATAGGCGCCCAGACCCCACTTCGCCAGTTCCAGCAACACGGTCGCCAACAGGGCACCCGCCATCGCATAGCGCCACTTGATGGTCCGGTGCGGCACCACGCGGTAGATCACCACGATGGCCGCCAGTTCGATCAGTACCGGCGCCACGCTCAGCGACAGCGTCTGCAGCCAGCGCCCCCCGCTGGTGGCGAACACCGGCAAGGCGTAGAAGCGCGCGGACAATGCCAGCGATGCCGCGGCCATCAGCGCGCCCAGCGTCAGCACCGTCCAGTAGACCAGGAAGCGCGACAGCTTCGGCCGCGCACTGCGCACGCGCCAGATGCGGTTGAACGTGGCCTCGATGCTGTTGAGCGTGATCAGCAGCGACGCCACCAGCGCGATCACGCCCACCGCGGTCAGCTTGCCGGTGTTGGCGAGGAAGCCGTCCAGCTTCTCCTTCAAACTGACCGCCGCCCCCGGCAGGAAGTTGGCGAAGATGTAGTCGCGCAGCTGCGCGCTCCACTCCTGGAACACCGGGAACGCCGACAGCACGCCGAACACCACCATCGCCAGCGGCACCAGCGCGAACAGCGTGGTGTAGGCCAGCGAACCGGCGGCCTGGAACAGGCGGTCGTCGAGGAAGCGCCTGGCCAGGAAGCGGAAGAACGTGCCCATGCGTGCGCGGTCGCGCATGCGTTCGGTCCAGCGGTTCAACGAGTCCAGTGGCTCCATGGGCGGAAGGGTAACCGATGCGTCATGGAGGCGACATCGCCGATACTAGGCACTTCCCCGGTGACGAAGACGGTCCGATGCCCGAAATCCTGGTGCTCTACTACAGCCGCGGCGGTTCCGTGGCGAAGCTGGCGCGTCAGATCGCGCGGGGCGTGGGCGAAGTGGATGGCATGTCCGCGCGGCTGCGCACCGTGCCGCCCGTGGCCGCCGTGACGCAGCAGGCCGCACCGCCGGTGCCCGAGGAAGGCGCACCCTACGTGGACCGGCAGGACCTGGCCGAATGCGCGGGTCTGGTGCTGGGCAGCCCTACCCGCTTCGGCAACATGGCCGCGCCGGTGAAGCACTTCATCGACGGTCTGGGCGCGGAGTGGGCCAGCGGCACGCTGGTGGGCAAGCCCGCGGGCGTGTTCACCTCCACCGCCACCCAGCACGGCGGGCAGGAATCGACCCTGCTGTCGATGCAGGTGCCCCTGTTGCATCACGGGTGCGTGATCGTGGGCATTCCGTTCACCGAGCCCCAGCTCAGCAGCACGCGTACGGGGGGCACGCCCTACGGCGCAAGCCACGTTGCCGGTGGCGAGGACGATCCGCATCCCAGCGATGACGAAGCCGCACTCGCACGTGCATTGGGGCGCCGCGTGGCCGACATCGCCCGCCGCCTGGAGGTGCGCTGATGGAGCGTTCGCGCCTGCTGCTGGCCGCGTTGCTGCAATTGCTGGCCGTCCTCTATGCGGTGTGGTTCTACGGCGACCGCCAGTACACGCTGGCGCTGCTGGTGTTCGCGCTGCCGCCGATCCTGTTGATGATCGGGGTGATGGCGCGCCGGCGCACCGCTGCGTTCTGGGCTGGCGTGGCGGCGTTGTTCTGGTTTTCGCATGCAGTGATGGTGGCGTGGGCCGATCCGGTGAAGGCGCCGTTCGCTTGGGGTGGCATCGCGCTGTCCATCGGCATCGTGCTGGCCACCAGTTGGCCCGCCTTCGCCAAGCGGTTCGGCAGGAAGGGGTGATGCGTTTCGTCGCCACGCTGCTGTTGTGCCTGTTGTCGCCGTGCGCATGGGCGCAGGACGCCCCCTGCGAGCCGGGCGATCCGGCACGCGTGGAGAACCGCGATGGCAGTACGTTGTCGCTGCGCGCCGAGTGCTCCACTTCCGCCACGCGCCGCTACGTCGTCGAGCTGATGTGTGCCGACGGCCTTGTGTGCGACCGCCTGCAGGTCGAGCAGAATGTCACCGAGACGCCGATGGGCCACGCCGGCCTGATGGATCTGGATGGGGACGGGATGCACGAGGTGGAAGTCCGGGGCATGTGCGGCGCCGGGCCCAACTGCGAGGGCGATGTGTACCGGATCGATCCGGCCACGCGCACGCTGCGCCACTACCTCAGCGATTTCTACTACGAGCTGCAGGTCATCGAGGGCTGGCTGGTGGCCTCCGGCCGCAGCAGCTGCTGCAGTTGGAGCTACCGGCTGTGGAAACTCGATGCGCCCCATGCCCTGCCGCTCGACGGGACCCGCATGGATCTGAGAGTGCAGGTGGATGCGACGGGCGACGAAGACGGCAACATCGACGGCGCGCAATGCACGTTCCTGCGGGAAAGCGGCGATAATCGCGTGGTGGTCGCACCGCCTTCGCCAGGACTGGAAGACATGATCTGCCGGCACTACGGCGAGGCGTACCGCCTGACACCCCCGGATACAACGCCAGGCGCGCCGTGAGCGCCGGCAGGAGCATAGAGATGGACGAGCTGCTGATCGTCACCACCGGTGGCACGATCGACAAGATCTACTTCGACGACAAGTCCGATTACCAGATCGGCGATCCGCAGATCGGCATGATCCTGCGCGAGCTGGGGGTGACGTTCCGTTTCACGGTCATCCCGATCCTGCGCAAGGATTCGCTGCACATCACCGACGAGGACCGCGAGCTGATCCGCGCGACCATCGCCGCGCAGCCGACGAAGCACGTGCTGGTGACCCATGGCACCGACAGCATGGTGCAGACGGGCCATGTGCTGGCCTCCATCCCGGACAAGACCATCGTGATGACCGGCGCTCTCAGCCCGGCCCGCTTCCGCGGCTCGGATGCGGAGTTCAACATCGGCTGCGCGATCGGTGCGGTGCAGTCGCTGCCGGTGGGCGTCTACATCGCGATGAACGGGCGGATCTGGGATCCGGCGAAGGTGCGGAAGAATGTGGCGGCGAATCGGTTTGAGGCGGTTTGACGCCGGCGCGCTTCCATACCGCCACAAGAACAAGGCCCGCTCATGCGGGCCTTGTTCTTTGTGAAGCGAGACAATGATTTCGGCTACTGCCGTCGGCCATCGCCTGCTGTTCATCCCTCAAAAAGAGACTTGGCTTGGAACGCCACCCAGTCGGAGCGCGAAACCACTTCGCCTCCAGAAACCCGTACCGCTCGGAACAGATATTGTTTGTTGGCTGGAAGGCAGTGCGTCGCGGTAATGGCAGTGAGGGGAATCGAGATGACCGACTCCCCATGAGGCACCACAGACACTCGCTTCCCAGAAGCCACGTAGTCGATGTAGCTGCAAAACGGAACGATGGTCCCGTTCGGATGCGCCACTTCCACCTTGATCACCGAATCATTGATCAACCCCAGCAATCGATCATCCACGATCAACACATCGTCAGACCTGTTCTTCACCGTAATGTTGAGATTTTTCCCGACATCAAGCTCAACCTCGACATCAGCGCCATACGGCGCGCACGAAAGCAGTGCCGCGACCGACAGCAGCGAAAAAAGTGGCCGGAAAAATCTAGGCAAGAAAAGCCTCGGCATGGATTCTTGTTTGATCATAGATAAATACCATTACTTTGGCTTTTTTTTCCGAAACAGGGGTCGAAACAGGGGTCAGAGTACCTTTTCCAGATCGCCGTACTTCACCGGGGAAAATCGACTCTGACCCCTAATCCTGAACGGGCGGATCTGGGATCCGGCGAAGGTGCGGAAGAATGTGGCGGTGAATCGGTTTGAGGCGGTGTAAAGCTGAAACCTGGGTGGGGTGTTCAGTAACGACAAGGCCCGCTGATGCGGGCCTTGTGCTTTTGCGGGAAAGGGAACTGGTATCCGACTCCTGAAAACCTACTCTGACCCTGCTTCGGAACTGGCCTATGGCGGTGAAATGACAAATGCGTAGAGGCTTGCCGACAACGGGACGGCCTTTGCGCCCATGGCCTCATAGAGCGCGATAGCCCTGTAGTTGCTGGAACGCACATTGTTGATCACAAGCTCACGGCACCCCTTGTCACGCGCCTTCTGTCGCAGCTGCTCGATCACCGTACTTCCATAGCCACGTGAGCGCTGCCGTGAATCAATCTCGATCTTCTCCAGCACGAAGCTCTCTCCGGGCTCGAACCAGCCATGAGCACGACCTACCCGGCGGCCATCGAGCCAAGGCTCAATGACATAGTGCCGCCGCTGCTCGCTCTCTTCGAAGCGCCAGTCTGTTTTCATTTGGAGATCGTTTGCTTTCAATGGTTCTCTACTTGTCTGCTATGGCCGAACACCTGAGTCAAGCCGGGCCGCCTCGCGGCCAGGGCAAGGGGGAAACAGGGGTCCGGAAACGGCGGCCAGAATACCCTCTCCAAGCGGTTCCGCGCGACCAAGGCTATAGGTTGGGGTGAGCGCAGTGTTCTGCCGCGAATGTCACCACTCGCGTGACGGGCGTCCCCCCTAACCCCCGCGCTTCGCCTTGTGATATGCCACCAGCGCGTTCGCATGTCCGTGGCCCATCTTGTGCTCCGTCTTCAGCAGGGCCACCTGCTCCATGTGCTTCCGGTCGCTGACGGCATCCAGGACCTTGAACCAGTGTTCCACCGGCTTGCCGTACTGCTTCTCTATCGAGGGGAAGTAGGAAGCCGGGCCTTTCACCTTCTCGTTCGTCGTCATGCATCGCTCCTCAATGGAATGAGGCAGTGGCCGCCACGCTGGCGGCCATGACCTGCCCCTGTTTGTCCGACGAAGGAGCGGATGCCGGATCGACATGCCGGCTCCGCTGCTCGCGGCCCTCTCGTGCGAACAGCAACGGCTCGGCGTCGCAGAGCCGTCGTTGTCTGGCGCGGTTACTCGGCTGCTTGGTCCGCTTGCCGTGCCGCACGGTCGATCGTGTCGGCGACCACCTTGGGCTGCGTCATGAAGACGGCGTGGCTGGCGGATACCTTGGTGATGCGTGCGTTGATGCGTTCGGCCATGTGGATGAGCATGGCCTGGTCGAAGGCCTTGTCTTCGGTGGCGATCACGGCCCAGCTGGGTTTGCTGCGCCACGCCGCGTTCGTCAGCACGGTGCCGAACGCGGACATGTTGATGGGCACCTGCGAATCGCGCAGGAAGGCGGCGTCGGCATCGGTGGTGTCGTGGGCGAAGCCGGCCTTGAACTTGTCCGCGCGGATGAAGCCGAACCCGTCGCTGGAGGTGTCGATCACGAACTCCGGCGTGGGCGCGAAGCCGGTGTACTGCTGGGCCGTGGTTTCGCCGGCGTCCGGCGCCAGCGCGGAGACGTAGACCAGGCCGGCCACCTTGTCGTGCACGCCGGCCTCGGTGATGACCGTGCCGCCCCAGGAATGGCCGACCAGGATGGCCGGGCCGTCCTGGCGGTCCAGCACGCGGCGGGTGGCCTGCACGTCGTCGGCGAGCGAGGTCAGCGGGTTCTGCACGATCGAGACGCGGTAACCGCGCGCGGTCAGGTCGTCGTAGACCGGGCGCCAGCCGGCACCGTCGGCAAAGGCGCCGTGCACCAGCACAACGTTCTTCACGGCGACGGGCGCGCCGTGCACGGCGTCGTCAGCCTGTGCGGCGGGGGAAAGGGTGGCGGCCAGGGTGGCCGCGAGCAGAACGGGGATCAACTTGAACATGGACGTGTCCTTGGCGTGGGTGGGTATGCGGCGCGTCGGCCGGCAGGGATACTTTGCACCGCACGCCAGGACTATCAGCTACCGAACGTCCAGAAAACTTGACCAATCGTACCATTCTCCTTCACTCCACCTCCCACCGGTCCCTCACCCACCGACCGGACCGCATGCGCCAGCCCGCGGTTGCCACGGCGGCCACCTGCGGCGACGCGCGCCATGGCGGGCGCCGCAAGAAGAAAAAACCCGGCCAAGGCCGGGGTTCTTCCTGCGCATCACGGCATGCGCTCCTCATCCTCCGCCGTGCGGCGCCCTCAGGGTGTTCCCCTCGGCCTCGCCGCGCGGTACTGACCCTTGTCACCGGCACGCATTCCGCCGGGATCGGCATGGGTGCAGATGACACCCCCACATATCACTGTGTCCGAAGCGTAGAAGGCCTGCACGACTGGCACGGCGTCTTCATAGCGATGGAGTTCCTCTTTCGTAGCGGACAGTTCGCGGCGGTAGTAGCCCAGCACCGTCCAGGCCACCAACAGCACCAGCAGCAGGGTCGTGCCGATGGCGGCAAGCCACAGCCACACCGTTCTGCCAACGCTGCGCAGCTGCGCGGACGTGGCGGATACGGCATGGCCGTACTCGGCGGCAACGGGAGAAACCGCTTCACGGGCATCCTGCGCAATCCGCGTGCCGGCCCCCTCCACGATAGCCACCAGATCGCGACGGAACTGGCCTGCTTCCTGCCGCAACGACTGCACGTGCTCGTTAATCGTCGCGCTCATGCGCGCCTCGCGCTGGACCATTTCGGCACGCAGCGTCATCAGCGCCTTGATGGCCTCGGGTGGTATCGCGGCGGCGGGCATAGCGTTGATGTCTTCCATGACAACTCCTTAGTTCTCGATTTCCGTGTGGATGGGACTTTCCGGCGATAACCTAGCGCGCCATCTGCCGGTCCTGCGACTGCGCCTGCTCTGCGGCCTGGTGTTGGGCGAGCCATTGGCTTCCCTGCGCTTCCATGTGCCGGCCTTCTGCTGAGCGTGCGAACTCGGTTGCTGCTCGATCAGCGGCTGCACTATCGCCAGACATCACCGCAGCGAGGTAGCGATCTACCGAGGAGTCACTGGAACCCAACTCATGCCGTTGTCGGCCCTGCCGGTCATCAGCGGGAGCATCGGGCCTCTGAGGGAGTGGCAGTTGCCGTGGCTCCTGCTCCTGCTCACCGCCGCGGTTCACGTCATGAAACAGGCCTCCCTCCGTCGACGTGAGCACGTATTGCCAGCGGGTCTGTTGAGGATTGGCTCGGGCAGCATTGTTGAAAGCGAGGTAATCCTCGGGGTGGATCGTCTGGCAACCGGCCGAATCTGTGTTCGCGCGCGAGCCGCTATGAATCTTGAAGCTTCGATTCAGGTCCTGCACACCGTTGATGTCATTGTGGGTGAACCAGCCATCGCCATTGCTGTCGCGCTGCAACCGATGCGCGTCTCGCGGCGCCCTCAACTGCTCGGCTGAAGGCCTGAATGCGTCAGTTGTCCTGGCCAATCGCGGGTTCGGATGGTCGGCATCCGCCATCTCGATGGTCCCCTCGGCCAGTCTACCCATATCACTGATGCCATCCCGGTTAACGTCCTCGCCCTCGCTTCGGCGCCATGCCACATTGGCGTATGGCGTGTTCTCGCGGCGCGGACCAGGTTGCGCGCGTTCGTCATATTGGGCGGTTGGCTCGGTACTCGCGCGATCAGCGATGAACACGTGACGCTCGCCATTCGCCTGCTTTCGAAGCACGACGATATGGTCGTCATAGACCCCAGTTCCGCGCGAGTCACGATCACCCATCGAGGCCAACGTGGATGTTTCCTTGCGCAATCCAAGCAGCACGCTCTCCTCGTTCTGAAGTGCATCCGATGCCGCCTGGCTTCCTCGCGCTTCCACGATGCTGGCATAGACGTCAAACTTCTGCGCATTGGTCAGGCCAACCAGTTCATTGGGCTGGTTGATCTCTCGACCGTTGTAGTCCGGGACTCTGGGGGGCTGCCCAGCCTGCCTCAAACGTTCGAGCGCGAGCACGAACTCCGGCGATCGCAATCCACCAGACTGATGAATCTCATCGATCTGTGCCCGTGCACCAACGGACACGTAACGATCCAACGCCTCCTGCACGACCCTGCGCTCACCCTGCCTTTCGGTTTCAAGTAGGTGCAATGCCTGGTCGGGTTGGCCTTGCCGCATCTGTGCGATCACTCGATCCGCGACGGCACGAATGTCGATATCCGTTACATCCGTGGAATGGGGGTTAGTCATAGGGTTGGCCCCCTCGTTTGCTCAATGTCGTCCTTGTCGACGAACGGATCCTCGTTTCGACCTTGAACCGGGTCACTCGCACGACATCTCACATCCGGCCGCAGTGGATCGCAGTTGGGCAGGGGCCATAGCACTCTGGGGACTCGCTGCTGGAGCTCGAAGTTCTTCCCGTTCCAGACCGCAAAGCCAAGATGCAATCTACTTCCCAATCGCCGGGCCTCAGGTACCCAGTCGGGCATCGGGACCGGATCGTAGTCATGGTCGTCTGCCCGACCGGGAGGAGAGGCGTCCTTGAGGGATATGGTCCACCGCATGACCGGCGCACGCTCCAGTTTCGTGGTCTCCAAATGGGGCATAAAGGGCGCGGTCAATGCCTGCTCAGCCTGCGTCATCGCAGGCTCTGGGAGGTACTCCCTGGTAACGTCGCGCAAACTTCCCTTGGACGACCACTTGTAAAGCCGCGGCTCGGCATGTGCCGACTTGCAGGCTTCCGTCTCCACCAGATATTCGCCTTCCCGTGCTATCAAGGGATCGTCATCGATGCACTTGAAAGGACCGATCACCAGATAGACGGTGTCGGACGGCTGCGTTCCCTCGAACGAGCGCACCTGGATGCCTTCCAGAATATCGATACTTGCCATGAAGTCTGGCCGTTTCCCACGCCCTGGCAGCGCCAGGTAGGGCTGCGGTCGGCGTGCCTGATCGGCTCGGACGTCAGTCGGGAGAAAGATGTGCTCTGTCGGGATGGCGATGAGCACTTCGGCAAGATGCCGCGGCAGCAAACCCAAGCATGCTCTGCTGAGCCCGCCATATCGTGTTCTGCCGCTATCGTCGCCGGGGTCTTCCGGACACCACTCCGCGCCCATGCCTTTCTCCACTTCATAGGGAGTCCAGGGATCGGGAGCAATGGGCGGCGCGCTCGGAAGTATCGAGCCAAGCGAGAAGGGTCCTGGAGAGAGCGTCCCCGGCTGGTTGGATGCGTTGCGGTGAACGGCGCCGCACGCGCTCATGGCCGCCGCCATTGTGAGAATGGCGAGAAGCTTCCTTTGCATCTACAACCTCCTGTTGATCAATGCTGGCGCGCCATCGCTGGTCCTTCAATGCCGCCAGAGCAAGTCCGCGCTCACTGCCATATCTACATCAGTCGCTCATCGAATGCATGTGCCTCATCCTGGCTGGCGCCACAGGCCGGTGCGACTTGGCAGGATCTGCAGAGAATGTGATTGATGCGAAGCCTCCGTCTCCGGTGGCGAAAGTGACAAAAAAAGAACCCCGGCCAAAGCCGGGGTTCTTCCTGCACCTCCCTGTGCTCCCCTCGGGGGCAATCCTCAGAAGGTGATGCTCCAGCTGTTGATGTAGCCGGTGTCGATGCTGGCACGGTCGCGGGCGCGCAGGCGCCAGTTGCCGTTGAGGGCTTCGCTGGACAGATTGACCGTGTAGGTCTGGTTGATGTTGTCGGCACTGCCGCCGCTGCGGTTGTGCAGGGTGTACACCGAGCCATCCGGCGCGAGCAGGTCGACGATCAGGTCGCCCTTGTACGTGTGCACGATGTTCACCGCCACCTGCGCGTTGCTGGGCGCATTGCCGGTACGCCCCGACACGGCGATGGTGCTGGTCACGCCGGTGTTGTTGTTGTCCGGAATGCTCACATCGGTGCCGTTGGTGTAGGTCTGGGTGCCCGGATCCGGATCGGGGTCACCCCCCTGCACCGCCGTCACTGCGCCATCCGCATTGGCGATGCCCGCACCGCACCCGCCCGAGCACGTGCCGGGCAGAGGACGCGCCGTGCTCTTCAACGTGCTCTCCACCTGCGCCGGCGTCAGCGGAGACGCGGCCGCCGCCTGCATCAACGCGACTACGCCCGCCACGTGCGGTGCCGCCATCGACGTACCGTTGTACGACGCATAACTCGCGCTGCCCGGCGTGGTGGTGCCGGTGTTGAGCGTGGACAGAATGCTCGCGCCCGGCGCGGAGATGTCGATGCCGGTGCCGTAGTTGGAGAAGCTGGCACGCGAACCGGCCGATGTGGTCGCTGCGACAGCGACGACGTTCGGGCAGTTCGCCGGCACGGCGCTGGACACGTTGGTGTTGCTGTTGCCGGCCGCGACCACGACGGTGGTGCCGCGACCCACCGCGCCATTGATCGCATTCTGGTAGGTGCTGGAACAGGTGCCGCCGCCGCCCAGCGACATGTTGATCACTTCGGCCGGGTTGGCATTGGCGGGCACACCGCTGACCGTGCCGCCGGAAGCCCAGGTGATCGCGTCGGCGATGTCGGATGTATAACCACCGCAGCGGCCCAGCACGCGCACCGGCACCACCTTGGCGCCGAACGCGGTACCGGCCACGCCGGTGGCGTTGTTGGTCACCGCCGCCACCGTGCCCGCCACATGCGTGCCGTGCCAGCTGGAGTTGGTCACCGGCGAACCGCTGTAGCACTCGTTCGCCACCGGGTTCCAATCGCCTTCGTCGTTGGGGTTGGAATCGCGGCCGTCGCCATCGCGCGAGACGAACGTGTCGCTGATGAAATCGTAGCCGGGCAGGATGTTCGCGTTGAGGTCGGCATGGTTGGTGATGCCGGTATCGATGACGGCCACCACCACGCCCGCGCCGGTGGACTTGTCCCAGGCCGGACGCACATTGATGCCGGACGCCGTGGTACCGAAGCCCCACTGCTCGGAGAAGCGCGTGTCGTTCGGCGTCAGAACAGCGTACATGCGCTGGTCGATTTCCACGTACTCGACATTCGGATCCGCCGCCAGCTGCCGCATCAGCGATTCGGCTTCCACGCGGTCCAGCTTGCGGTCGGCGCGCACGACGTCAGCCCCCCCCGCCGCCAGCCGGCGCAGCTTCTGCACGCCCAGCGCACGACCGCCGCGCTTGGCGACGCCGGTACTGGCAGCCGTGCTGAGCGAACGCTGCAACTGTGCCGCATCGGAACTTTCCGTACTGCCATCGCGGTACTTCACGATGAAACGGTCGTAGCCACCGGGTTCTTCGACCTGCAGACCGCTCATGTCGACGCGACCGGCCATCGCCGGCAACGCGTAGAGCGATGCGAGCACGGCGGACGACAGGCACAGCAGGCGGACACGCGAACCACGCTTTGCAATTCCAGACATCAGACTCTCCCTCAACGATGAAATGAAAAGCCGCCAATGCGGCAATGGCCCGGTCGAGGGCGCAGGGCTGCTACGGGAGGGGGTGGACGGGCGGTTGCGTTCGACCAGGTGCACGTCGTGCAACGCACGACGCAACGACGACGCTAACGGAGAGCACGGAGATGAATCAGCGATGAAAGACACACTTCGCAGCGACATGTTGCAAACGTAATCGTCGGAATACACGCATGTAGCGAAGCTACCGGTGGACATGCGTAGGTAGATTCATTTACGTCTTGCACGCGTGAGCAAAGCGAATTTTTTATTCGCATTGATGCCATGCGATTACGCAAAAAAAGCCCGCTACTCAGCGGGCTTTTTCTGTTTCGCTCGATGACGATCAATCGCGCAGCTTCACCAGCCACCCATGACGGTCGGGCAGGCGGCCGTACTGGATGTCGGTCAGTTCCTTGCGGATGCCCATCGTCACCTCGCCTGCCGCTGCACTGAGGTCGCCGACGGCGAAACCCTTGCCCCTCCCCGCTCCGGCACGGAATCACCTTTCGATGCCCCGTGCAGATGGGCCCTGGTGGAAGAACGCTCCTGGATGACCTGCGCATCTGTGACTCGCCATCGCGTGATTGAACGTGTATTGATGGCGTACACGGTCAGAGGATTCGTCAGGGAGAAGGTGAAATGAAAGGATGCATAGTGGAATGTCTGCTGCTGGCTCTGGTGATAGCAGGCTCCGGATGCCGCGCACCTACCAGGGCGCCTGACGGCATCCAGGTCACGGCACAAGAAGAAAGCACCGTCAGAACCCGTTTGCCGGATGCGCTGACCGGCGTTTGGTACCCCGATGACACGGAAGGCGTCGCAAGCTGCCGGAGATATCGCGCAGTGTTGGGCGCCAAGGAGGGGCATGATGAAGCTGTCATGGTGCTTGTCGGCAGTCTGGTGATGACCCCTGACCTGATTCACGTGTTCGCCGAGTATGGTGAAGGGGACTTCCATGTGGTCGAACGCGTCGAGCCAGAAGGCCGCGGCGCGTGGCGTGTCGTCGCGCGGCATGGCATCGATGCCATGCCCGATGAGCAAGCCGGGGAGGATCGCGCGGTATCGCACCTTTCGTTGCACGGCGGGAAGCTCAGCTGGGAATCGCCTGCACGAGTTGGCAGCCCCTCATCGACCTACTTCAGGTGTGACGCAGTCAGGCCCGATGTCCACCCTGCCACCACTGACGAAAAGACGACAGAGGACATGTCATGACGAACGCAAGGACGCCTTCCACTTACCGCGTCATACAGTTGGGCGCGCCGCGCGAACCGGATGGATTCCAGACAAACGAGCTGGTCACTGATTTCGACAGCTTGGTCACGCATCACCCACGCGCCAACCAGCATGCGCAGATGGTGGACGGCCGGATCATCAGTGGCGAGCCTGGCCGTATCCACGCGATCTTCGGAGGTGAGGTCGAGGAAATCGAGATGGCGCGACCGGGAAGGACGCAAGGGTTGGGGCCGGACCAGGTTCTGCTGAAGAAGGATTTCATTCTGGAAGATCCGGATCGGCCGGCCGGGTCCGCAGCCTCGCGCGCCGTCGATGTCCCTTCGCCGGTCGCGGGTTACGTCGGCCGAGTGAACGAACGCCAGGGGCTGGTGGACGTCTACGACAGGCAGGACGGAGACGTCATAGCACGCATCAGGCACATGCGTCCGATCGCTGTCTCCGAAGGTCAGACCGTCGTCTATGGCGAATCGCTTGGCACTCAGGGAAGACAGCAGACCGGGGCGGTACACGTGCACATGGAAGTGGATACCCACTATTACCAAGCGTACGAGAACTATATCGGTGATCTGGTCAGCGGGCGGCTGCCCGTCCAGTCCGAGCACCGGCAGAACATACACCCGCGCCCCATCGTGGAAGACGGCAAAGTACGTCTCGGCGAATCCGATGCCCGCGTACTCGATCTGCAGCGCACCCTGGATATCGAAGGGTACCGCGCCCAGGGAGGGGGCACACTGCCCCAGGACGGCGTGTACCGTGCGTCGATGCAGGGGGCCGTGCTGGACTTCCAGCGCGCTCACGGTGTTCCGCAAACGGGTGACATCGATCTTCAGACATCGCGCTTTGCACTCCGCGAAGGCGGACTTGGGCCACCGCCGTTCGACCCGGCACTTCGCGGCCGCGAACCGCTCCCGTTAGATGTTCATCCCCCGGGGCCGCGTGCACCCGGGCATCCCAGCCATCCTGATCATCGCCCGCAATTGTCGGAACCCCTGCCACCCCCTGTCAACGGACGAAGGGCGGGGGCCGGCGGGGCCGGCGGGACCGGCAGCCCGGATCTGGATCGCTTGGCGCAGGCATTGGTCTCTGGCGATGAACGCGCCGTCTCGACGGCTTGCGAAGATATCCATGCATCCTTGATCGCCCAGGATGCGCACGCACGAGATCACGCTACGCGGCATGCTCAGTCGATGGAGCATGGAACAGCGCTTGAACAGGGAGCGCCAGCAAGGACGCTCTAGATTTCCACCAACAAGGACGTGGACATGACGCACAGCGACATGGAAGAAGTACTTTCCTCATTGCAGAACAGCATCAGGCTGCAGGCGGCGCTGATGGCGAAGCTTGAACAGCGCGACCGGCAGACGGCGGACCGGTTCCACCAGCAGATGCAATCGCTGCACGACCAGGCTCAATCCGCGCTCGCTCCCGCCGCGATCAGGTACGACCGCGCCGTGGAGAGCGTATGCGTGAAACTCCAGGCGGCGCAACGAACCGTCTCCGTAGCGTTTGCGCTCGCGGGCAGCTCGTTGCTGCTGTTCCTGCTTGTGGGGTGGCTACTGCTGGGCTATTACCGACGCGAACTCCAGACGGTGCAATCGGAGCTGCGGCATCATGAACAAGCCATTCCCATCCTGCAGGCCTATGCGGCATCTGACGCGATGCTCTGTGACGGACGCATCTGCGTGAACATCGATCCTACGGCAAGCCCACACGGCGAAAAACGGCGATATCGTCCCGCGAAGCGACGGGAGTGATTGCTGCAGACGACGCCGTGCGGCGTCGCGGCCCAAGCCGGTCGGTCAAACTGAATGCGATGCGGGCCGTACTTTATCTGCCCGCATCGATCATGACGCGTATCAGTCGCGCAACTTCACCAGCCAACCATGACGGTCGGGGATGCGGCCGTACTGGATGTCGGTGAGTTCCTTGCGGATGCCCATCGTCACCTCGCCTGCCGCTGCACTGATGTCGCCCACGGCGAAATCCTTGCCCTTCAACTGACCGATCGGGGTGATGACCGCGGCGGTGCCGCAGGCGAACACTTCGACGATGTCGCCGGACGCGACACCCTGCTTCCATTCGTCGATGGAGACCTTGCGTTCTTCCACCGCATGGCCGCGATCGCGTGCGATCTGCAGGATGCTGGAGCGGGTGATGCCTTCCAGGATGCTGCCCGAGAGTTCCGGCGTGACGATGCGGCCGTCCTTGTAGACCAGGAACACGTTCATGCCGCCCAGTTCTTCCAGGTATTTGCCTTCCACCGGGTCGAGGAACAGCACCTGCGAGCAGCCCTGCGCCTGCGCTTCCTGCTGCGGCAGCAGCGAGGCCGCGTAGTTGCCGCCGCACTTGGCGGCACCGGTACCGCCCTTGGCGGCGCGCGCATAGTCCTCGGACAGCCAGATGGACACCGGCGCCACGCCCTTGGCGAAGTACGCGCCGGCCGGGCTGGCGATGACGTAGTAGCCAGCTTCATGCGCGGCGCGCACGCCGAGGAAGGCTTCGGTGGCGATCATGAAGGGACGGAAGTAGAGGCTGGTTTCCGGCGCCGACGGCACCCAGTCGCCGTCGATGGCGACCAGCTGGCGCAGCGATTCGACGAACTCGGCCACCGGCAGCTGCGGCAGCGCCAGGCGTGCGGCCGAACGCTGCAGGCGCGCGCCGTTGGCGTCGGGACGGAAGGTCCAGATGGAACCATCAGCGTGGCGGTAGGCCTTGATGCCTTCGAAGATCTCCTGGCCGTAGTGCAGTACCGACGCAGCCGGGTCGAGCGACAGCGGACCGTAGGCGCGCACTTCCGCACCGTGCCAGCCCTGGGCCTTGTCCCAGCTGATGGCGACCATGTGGTCGGTGAAGTGCAGGCCGAACCCGGGGCTGGCGAGAATGGCGTCGCGCTCGGCGGCCGTGCGGGCCTTCTCGTTGCGGGTCACGCGGTAGGTCAACGGGGCGGCGTTCATCACGTTCATTTCTTCCTTCCTGACGGGTTCTGCTTCGGGTGAGCCGGCGGCTCAGAGCATGCCGGTTTCCAGCTTGGCGGCTTCGGACATCATGTGGCGGCCCCAGGGCGGATCGAACACGAGTTCGACATCGGCCTCGGCCACGGTGGGGATCATTTCCAGCTTGCTGCGCACGTCATCGACCAGGATCTCGCCCATGCCGCAGCCGGGCGCAGTCAGCGTCATCTTCACGTCGACCCCGCGCTGGCCGTCCTCGCGGGTGGTGAGGTTGGCCTCGTAGACCAGGCCGAGGTCGACGATGTTGAAGGGGATTTCCGGATCGAAACAGGTGCGCAGCTGGTTCCACACCAGCGCCTCGACTTCTTCGTCGCTGGCGTTGTCGGGGAGCGACAGGGGTTCGGAGGGTTCCTTGCCGATGGCATCCGCATCCCTGCCGGCGATGCGCATCAGGTTGCCTTCCACGAAGACGGTATAGCTGCCGCCCAGCGCCTGGGTGATGTAGCCATAGCTGCCGGCCGGCAGGGTGACGAGTTCCCCCTGCGGCACCAGCACGGCGGCGCAATCGCGGGAGAATTGGACGGGTTCGCTGCTGCGGGAGTACATGCCGGACCAGATGGGGGCGCGCGTGGGGCGCTGCAAGGCGACCTATTGTAGCGCCGCGCCCCGGTGGTCGCGTTCAGGCCGTATCCTTGGCGGCCTTGCCGGAGTCTCCATGTCCCCCGCCCTGCGTCGTACCGCCCCGTGGCTTGTTCCCCTGATGCTCGTGCTGGCCGGCGGCAGCGTGCTGGTGATCTGGGTGGCGCTGGCGCTCTACCTGCAGCGCCAGGCCGGCTGGATGGCGCTGGTCGCCGCGCTCGATGTGGTGCTGGTGCTGCGCCTGTGCGGCATGCCCGCGGGACCGCGTCGTGCCGTGCTGGGGGCGCTGGCCACCGGCGCGATCGCCGCGTTGGCGCTGTGGACCATCGCGGCGACCCAGATGGGCTTCGCGTTCGGACTCAATCCATGGGATTCGGTGCTGCGGCTGGGCTCGGACCATGCGTGGACGCTGGTGTCCCTGACCACCACGCCGCTGGATGTCGCGGCACTGGCGGCAGCGCCGCTGCTGGCGGCCTGGTGGACGCGCTGACGCCGCATCAGGCCGGCGTCCGCAGCACGCGCCCACCGTTCGGCGCCGAGGTGACGGTGAACGTTTCGCGCACCAGTGCGGCACCGATGCGCGTCGCGTCGTCGTAGAGCCGCTGGCCGCACAGGTCTGCCGGCAGCAGCAGGAACTGTACGTTGCAGGCACCGTCGACTTCACGCTGGAACACACCGACCCCATGGTGGCGTGTCTGCGCATGGCGGATGCGCGGTTCTCCCGCCACCAGCAGGGCATCCAGTCCGGCGACCAGCCGCTCGCCCGCCGCTGCGGAAGCCGGATCCGCCTTCGCCGCGTCTGCCATGATGGCCGAAAGCGTGGACGACGAGATCGCCGGCGCCGTGAACTCCACGGTCTTGCTGGAATGCTGGGTGGCGAAACTGGCATGGATATCACCCGATAGCACCACCGCGCTGGCCGTGCGGTCCAGCGCCGCCACCAGCGCATCGCGCTGCACGCCAAAGCCATCCCATTGATCGACGTTGAGGTAGAACTTCCGTCGCAGCAGCGGCGGCGCATCGAGCGCGGGATGGGACAGGTCCAGCACCATCGGCGTCATCGATACCGAACTGGCGACGAAGAACGCACGCGACGCATCCTCCTCCAACTGCGCGGCCAGCCACGCCTGCTGCGCCTCGCCCAGCGCGGGCGGCAACGCATTGTCGGCCTGGCGCAGGGCGAGCAGCAGGTCGTAGCTCTCCTTCACCACCATGTAGCGGCTGCCGAGGTGGCTGAACAGCGCGCTCTTGCCGAACGCCAGCCAGGGCAGGCCGCGCGGGTAGTCGTCGCGGGCTTCCGGCGGAAGATCTACTTCCATGAAGCCCGGCACCGCGGCGTTGTAGCGCGCCAGCACGTCACGGACCACGTACACCGCCATCGGCTGCGTGGATAGTGTGGCCGCCCGTGCCGCGGCATCCTTCCTGTCCACGCCGGCGTCGAGGTAGGCCTTCGTCAGCGCGCGTCGCAGCGGCTTGCGCAGGGCCTTCCAGCTGTCGTCGGCGAGATCGAGATACGGCATCAGCGCGGCCGCCAGCGTCGGCCATGCCATGCCCAGTTGCGGGGCCAGTCGCCGCAGTGCGGCTTCGTCATACGCCAGTGCGCCGGGGAACGCATCTTCCGGGATCGGATGGTCCGGCCGCTGGCTCCGGTAGTCGAGCAGCAGCAAGCTGGCGTCGCGCCCGTAGTCCAGCCGTCGCCAGAGCCGTACATGCGGATGCAGGCGCGCTTCGTCCACCGTCTGCATGCCGGCGGCGTCCACCTCGCCGACCTCGACATCGACGGGCATGTACTCGAAGTAGGCGCGCTCGGCGTTGCGGCGGCGACGCGCATCGCGTTCCTCCTGCCGGCCGTCTTCATACGTGGCGTGGTCCTGCCAGCAATCGTCGCTGAACTCGTGATCGTCCCAGATAGCGACCAACGGCACGCGTTCCAGCAGTGCCTGCAGGACGCTGTCGGTCCGGTATTGGCGATGCAACTGGCGGTAGTTGTCCAGGCTGGCGGCCGCGAGGTAGCCGCCGCCCTCGGCGCCGACCCGCAACGCACCGTCCATGTCGTCGAAGACGATGCCGCGCGCACCATCGGCGCGCTGGAAACTCGTATCGCCTACCGACTCGTAGACAAAGTCGCCCAGGTGCAGCACGAAGTCGAGGTCTTCCTGCAGCAACGGCACCAGACTGTTGTACCAGCGCCCGCCATAGTCCTGGCAACTCATGAAGGCGAAGCGCAGGGATGGCGTCGGCGCATCGGCGGCGGGTGCGGTGCGCGTCATGCCCAGCGGCGACGAGATCCACGCGCTGCCCTCGCGGCGCAGGAAGCGGAAGTAGTAGCGCCGTCCCGGCTGCAACTCCTGCACGCGCACGCGCAAGCAATGGTCGTGCTCCGCGCGCGCGGAGAGCTCGCGCTCGATGCGCAGCTGCGAGAACGCCGCGTCGTCCGCCACCTGCAGGCGCACGGCGACATCGCCACCCGCCGCATCGGGGACACGCGTCCACAGCAGCACGCGGTCCGGCCGCGGATCACCCGACGCGACCGACTGCGGGAACGCATCGCGCCTCACCGCAGGCGCGGCCTGCGCGGGAAACCAGCGGCTCGCGAACGGCAGGCTGGCGGCGATCAGCGTCAGCTTGAGGAACGTGCGCCGCGACGGGCGCAGCGCAGAAGGATCGGATGCGTTCACGCATGGCTCCATGTCACGAAGCCGCGCAGCATCGCCGGCGGAGGTTGCGGTGATATGGCAGTCGAGCCCGTCATGGCGCAGCAACATCAAGCGGTCAGCCTGTGCCGTCGCTTCGCCATGCATCGCGCGCGGCGCATCGCCTTCCCTCCCCCCTCCACCGGCCTGCCATGACTCCCAGCACCCGCACAACGCGTCACCCTGCCCGCCGCTCCCTCACCGTCGCACTCTGCGTGGTGCTGGCCAGTCCTGCCGTCGCGCTCGCGCAACAGGCCGACGCACCCGATGCCGGCACTGCCACGCAGTTGGACACCATCGTCGTGACCGCGCAGAAGCGCGAGCAGCAGGTGTCGGAAGTGCCGATCGCGATCACTGCGTATTCCGGCGACTTCCTCGACCGCCAGGGCATGACCACGCTGGGCGATCTGGCCGGTTTCGTGCCCGGCCTGCAGGTGCAGGAACAGAGCCCGAACAATCCCGGCTACGTGATCCGCGGCATCACCTCCGACAGCGGAGAAGCCAACGTGCAGCCGCGCATTTCGGTGTTCCAGGACGGCGTGTCGATCAGCCGTTCGCGCGGCGCCTCGGCCGCCCTGTTCGACATGGAGCGCGTGGAAGTGCTGCGCGGCCCGCAGGGCACGCTGTTCGGCCGCGCCGCGCAAGTCGGCGCCGTGCACTACATCCAGAACAAAGCCAAGGACGCCACCAGCGGCGCCTTCGAACTGGGCGTGGGCAGCGACAGCCAGCGCCTGGCCAGCGGCTACTTCAACGCGCAGATCGCACCGGAAGCCCTGGCCGCGCGCGTGGCGGTCTTCCACGAAGAACGCGACGGCAGCATCGACAACGCCGCCGGCGGCACGCTCAACGGCAAGGACACCACCGCGCTGCGCGCCAGCCTGGGCGCGATGATCGGCGAGGCCAGCCGGATCGACCTGATCGCCAACTACCAGAAGGACACGCCGCCGGGCACCGCCTTCATCAGCGGCACGATTCCGAACCGCCAGGGCAGCACCACGCCGTACGCGGACGCCGAGCTCAACCGCGGCGACGAACTCGGCCTGGACCGCACCGTGCGCAGCCTGACCGCACTGGGCTCCTTCCCGCTGGGCGACACCTGGACGCTGGACACCATCGGCGGCTGGCGCAGCTTCGATTCGCACGAGGAATTCGATGCCGACGGCTCGCGCCTGAAGGCGATGGAGTTCGCCGAGATCGCCGAAGGCGACCAGTTCAGCCAGGAGGTCCGCTTCAGCTTCGACGACGGCGAAACGTTCGCCGGTTTCTTCGGCGCCAGCTACTTCGTCGAGGACGGCTCGCAGTACGTACCGTTCGCCACCGACGAGCGCAGCCTGTTGGCGCTGCTGTCGCAGAACGCGGCCTTCCGCCAGCAGATCGGCGCGCTGCTGGGCGGCATCCCGTTCCCGGCGATCCCGCTGTTCGGGCCCGATGGCGATCCGCTGGTGGGCTACACCCTGCCGGGTGGCCTGCACACGCTGCTCAACCCGGACCATCGCGAAGCCTTCGCCAACTACGGCACGACCAAGGCCTGGGATGTGTTCGTCGACGGCACCTGGCGGGTCACGCCGTCGCTGGAACTGAGCGCGGGCCTGCGTGCGACGTGGGAGAAGCAGACTGCGGGCTACCAGGGCTTCGCCGGCAACGCGCCCACCCTGTTCAACGGTCTGGGCGCCGGCGCGCCCGTGCCGCTGGCCGGCAACAACATCCTCAACAGCGCCACGGCCGGCAAGCTGGAGCGCAGCGAGGACTTCGATGCGATCGTCGGCCGCCTCGCCGCGCGCTATGCGTTCTCGCCGACGCTGAGCGGCTACGCCACCGCGTCGCGCGGTCGCCGCCCCAACGTGATCGACATCAACCCGCAAGGCAGCCAGGTGCTGCCGGCGGAGATCGTCAACAGCTACGAGATCGGCCTGAAAGGCGGCACGTCCGGCGGCCGCCTGGCCTATGACGTGTCCGCGTACTGGTACGACTACAGCGACTTCCAGACGCAGATCCCCAACCCCAGCGGCGGCACCCCATTCCTGATCCCCACCAACGGCGGCAACGCCACGGCCAAGGGCGTGGAAGCCTCGATCACCGGCGAGCTGGCGACCGGACTGGTGCTGTTCGCCAACTACGCCTGGACGCATGCGCGCTTCGACGACCGCGACGACGACGGCAACGCCCAGCTCTACGCCGGCCACCGTTTCCGCCTGACGCCCGACCACGCCGCCGCGATCGGCATGGATTGGCGCGTGCCGATGGGCGGCGCCAGCTTCTACCTGCGTCCGTCATACAGCTGGAAGTCGAAGGTGTACTTCGAGGACGAGAACACCCCCGGCCTGGAACAGGACGCCTACGGCCTGTTCAACCTGCGCATGGGCGTGACGCTGGCCGATGGCCGCTGGGACCTGGGCGTGTGGGGCAGCAACCTCACCGATGAGGAATACCTGATTGACGCCGGCAACACCGGCCGCCAGTTCGGTACCCCCACGTTCGTCGCCGGCCAGCCGCGCGCATACGGCATCACGGCGAAGGTCAGGTTTTGATACGGGTGCGATCCCGAAAAGAAAAAGCCGGGCAATGCCCGGCTTTTTCTTTGCCCCCGTCGTGGGCGCGCGCGCTCAGTGCCCGCCATCCAGCGCCTTCAGTTCGCTGACCAGCGCATTGGCCATCTCGCTGCCGTCGCCATACAGCATGCGGGTGTTGTCGGCATAGAACAGCGCGTTCTCGATGCCGGCGAAGCCCGTACCCTTGCCGCGCTTGATGACGATGGTGTTCTTCGAATTCACCACATCGAGGATCGGCATGCCGTAGATCGGCGATGCGGGATCGGTCTTCGCCACCGGGTTGACCACATCGTTGGCGCCGATCACCAGCGAGACGTCGGTATTGGCGAACTCGGGGTTGATGTCGTCCATGTCGACGATCAGGTCGTACGGCACGCCGGCTTCCGCCAGCAGCACGTTCATGTGGCCCGGCATGCGGCCGGCGACCGGATGGATGGCGAACTTCACCTTCACTCCGCGATCCATCAACTTCTGGCTCAGCTCCCAGATCTTGTGCTGCGCCTGCGCCACGGCCAGGCCGTAGCCGGGCACGATCACCACGCGTTCGGCGTAGGCCATCATCGCGGCGACGTCGGCGGCCTCGATGGGCTTCATCGACCCGCCGATCTCCTGCATGGCCGCGCCGCCACCGCCGAAGTTGGAGAACAGCACGTTGGTGATCTTGCGGTTCATGGCCTTGGCCATCAGCCGCGTCAGTAGCATGCCGGCCGCACCGACCATGGTGCCGGCGATGATGAGCGCTTCGTTGCCAAGCACGTAGCCTTCGAACGCGACCGCCAGGCCGGTGAACGCGTTGTACAGCGAGATCACCACCGGCATGTCGGCGCCGCCGATGGGCAGCGTCATCAGCACGCCCAGCGCCAGCGACAGCACGAAGAAGGCGATGATCCACGGCATCGCCAACGTTGTGAGCGCCATCACGCCGCAGACCACCGCCGCCAGCGCGACCAGGGCGTTGAACCACTGCTGCCCCGGGAACGTGTAGCGCTTGTCCATGCGTCCGTCGAGCTTGGCCCAGGCGATCACCGAACCGGTCAACGACACCGCGCCGATCAGCGCGCCGATGACGGCGAGCGACAGGGTGAAGGTCGACGGCGCGGGCTCGCCGGAGGAATAGCGCACCAGTTCAACGGCGCCAATCGCTGCCGCCGAACCGCCGCCCATGCCGTTGAACAGCGCGACCATCTGCGGCATGTCGGTGATGGCGACCTTCTTGCCCCAGACCCAGTTCAGGCCCACGCCGATCACGATGGCGGCGATCATCAGGCCGATGTTGTGCAGCCCCGGCAGGAAGAACGTGGCGATGGTGGCGATCAGCATGCCCGCGCCCGCCCACTGGATGCCGCTGCGCGCGGTCTTGGGGCTGGCCATGCGCTGCAGGCCCAGCAGGAACAGCGTGGCGGCCACGAAGTAACTCAGTTTCACCAGGGTGAGCGCGCTCATTTGGCGTCTCCCGGCTTCTTGCTGCTCTTGAACATGTCCAGCATGCGCTCGGTGACCACGTAGCCACCGGCCGCGTTGCCGGCACCCAGCAGCACGGCGATGAAGCCGATGGCCTTCTCCAGCGTGGTATCGGCATGGCCCAGCACCACCATCGCACCGATCAGCACGATGCCGTGGATGAAGTTGGAGCCGGACATCAACGGCGTATGCAGGATCACCGGCACCCGCGAAATGATCACGTGCCCGGCGATGGCCGCCAGCATGAAGATGTACAGCGCCACGAACCCGTCGCTCATCCGCTCCCCCATCCTGTCCACGTTGTCGACACCGCAGCGCGGCGCGCAGGGTGTGCCCCGCATCATAACCGTACCTGAACCCGGCGGGCGTCGCCTCCCGGCCTGTCAACCGTGCTCCGCGCGATGCGTTCCCATGCCTGCACCCCACCGCCCCGAGGATCCGACCATGAAGCACACGTCACTGCTGGCCCTGGTTGCACTGCTGCTGGGCACCACCGGCGTCGCCTCCGCGCGCGATGCAGGAGACCGCATCGACCACCGGCTGGATCGCAAGGGCGAGCGCGTGGAGCACCGCATGGATGCGCGCGGCGACCGCATCGAACGGCGCTTCGACCGCAGCGCGCAGTGGGCCTACACCCATGGCCATCCCCGCGCCGCGAAGCACCTGGAGCGCCGTGGCGACCGTATCGACCTCCGCCTGGACCGCAAGGGCGAGCGCGCCGAAGCGCATTGGGACCGTCGCGGCGACCGCATCGACCGCCGCCTGGATCGTCGCGGCTGATTCACGCCACTGGCCGCTAAGCTATGTTGGTGAGCACCGCCCCCAGTCCGTCGCCGGAAACGTCGCCGTCCAGCCCGCTGGCGGCGACGCTCGATCTGTTCCTGGCTGACATCGGGCCGCGCGCGTTCCGTTTCGCCGAAGCCGGCCTGCGCCATCGCGAGGATGCGCTGGACGCCGTGCAGGACGCCATGATGAAGATGCTGGTGTACGCCGACCGCCCTGCCGCGGAATGGACGCCTTTGTTCTGGAGCATCCTGCGCCGGCGCATCGTCGACCTGCAGCGCCGCGCTGGCTTCCGGCTGCGCTGGCTGCTGCCGACCGGCGACCGCGGCGAAGAAAGCCCGGTGGACTGGGCGCCCGACCACGGCGCCGGCCCCTCGCAGGCGCACGACCAGCGCGAAGCCTACACGCGCCTCGTGCATGCCCTGCGTGCATTGCCTGCCCGGCAGCGCGAAGCATTCACCCTGCGCGTGCTGGAAGAACTGGACGTGGCCGACACGGCGCGCGCGATGGGCTGCTCGGAGGGCTCGGTAAAGACGCATCTGTCCCGTGCGCGCGATGCCCTGCAACGGCAACTGGAGGAATTCCGATGAACCCCACCCACGACAACGGCCACGGCTTCGACCAGCAGGCCCGTCGCCTGCACCAGGCTGCTGTGGCGCAGGTGTCGCCACAGACGCTGCTGCGGCTGCGGACCGCCCGCCACGAAAACCAGCGTCGCGCGCCGGCGGCCGGTACCCCGCGCGCCTGGGGCTGGCTGACGGCGACAGCGTTCTCCGCAGTGCTCGCGGTGGGGCTTGGACTGCAGTGGCTGCCGCGTGCGCCGGACACACCTGTGCCCTCCCCGGTGGCCACGACATCGTCCAATGCCCAGGCCAGCGACATCACGGCCGACGCGCTCGGCGTCCCGAGCGCGCTCGATGAAGATCCCGACCTGTATCTGTGGCTGGCCTCCGCCGATGCCCAACCCCTCGCCATGGAGTCGACCCCATGATTGCCCGCGCCACCCGCCTTTTTGTCCTTGGCCTGCTGCTTGCCAGCGGCCACGCATGGGCGCAGTCCACGCCCGCGCCGCTGCCCGAGTGGGAGAAGCTGACGCCCCAGCAACGCGAAACGCTCATCGCACCCGTGCGCGATCGCTGGAACCGCGAGCCGGACGAGCGTCGGCGCATGATGGAGCGCGCCCAGCGCTGGCAGGCCCTCACGCCGGAACAACGTGCACAGGCACGGCATGGCATGAAGCGTTTCGAGGGCATGAACCCGGAGCAACGCCGCCAGGCGCGTGCGCTCTACGGCCGCATGAAGACGCTCACCCCCGAGCAGCGCGCCGACCTGCGCGAGCAGTGGAAGAAGATGACGCCCGAACAGCGCGAGGCCTGGATGCGCGACAACGCGCCGCCGCCGCGCGAGCGTGACCGGCGGCCAGACCATTGAGGGCGGCCGTCAGGCCGCAGCCGGCGTCGCCGATGGCCTCTCCGGCCACACCGTCTTCGCCAGCAGTTCGTCGTCCCAGTCGAACTGCAGCGCACCTTCCCTGACGAACAGCGACACGAAGTTGAGCACGTTGCGGGCATACATCTCGCTGGCGTGGACAGCACCGAGGCTGGCGAGATTCAGCGGTCCGGCCAGGGTCACGCCCTGGTGCTCGTAGGTCTCGCCCGGCCGGGTAAGTTCGCAGTTGCCGCCGGTTTCGGCGGCGAGGTCCACGATGACACTGCCGGGCTTCATGCCCGCCACCATCGCGGCACTGATGATCTTCGGCGCGGGCCGGCCGGGCACCGCCGCGGTGCACACCACCACATCGATACCCTTCAGATGATCCGCCAGCCGCTGCTGCTGCAACGCACGCTCTTCGTCCGTCAGCTGCCGCGCATACCCGCCATCGCCCGCCGCGCTGACGCCCAGGTCCAGGAACTTCCCGCCCAGCGATTCGATCTGCTCGCGCGTTTCCGGACGCACGTCGAAGCCCTCAACCTGCGCGCCCAGGCGCTTGGCTGTGGCCACGCCCTGCAGACCCGCCACGCCGGCGCCCACGATCAACACCTTCGATGGCCGGATGGTGCCGGCGGCCGTGGTCAGCATCGGGAAGAAGCGCGGGGCCAGCTGCGCGGCGATCAATACCGCCTTGTAACCGGCCATGCCCGCCTGCGAACTCAATACGTCCATCGCCTGCGCACGCGTGGTGCGCGGCAGCCGCTCGAGCGGGAACGCCTGGATGCCGCGTGCGCGAAGCGCTTCGTCGCGCGCGGGATCGGCGGATGGCTGCAGCACGCCCACCAGCGTGGCGCCCATCTTGAAATGGCGGATGGCGTCGGGCGCCGGCGGCTGCACGCAGAGCAGCAGCTCGGCACCCTCCCGGCCTTCGCCATCGACGAGCTCCGCCCCCGCATCGGCATACGCCTGATCGACGAAACCGGCCGCCTGGCCCGCGCCGCGCTCCACGGTCACCCGTGCGCCTGCGGCCAGCAGTTTGCGGACCGTTTCCGGCGTCGCAGCCACGCGGCGCTCACCGGTCGCGGTTTCCTTCAGTACCCGAACTTCGACCGCCATGCGCCCCTCGTCGTTAGGTCATCCGTGTCCGGATGCTAACAGAGCGCGGCATCCCCGCGCGGAAGCGGAGGACCGGCAGTGGGTCGGGCGGTCAGACCGCCGCGGCGGGGGACGGGGTGGGCTCGAGGCGCTCGATCACGCCCTGCATGGCACTGTCGAAGGCGTCCTCGCTCTGGTGCGTGCGAAGGCGGCCCAAGCGCACCATCGCGGCCAGTTCTTCCGGCGAGGCAACGCAGAAGCGTACGCCGCGACGATTGACGAACAGCAGGCGCGAGGAGATCGGGCTGACCCACGACAGCTTGCCCGCCTGCACCTTGTTGTCCTTGTCGATGAAGTCCAGCCAGGTGCCGATGGCCAGATTGCGGAAATGGTCCGCATCGCTGTGGTCGAACTCGAGCGTATCCGCGCCCGCGACCAGCTGGATCGGCGTGGCTTCCTCGTCGATGACCGGCTTCGGCAGCACCACCTGCGGCAGTTCCGGCAGCGCCTTCTCCAGGTCGGGACGCGCTGCGGCCACCGCCTGCAGCGTGTCGTGCAATGCATCCACGGCGCCGCCCGCGGCATCCTGATTCATGCCGACGCTGGCGAACACCTTCAACAACGCCGGTCGCCACGCCTGCAACCAGGGCTTGCCGATGACATGGCGCTGCGCTTCGGTGAGTTCCTCCAGCACGCCATCCGCCAGTGTGAGCGATTCGCGCAGTCCCTCGCCTTCCTCGCCTTCGCGCAGCACCGTCATGGTGACGTGGTGCGCCCACGGCTGGCGCAGGAAATCCTCGATGGCCTGAGGCACGCGGCGATCCGCGAGGCGTTCGTCCAACTCGGTGTTCATGCGCGCGCGCGCGGCTTCCAGGCGCTCCTGCCCGCGCTGGATCTCGGCGGCGCGGCGTTCCGCGATCTCGATGCGGCGGCGATGCTGCTCCAGGAAGGCACGGAATTCTTCTTCCAGCGTCAGGAAGATTGCGAGGTTCTCGTTGAACTCGGCGACCAGGCGGTCGACCACCTCTTCCACCTTGGTCAGCAGGGTGCGCTCGGCGGCGCTCTCGCCGTTGTTGCCCTCGCAGGCCTCCGCCAACACGTTGAGCAGGCGGCGCGCGGGATGGGTCTTCTGCACGAACATGCGCCGGTCCAGCAGCGCCACCTTGACGAACGGCACCACGAGGCGGCCGATCAGTTCGCGCGGACGGCCCTCCAGGTCGCGCTCGTCCAGCATCACGTCGAACAGCATGCCGACCAGGTCGATTGCGTCCTCATCCACGGGCGCCAGGCGCGCGGTGGAGGGGTCAACGCCGAGCTGCATGGCGCTGCTGAGCACTTCGTTCTTCAGCCGCTGCGCCAGCGATTCCCCGTTGTCGCCGATCGCCGCACGCAGCGTGGCGCTGGGCGTGGCCTGCAACAGGGACAGCACCGAGAGCATTTCCCGCTGCGACAGGTCGCGCTGGCGCTGGTCGGCCGCGCGCGCTTCCGCCGCATCGCCCGCATCGCGACCACGGCGCGACTCCTGCAGCAGGTGATGCAACGCTTCAAGCAGGACACCTTGCGCGCCTGGTGCGGCGCCGTAGCCAGGCGGCACGTCGCCGAAACCACCCATCATCGGGGCGGCGCGCGTGGCTTCGAGGCCACGGCTCACGCCGGCCATGCGATTGAGGAAACGCGCTGCCCACGCAGGTGCGCCGGGCTCCTCGCCGCCTTCACCCTCGTTCTCCATGTCCGGCGCCGCGCCCGCTTCCGGCTTCGGCGCGCGGCGCGACGGCAGGTCCGGCATCACGCCGACCTGCATGAGCCGCTGGTCCAACGACGCATAGATGCGCGCGATCGCGGGCACGAGGTCCCGCTCGCACAGCTTGATCACCACCAGCCGGACCTCGGGCGTGAGGTCGCACGCCGAGAACGCCTGGTGGACGGCCACGCCGATGTGCTCGGGGCCGATGGGGTTGAGCTCCACGTCCAGCACGACATTGCCGGCGATCCAGCCCAGGCGGCGGTCCAGCCGGGCGAGGACGGGCTTGCAGTCGCGCTGGATGACGCTGGCCAGGTTGCGTACGGCCAGCCGGGATTCCAGCTCCTGGTCCGTTATCAGGGTCAGTCCGTCTTCCGACCCCTGTGCGAATGCGCGCTCCATGGACAGTGGCTGCCCTTCCTGCAGCGCGCTCCAGGCCCGCTGCAGATGGGCGCGGAAGCGCACGATGATGTCTTCGCGGCGGCGGCGCAGTTCACGCATCGCATCCAGGAAGGCCATCTGCGAGGGGCCGGCCCGCTCGGCGCGGTCGAACAGCGCATCGTCGAAACGACCCAGCGCCACCGCGAAGGCGTCCACCAGCGGCGGGATCGCCGCATCACGCGCCTGATCCAGCAGACGCGTGTCGCGACCGGGCCGATCGGCGATATTGAGGACGTTCGACATGCGCAAGGTTCCCCGCCTTGGCAGGCGAAAGGAGTTCGGGGGATACGGACCGGGGATCCGCGATGACATCGTAGGAAATCCGGCGGACCGGCAACCGTGATGGCCTCGTCATTTTAGTGCCATGCAACAAGATGTGACACGGTAAACTTGACGCATGTCGCTTACCGATCCCCTGCACTTCCTCGACGCACGCCGTTCCGTGCCCTCCAAACAGCTCGGCACCCCCGGCCCTGACGATGCCACGTTGCTCCGGATGCTCGCTTCCGCGGTCCGCGTACCGGATCACGGCAAGCTGGTGCCGTTCCGCTTCCTCCGCATCCAGGGCGAAGCGCGGCATGCGCTCGGCGAACACCTGGCGGCACGCACCTTGCATCTCGATCCCGCTGCGGCGGACGCCGTGGTCGCGAAGGACCGCGCGCGCTTCTCGCATGCACCAGTCGTCATCACCGTGGTCGCGCACCTCACCTCGGGCCACAAGGTGCCGGAGCAGGAGCAACTGCTCACTGCGGGCAGCGTCTGCTTTGCCCTGCTGCAATCCGCGCAGGCACTCGGCTTCGGCGCGCAATGGCTGACCGGCTGGATGGCGTACGACGATGCCGTGGCGGAAACGCTCGGCCTGGCTGCGAACGAGAAGATCGCCGGCTTCATCCACATCGGCACACCGCAGTTGGACGCCCCCGAACGCGAACGCCCCGATCCCGCCGCGCTGCTCAGCGACTGGACGCCCCATGCCTGAGCAGGCCGTGATGCGTCCGCTCCACCTGGTCGACGCCAGCCTGTACGTGTTCCGCGCCTGGCACTCGATGCCGGACGAATTCCAGGATGCCGATGGCTGGCCCACCAATGCGGTGCACGGCTTCGCGCGCTTCCTGCTGGAGCTGCTCGAAAAGGAGCGCCCCGCGCACATCGCCATCGCCTTCGACGAGGCACTGGACAGCTGCTTCCGCAATCGGCTCTATCCGGCCTACAAGGCCAATCGCGACCCGGCGCCGGAAGAGCTCCGACGACAGTTCACGCACTGCAAGGCGCTCTGTGCCGCGCTCGGGCTGAGCGTGCTCGCCCATGGCGAGTACGAAGCAGACGACCTGATCGGCAGCGCATTGCATGCCGCAAGGCCACAGGGTTTCCGCGGCATCATCGTGTCCGCGGACAAGGACCTGTCGCAACTCCTGCAGGAGCACGACGAGCAATGGGACTTCGCCCGCGGCCAGCGCTGGGGCATGCAGGGCGTGAAGGCCCGGCACGGCGTGGAAGCGCGGCAGATCGCCGACTACCTGGCGCTGACGGGCGACGCCGTGGACAACATTCCCGGTGTGACCGGGATCGGCGCGAAATCCGCCGCCGTGCTGCTGGCGCACTTCGGCGATCTGGACACCCTGCTCGCACGCATGGATGAAGTCGCGTTCCTGCGGCTGCGCGGTGCCGCGACGCTCGCCGTGCGCCTGCGCGAACAGCGCGAGCATGCCCTGCTATGGCGCCAGCTCACCACGATCGCCCTGGATGCGCCACTCGGCGAGGTGGAAACCGGTCACGTCCGTGGCCAGGCCGATGGCGACATGCTGGCAGGCCTCTCGGATGCGTTGCGCTTCGGCCCGATGACCCGGCGCCGGCTGCGGGTGGCGGCGGGGCTGGAATAGCCGCGCGATCGACCGCTGTGAATCGTCACGCGCACCCGATAGCATCGCCCCATGGATGATCGTGATGACGACAAGCGCCAACAGCCCGCCCACGTGGTGTGGCAGGGCAAGTATCAGCGGATGATGGTGCGCGGCACGTGGGAATACGTGGAACGCGCGCATGCCGGCGGACTGGCGGCGATCATCATCGCGGTGACGCCGGATGACGACGTGCTGTTCGTGGAGCAGTTCCGGGTGCCGTTGCAGGCACGGACCATCGAGATGCCGGCGGGCCTGGTCGGCGACATCCATGCCGGCGAGTCGATCGAGGTCTCCGCCATCCGGGAACTGGAGGAGGAAACCGGCTGGACGGCGGAGCAGGCCGAGGTGTTGATGATCGGTCCGACATCCTCCGGCAGCAGCAGCGAGAAGATCGCCTTCGTCCGGGCGACCGGGCTGCGCAGGATCGGAGAAGGCGGGGGTGACGGTGATGAGGACATCACCGTGCATGCGATCCCGCGCGTGCGTGCAGCTGCGTGGCTGGTGCAGAAGATGCGGGGGGGCTACGAACTGGACGCCAAGCTCTGGGCGGGGCTTTGGATGATCGACCACACCTTGGACGGCACGCCGCGCGACTGACGCGCCTCAGTCCGCCTTGACCGCGTAGCCTGCCAGCCGCCAGACGCCTTCATCCTCGCGCCGCAGTGTCACCGTTTCGCGATGCGGCGCGCCGGCTTCGCCGAACATCACCGAGAACTCGAGCACGGCATACGTGCCCGGCTGCCATCGCGGCCGCTGGCTGGGTTGGTCGACCCGCACGGCCGCCCAGCGACGGCTTCGCCCCCGACCCAGCGCACCGTGCCGCTGCGCCATCAACGCGACGAACGCCTCACGCCCCATCGCACGACGGATCGATGCGGAGGCGGCATCCCACAGGACGTCGTGCTGACCCTGCTCGATTGCCTTGATGAACCGCATGGCCGCCATCCCGAGCCGCGGGATGTCGACATCCTCCAGCCCGATCCTCGCCTCGCCCGCCTGCATTGCTGCGTGTGCCGTCATCGCTCGATCCACCCCAAATCACGTGGCCTACGCCGTCACGCTTCAAGGAAGGAGCGGCACCCACACGACTGGATCGCACCGCTGTGCGCGCACCGGACACGCCCGGCTCCTCACGGGTGGCGCAGTGGGCCGCACGTCGATCAGGCGAGCTGCAGGCGGAAGAACGCGAGCGTGCGCTGCCATGAGAGGTCGGCAGCCGCCTGGTCGTAACGGGGCGTGGTGTCGTTGTGGAATCCATGGTTGACGCCCGGGTAGACGTGCGTCTCGTAGGACACGCCGGCGGCTTCAAGCGCCTGTTCGTAGGCGGGCCAACCCGCATTGACGCGCGTATCCAGTTCGGCGAACTGCAGCAGCAAGGGCGCCTTGATGCGCGCTGCCTCTTCCGCGGTGGGTTGGCCGCCGTAGTACGGCACGCCGGCATCCACCAGGTCGGGCAGCCGCGCCGCCAGCAGGTTGGTGACCAGGCCACCGAAACAGAACCCCACCACGCCCAACTTGCCGTTGCTGCGCGGCAGCCCATGCGCGAAGTGCGCTGCAGCCTCCATGTCCGCCAGCACCTTTGAACGGTCCAGCGTGGCCTGCATCTCGCGCCCGGCGTCGTCGTCGCCGGGATAGCCGCCGAGCGGATACAGCGCGTCGGGCGCGAACGCGATGAAGCCCGCCACCGCCAGCCGGCGTGCGACGTCTTCGATGTAAGGATTCAGGCCGCGATTCTCGTGCACTACCAGCACGACCGGAGACGGGCCCTCCGCACGCGGCATCGCCAGCAGGCCACGGCCTTCGCCATGGCCCTGCGGCGCGGGAAACGTCCGGTAGACGGTGGTGATGCGTGGATCATCCACGTCCACCTGTGCCGCGAACGCGTACTGCGGCGTCAGCGCCGCCAGCAGCGCGGCCGCCGTGGTGCCGCCCACGGCGAACTGCGCGGCGCCGGCCAGGAAACCGCGCCGGTCGACGCGGCCATGGACGTAGTCGTCGTACAGGTCCAGCACACGCGGGTCGAACGCGGATGCGGTGGCGCGCGAATGCTCCATGGTGTTCTCCCGTCTGCGATGGGGCGTCAGGCGAAGGCGTCGGTCGCGCGCACGAGGGCGTCGACATTCTCGGCTTCGAAAGCCGAGTGGCCCGAGGCTGGCGTGATCTCGAGCTTCGCCTTCGGCCACGCCTTGTGCAGTTCCCATGCATTGGCGATCGGACAGACCACGTCGTAGCGCCCATGCACGATGACGCCCGGGATGTCGGCGATGCGCGAGGCATCGCGCAGCAGTTGGTCTTCGACCTCGAAGAAGCCGCCGTTGACGAAGTAGTGGTTCTCGATGCGCGCGAACGCCAGCGCGAACTCCGGCTCCTCGTGCCCGCTGATGAAGTCCGCGTCCACGTGCAGGAAGCTGGTCGCCCCTTCCCACACGCTCCACGCCTTCGCGGCGGCCAGGCGCGTCGCCTTGTCGGCGGACGTCAGCCGGCGGTGGAAGGCGGAAATCAGGTCGTGGCGCTCCACCGGTGGAATCGCGGTTATGTAGTGCTCCCACGCATCCGGGAACAGGCGGCTGGCGCCTTCCTGGTAGAACCACTCCAGTTCCCAGCGGCGCAGCATGAAGATGCCACGCAGCACGAGTTCGCTGACGCGCTGCGGATGCGTTTCGGCATAGGCCAGCGCCAGCGTGGAACCCCAGCTGCCGCCGAACACCTGCCAGCGGTCGATGCCGAGCTTCCCGCGCAGCTTTTCGATGTCGGCCACCAGGTCCCAGGTGGTGTTGTCGACCAGATCCGCGTGCGGCGTGGAGCGGCCGGAACCGCGCTGGTCGAACAGCACGATGCGGTACTTCGCCGGATCGTGGAAACGACGCATCTTCGGGCTGCAGCCGGCGCCCGGCCCGCCATGGAGAAGCACCACGGGCTTGCCCTGCGGATTGCCGCACTGTTCGTAGTACAGCGTGTGGCGGTCGTCGACCTTCAGCGTGCCGGTGTCGAAGGGCTCGATATCGGGGTACAGCGTGCGCATGGGCGGCCTGTCCTGGATGAAAGCGACAGTCTAGCGGCTGCGGTCCTGCGCTTCCGTGACGCGCCCGAGGGTGACGCGGTCGCGCTCTTCAAGGTCGGCGAAGGTCGCCACGTCGATGAAATCCGAACCGGCCAACAGCGCGCGGATCGCCTCGCCCTGGTCCCAGCCGTGCTCCAGCAGCAACCAACCATCCGGCAGCAGGTGCGCGGGGGCCGCGGCCACGATCTCGCGGATCGCATCCAGTCCGTCGGCGCCGGACGACAGTGCCGTGGGCGGCTCGAAGCGCAGGTCGCCCTGCACCAGGTGGGGATCGCCGTCGGCGATGTAGGGCGGGTTGCTGGCGATCAGGTCGAAGCGCTCTCCCGCCAGTGGTGTCAGCCAACTGCCGCGGCGGAACACCACGTTGGCCAGACCGTGCGTGTGCGCGTTCGACTGTGCCACTCGCAGGGCGTCTTCACTGAGGTCTGTCGCGACGACCTGCGCCAACGGTCGTTCGCTGGCCAGCGCGAGCGCGATGGCGCCGCTGCCGGTACCCAGGTCGGCGACGCGCAGCGGGCGTTCGCCCGGCAGCCGCTCCAGCGCCAGTTCCACCAGCCGCTCGGTCTCGGGGCGCGGGATCAGCGTGGCGGGGGAGACCTGCAGGTCCAGCGTCCAGAACCCGCGCCGGCCCAGCAGGTACGCCAGCGGCTCGCCCGCGATACGCCGCGCCAGCAGGGCGTCGAACGCCGCCGCCTCCCGGTCGGGCAACGGGTCGTCGCCATGCGCGAACAGCCACGCCCGGTCGCGACCCAGCACGTGCAGCAGCAGGTGCTCAGCCTCGTGCCGCGCGTCGGGTCCGGACAAGCGGGACGCGGCGGCGCGCAGGGCCAGGTCGAGTCGGGCAGTGATCAGGTCGGCAGGCATTGCCGCGCATGGTAGCGGGCCGGGGCCCGCAGGACGCGGCCGCATCGCCGCGGCGCACCATCATGGTGCTCAATCGCGTATGGAGCTTGGCTGGCCACCCTGCTCCGGACCATTTCCCTGTTCACGGCGTGCCGGGCGCCCGCCGGATATCGCATGCGCGTAGCAGGCATGAATGATAAGCAGGCCAGATCTCCATCAACTTGTTGAAAAACATGACTTTAATCCCTACGTCAGGTATCACGATCGCCAGGTAGCGCATCGGCGCCGGGATTTCGATAGTCAAAAACTATTCATTCAATTCCATCAATCGATTTGAGATATCAATAGTCCCTGCCTACCATGGCGCCATCGCTTCACCACACCCACTCCACTCACGAGGATCTTCCATGTCCCTGATCAACACCGCGGTCCAGCCGTTCAAGACCACCGCCTTCCACAACGGCGAATTCGTCGAAGTCACCGACGGCACCCTGAAGGGCAAGTGGTCGGTCCTGATCTTCATGCCGGCCGCCTTCACCTTCAATTGCCCGACCGAAGTGGAAGACGCCGCCGCCAACTACGCCGAGTTCCAGAAGGCCGGCGCCGAGGTCTACATCGTCACCACCGACACGCATTTCTCGCACAAGGTGTGGCACGAAACCTCCCCGGCGGTGGGCAAGGCCCAGTTCCCGCTGGTCGGCGACCCGACCCACCAGCTGACCCGCGCCTTCGGCGTGCACATCGAAGAAGAAGGCTTGGCACTGCGTGGCACCTTCGTCATCAACCCGGAAGGCGTCATCAAGACCGCCGAAATCCACAGCAACGAGATCGCCCGCGACGTGTCGGAAACCCTGCGCAAGCTGAAGGCCGCGCAGTTCACCGCCGCCAACCCCGGCCAGGTCTGCCCGGCCAAGTGGAAGGAAGGCGCGCAGACGATTGCCCCGTCGCTGGACCTGGTGGGCAAGATCTAAGTCGCTCCGCAACACCGGCGCATCTGTCCGATGGATGCGCCGCGCTCCACGAACACGCATCAAGCCACCTCCGGGCCACGCGCCCGGAGGTCGGCCTCCCCGACGGACGTTTGCAGCAGCGGCATGTGCCGCTTGCCGGTTCCCCCTCCCTGGCCGGCTCCCTCCCCCGGCGCATGCCGCTCCTGCAAACGCCTGACCTTCCCTTCCCCCGATTTCCTACACGGAGACGTTCGCCATGCTGGACGCCAATCTGAAGACGCAGCTGAAGGCCTACATGGAAAAAGCCGTGCGCCCCATCCACATCACCGCCCACCTGGACGACAGCACCGGTTCGGCCGAACTGCAGGCGCTGCTGAAGGATCTGCAGGACGTGTCGGACAAGATCCGCGTCACCGAACAACGCGGCGGCGAGCGCACGCCGTCGTTCGCGCTGACATCGCCCGGCCATGACATCCACCTGACGTTCGCCGGCCTGCCGATGGGCCACGAGTTCACCTCGCTGGTGCTGGCGCTGCTGCAGGTCGGCGGCCACCCGTCGAAGCTGGCGCAGGACGTGATCGAACAGATCCGTTCGCTCGACGGGGACTACCGCTTCGAAACCTATTTCTCGCTGTCGTGCCAGAACTGCCCGGATGTGGTGCAGGCGCTGAACCTGATGGCGGTGCTGAATCCGAAGATCCAGCACGTCGCCATCGACGGCGCGCTGTTCCAACAGGAGGTCGAGCAGCGCGAAGTCATGTCGGTGCCGACGATCTTCCTCAACGGTGAAGTCTTCGGTGCTGGCCGCATGGGCGTGGAAGAGATCGTCGCCAAGCTGGATACGAACGCCGGCAGCCGCGAGGCCGAGAAGATCAGGGCGAAGGCGCCGTACGACGTGCTCGTCGTCGGGGGTGGCCCCGCCGGTGCCGCGGCCGCGATCTACGCCGCACGCAAGGGCATCCGCACCGGCGTGGCAGCCGAACGCTTCGGTGGCCAGGTGCTGGACACCATGGCGATCGAGAACTTCATCTCCGTGCCGTACACCGAGGGCCCGAAGCTCGCCGCCGCGCTGGAGCAGCACGTGCGCGACTACCAGGTCGACGTGATGAACCTGCAGCGTGCGGACAAGCTGGTGCCGGCCGGCAAGGACGGCCTGGTCGAAGTACAGCTTGCCAATGGCGCGTCGCTGAAGTCGAAGACGGTGATCCTCTCCACCGGCGCCCGCTGGCGGCAGATGAACGTGCCCGGCGAGAACGAGTACCGCAACAAGGGCGTGGCCTACTGCCCGCACTGCGACGGCCCGCTGTTCAAGGGCAAGCGCGTGGCGGTGATCGGCGGTGGCAACTCCGGCGTCGAAGCCGCGATCGATCTGGCTGGCATCGTGGCGCACGTCACGCTGATCGAATTCGACAGTCAGCTTCGCGCCGACGACGTGCTGCAGCGCAAGCTGCGCAGTCTGCCGAACGTGCGCATCGTCACCGGCGCGCAGACGACGGAAGTGCTGGGCGACGGCAGCAAGATCAATGGCCTGGTTTACAAGGACCGTAACGGCGGCGATACGCATCGCGTGGAACTGGAGGGCATCTTCGTGCAGATCGGCCTGCTGCCGAACACCGAATGGCTGAAGGGCGTGGTGGCGTTGAGCCCGCGCGGCGAGATCATCGTCGACGACCGCGGCCAGACCAGCGTGCCGGGCGTGTTCGCCGCCGGCGACGCCACCACGGTACCGTACAAGCAGATCGTCATTGCCATGGGCGAGGGTTCCAAGGCCGCGCTCAGCGCATTCGATCATCTGATCCGCACGTCGGCACCTGTGGAAACGCCGGACGCGGTAGCGGCATGATGCATGGGCGTGGGCCGTATGCTGGTCCGTGCCCCGTCGCACGCAACGCCGTTCCCTGAGGGAGGAGTCCGATGAATCTCCGCGACCTGAAGTACCTGGTGGCACTGGCCGACCACAAGCATTTCGGTCGCGCTGCGGCGGCGTGCTACGTCAGCCAACCCACGCTGTCGACGCAGATCAAGAAGCTGGAAGACGAACTGGGCGTGTCGCTGGTGGAGCGCGCGCCCCGCAAGGTGATGCTGACGCCCGCCGGCCGCGATGCTGCCGACCGCGCGCGCCGCATCGTCGCCGAAGTCGAACAGATGAAGGAAGCCGCGCGCCGCAGCCAGGACCCCGAAGCCGGTACGGTGCGCCTGGGACTGTTCCCCACCCTCGGCCCCTACCTGTTGCCGCATGTGGTACCGCGGCTGCGCGCACGGTTTCCGCATCTGGAACTGCTGCTGATCGAAGAGAAGAGCGACGTGCTGCTGTCGCGCCTGCGCGAAGGCAAGCTCGATGCCGGCCTGCTCGCGTTGCCCGTGGCGGACGACCAGTTGCATACCGAGTTCCTGTTCGAGGAACCCTTCCTGCTCGCCGTGCCGGAATCGCACCCCCTGGCGAAACGCGAGTCGCTGACGCTGGCCGAACTCTCGCAGTACCAGTTGCTGCTGCTTGAAGACGGGCACTGCCTGCGCGAACAGGCACTGGACGTGTGCCGCCTCTCCGGCGCTAACGAGAAGTCCGAGTTCCGCGCCACCAGCCTCGAAACGCTGCGGCAGATGGTCGCCGCCGACGTCGGCATCACCCTGCTGCCTACCCTCGCGGTGAAGCCACCCGTCGCGCGTTACGAGAACATCCACCTGCTGGGGTTCAGCGATTCCCATCCCAGCCGACAGATCGCGATGGTGTGGCGCAAAAGCTCGGCCATGAACGATTTCCTGCTGGAGCTCGCCAACGTGTTCCGCGAGCTGCCGCCCGGCCTTTTCGAACCGGACGCGCCCTTCGTCAGCGCGCAGGCAGCGCACGACAGCACCCCATCGTCCCGGCCGCCGTCGCTGGCTTGAACCCTCGCCGCTTCCGGGCTACGGTAGGCACGCAAAACAGGACTCCGATGGGCGGCGCGGCAACGCGTCGCCCGTTTCCTTTTGCGCGACCCCAAAACCAGAGAAAACACGATGAACAACACCCGCACCAGCGGCCTGCCGCCGTCGCTGCCCCCGCTCGTCATTTCCAGCCGCGACCTGTCACGCCTGGAGGCCCTGCTCGACACGCCCGTGCTGCGCCGGCATCCCGCCGCGCTTGCACTGATGGAAGAACTGAACCGCGCCGACGTGCGTACGCCGGACGACATGCCGGACAATGTGGTGACGATGCACTCGCGTGTGGAGTGCGAGGACGAGCTCACCGGCGAACACCACCGCCTGACCCTGGTGTATCCCCACGAAGCGAACGTCGAGACCGGACTGGTATCCGTGCTGGCACCGGTCGGCAGCGCGCTGCTGGGACTGTCAGTGGGACAGACGATCGACTGGCAGGCGTCCGGCAACCGGCCGTTGCGCCTGCGCGTCACCGCGATCGACTACCAGCCCGAAGCCAGCGGCGACCTGCATCGCTGATCGGCGGCCACGCTATCGCGTCAATCCACGAAAAGTACGCTCCCGCAGCCGGCCCGTCCCTGCGGGACAAGGCATACTTGTCACCCGATTTCCCCCCTCCCATCGACCGCCCATGACCGACACCGCCCCCTCCAAGCTGCAACAGCTCCGCGACCTGTCCGTGGTCGTCGCCGACACCGGCGACTACGACGCCATCAAGCGCCTCAAGCCAGTGGACTGCACCACCAATCCGACGCTGGTGAAGAAGGCGCTGGACCTGCCGGTGTACGCCGACCTGATCGAAGAGCAACTGGCATGGGCGCGCGCGCAGGGCGGCGGAGAAGCGCTGGTGGACGAAGTAGTGGACCGCCTGACCGTCGGCGTGGGAGCGAAGCTTGCCGGGCTGATTCCCGGCCGCGTCTCCACCGAGGTCGATGCCGATCAGGCCTACGACACCGCCGCCACCGTGGCCAAGGCGCGCAAGTTCGTGCAGATGTATGCCGACCAGGGCATCGGCCGCGACCGCATCCTGATCAAAGTCGCCTCCACCTGGGAAGGCGTGGAAGCCGCACGCGTGCTGCAGGCCGAGGGCATCGACTGCAACCTCACCCTGATCTTCAACCCCACCCAGGCCATCGCCTGTGCGGAAGCCGGCGCGTTCCTGATCTCGCCGTTCGTGGGTCGCATCCTCGACTGGTACGTGGCCAATGGCCAGGCGCCGGCGAACATCGATGAGGATCCGGGCGTGGTGTTCGTGCGCGGCGTGTACGCCGAGTTCAAGCGCCGCGGCTCGCCGACGGTGGTGATGGGCGCCTCGTTCCGCTCCACCGCGCAGATCGAGGCACTCGCCGGTTGCGACCGCCTGACGATTTCGCCAGACCTGCTGGAGACGCTGGACCAGGAGCACGGCGACCTGCCGCGCAAGCTGTCCCCCGCAATTGCCGAGCCTGTCAGCGCGGCGCCGGTCACGGCGGAGAGTTTCGCCGCCGCGATCGAAGCCGATCCGATGGCGAAGGAAAAGCTGGCCACCGGCATCGAGACCTTCGCCAAGGACCTGGCCGCCCTGCGCACGACGGTTCGCGAGAAGCTGTCCGCCTGACGCCACTCCGACCCGCTGCCGCCCTGCGCGGCGGCGCGGCGGGGCTGGCGCCCTAGCGCGGGACACGGGATGATCGGGCGCATGCGCGCCCTCCTGCTATCGTCCACCCTCCTCGCAGCATCCCCGATGGCCCATGCGTCATCGGGCGATGCCAGCCTGATCTTCGTCGGCGACATCATGGTGGCGGAAACGCCCGGTGAGCTGATCGCACGCGGCGAGGATCCCTTCCAGCCCTTCGCGTCGCTGCTGTTCTCGCACGATGTGCGGATAGGCAACCTGGAGTGCGTGGTCGCGACCACGGGCACGGCGGAAGAAAAACCGTACACGTTCCGGGCCGAGCCACGCACGCTGCCGGTCCTGAAGCGGCATTTCGACGCCGTGTCCCTGGCCAACAACCACTCGGGCGATTTCGGCAAGGCCGCATTCGCCGAGCAGCTGGCGCTGATGGACAAGGCGGGCCTGCCCTATTTCGGCGGCGGTCGCGACGCCACGGCAGCCCATGCGCCCTGGATCGTCGAGCGCAACGGCGTGCGCATCGCGCTGCTGGGCTATGTGGAGTTCAAACCCCGTTCCTTCGAAGCCGATGCCGGCCGTCCCGGCGTAGCCTGGAGCGGCGAGGACGACGACGTGATCGAGGACATCATCGCGGCGCGGCGCGTGCATCGCGCCGACGTCGTCATCCCCTTCATGCATTGGGGCTGGGAGGACGAACCCGATCCCAGTCCGCGCTTGCGCGCATTTGCCCGGCGCATGATCGACGCGGGCGCCGACCTTGTGGTGGGAGGCCATCCGCATGTCACCCAGGGCGCCGAGTACTACCGCGGCAAGCCGATCATCTACAGCCTGGGCAACTTCCTGTTCAACGGATTCGACACGCCGGCGACGACCACCGGCTGGGTGCTGTCGGCCAGGGTGGACCGCACCGGCGTGGTGGACTGGCGCACGCACGTAGCGAAGCTCGACGCGAACGGGGTGCCGCATCCGGACCCGACCGCCAGCAGTCCCTGCGCCAGCCCCGACCGGAAGGCCGTCAATCAATGCTCGGGCGAATGACATGAAGGCGAGACGCTTGCTGACCCTCCTCGCCTTGGGGCCGCTGGCCGTACAGGCCCAAGCCGCCAGCGTGCGCTGCCACATCGTCTACGGTGGCGAGCACTTCACCGTCGACGCAGCGCCGACCCACGATCCCTATCGGGCAACCGGCAAGAAGATCGGGCGCTACTTCGAGTTCAAGCCGGTCTACGTGGACCGCGCCGCCACCGGCAAGGCCGTCAAGGTCTATGTCTACGGCATGGCCACGGGTCAGCCCGTGCTGGTCCATGCGGCCACGCACTCGCCTCCGTTCGCTGGAAAGCAGGAAGGACGCGGTTTCACCGGCTTCCATGCCGTCTACGAACCCACCAAGAGCAGCGAACTGCAGTACTGGTGCGAACACCTGCCTTGAGGCCGGCTGGGCGCCGGATCAGACGCCCAGCCCGACAGGGCAGCTCACGCCGGTACCACCCAGCCCGCAATAGCCATTGGGATTCTTGGCCAGATACTGCTGGTGGTAGTCCTCGGCGTAGTAGAACGGCGGCGCCGGATGGACGATCTCGGTGGTGATATCGCCGTAGCCGGCGGCATGCAGCGTCTGCTGATAGGTCTTCAGGCTGGCTTCGGCCGCGGCGTGCTGTTCCGGTGTATGGCAGTAGATGCCGGAGCGGTACTGCGTGCCCACGTCGTTGCCCTGCCGCATGCCCTGGGTGGGGTCATGGCTTTCCCAGAACACCTGCAGCAGGCGTTCGAACGACACCTGTGCCGGATCGTAGACCACACGCACGACTTCGTTATGGCCGGTCTGGCCGGAACAGACCTCCTCGTAGGTCGCGTTCGGCGTGCCGCCGCCGGCATAGCCGACCGACGTGCTGTACACGCCCGGCAGGTTCCAGAACTTGCGCTCGGCACCCCAGAAGCAGCCCAGGCCGAACTCCACCTGCAGCAATCCCTCGAATGCGTCGCGCAGCGGATGGCCGTTGACGAAATGCACGTTGTGCAACAGCAGCGGCGTCTCGCGTCCCGGCAGCATGTCTTCCGTGCGCGGCATGCGCTGCTTGTAGGCTCCGATACCCAGCATGGCGAACCTCTTGATCGTGGGGAAGCACGGGTCAGGCGGGCAGGATGCCGACGCCCTCATCGTCGCCTTCCAAGATGGGGCCGTCGTCGCGCGATTCCAGTCCGAGCGCTTTCACGATGCCCTCTGCTTCAGGAAACGCCGGGTCCGGCACGCAGACACGCAGCACGCCGAAAAGAGGCAGTTCACCCATGCCGCCCAACAGCGATTCGCCGAACACGAACGCGGGAATCTCGGCCTCCTCCAGCGCGTGCTTGACCAGATGGGCGTCGAACAGGTTGTCGGCCAGGTAGACCACGCGCATGGATGTATCCTCCGGGACCAGCCTACACCGGGTGTCCTCTACAGCGGGGAGCGCAGTGCCTCGGTGGCCGCGACCGATTCAGTTTCCGCCGCCGCCGCTGCGCGCCATTCCCGCATCGCCGGCAGCGCGAACAGCGCATCCATGTAGCGGCGTGCGACGGCGTCGACCGGCACGCCGTAGCCGTCGAAGCGGACCGCCACCGGCGCATACATCGCGTCGACGATGCCGAAATCGCCGCACAGGAAGTCCCCGCCATCGCCTTGCGCGTCACGAAGCTGGCGCCACAGTCCCTGCGCGCGGTCGATGTCGCGTTGGGCGGCGGCATCCCAGCGGTAGGCGTCCGGGGTCCGCCGGCTGTTCATCGGCAGCTGCGTGCGCAGTGCGACGAAGCCGGAGTGCATCTCCGCCGCCGCGGCGCGCGCCATGGCGCGGGCGGCCAGGTCCTTCGGCCACCCCCGGCCGTCCAGCCAGCGCTCGTTGGCGTACTCGCAGATGGCCAGCGAATCCCAGACCTGGACGTCGCCATCATGCAGTGCCGGTACCTTGCCCGTCGGGGAGTGGCGCAGGACCTCATCGGCGAACTGCGGCGTGTCGAGGGGCAACCGGACCTCCTCGAAGCCCACCCCGAAGTGCCGCAGCAGCAGCCACGGCCGCAGCGACCAGGACGAGTAGTTCTTGTTGCCGATGACCAGGACGGAAAGGCTCATGCGGAGATCCACGCGCGTCGGGCTGTTCAGGATAGACCAGTGCGAGCGCCGGACCGGCTAAACTTGCGTTTTTCCGAGCCTGTCCGCCCCGATGTCCAACGACGACGCCCGCCCTGCCGCCCTTCCGGATGATGTCGCTCCCGAGAAACGGGATTTCATCCGCCAGATCGTGCGCGAGGACCTGGCCAGCGGTCGCCACACCTCGGTGAAGACCCGCTTCCCGCCCGAGCCCAACGGCTACCTGCACATCGGCCACGCCAAGGCGATCTGCCTGGACTTCGGCATCGCCGGCGAGTTCGGTGGCGTGTGCAACCTGCGCCTGGACGACACCAATCCGGCCAAGGAAGACCCCGAGTACGTCCGCGCCATCCAGGACGACGTGCGCTGGCTGGGCTTCGACTGGCACGACCTGCGCCATGCGTCGGACTACTTCGAGGTGCTGTACCTGGCCGGCGAGAAGCTGATCCGCCAGGGCGACGCGTTCGTCTGCGACCTGAGCGCCGAAGAAGTACGCGAGTACCGCGGCACGCTGACCGAGCCGGGCCGCAACTCGCCCTACCGCGACCGCAGCGTCGAGGAGAACCTGGACCTGTTCCGCCGCATGCGCGCGGGCGAGTTCCCGGACGGCGCGCGCACGCTGCGCGCCAAGATCGACATGGCCAGCGGCAACATCAACCTGCGCGACCCGGCGCTGTACCGCATCAAGCACGTCGAGCACCAGAACACCGGCAACGACTGGCCGATCTACCCGATGTACGACTACGCGCACTCGCTGAGCGATGCGGTAGAAGGCATCACCCACTCGCTGTGCACGCTTGAGTTCGAAGATCACCGTCCTCTGTACGACTGGTGCGTGGACAAGGTGGACCTGGCCAACTCGCCGGACCTGATCGCGCCGCTGCTGGCCAAGGGCCTGCCGAAGGAAGCCAACAAGCCGCGCCAGATCGAGTTCTCGCGCCTTAACTTCAACTACCTGGTGATGAGCAAGCGCAAGCTGCTCGCCATGGTGGAAGACAAGCTGGTCGACGGCTGGGACGACCCGCGCATGCCGACCCTGCAGGGCATCCGCCGCCGCGGTTACACGCCGGCGGCGCTGCGCCTGATGGTGGACCGCGTGGGCATCAGCAAGCAGAACTCGCTGCTGGACATCTCCATCCTGGAAGGCGCGTTGCGCGAGGACCTGGATGCCGCCGCGCCGCGCCGCATGGGCGTGATCGATCCGGTGAAACTGGTGCTGGCGAACCTGCCGGAAGGCCACGAGGAAACGCTGACGTTCTCCAACCACCCGAAGGACGAATCGTTCGGCCAGCGCAGCGTGCCGTTCTCGCGCGAGCTGTGGATCGAGCGCGAGGACTTCGAGGAAGTGCCGCCGAAGGGCTTCAAGCGCCTCACCACGGGCGGCGAAGTGCGCCTGCGTGGCGCCGGCATCGTGCGCTGCGATGAAGTGGTCAAGAACGAGGCCGGCGAGATCGTCGAGCTGCGCGGCTGGCTGGACCCCGAATCGCGCCCCGGCATGGCCGGTGCCGAGCGCAAGATCAAGGGCACCATCCACTGGGTCAGCGCGAAGCACGCGTTGGCTGCCGAGATCCGCCTGTATGACCGCCTGTTCACCGTCGCCAATCCCGACGACGAATCGGAGGGCAAGACCTATCGCGACTACATGAACCCCGAATCGCGCCGCACGGTGACCGGGTATGTCGAGCCGTCGGCGGCGAGCGCCGCGCCCGAGCAGTCGTTCCAGTTCGAGCGCACCGGCTATTTCGTGACCGACCGTTACGACCATACGGCGGAGCGCCCGGTGTTCAACCGCAGCGTGACCCTGCGCGACACCTGGACGACCAAGGCCTGATGCCGGCCGCTTTCACCGCCCGTTGAGGCGGTGGCCGGCAGGCTGGCGCGCACCATCATCGAGCAAAGGAGTCCGCCATGTCCCGCATCTCGCTGCGCCCGCTGCCTGCCCTGCTGTCCTGCCTGTTTCTGCTCGCACTTGCGAGTTGCGCGGCACCGGCATCCTCCGATGGCGTGGCGGCCGAACCGCCGCCAGCATCGACGCCCACGCCAACCCCAAAACCGACGGGCGGGAATCTGCCACCACGCGAGGCCGGCGCGATCACCGTCGACTACGCCTGCAAGACCAGCGCGGACTGCGCGGTGAAGAACGTGGGCAACTGCTGCGGTGCGATGCCGGCCTGCGTCAACAAGAACAGCCCCACCGATCCGCAGGGCGTGCAGGCGCAATGCGCCGCCAGCGGTCGCATGAGCGTCTGCGGCTTCGCCGACGTGACCGCGTGCCAATGCGTCAGCGGCCGCTGCGAATCCGATTCCTCTTCCTCGAAACTGCCTGCACGTTGATGCTCTACCAACAGATCCATCTCACCCTGCCCGCCTGGACCCACGACCTTCTCGATCCCGCCGCGACGTTCCCGAGCGACGAGGACAAGGTCGCGCTGGCCATCGACCTGTCGCGCCGCAACGTGGACGCCAACACCGGCGGTCCGTTCGGCGCGGTGGTGTTCGGCCCCGATGACCGCGTCATCGCCCTCGGCGTGAACCGGGTGATGCCCCACACCTGCTCGCTGGCGCATGCCGAGAACATGGCCTACATGCTGGCGCAGCAGCGCCTGCAGACGCCGCGCCTCAACGACCGCATCGCGCCGGTGGTGCTGGCCACGTCCTCGCAGCCGTGCTGCCAGTGCTACGGCGCCACGGTGTGGGCCGGCATCGACCGCCTGCTGATCGGCGCGCGCGCCGAGGACGTGATGGAACTGACCGAGTTCGATGAAGGGCCGCTGCCGACGGACTGGATCGGCGAGCTCAACAAGCGCGGCATCGAGGTCGTGCGCGACCTGCGCCGCGAGGATGCGCGCGCGGTGCTCAGGCACTATGGCGAGTCGGGCGGCGACAAGTACTGAGCGACGCGCGGAGAAGCCATCGCACCCGGCTTCTCCTGTACCCTGTCCTCGCGGCAGGAGCCGCAGCCATCCGCTTCACGCGACCGCGCCATGTCATCGACGACCGGCCTGCTGGCTTATTGCCGCCAGGGATTCGAACCCGAACTTGCTGCCGAACTGACCGAGCGCGCCGCGCTGGCCGGGTTCGCCGGCTATGCGCGCGCGCAGCGCAACGATGGCCATGTCGTGTTCGTCTGCGATGAAGCGCAGGCGCTGGACCGCGCGCTGCCCTGGCGCGACCTGATCTTCGCCCGGCAGAAGCTGCGGCTGCTCGCCGAACTGCGCGGCATCGACCCCAAGGACCGCATCACGCCGCTCCTCGCCGCCTTGGCGGGCAGCGGACGCTATGGCGACCTGTGGGTGGAGCATCCGGATTCGGACAGCGCGAAGCCGTTGGCCGGGCTGGCGCGCAGTTTCGGCAACGCGCTTCGCCCGGCGCTGCGCAAGGCCGGCTTCCTGAGCGAGAAGGACGATGTCCGCCTGCCGCGCCTGCATGTGGTGTTCGTGCAGGGCGACCACCTGTTCCTGTGCGTCGCCGATGCACGCGACAGCGCGCCATGGCCGCTCGGCATCCCGCGCCTGAAGCTGCTGCCCGATGCGCCGTCGCGCTCTGCATTGAAGCTGGAAGAAGCCTTCCTCTCGCTGCTCGACGAACGCCAGCGCGAGGCGCTGCTGAGGCCCGGCATGACCGCCGTCGATCTCGGCGCCGCACCGGGCGGCTGGACTTGGGTACTCACGCGCCATCACCTGCGCGTGACCAGCGTCGACAACGGCCCGCTGCGCGAGCATGTGCTGGCGACCGGCCTGGTCGAGCACCTGCGCGCCGACGGCTTCCACTGGAAACCCTCGCAGCCGGTCGACTGGATGGTCTGCGACATGGTGGAGCAGCCGCGCCGCGTCGCCGAACGCATGGCGCAGTGGTTCCGCGAGGGGTGGTGCCGGCACGCGGTGTTCAACCTCAAGCTGCCGATGAAGAAACGCTGGGACGAGACCAGGCTGTGTCTGGACCTGTTCGCCGACCAGCCCGGCAGGTCGCTGGAGGTCCGCGCGCGCCAGCTCTACCACGACCGCGAAGAGATCACGGTGTTCGCCACGCCCGGCTGAGCCGTGGAGAATGGCCTACACGCCACCCGAGGGGATACGGATGACGTTGCACGGAATGAGGAAGCTGCTCGCACTCGGTTTGGCCGCAGGGCTGGCGGGCTGCACCCACACGGAAGAAGCCGCGCGCACCCCGCCGCAGGAAAGCTTGCACGTCGCGTACGACGTGGTCGGCGATGGCGTGTTCAGCGCGGGCATCGAGGGGCCTGCATCCGGTCCCGATGGCGCACTCTATGCGGTGGGTTTCGGCCGTGACGGCACCATCGGTCGGGTAACGTTCGATGCCGACGGCACCGGGCGCGTGGATCTGTTCATGACGTTGCCCGAGGGCAGCACCGGCAACGGCATCCGCTTCGATGCGGACGGCTTCATGTACGTGGCCGACTACACCGGCCACCAGATCCTGCGCATCGATCCCCGCGATCGCACGATCGGCGTGTTCGCCACCTTGCCCGGCGCGCACCAGCCCAACGACATCGCGTTCGCGCCCAATGGCATGTTCTACGCCAGCGATCCCGACTGGCGCACCGGTACCGGCCAGCTGTGGCGGATCCTGCCCTACGGCAGGGCGGCCCTGCTGGAAACCGGCATGGGTACCACCAACGGCGTGGAAGTCGGCCCCGAGGGCGATGTGCTGTACGTCAACGAAAGCGTGCAGCGACGCGTGTGGGCCTATGACCTCGACGGCAGCGGCGGGATATCCGGCAAACGCCTGCTGATCGCCTTTCCGGACCATGGCCTGGACGGCATGCGCACGGACGTTCGGGGCAACCTCTATATCGCCCGTTACGGGGCCGGCACGGTGGTGGTGGTCTCGCCACGGGGTGAGGTCCTGCGCGAGGTGAAGCTGAAGGGCCAGAAACCCACCAACGTCGCCTTCGGCGGACCGGATGGACGCACGGTCTTCGTCACCCTTCAGGACCGGGGCGCCATCGAAGCGTTCCGCGCGGACTATCCGGGGCGCGAGACCGGCCTGTGACGGCGTGCCGCGGACGTCTCAGGCACTGACATCCCGGCGTGGCAAGATGCCTCTCTGACAAGGAGACCCGCGATGCTGCCGATCGAACTCAAGGACCCCGCCGGCTTCGGCAACGAGTTCCTGCGCCTGACCCTGCTGCAGGGCTTCCAGTCGCTGACCAAGCGCGACCTGGAATTGCTGATCTTCGTGCTGCTGGAACGCGACGGCGCCATCGGCCGCGACGAATCCAATTTCACTGTGGCCGGCAAGCTGCGGGTGACGCCGACCAAGATCAAGGCGCTGCGTCGTGATGGTTATGCACGCTGGCGGGCACTGGTACCCGAGGAGCGCGATGCCGCCCTGCAACGCATCGTCGCGACGGCGTTGACCGAGACCAACCTGAAATCGGGTGCGAAGCATGTCAGCGAACGCAGCCGCAAGGAAGGCTTCCTCGCCATCCGCATCGAGCATCCCGACGACCATCAGCAGTTCGAACAGGCCATCCTCGACGTGGGCGCGCTGCCCGTGTACGAGCGCAACCGCGACGTGGTGGCGGTGCGCTTCGATACGCTGCTCGCCATCGCGGAGCGATGGGGCTATCTGCAACCTGATCCCGCTGCCGTGACGGCCGAACTGAAAAGGCTGGTACCCACGGCCGAAGAGGTGGCCGATCTGCTGAAGAAGGACGTCACCAAACTGCGCTGGCAGGATGCGCGCAACGCGCTCAACAGCCTCGGCGCCAAGGCCGTTGCCAGCACCGCCGAGGGCGGATTGAAGGGCGTGCTGAAGATCGTCTTCCCCTTCATCCCCGGCTGACGGATTTCAGGCCGCCACAATCTCCACGCGCATACCCCCAGCGCGTGCCGACGCGAAGATCGCATCCAGCGCCACCATGTCCCGCAACCCCTCTTCGCCCGGCACGCGCGGCGGCGTGCGCTGCAGGATGGCCAGCGCGTCGGCGTCCATCTGCCTCGCCTGCTGCGCGGGCGTCGCGCCGATCACGGCGTCGAACCGACGCCCGTCGCTGGCTTCGCCGCGAACGCCTTCGTAGGCCTGGAACGGCGACAGTTCGTACCATCCGTCCACGCAGTCGGCGTGCAGCAGGTTCATGTTGCGACCGAAGCTGGTCGCGCAGTCGGCCACGACGCCATCGGGGAATTCAAGCAGGAAGTGCATCGACTCGTCGACGCCGCGGAAGATGTCGGCGCGTTCCACATGCGGCGTCGCCGTCACCGCGATGGGCTCGGTACCGGCGGTATAGCGTGCGGCATTCAATGCGTACACGCCCATGTCGTACATCGCGCCGCCGCCACGCACGGGATCCAGCCGCCAGTTGTCGCCGCTCGCGCCGTCGAATCCGCGAAACCCGGCTTCCGCGCGGATCCGCTGCAGGCGCCCGAACGGATGCGACCGGGCCAATGCCATGACCGCCTGCGTATTGGGTTCGTGCTGCATGCGGTAGCCAATGGTCAGCTGCACGCGATGGCGCCGGCAGGCCTCGATCATCGCGCGCGCCTCTGCCGCATCCATCGCCATCGGCTTTTCGCACCACACGTGCTTGCCCGCCGCCGCCGCGCGCAGGGTGAACGGCTTGTGCAGGTGGTTCGGCAGGACGATGTACACGACATCGATGGCGGGGTTGTCGGCGATGCGGTCGAAGCCCGCGTAGTCGTAGACGTTGCGGTCGGGAATGCGGTGACGACGCTGCCATTCCTCCGCCTTGGCCGGCGTACCGGTGACGATGCCGGCCAACCGGCAGTGCTTCGTCATCTGCAGCGCAGGTGCGAGCAGGTCGCGGCTGTAGTAACCCAGGCCGACCAGGGCGACGCCGAGCGGGCGTCGATCCTTCGCCCGCGCGGCAGGCAACATGCCGACCAGGCCGGCGGCGCCAAGCCCGCCCAGCACACGGCGGCGTGAAGGGTCATGGGGGGGATGCGCAGGATTCATCGCGGATACTCCGGCCGGGAACGGCGAGGCTACCGCATGCGCTGCATGGCCGTCGTCAGCGCGCGCGCTGTCCCGCTGCGTGCCGCCAGAGGAAATCCACCAGCGGCGGCACCCTGCCCGCGACGCCCAACAAAGGCCCGCGCACCAGGGTCAGGTGCATCTCATCGTTCGAGAACACCTTGTTGATGCCGTCGAAGGCATGGGCGGCGGTGGCGTTCTCGCTGCGACGCTGCCGTGCCCATCGTTCCAGCCGGTGGGGCGCCGACCAGTCCGCATGCCGGGCCAACGCGTCACGGATACCTTCGCGCAAGGCGGCGACGTCACGCAGGCCCAGGTTGACGCCCTGCCCGGCCAGGGGATGCACCACGTGCGCTGCGTCGCCGGCAACGATCACGCGGCCGGCGACATAGTCCTTCGCCAGTTGCCGCCGCAGCGGGAAGGCCGCCCGCGCGGACGCCACCGCCACCTCGCCGAGTTGCCCGCCCATCGCCAGCGTGAGTTCATGGCCGAACGCCGCGTCGTCGAGCGCCAGCACGCGCACGGCTTCGGCGTCGGGGAGCGTCCAGACGATCGAGCTGCGGCCGTCGGTGAAGGGCAGGAAAGCCAGGGGGCCGGTCGGCAGGAATCGTTGCCACGCCGTGTCCTCGTGCGGCCGCTGCGTCCGCACGAAGGCCACGACGCCGCGTTGCGCGTAATCGTGCGAGGTGACGTCCAGGCCCGCGAGCCGGCGCAGTGTGGAGTCGGCGCCATCGGCGGCGACCGCAAGCCTGGCGTCGACGCGCGCGCCGTCGTCCAGCATCAACGTCACGCCCGCTTCGTCCTGCTCCATCGTATCCACGCGGGTGGGACAGCACACCTGCACGCCCGCCGCCGGCAGGGCCGCCCACAACCGGTCCACCAGCAACGTGTTCTCGACAATCCAGCCCAGTTGCGAACGCCCCAGGGCATCGGCATCGAACTGCAGTTCACCGCCTCCGGCGGCATCCCACACCCGCATGCACCGGTAGGGCTGCGCGCGCGCATCGCGCACCGCGCGCCATGCGCCGGCCTCATCCAGCAGCGCCGCATTGTCGGGCGCGAACGCGTACACACGCAGGTCCGGCTGATCCTGCGACCAGCGTGGAGGCTCGCGGCCCTCGACCAGCGTCACCTGCAATCCTTCGCGCGCCAGCACCAGGGCGCATGCCGCACCCACCACGCCGCCACCGACAACGGCCACATCGATCTGTCCGCGACGTTTCATGCGGTCTCCCCGCGACACAACGCCGGCACATCCCCGCGGAATCCCATGGCGCCTCCCACCAGGAACGACTGCAGCGAAGCGTGCGCATCCACCGCCACCAGGCCCAGGCTGCGTAGCGGCTTCAGCAGAGGCGACGGGTTGGCGGTCAGCCGCGCCAGCCCATCGGAGAACGCCAGCGTGCGTTCGCGGTCTTCATGCCGGCGTCCCGCATAGGCCGCGAGGCTGCCCGCATCACCGGGATCGTCGCTGCGTGCGATTTCTTCCGCCAGCGTCAGCGCATCCCGCAGGCCCAGATTGAAGCCCTGCGCGCCGATCGGATGGATCGTCTGCGCGGCATTGCCCAGTACCACTGCCCGCTCGGCGACCAGGCGCTGCGCAACGACACGCACAATGGGGTATCCACTGCGCTCTCCGCTGCCGATCAGCCGGCCGATGCGCCAGCCTGCCTCGCGCTGCAGGCGCGCAAGCCACGCAGCCTCGCCTAGCGCCGCAACGGCGTCGGCGTCCGCGCGTGCCACGCCGTGCACCACGCCCCAGTGGCGATCGCCACGTGGCAGCAATGCCGTGGGACCGGCATCACCGAAACGCTCGTATGCCGTGCCATCCGGCGCACGCGTGGCACGCACCCGGGCGACGAACAGGGTCTGCAGGTAGTCGTGTTCGTCCACTCCGATGCCGAGCGCATCGCGTACGGCGCTGCGCGTGCCATCGGCAGCCACCACCAGCCGCGCGCGCAGTTCGCGCCCGCCGCATGCATCGGCGATGCGCAGGACGCGGCTTCCCGCATCGCCCGGCGCGAACCCGACAAAGCGCGCCGGCCGATACCGTGTCAGCCGCGCCAGTTGGTCGAGCCGCGCCTCCAGCGCCTCGCCGAAATCACGCGCCACGACCACCTGCCCGAAAGCCTCGCGACCATAATCCCCGGCTTCGAGTTGCACGCGACCGAAATCGCCCTGCCGGCTGATGTGGATGCGGCGGATCGGGCCGGTCGGCGCACGCAACTGTTGCATCACCCCCAGCACGGTCAACGCATTGACGGTGGCCGCCGCGAAGCTCAGGTTGCGCTGGTCGAACACCGCAGGCATCTGGCCCGCAGGCGTCGCTTCGACCAGACCCACGTCCAGTCCCTGCCGGTCCAGGGCGATGGCCAAGCTTGCACCGACCAGCCCGCCACCCACGATCACCACGTCATGCCGTTCTGTCATGCGGCCATGATACCGCCCCGGTCTCCAGGCCCCGTCCTGCGGCCTGCCGGACGCAGGCTCCGGTAGAATGCGGGGCTGAGTCTCCGGAACCCTGCCGATGAACACCACTTTCCAACGCGCCCTCGTGCTGACGCTGGTCGCCGCCCTGCTGGTCCTCACCCGCCTGCACCTGCCCACCACGTTCGGCCACATCGGCCCGTTGCCCGATGCCAGCTGGGCCGCCTTCTTCATCGGCGGTTACTACCTGCGCACCTGGTCGCGCTGGGCGTTCCCGTTGTTCATGGCGGCAGCGGTCGCGGTGGACTACATCGTCATCAGCGGCCAGGGCATCAACTTCTGGACGCACTACTGCGTCTCGCCGGCGTACTGGTTCCTGCTGCCGGCCTACGGCGCGCTGTGGCTGGGTGGCACGCTGCTGCGCCGCTACCAGACCGAGAGCCATGGCCGCACGCTGGCGCTGCTGGTCGGCAGCCTGCTGGCCTCGGTCACCGTCTGCCACCTGCTGAGCCAGGGCAGCTTCTACTGGCTGAGCCCGGTCGTCAGCGAACCGACGCTGGCCGGCTGGTCGAAGAACTTCAGCGACTGGTACCTGCCGTACCTGCGCGTGGCCGCGATCTACGTGGGCCTGGCCGTCATCGTGCACGTGGTGGTCGAGCAGGTCGTCCGCCTGGCTCGGCCTCACGGCCGTACCGCCGACTGACCGACCCGGCTTCGCGATGGGCAACCGGCTCTCGAAGATCTACACCCGCACCGGTGACGACGGCAGCACCGGCCTCGGCGACGGCACGCGCGTAGGCAAGGACTGCGCGCGCGTCACCGCCTACGGCACGGTGGACGAAGCCAATTCGGCCATCGGCGTGCTGCTGGCCGTCACCAGCGTGGCCGACGACATCCGCGCGCTGCTGACCACGGTGCAGCACCAGCTGTTCGACCTGGGCGGCGAGCTGTGCATCCCCGGACATGCCGCGATCACCGGCGACGACGTGGATGCACTGGAACGGCAGTTGGACCACTACAACGACGACCTGCCGCCACTGAAGGATTTCATCCTGCCTGCCGGCGGCGAGGCCGCGTCGCGCTGCCACCTGGCCCGCACCATCGTGCGCCGCGCCGAACGCGAGACCGTGACCTTGGCCCGCCACGACGCGGTGCGGCCGGAAGCGATCCGTTACCTCAACCGGCTTTCGGACCTGCTGTTCGTGCTGGCCCGCGTGCTCGCGCGCGCCGACGGCCAGGGCGAAGTGCTGTGGAACCACGAACGACGCCATTCCTGAGCTCGCGTCTTCCCCCAAGGTCGGATGCCGGCGTACCCGGCCCCGCGCTTAGAATGGCGCCGGACTTCCATTGCGGAGAGGCGGATCCCGCCCCGTCGAGGGCAACGCCGGCACCTTGATCATCTTCACCCACCCCGCCTGCCTGCTGCACGATCCCGGCCCCGACCATCCGGAGCGGCCAGCGCGGCTGGAAGTGGTACTCGAGGCGCTCCGGCTGCACCACGGCGACGCTGATTGGCGCGAGGCCCCGATGGTCAAGCTGGGCGACCTGCGCCGAGTGCACGACGAGGCGCTCGTGCGCGAAGTGCTTGAAGCGGATGTGTCCGGCTACCGCATGCTCGATCCGGATACGGTGATGTGCCCGGCCTCCCGTGCCGCCGCCCTGCGTGCCGCCGGTGCCGGTGTGGCAGCGGTGGATGCCGTGATGAATGGCGAGGACCTGACCGTCTTCTGCGCAGTACGCCCCCCCGGCCACCACGCGACCAGCGGTGCCGCCATGGGCTTTTGCCTGTTCAACAACATTGCCGTGGCGGCCGCGTATGCCTGCGACAAGCACGGGCTGGAGCGCGTGGCGGTCGTCGACTTCGATGTGCACCACGGCAACGGCACCCAGGCGATCTTCTACGACGACCCGCGGGTGGCCTACTTCAGCAGCCACGAATCGGGCATCTACCCGCACAGCGGCGCACCCTACGAGCGCGGGGTGGGCAACGTGTTCAACGCGTTGCTGCCACCGGGGAGTGGCGGTTTCCGTTTCCAGAACACCTGGGCGGACGAACTTCTGCCTGCGCTGGACGACTTCAAACCCCAATTGCTGCTGGTCTCGGCCGGTTTCGACGCGCACATGCGCGATCCGCTGGCGGACCTGATGCTGGAGACCGAAGACTTCGGATGGCTGACCCGGCAGTTGCGCGCTCTGGCACAGCGCCATGCCGGAGGGCGGATCGTCTCGATGCTCGAGGGCGGCTACGACCTGGATGCCCTTCGCGAGTGTGCCGTGGTCCACCTGGACGCGCTGCGCTGAGGCCCCAGGCCTGTCGCTGAACCCCGCCCGACATCGGCCGAAGGCCTTCATTGCCCGCATGCATGGGATGGGGCAAGCTAACGACCGTTTTTCGTTCGACAGCGAGCCCAGCACCGCGTGCGCCCTGCCCTTCGCCTGCTCCCGTTGCCCTTCAGCATCGCCCTGTGCCTGCCCGCGCTGGCGGCTGACGAAAAGCCCGAAAGCTGGGCGCTGTGTCCTATCCAGGATGTGATTCCGACATTCGGGGGTGCGCCGCAGCCACCGGTGCCCGGCAGCGCCCAGGCGTCGCGGGAACAGCGCGCCGAGCAGCCGACCGCGATCGAGGGCGACCAGCTCTCCGGCACCGAGGCCAATCCCCAGTACAGCGGCGAGGTCGTCCTCACCCGCGGGGACCAGTTCCTGGGCGCAGACAACCTGAAGTACGACCAGGAGCAGGACACCTACGTCGCTGACGGCCACATCCGGTACCAGGATGCCGGCATCCGCCTGATCGCCGACAGCGCCCGCGGCGACCAGGGCGCCGACTCACACCAGATCGACAACGTCCGCTACCAACTGGTCTCCCGGCGCGGCAACGGCGGCGCCGACCGCATCGACATGAAGGGGCCGGAAGGCAGCCTGTTGCATTCCACCTACTCCACCTGCGATCCCGAGGACCGCCGCTGGGAGCTGCGCTCGCGTCGGATCGACATCAACACCGACGACGGCTGGGGCGTGGCGCGCGGCGCGACGATCCGGCTCGGCAAGGTGCCGGTACTTTACGTGCCCTACCTGAAGTTCCCGATCGACGACCAGCGCCACACCGGCCTGCTGTACCCGGCAGTGGGACTATCCGGCCGCAACGGCTTCGACTACCAACAGCCGATCTACCTGAACCTGGCACCGAACTACGATGCCACCCTGGAGCCGCGCTACATGAGCGAGCGCGGATTCCAGCTGGGTGCGGAATTCCGCTACCTGTACGAAAAAGGCCGCGGCGAGATCCAGGGCGCCTGGATGAACAAGGACGATCTCATCCGCGACCGCATGAATGAGGCGGACTACGACCCGCTCAATCCAAACAACCCTGATCCGGACGACGGTCGAGGCTATTTCTCGTACGCCGGCTCGCACCGGTTCAGTCGCAACTGGCAGGCACGCGCCAACCTGATCTGGCTGAGCGACGCGCGCTACCAGGAGGATTTCGGCAGCTCGCTGTACGGCCAAGCCTACTCGTCGGTTACCAGCACCGCAGGTATCTATGGGTCTGGTGAATATTGGACTGCCGGCCTGATGGCGGACCATTGGCAATTGGCCGATTACCTGAGCACCGAGCGTTCACTGCCCTACAACCGCCTGCCGCGCACTTACCTCAACTGGAATCAGCCCCTGGGCAGCTGGATCAGCGTGGGTGGGCACGCGGAAGCGGTGAAATTCCAGCACGACGAGAAGCCCGGCGGCAGCCGCATCGACATCAAGCCGACCATCTCATTCCCTTTGCAGGGAGCATCCTGGTACATCACGCCGACGCTCGCCTATCGCCACACAGAGTATCGTCTTGACGCTGATCTGGCGCAGCAGATCGCCACCAATCGCGCCGTCGAAGCTTACGGCGTGCCCGCTGCACAAGTGACGCCCGCGATGGTGGCGGAATTCTACGACCGATCGCCCAGCCGCAGCCTGCCGATCGGCTCGCTGGATGCGGGTGTCTATTTCGACCGCGAGACCGAGATCAAGGGTGACCGCTTCCTGCATACGCTCGAACCGCGCCTGTTCTACCTCAACGCGCCGTACCGCGAGCAGGAAGGGCTGCCGATCTTCGATACCCGTCCGTTCAATTTCAGCTATGGCCAATTGTTCCGGGACAACCGCTACACGGGTCCCGACCGGCAGACAGATGCCAACCAATTGACCCTTGCGCTGAGCACACGCCTGCTGCGGCAGAAGGACGGCTTCGAACGGCTGTCGGCCAGCATCGGCCAGATCCGCTACTTCGACGACAGTCGCGTAACCGCACCGAACGAGGTGCCGCTGGAACAGGGCAAGTCGGCCTGGGTGGTGGACGCCAACTACGCACCCACGGACCGGTGGACGATCGGCGCTTCCTACCAGTGGGACCCGAAGTTCCGTCGCGAAGACCTGGCGAGCGTGCGTGCACGCTACCTGCTGCCCGACGATGGCGTGGTCAACATCACCTACCGCCGTCGCCGCGACCTGCTGGAACAGGCCGATTTCTCGTTCCTGTACCCGGTCACGCCGGCATGGAGCGTGGTGGGACGCTACTATCATTCGTTCTATCGCAACGAGCAGCGCGATATCGAGCCCGGCCTGCTGGAAGGCGTGGCGGGCGTGCAATGGGACAGCTGTTGCCTCGCGGTGCGTGCGCTGGTCCGCCGCTATGTCCGCAATCGCGAGGGCGACATGAACACCGGCTTCCAGGTCGAATTCGTCCTGAAGGGCCTGGGTTCGGCGGGCCAGAACACGGACCGCACCCTGCGCCGTGCTATTCTCGGTTACTACCGAGACGACCTCTATCTCGTCCCGCCGAGCAATATCGCGCCGCGTTCGGACGACAACACCTACGATCCGGATCCGATGCCATGAACAAGCCTCTTTCCCACCTCCTGATCGCCGGCCTGCTGGCCTTGTCGGCAGCTGCAACACCCGTGGCGGCGCAGAAAATGCAGCCGCTGGACCGGATCGCCGCTGTCGTCAACGAAGACGTCGTCCTGCAGAGCGAACTGGACCGCGCCGTCCGCAACGTCCTCGCCCAGTATGCCAATCAACCTGGCCAGCTGCCTCCGCGCGCCGTGCTGGAGCGCCAGGTGCTGGAGCGTCTGGTGCTGGTGAAGTTGCAGGTGGCACGGGCCGCAGAAACCGGTGTCCGCGTCAGCGATGCCGACCTCAACAACGCCGTGAATGCCGTGGCCCAACAGAACGGAACCACGCCGGACGGCCTGCGCCAGCGGCTTGAAGCCGATGGCATGTCGTTCGCCGAGTTCCGGAACTCGATGCGCGACGAAATCACCATCCAGCGCTTGAAGCAGAGCTTCGCGCAGAGCCGCGTACAGGTGAGCGAGGGTGAAGTTGACGCCGCGCTGGCCATGCAGGCGAACAGCGGTGCGCAATACCATCTGGCGCATATCCTCGTCAGCCTGCCGGACGGTGCCACCGCCGAGCAGATCACCGCCGGCCAGGGCAAGATCGATGGCATCAAGGCGTTGATCGACAAGGGTGAGCTGGACTTTTCCGCCGCCGCTGTCCGCTATTCCGATAGCCCGAATGCACTGGAAGGAGGCGACCTCGGCTGGCGCAGCCTCGACGAGATTCCCACCGCCTTCGTGGAGATGCTGAAGGGCATGTCACCGGGCCAGTCGGTCGGCCCGTTGCGCGGCCCCAGTGGCTTCCAGCTGCTCAAACTGGTGGAAGTACGCGATGCAGCGCAGGCCGAAAAGCGCAGCGTGACCGAGTACAACGCGCGGCACATCCTGGTGCGGATCACCGAAACCCAGGATGCCGCAGCCGCCAAGGCCAAGATCGACACCTTGCGTGCCCGCATCGCCGGCGGTGCCGACTTCGTCGCCGTGGCGAAGGAGTCCACCGAGGATGCGAACAGCCGGGATGATGGTGGCGACCTGGGCTGGTTCCCCGCCGACGCGTTCGGTCCGGCCTTCGGCCAGCAGGTGACGGCGCTGCAGGACGGCCAAGTCGGCACACCGTTCCGCACCGATGCCGGCTGGCACATCGTCCAGCGCGTGGGCAGCCGCCAGACCGACGTGACCGACCAGAACCGCCGCGCGCAGATCCGCGACACCATCGGCCGCCGCAAGGCCGAAGACGAGTACAACCGCTACCTGCAGGAGCTGCGCGGCGAAGCCTACGTCAGCTTCCGCAGCGGCGACCGCGCCGAGACCACGCCGGGCGGCTGAGGTGATTCCGCGGCTGGCGCTGGTACCGGGCGAGCCGGGCGGCATCGGCCCCGAACTCTGCGTACGGCTCGCGCAGCACCCGCGCAGCGACTGTACTCTGCTCGCGTTCGGTGACCCCGGCACACTGCGCGCCGCGGCCGACGCACTCCATCTGCCGCTGCGCCTGCTCGACGAAGCCGTCGTCGCCGTCGAACCAGGCGACCTGCGGCTGCGGGCGGTGCCCAACGTGGCACCCAACATGTTCGGTCGCACCGACCCACGCAATGCACGCGCTGTCATCGATGCGCTGACGCAGGCCGCCGATGCGTGCCTGCAGGCATCGCTGGACGGCCTGGTGACCGGCCCCGTACACAAGGCGGCCATCAATGCCGGCGGGATCGCTTACAGCGGGACCACCGAACTGCTCGCGCAACATGCCGGCTGCAAGGTCGTGATGATGCTCGCCAACGACATCGTCCGTGTCGCGCTGGCGACCACCCACCTGCCGTTGCGAGATGTCCCGGAAGCGATCACGCCTGCTTTGCTGGAAGACATCCTGCGCATCACCCACGCATCCCTGCGCATGGACTTCGGTATCGATGATCCGGTCATCGCCGTCCTGGGACTCAACCCGCACGCAGGCGAAGCCGGGCACCTCGGGCGCGAGGAGATCGAGGTGATCGGGCCCGTACTCGCCTCGCTGCGTGCGCAAGGCATGCGCGTGGAAGGCCCACTGCCCGCCGACACCGCATTCCTCCCGCAAAAGCTGCGCGGCTTCGATGCGGTCGTGGCGATGTACCACGACCAGGGCCTGCCCGTGCTCAAGTACAGCGGGTTCGAGCAGGCGGTGAACCTGACCCTGGGGCTCCCCTACCCGCGCGTGGCGGTCGACCACGGCACGGCACTGGACCTGGCCGGCAAAGGCATCGCGGACCCGTCCAGCCTGTTCGCGGCTGTCGCTACTTGCGCGCGGATGGCCGCCCAACGCATCGCGGGCCGCGCTTGACGCCACGCAGTACGCGAGCGTTCCCGCATAATCCGCCCATGTCGCATTTCAAGGCTCCTCCCAAGAAGTCCCTCGGCCAGCACTTCCTGACCGACGGCAGCTACATCGACAAGATCGTGAGGGCGGTGAATCCGCAGCCCGGCGACCGCCTGGTCGAAATCGGCCCGGGCCAGGGCGCGATCACCTTCCCGCTTCTGAAGAAGCATGGCGAGCTGACCGCCATCGAGTTCGATCGCGACCTGATCACGCCATTGATGGAAGCATCGGAAGGCATCGGGCGGCTGACCATCATCCACAAGGACGTGCTGTCGGTGGACTTCGGCAAGCTGGCCGGCGAAGACAAGCTGCGCCTGGTCGGCAACCTGCCCTACAACCTGTCCTCCCCGATCCTGTTCCACGCCATCGAACATGCGGCGGCGATCACCGACATGGTCTTCATGCTGCAGAAGGAGGTGGTCGACCGCATGGCTGCCGAGCCGGGCAGCAAGGTCTACGGCCGCCTCAGCGTGATGCTGCAGGCGTACTGCAGGGTGGATGCACTGTTCGTGGTGCCGCCGGGCGCCTTCCGTCCGCCGCCGAAAGTGGATTCCGCCGTCGCCCGCCTGGTGCCGCGCGATCCCGCGAGCATCGGCATCCGCGACCCGAAGCGCTTCGAGCATGTCGTGCGCGCCGCCTTCGGCCAGCGCCGCAAGACACTGCGCAATGCACTGTCGGATGTCTGCACCAGCGAGCAGATCGAAGCCGCCGGCGTGCGTCCGGATGCACGTGCCGAGCAGGTCGCGGTGGAAAACTTCATCCGGCTGGCGAATCTGGTGGCCGCTGCCTGAGACGGGGCGGATGGTTTCCGCTTTCACCCGGGTTTGAATACACTGCCCGCATGGATTCCCCCGACTACGCCATCGACGTCGATGTCGCCACGCGCTTCCTGGACGACCAGTCCGCGCCCGAGGACGGGCGTTACGTGTTCGCGTACACCATCCGCATCCACAACCGCGGCCGCGTACCCGCGCAGCTGCTGCGCCGCCACTGGGTCATCACCGATGCCAACGGCAAGGTGGAGGAAGTGGAAGGCGAAGGCGTCGTCGGCGAGCAACCCTGGTTGAGACCGGGCGAAGATTTCCGCTACACATCCGGTGCCATCCTGGAAACCGCGCTGGGCACCATGCACGGCCGCTACGACATGCTGGCCGACGACGGCACCCGCTTCGACGCCCCCATCGCCACGTTCACCCTGTCCGTTCCGCGGACGCTGCACTGAGCCCGCCGCGATGACGGTCTGGGCCATCGGCGACCTCCAGGGCTGCTACGACGCCACGCAGCGACTGCTCGAGAAGATCCGCTTCGATCCCACGCAGGACCGGCTGTGGTTCTGCGGCGACCTGGTCAACCGCGGTGGACAGTCGCTGGAAACGCTGCGGCTGGTGCATTCGCTGCGCGAGCACAGCGTCGTCGTGCTCGGCAACCACGACCTGTCCCTGCTCGCGATCGGCGAGCGTTCGCCGGACGAGCAGCGCAAGGTCAATCCCGATCTGCAGCGCGTGGTGCTGGCAGACGATGCGCGCATGCTGCTGGACTGGCTGCGCCTGCAGAAGCTGGTGCACGTGGACCGCGACCTGGGCTGGATGATGGTGCACGCCGGCCTGGCGCCGAAGTGGACCACCACGCTCGCCGAGAAGCATGCGCGCGAGGTCGAGCAGCAGCTGCACGGCAACGCCTACCGCAAGCTGTTCCGCAACATGTACGGCGACAAGCCGAACTGGGCACCGCACCTGTCCGGGCATGACCGTTCGCGCGCCATCATCAACGTGCTCACCCGCATGCGCTACTGCACGCCCCGCGGACGCATGGCGATCGAGGAGAAGGGTGCGCCGGGCCGGCAGGCCCAGGGTCTGTATCCCTGGTACGAAGTGCCGGGCCGCGCCGAGCGCGACCTGAAGATCGTCTGTGGCCACTGGTCCACGCTGGGGCTGATGATCGGGCACGGCGTGCATGCGATCGACACCGGTGCGGTGTGGGGCGGCAAGCTCACCGCGTTGCAACTGGATACGGACGATATCCGGCTCGTGCAGGTACCCGGCCGCGACGTGCCGCCACCGCCCAAGGGCGAACTGCCGAAGGACTGAGCATGCGGCTGGCGCGGCTCCTGACGCTGTGCCTGTTGCCCGCCCTCTTGTGCGCCTGCGGCGACGGCACCCCGCCGGCCTCCACGCCCATGCCGGCGGAGGCTTCGACACAGGGTTGCCCAGCCACCCACATCGCCTCCTCTGGTCGCGGCGGCACGTGCGCAGATCGGTGTAGTCCGCACCTACGATCCCACCTACTTCGGACTGTCGTATCCCGGCGGGGACGTGCCGGCCGACCGTGGCGTGTGCACGGACGTCGTGATCCGCGCTTTGCGGACTCAGGGGCTCGACCTGCAGCAGATGATCCATGAGGACATGCTCTCCCACTTCGATCTTTATCCGAACCGATGGGGCCTCAGCCAACCCGACCGCAGCATCGACCACCGCCGTGTGCCCAACCAGATGCGCTGGTTCGAGCGGCATGGATGGAGCCAGCCCACCGGCCGAAGCGCCCACGACTTCGCGCCTGGTGACATCGTCGCGTGGACACTGACGAGCAATGGCCTGCTGCACATCGGCATCGTCTCCGACCGCCGCAGCCACGACGGCACGCCGCTGATCCTGCACAACATCAACGCCGGCACGCAGGAAGACGATATCCTGTTCCGCCACGCCATCATCGGACACTACCGGCAACCGGACGCACGTACGCCGGGCGCGCTTCAATAGCGCGGGACCCGCTCGATACCACAGACCGTCCGCTCATTGCGGACCCACCCAAAGACGGCAGGGGTGGACTCCGCCCGTCATTCCGGCGAAAGCCGGAATCCATCTTGATCCTGCGGTCAGATGTGCGTCAGCTGACAATCAATGGATTGCGGCTTTCGCCGGCATGACGGACCAGGGGCGAAGGCGTACCGCCCGCTTTCAGGTGCGCCGGTACTCGACGAAGTCAAAGGCCAACGCGTGCTTCGCGTCCACGGGATGCCGTTCGCGCGCGATCTCATGCCACTGCGCGGCATCGACCTCGGGAAAGAAGGCATGCGCATCCTCGACCACGGCATCGACCTCGGTCACGTGCAGCACGTCCGCACGGCCAAGGGTCAGCGCGTAAATCTCGCCGCCGCCGATCACGCACAACTCGTAACTCCCCTGCTCTGCCGCGATCCGGATCGCCTCATCAAACGAGGCCACCGCCTGCATGCCTTCGAACGGCACGCGGCCATGGCGCGTCAGTACCAGGTTGAGCCGGCCCGGCAACGCACGGCCCAGGGATTCGGCCGTCTTGCGCCCCATCAACACCGGCTTGCCCAGCGTCATTGCCTTGAAGCGTTTCAGATCATCCGGAAGTCGCCACGGCAGATCGTTGTCGCGACCAATGGCGCGATGGCGATCAAGCGCCACAATCATCGAAATCCTCATCGCACAAACCCGGCAAGCATGGCATCCAATGTCTGGCGCTCCTGCTCCTCGATGGTTATCGCCATATTGGATGCCACCGCCGCAATCACGTGGCACTCAGCTTCGTTGCGGATTTTCCCGCGCTCAACCACGACCCTGTACTTGCGCGAATACCGATAGAGCAGCTCGGTCGAGGTCAATATGCCGCGCGCTTCCAATTGCGCATCCAATGCAGCCACCTCTTCGACACTCAAGTCCTGTATGCCTTCCAGGCAATCGTTTGCCGCTTGTCGCAATCCAGCCAGTGCCTTGGACTTACCCACTTCAATCATAATCCTGCGTCCAACGTTTGTCGGATGAATTCCGCTGTCCGGATCGATTCCCCAGACAGTTGTAGCGTAGAACCCGACGAATGCTTCGAGCTGGGAGTACTCCTGCTCATCATCTTTCGTTATGCGGCGCGCCATACAACGCTCCCTAGAATCTGTCTAGACCGCCACCGGCGCCTTGATCGCCGGGTGCGGGTCGTAGCCGTGGATCCCGATGTCGTCGTAGGTGAAGGCGAACAGGTCGGCGACCTCGGGATTGAGGTGAAGCTTGGGCAGCGCGCGGGGTTCGCGAGCCAGTTGCTCGCGTGCCTGGTCGTAATGGTTCGAATACAGGTGCGCGTCGCCCAGGGTGTGCACGAAGTCGCCGACACCCAACCCGCAGGCCTGCGCCACCATGTGGGTCAGCAGCGCATAGCTGGCGATGTTGAACGGTACGCCCAGGAAGATGTCGCCACTGCGCTGGTAGAGCTGGCAGCTGAGCTTTCCCTCCACCACGTAGAACTGGAACATCGTATGGCAGGGCATCAATGCCATCTTCGGCAGGTCGGCCACGTTCCAGGCCGACACGATCAGCCGGCGCGAGTCCGGGTTGCGCTTGATCTCGTCGACGACCCATTTGATCTGGTCGATCTCGCCGCCGTCGGCCGTGGCCCAGCGACGCCACTGCTTGCCGTAGACCGGGCCGAGCTCGCCGTCGGCATCGGCCCATTCGTCCCAGATGCTGACCTTGTTGTCCTTGAGGTAGGCAACGTTGGTTTCGCCTTTCAGGAACCACAGCAGTTCGTGCACGATCGAGCGCAGGTGCAGCTTCTTCGTCGTGACCAGCGGAAAGCCTTCATTGAGGTCGAAGCGCATCTGCCAGCCGAACACGCTGCGCGTTCCGGTGCCGGTGCGGTCGGATTTTTCGGTGCCCTGCTCCAGCACGTGGCCCAGCAGGTCGAGGTACTGCTTCATCATCTGCCTCCGGCGAATGGCGTCATGCGGTCTGTTTGCCGGCGGCCGGGGTGGGCGCGACGGGCTGCAGGGTGGGGGCGCGACGCGACAACGCGAGCAGGAACAGGCCCAGGGCCACCAGCGGCAGGCTCAGCACCTGGCCCATCGTCAGCCAACCAAAGGCTAGGTAGCCGATGTCCGCATCCGGCACGCGCACGAACTCCACCACGAAACGGAACACGCCGTACATCAGGGCGAACAGGCCGGAGATGGTGTAGCGCGCGCGTGGCTTGCGCGACACTGTCCACAGCACCACGAACATCACCAGCCCCTCGAGGAACGCCTGGTAGAGCTGCGAAGGATGGCGCGCGAACTGATCCAGCGCGCCCGCCGCATACTGGGCCTGCAGCTGCGCCGCATCCAGCCCGCGCAGCGCGGGATCGGTCGGAAAGATGACGCCCCAGTCGCCACCGGTCGGCTTGCCCCACAGTTCGGCGCCGATGAAGTTGCCCAGACGGCCAAAGCCAAGCCCGGGAGCGACCACCGGCGCAACGAAATCCATCGTGTCGAAAAAATGCAGGCGATGTTTGCGCGACCAACACCATGCTGCGGCCATCACGCCCAGCAGGCCGCCGTGGAAGCTCATGCCGCCTTCCCAGACCTTGAAGATCGACAAGGGATTTTCGAGGAAGGTGCCAAAGCCGTAGAACAGCACATACCCGATGCGGCCCCCGAGCACCACGCCCAGCATGCCGTAGAACATCAGGTCGGAGAACGCGTTGGCGTCCACGCCGGGCAATCGCCCCTGCGACGCACGCATGCGTCCCAGCCACCAGGCCGTGACGAACGCCAGCAGATACATCAGGCCGTACCAGTGCAGCTTCAGCGGCCCCAGCGAAAGGATGATCGGATCGATCTGGTGGAGGTAGATCATGCGCCTCGGCTTGGCCGGTGGAGATGGGCTATTTTGCCCCACCCTGCCCGCGCGTGGCGGATCCCGGACTGATCCGGGATCGGCGGATCAGTCCAGCACGTGCGGCCGGTTGGGCAGTTCGTCCTCGTCAGGATGGCCGTCCAACTGCGGAAAATGCAGCGCCAGCAGGTCCGAGACTGCGCGGATGCCGTCGATGACGGCCTGTTCCGCCCGGTTCTCCGCCATGCCCACTTCAATCAGATGGCAGACCTCGCGCCATGCCGCGTCGCTGACGAGGCCGTTCAAGCCGCGGTCGGCGATGATCTCGATGCGGTGGTCGGCCAGCAGCAGGTAGATGAGCACGCCGTTGTTGGCTTCCGTGTCCCAGGTGCGCAGCCGCCCGAACACCTCGTGCGCGCGCTCGCGCGGATCCACCCCGGAAAGTACCGCACCCAATGGCAGGTCCGACTCCACCGCGAACATCACCTCGCCGCGGTGCCTGCGCTCGCCTTCGGCAATGGCGTCGGTGATGTGGTGCAGAGTCGATTCCGGGAACAACCGGCGCGCCGAACGGGCGAACAGATGGCGGAGAACGCGCATCACCAACTCCCC
>CBIHLJ010000013.1:0-80510 GCA_966210745.1 uncultured Pseudoxanthomonas sp.
CGCGGTGATCGAGTTGTCGTTGTGGAAGTGGCCGCCGAAGCCGCGCTGGTAGCCGAGGCCCGCCATGCGCACCACCATCGGATTGCGGTACTGGTTGTTGCTGAAGAACTGCAGGCTGGCGGCTTCTCCACGGATCTGGTCGCAGGCGTTGTGGAAGTACGCCAGATACTGGATCTCCGGGATCGGCAGCATGCCCAGGTTGGCGTAGCCCTGGGCCAGGCCAAGGATCATGGTCTCGTCAAGCAGCGTGTTGAACACGCGCGTGCCCTTGAACGCCTTCTGCAGTCCCTTGGTCACCGTATAGACGCCGCCCTTCTGCGCCACGTCCTCGCCGAACAGCAGGGTCTCCGGATACTTGCAGAACAGATCGTGCAATGCATTGTTGATCTGGATGGCCAGGTGGCGCGGCGGCAGTTTCTCCGGCAGCTTGTCTTCGCTACCGAATGCCGCAACGCGCTTGTCGTGCGGCGCCGTGCGCGCCGCCTCCGCCGCCACGGCATCGGGCGTATACGGCGCCAGTGGCGCCATCACGTGCTCCAGCGTGGTGATGCGCGGACGACGGTCGGCGTCCTCGGCCGCGGCGAAACAGCGCTTGCGCGTGGCTTCGTACAGGCCGAGCAGCCCGTCCTTGGACACGAGTCCGGATTCCAGCGCGATCGCCGCCGAACGCAGCAGAGGATCGGTTGCTTCCACTGCGCACAGTTCTTCGAGCGGACGCCATTCGATCTCGAAGTCGGTACCCGCGTGGCCCATGATCCGTGTGGTGCGCAGGTGCAGGAAGGTCGGTCGGCGCGTACGCCGGCAGTGATCCACCGCCGCCTGCACCTGCCCGTAGCCGCTGGCCAGGTCGAGGCCGTCGGCGTGGAAGTAGTCCAGGTCCTTGCGATCACGGAAATTGCGGCCGATCCAGCCGTCCGGCGTCTTCACCGAGATGCCGATGCCGTTGTCCTCGCAGACGAACAGTACCGGCGCAGGCAGCTTCTGGTATGCGGTCCATGCCGCCGCATTGAACGCGGTCTGCGCGGTGGCATGGTTGCTGGAGGCATCGCCGAACGAGCAGATCGCGATGCTGTCGTCGGGGATCGGCAGCGCATGGCCGATGCGGCGCGCCTGTTCGATCGCCACTGCCGTGCCCAGCGCCTTGGGCAGGTGCGAGGCGATGGTCGAGGTCTGCGGCAACACCCACAATGGCTTGCTGCCCCACACCTTGTGGCGACCACCGGAGGCGGGATCGTCCGCACTCGCGGCGAAGCTGAGCGCGGAATCCATCACCGGATCCATGCCCGGCAGCTTGCGGAAGCGTTCAGCCATGAAGCCGCCGCTGCGGTAATGTAGGAAGGCCGGATCGGTATGCCGCGTCAGCCGCGCGACCATCGCATTGCCCTCGTGGCCGGAGCTGCCGATGGTGTAGAAGACCTTGTTCTGCACGCGCAGTACGCGTGCCATCAGGTCGAGGTGGCGCGAGATCAGCTGGGACTCCAGCAGTTCGATGAAACCTTTCGCATCCAGCATGCTGCCGGGCAGTACCGCGTCGCCGGCTGCCGGCTTCGCGCCGACACGCCCGCTCCAGTCCTTCACGAACTCGATGAAGTTCTGGTCGCAGATCTCGGCACGGTTGAGGCCCTTCATGCGGGCCGGAATCGGATGGTGTGCAGTCATGTGGTCGCTCAGGATCAGGAAGACGCCAGGCGCGCCGCGACGTCGTCGCTCACGCCCGGCATGGGAACGAAACCCGGCGTGGCGCACACGCGCGCCAGCCAGTCGGTGATGCGTGGATACGCCGACAGATCGAAGCCGCCGTCGTCCGCACAGTGGGTGTACGCGAACAGCGCGATGTCGGCCACCCCGTATGCGGGACCCGTGAACCATGCTGCCTCTTCAAGATGCTTCTCCATCACGGCCAGCGCCTGTGCGCCGCGCTCGTGCAGGCGCGGCAGGTCGGCGCGACGCGGCGAGTCCAGCGGCGTCCAGCCGCGGATGAAGCGTGCCACCGCGACATAGGGCTCATGGCTGTACTGCTCGAAGAACAGCCAGCTCAGCGCCTGTGCCCTTTGCCACGCATCCGCGGGCAACAACGATGTCCCGTCGGCCAGCCAGCACAGGATCGCGTTCGACTCCACGAGAACGGCGCCATCCCCGCGTTCCAGCATCGGCACCTTGCCGTTCGGGTTCTTCGCCAGGTAGCCGGGCGTGCGGGTGCCGCCATTGGCGCTGTCGACCTCGATCCAGGTGTAGGGCCGGCCGAGTTGTTCGAGCAGCAGGCGCACCTTGTAGCAGTTGCCCGAGGTGGACATGCCATGGACGGTGACGGGATCAGGCGACATGCGGATACTCCGGCGGGACGGGAATGCGGGCGGCCTTGTCGAGATCCTTCCCGCGACCGAACGCGAGCAGGATGCGGCGTTGTTCTTCCAGCGTCGGAAGGCGCACGGCGATCCCTGCGATGTCGATGTGCATGTCGTCCTGCACCCGTACGGGCTGCCATCCCGTCTCCGTCATCAGTTCCAGCCCACCCATGACTTCCACGGGCATCGGCAGGTGCGCGAAGCGCGCGAAGGTGGAACGGAAGCGGGTTCCGTCCGTGGGACGGTAGGTCGTATCGACGTGCTCTTTCCACGCCTCGCGCAATCGCAGCGCATCCTGCCGGCCGCAGAGCACATCGATGTCCTGCGGCACGATGCCGGGGATGCCAGCGAGCACCATCGCCGCGCTGCCGATGATCCACCAGGGATCGCGGAACGTCCGCGCCATCTGCGGCAAGGCATCGTGCAAGCCTGCGTGCAGCGCGGACGTCGGGGTCACGCCTGGGCGACCCTGCGGGCGTGCCACTGGGCCCGTGCCTGACCCCATACTTCGACCGATTTCTCGTGGTGTGGTTCGGGCAGGCGATCCATGCGCAGGTAGCTCGATCCGAGCTTTGCGGCTACCGCCTTGGAATTGGCGTTGGCCGGGTCGATGGTGTGGATCACCTCGTCCCAGCCCAGATGCTCGAACGCCCAGTCGATGCTGGCCGCGGCCGCTTCCGGGGCATAACCGCGACCCCAGGCTTCCCGCGCGATGCTCCAGCCCACCTCGGTGCCCGGCCAGCCTTCAGGTTGCCATGGCCCTATCCGGCCAACCCAGCGACCCGTCGCCTTCTCGATCACCGAGAACATCCCGAACCCCTGCAGGTGCCAGCTGCCCAGCGTTGCCGCGAGGCTTCGCCACGCGGGCGACCGTGCCTGCATGCCACCTATGAAGCGCGTGGCTTCCTCATCGGCGCCGAACGCCGCCCAGGCTTCGTAGTCGTCCCGCCGCGGCAGCCGCAGCAACAGGCGCGGAGTTTCAAGCTGGAGATCGGAAAGGTCCATCGACGCCACACCATCCCACCAGAGAACCGGACACAACGAGCAGCGACGCTCGACTTCCCTGCACGCACGCCAGCGTCAGAACGCGTTGATGCCCGTCAGTTCGCGACCGATCACCAGCTGATGCACGGTTTCCGTGCCTTCGTAGGTGATCACCGATTCCAGGTTCAGCGCATGACGGATCGCGGCATGTTCGGTTGTGATGCCGGCGCCGCCCAGCAGGTCGCGGCATTCGCGCGCGATGTCGATGGCCATGCGGCAGTTGTTCCACTTCGCCAGCGACACCTGCGACGGCTGCATGGTGCCGGCATCCTTCAGGCGGCCCAGCTGCAGCGATAGTAGCTGCGCCAGGGTGATGCGGCGGGCCATCTCGGCCATCTTGATCTGTGCGCTTTGCGTGGCCGCCACGGGGCGGTCGAACAGGATGCGTTCCTTGGTGTAGGCCAGCACTTCGTCGAGGCAGGCGATGGCAGCGCCAATCGGGCCCCACGTGATTCCGTAGCGCGCCTGGGTCAGGCAGCCCAGCGGGCCCTTCAGGCCCTTCACGTTCGGCAGGCGGCTGCTGTCGGGCACACGCACGTTGTCGAAGAACAGCGCGCTGGTGACCGACGCACGCAGGCTCATCTTGTGCTTGATCTCCTGCGCGGTGAAGCCGGCCATGCCCTTCTCGAGCAGGAAACCCTGGATGCCCTCGTCGGTCTGCGCCCAGACAATGGCGATGTCGGCCAGGTTGCCGTTGGTGATCCACATCTTGGAGCCGTTGATCACCCAGTCGTCGCCATCGCGGCGCGCGTGGGTCTTCATGTTGGCCGGGTCGGAGCCGCCGTGCGGTTCGGTCAGACCGAAGCAGCCGATGACCTTGCCGGCGGCCATGTCCGGCAGCCAGCGCTGACGCTGTTCCTCACTGCCGTAGGCATAGATGGGATACATGCACAGCGAGGACTGCACGCTGACGAAGCTGCGGATGCCGCTGTCGCCGCGCTCCAGCTCCTGGCAGATCAGGCCGTAGCTGACCGCGTTGAGGCCGGCGCAGCCGTACTTCTCTGGCAGCGAGGAGCCCAGCAGGCCGAGTTCGGCGATCTCGGGCACCAGTTCCTTCGGGAACCGGCCCTGGTCGAAGGCGTCGCCGATGATCGGACGCACCCGTTCGTCGGTGAAGCGGGCCACCGCGTCCTGCACGGCACGTTCTTCTTCGCTCAGCAGGGAACGGACATCGAACAGGTCGTACGGGTTCAGAGCCATCGTGTTTCAACCGGCGTTTGAGGTATCCGGCGATTGTATGCGGTGGCTTCCGCGCCGGTAAGCGCCAGTCCGCAAAGCGAAGGCCGGCGAAACGCCGGCCTTCGAGGGGTGCCACGTTGAAACGCAGGTCCAGGCGGGGACCCCGGCTTCAGCCCTGCTCAGGCGTGTCCACGCTGGCGGTCTGGGTCACGACCTGGCCATCGATCACCGGCAGGCGTTCGCCCGGCTTCTGGTCCATCCGGATGGTCTTGTCCTGACCCTCGAAGCGGTAGGTCACGTCATAACCGATGACTTTGTCGGTGGTGCCCATGGCGATGCGGGTACCCGGCTTGCTGTCCATGCGCATGGTGCCGGTGGTGCCATCCGGATTGCGGTAGGTCACGTTGTAGCCGGTCACACGCGAGGACTCGGAGGTCGCATTCTCGGTGTGGCACTGCCGTTCGGTGCGGTTGACGACCTTGCCACCCACGTGGCGCTTGTCCACCTGGTTGCCGATGGCGCCGCCCGCGACGGCGCCCGCGACAGTGGCGGCCTTCTTGCCGCTGCCACTGCCCACCTGGTTGCCCAGCAGACCACCGATCACCGCGCCGGCCACCGTGCCGCCGACATTGCCGTCGCGCTCAGGCGCACGCTCCTGCACCACCACGTCCTCGCAGACTTCCCGCGGCATGCTGGTGGTGGTGGTTTCACGCACGGGTTCGGTGCCAATCACCGTGGCGTACAGCTTCTCCGAACTGGTCACCGGATCGGCCTTCACGACGGTGGCGTACTGAAGTGTGCCCATCGGGATTTCGTTGTCGGTCGCCGCGGCATCGTCGGCGATCAACGTGCCATCTGCATTTGTCGCCAGTTCGCCCTGACCGGCAGCGCCCTTTTCGTCGCCCTTGAGGAAGGCGGCAGTGGCCACGGCACCCACCAGCAGCGCGCCGACGGCGACCAGAATGGTTGTTGTATTGCTCTTCATCGCTGGCTCCAGGTCGGGCGGCGCCCGATTCACATTGGCCATCATTGCACCATTGCCAACCTGAACAAAGTACCCGCTCATGGGCACGAAAACCAACGAAAAGTGAACGCTTCCACCACGCGCCGATCATGCTAGCGTGATGCCCGTTCCATACCGCCAAGAGCCTTCACCACCATGCCCAATCCCCTGTTGCTGCCCCTGCTCGACTGGGCGCGAAAGCTGCGTTACCCCACGCTGTTCAAGATCACCGCTGCGCTCTTCATGGTCACCCTGGTCCTGCCTGATCCGTTCCCGTTCGTTGATGAAATCCTGTTCGGCCTCGGCACGTTGTTGCTGGCCAACTGGAAACGGCGCAAGGACCCACCAAAGACGATCGAACCTTCGAAGCATTGATCGAGATGCTGGTCGACAGCCACAGTCATTTCGACGCGCCGGAATTCGATCCGGACCGTGACGCGGTGCTGGCGCGCGCACGCGCGACGGGCGTCACCCGGCAGATCGTACCCGCGGTGGCGGCGAACAGTTGGTCCAGGCTGCGTGATGTCTGCGCGCTTGATCCAGGCCTGTTCCCGGCCTATGGACTCCACCCGATGTACCTGGCCGAACACCAGCCCGCGCACTTGGGCGAACTGCGCCAATGGATCGAGCGCGAACGGCCCGTAGCCGTCGGCGAGTGCGGCCTGGACTTCTTCGTGGAAGGCCTCGATGCGGACGATCAGCAGCGCTACTTCGATGGGCAGCTGCACCTGGCGCGCGAGTTCGACCTGCCGGTGATCGTGCATGCGCGCCGCGCAGTCGATGCGGTGATCGCGTCGTTCAAGCGCGTGGGCGGCCTGCGTGGCGTGGTGCACAGCTTTTCAGGCAGTCCGGAACAGGCACGCCAGCTGTGGCAGCTGGGCGTCCTGATCGGACTCGGCGGACCGGTAACCTACGAGCGCGCGAATCGCCTGCGCACGCTCGCCCGCACGATGCCGCTCGATTTCCTGCTACTGGAAACGGATGCGCCGGACCAGCCTGATGCCGGCATCCGTGGACAACGCAACGAACCGTCGCGGCTGACCGTGGTGCGCGATGCCATTGCAGAACTGCGTCGCGCTTCGCCGGGCGATATCGCAGCGGCGACGACGCGCAACGCCGAGCGACTGTTCGGGCTACCCGCGTAGTAGGCGCGCCTACGGGGCTTTGCGGGGCTTGGCCAGCAGCTCCAGCGCCTTGCCCACCATGGCGAACGCGAACGCGCCGGTGATGTGCGTCGCCGCTCCCAGGCCGACGCCGCAGTCGAGTTTGAGTGCGGCATCCGCACCCAGTTGCGGGCGCAGGCCGCAGACGGAGCCATCGGCCTGCGGATACTTGACGTTCTCCAGCGAGTACACAGCCTGTACGCCGAAATAGCGGTCGCGGTTCTTCGGGAAGTTGAACTCGGCACGCAGCTTCTTGCGCACCAGTGCGAGCAGCGCATCGTGTTCGGTACGCGACAGGTCGCGCAGACGGATCTGGGTGGGGTCGGTACGCCCGCCCGCCGATCCGGAAACCACGATGGGCAGTTTGCGGCGGCGGCACCTCGCGATCATCTCCACCTTCACCCGGAAACTGTCGCAGGCGTCGAGCACCAGATCGAAGTCCCGGTCAAGCAGTTCGACCATGTTGGCGCTGGTCAGGAACTGCGGCACGACGTCCACGTCGATCAGCGGATTGATCGCGCGGCAGCGTTCCGCCATCGCCTCGGCCTTGTTGCGACCGTATTGACCCTCCAATGCCGGCAATTGCCGGTTGGTGTTCGACACGCAGATGTCGTCCGCGTCGATCAGCGTCAGATGACCCACGCCCGAGCGCGCCAGCGCTTCCACCACCCACGAGCCCACGCCACCCATGCCGACCACCGCCACGCGCGCAGCGGCATGGCGGGTCACCGCCCCCACGCCGTACAGCCGGTCGATGCCGCCGAAGCGATCCTTGAGTTCTTTCTTCATGTCACCAGTTTAAAGCGTGGCGCGAACCGTGACGCACGTCGTACCATCGCGGCGTCAACCACATGGAGCCCGCCGCATGGCCAGCCAGCCCGAGATCAAGAAGCCTTCCGCCGCCTCACGTTACCTGTTCCTGTTCCTGATCGGCCTGGTGGTGGGCGCCGTCTGCACGGTGATGGCGATGCGTGCGTTGCAGGCACGACAGGATCCATTCCCGCACGCGGTGATGCACGTGATGGCCAAGCACTCCGGGCAATTGTCGGACAAGGTGAAGCAGAATCGTTGCGCCGCGACCGACACGATTCCGCACGTACGCACGCTGCGGGCGATCGCCAACGACCTGGAGGTCGCTTTCCCGGGCCTGGCCGACGACTCGCGCTTCAAGACCCACACCAGCCAGTTGCGGGCAGACCTCGACGCCGCCCTGAATGCGCCGCCGACCGACTGCGTCGCCGCCGGGGCGGTGGTGGAGAAGATCGGCACGGATTGCAAAGCCTGCCACCAGGACTTCCGCGGCTAATCGCACGGCCGGCGTCTGAATCGCAACTGAGAACCGGGCCGCTCATGCGGCCCGGTTCTCATCATGTTCACGCGATGCTGTGGAGCATGGCCATCGAACGGCCCCATCACCACGCGGGGCCGGCCATCCACAGGAGATTTCCATGAACATGCGCCTGCTCGTCATCGGCCTGACCGCCACCGTCGCGCTCGCCGGCTGCGCCAGCACTTCGCCGGGCTACGGCAGCGGTTATGGCGGCGGTTACAGCAACACTGCCCCCGCCAACCGGTACTGCGCGGATTGCGGCATCGTCGAACGCATCGATGTCGTGTCGTCGGGCCGCAGCGCGCCGTCCGCCACCGGCGCGGTATTGGGCGGTATCGTCGGCGCGGTCGCCGGCCGCCAGATTTCCGATCGCACCGGCGGTAGTGAAGGCAACAAGAATGTGTCCACCGTGGCCGGCGCCGTCGCCGGTGCGGCCGCAGGCAACGCCATCCAGAACCGCACCACCGGCGAAACCTACAACGTGACCGTGCGGATGGATGACGGTCGCCGCGTCACGATCAGCCAGCGCGATCTGGGTGGCATCCGCGAGAACACTTACGTGCGTATCCAGAACGGTCGCGTGGTACTGCGCTGATCGCAACCGCGACCAAGAACCAAGAAAAAGCCCGGCATCAGCCGGGCTTTTTCTTGTGGAGCACGCGCTGTTGCGCGGTTCGGCGGTCGGGTCAGACGGGCTGCACGGCATCCGCCTGCAGGCCCTTCTGGCCCTGCACGACGGTGAAGCTGACCTTCTGTCCTTCCTTCAGGCTCTTGAAGCCCTGGGTCTGGATGGCGCGGAAGTGCACGAACACGTCTTCGCCATTCTCGCGGCTGATGAAGCCGAAGCCCTTGGCATCGTTGAACCATTTCACGGTTCCGGTTTCACGATCAGACATCTACTTGCTCCTTGAAACGGGTGGTGGATACGCCTGCTGGGCGGCTGGTTGCAAGGAGGAAGCGAGGTACAAGGATGCAGCGGATCATGGATCTACCCCATCAGGCCACGATTCACGGTGACCTTGGCAACGGCAGCGGCCGCACAGTAACCCGGCATTTGGCAAAATGCAAACGCTTGAACGAAAAAGTCAACCCCCTGCCAACCCCTTGATTCACTAGGAGAATTGTTTGGATATCCAGATGCTTTACTACGCCCTGGCCGTGGTGCTGATCCTGGTTGGCATCGCGGGGGTGATCCTGCCTGCCCTGCCCGGCCTGCCCCTGGTCTTCGGCGGCATGCTGCTGGCTGCCTGGGCGGGCGATTTCCAGCAGATCGGCTGGGTCACGCTGGTCGTGCTGGGCCTGCTGACCGCGCTGTCCTTCGCCGTCGACATCTTCTCCACCGCAATCGGTGCGCAGCGGGTCGGCGCGAGCCGCAAGGCATTACTGGGGACCGTGCTGGGCACGTTCGCCGGCCTGTTCTTCATGCCTATCGGCCTGCTGGCGGGCCCCTTCATCGGCGCGCTGCTGGGCGAACTCTGGCATGGCCGGGAATTCCGCCAGGCCACCAAGGTGGGCCTGGGCACCTGGCTTGGCATCCTGTTGGGCGTGGTGCTCAAGCTGGGCTTGGCATTCGCGATGCTGGGACTATTCGTGTTCGCCTGGATCTTTTGAACACCACGTCGCACGTCCCATCCGCGCCGGCTGGCAGAATGTCGCCGCCCCCACCTTCGAGCCCCTGCATGACGCACCCCACCCGGCTTCTGCCCCTGGTAATCGGAGTTACCTTCGCACTGAGCGCCCAAGCACAGGAAAACGCCCCCGCCGGAACGGCCGCCGAGGCCTGCTTCTCGCTCGAGAACGACGCCGCACGCCTGGCCTGCTATGACGCGGCACTCGGGCGCACTGCGGCCGACACCCGACAGGCCGACGAACAGGCGCTGGCTGCCAGAGAAGCCGAAATCCAGGCGCGCGCGCAGGCCCGTGCCGAAGCCAAGGCGGCCGCCGACATGGAGACCGGCCAGGATCTTCCCCTCAGCCAGCGTACGCGCCGCCGCCTGGGCGCATGGTTCCGCACCGACGATCCTGCCGACGCCGACCTGATCGCCAATGCGGGGCGCGGCTCGCTGCTCGACAGCCGTTGGGAGCTGGCCAAGGACTCCAAGCTGGGCGTGTTCCAACTGCGCGCCTACAAGCCCATGTACCTGCTGCCTGCGTTCTGGACCAGCCAGGTCAACGAGACGCCGTCTTCGCCCAACCCGGACAACACCGTCATCGAGCCGCAGGACCTGCAGGACATCGAGGCGAAATTCCAGTTGAGCTTCAAGACCAAGTTCGCGGAGAACCTGTTCGGCGACAACGGCGACGTCTGGGGGGCCTACACCCAGAGCTCGCGCTGGCAGGTCTACAACGGCGACGAATCGCGCCCGTTCCGGGAGACGAACTACGAGCCGGAAGTGATGCTGGTGTTCCGCAACAACTACAGCATCGCCGGCTGGAAGGGCCGCATGGCCGGCATCGCGCTCAACCACCAGTCCAATGGCCGCAGCGATCCGCTGTCGCGCAGCTGGAACCGCGTCATCGCCACCATCGGCCTGGATCGCGACAACTGGGCACTGGTGCTGCGCCCCTGGTATCGCGTGCCGGACGGCAACGACGACGACAACCCCGACATCGAGGACTACATTGGCCGCGGCGATGCGATGCTCACCTACGCGCGCAACGGCCATGTGTTCACGGTACTGGGCCGGCATTCGCTGCGTGGAGGCGACGACTCGCATGGTGCCCTGCAGGTGGACTACGGGTTCCCGATCAACCGGAGCTTCCGTGCACACGTGCAGCTGTTCCACGGCTACGGTGAAAGCCTGATCGACTACAACCACAAGGCCACCTATATTGGCCTGGGCATCTCGCTGCTGGACTGGTACTGATGGGCGAGGTGACGATCTACCACAACCCGGCCTGCGGTACGTCGCGCAACACGCTGGGATTGATCCGCAATGCCGGCATCGAGCCGCACGTCATCGAGTACCTGCGGACCCCGCCGGATCGCGCCACCCTGCTGTCGCTGATCGCCGCGATGCAGGTGCCGGTTCGCGAGGTGGTGCGCGCCAAGGAGGCCCTGTACTCGGACCTCGCCCTGGCCGATGCGGACGACGACGCGCTGGTCGATGCGATGCTGGCCCACCCGGTGCTCATCAACCGGCCGATCGTGGTGACACCGATGGGAACCACACTCTGCCGCCCCTCGGAGCGTGTGCTGGACATCCTGCCGCGACCGCAACAGGGCGCCTTCGCGAAGGAGGATGGAGAGCCCGTGGTGGATGCGGCCGGAAATCGCATCGTCTGACGTAAAATCGGGCGCAGGAAGCCACTCGACCTGCCAAGGAAGCACCATGTCCCGCCCGCGCCGTTCGTTCTTCGCCTACGCCTCCGCCCTGCTCGGGCTGCTCAGCCTGATGGCGGTGCTCTGCTTCCACCATCCCGAACTGCTGACCAGCAAGGAGTTCCGCGCGGTCTACAACGAGCAGTTCGCGCGCCACCTGTTGCTGGTCGGTCTGGCAGCGGCGTTCGGCATGGGCACGCTGGCCATCCTGCGCGACCGCAACAAACGCATCGCCCTGGTCGGCGTGGGCGGCGCCACGCTCGCCGTTCTGCTGGGCGGCACCAACGTGCAGTTCGATGCCATCGGCAAGACGCCCTACTCGCTGGGCCTGGACTGGTTCGTGATCTCGCTGTTCTTCTCGGCGCTGGTGTTCGTGCCGCTGGAGCACTACCTGGGCAAGCGCCGCATTTCGCCGTTGCGCCCCGGCTGGCGCACGGACGTGGGCTACTTCTTCATGAGCCACGTGCTGGTGCAGTTCATCCTGATCCTGGTGACGGCATCCACCTCCACCATCGCCGGGTTGGCGGCTTTCCCGGCACTGAAGGACGCTATCCAGTCCTTGCCTGTGTGGGCGCAGTTCCTGATCGCGGTGTTCGTGGCCGACCTGGCCCAGGCGCTGCTGCACCGTGCGTACCACAACATTCCGTGGCTCTGGCGCTTCCATGCCGTCCATCACTCGAGTCGCGAAATGGACTGGCTGGCAGGTTCGCGCATCCACTTCGTCGAAATCGTGCTGACCCGCAGCGCGGTGCTGTTGCCGCTGCTGATCCTCGGGTTCTCGGCACCCGCGGTGAACGCGTACGTGATCCTGGTCGGCCTGCAAGCCGTGCTGGCGCATGCCAACCTCGGCATCCGCTTCGGCGTGCTGGAGTACCTGCTGGTGCTGCCGCGCTACCACCACTGGCACCATGCGCGGCACAAGGACTACCTGGACGTGAACTACGCCATCCACCTGCCGCTGGTGGACATGCTGATGGGCACGTTCAAGCTGCCGCCGAAACAGGAAGACTGGCCCGAGGAGTACGGCGTGATGAAGCTCGAAACGGTGCCGCGCGGCATCCTGCGCCAGCATCTGATGCCGTTCCAGGGCGGGCGGAAGTTCGACGAGTATGTGGACTGAGCGTCCGCTGTTGCCTGCTGTAGGAGCGACGTAAGTCGCGACCACATGCCTAGACGGGCAGGAACGCTGCTCCAGGCGATGTATTTCAGGCGCACGCCGCTCATGGCCACGGCGTCACGCGATTTCCCGATCCACGGTCGCGACTTACGTCGCTCCTACAGTGGATTGCGCGACCGTCAGGTCCAGTCGGTCAGTCCTTCGCGGGTATAGACTTCCCTGAAACTCGGCAGCGCCTTCATGCGCTGCGCATAGGCCTGCAATACCGGCCAGCTGTCGGTCGGCTTCGGCATGTTGCGCGACCAGCGCATCAGCATGGTCAGCAGGAAGTCCGCGGCGCTGCGTTGTGCGCCCAGCAGGTAGGGGCCGTGCGCCTCCAGGTGGTCGGCGACCTGTCCCCACGCCTTCTCCAGCTTCGCCCGGGCGTGCTGCTGCGTGGCCTCGATGTTGGCCTCGCCGGCGATCTCGTCGGAATAGAACCACGCGCGATACGCGGGCATCAGCGTGTTGGCGCAGAACAGCATCCAGCGGTAGTACTGGGCGCGCTGGGTGGTTGCCACCGCGGGCGCCAGCTCCGCACGCGGATGCGTGTCGGCAAGATGCATCAGGATGGCGGCGGTCTCGGTGATCACCTGCCCGTCCATCACCAGCGTGGGCACCACGCCGGCGGGATTGAGCTTGAGGTAGTCGTCCGATTTCTGGTCGCGCTTGTCGAAGTCCAGCTCGTGCAGTTCGTGCGGAATGCCGAGCTCGATCAGCAGCCAGTGGACGACCAGGCTGGCGGTGCTGCGGGAGTAGTACAGCGTCGTCGACATGCAGGACCTCTTGAAGTTTGAGCCCCTCTCCCTGCGGGAGAGGGGTTGGGGTGAGGGGTAACGCAAGTCCGAATGATTCAAACATCCTGACTCCGCTTTCCCTCATCCGCCCTACGGGCACCTTCTCCCGAAGGGAGAAGGGAAACGCGACTACGCCACCACCACCGGAATCTTCCCGATCCGCGCCTGCCATTCCTTCGGGCCGGTCTGGTGCACCGAGGTGCCCTGCGAATCGACGGCGACCGTCACCGGCATGTCCTGCACGGTAAATTCGTAGATCGCTTCCATGCCCAGGTCCGCGAAGCCGACCACCTTCGCCGCCTTGATCGCCTTCGAGACGAGGTACGCCGCGCCGCCGACCGCCATCAGGTAGGCCGACTGGTGCTTCCTGATCGCCTCGATCGCCGCCGGGCCGCGCTCGGCCTTGCCGACCATGCCCAGCAGGCCGGTCTGCGCCAGCACCTGCTCGGTGAACTTGTCCATGCGGGTGGCGGTGGTCGGGCCTGCCGGGCCAACGACTTCATCGCGCACCGGATCGACCGGGCCGACGTAGTAGATGAGGCGCCCCCTCAGATCGACCGGCAAGGCCTCGCCCTTGTTGAGCATGTCGACCATGCGCTTGTGCGCGGCGTCGCGGCCGGTCAGCAGCTTGCCGTTGAGCAGCAGCACCTCGCCCGGCTTCCAGTTGGCCACGTCTTCGCGCGTCAGCGTGTCGAGGTCGACGCGACGGCCCTTCGACGCGTCGTAGGTCAGTTCCGGCCAGTCTTCCAGTGACGGCGGGTCCAGCATCACCGGGCCGCTGCCGTCGAGGGTGAAGTGCGCATGGCGGGTGGCGGCGCAGTTCGGGATCAGCGCCACCGGCAGGTTGGCCGCGTGGGTCGGGTAGTCCTTGACCTTGATGTCGAGCACGGTGGTCAGGCCGCCGAGGCCCTGCGCACCGATGCCAAGCGCGTTGACCTTTTCGTACAGCTCCAGGCGCAGTTCTTCGGCGCGATTGGACGGGCCGCGCGCCTGCAGGTCGGTGATGTCGATCGGCTCCATCAGCGATTCCTTCGCCAGCAACATCGCCTTCTCGGCGGTACCGCCGATGCCGATGCCGAGCATGCCCGGTGGGCACCAGCCGGCGCCCATGGTCGGCACGGTCTTCAGCACCCAGTCGACGATGGAGTCGGAGGGGTTGAGCATGGCGAACTTGGATTTCGCCTCGGAGCCACCGCCCTTGGCGGCGACGATCACGTCGACGGTATTGCCCGGCACCACCTTGACGTTGACCACGCCCGGCGTGTTGTCCTTGGTGTTGGTGCGCTTGCCGGCCGGGTCGGCCAGCACGCTGGCGCGCAGCTTGTTGTCGGGATGGTTGTAGGCGCGGCGCACGCCTTCGTGGACCATGTCCTCCACGCCCATCGTGGCGTCGTCCCAGCGCACGTCCATGCCGATCTCGAGGAACACGGTGACGATGCCGGTGTCCTGGCAGATCGGGCGGTGGCCTTCGGCGCACATGCGCGAGTTGATCAGGATCTGGGCGATGGCGTCCTTGGCCGCGGGCGATTCCTCGCGCTCGTAGGCAGCGGAGAGGTTCTTGATGTAGTCGACCGGGTGGTAGTAGCTGATGTACTGCAGGCCATCGGCGATGGACTGGATGAGGTCTTCCTGCTTGATCGAGGTCATGGGGCGGGCAAAGCCGGGGCTGCCGGTGGGTAGCGGGCGGAAGCGCCCATTTTAGGCCAAAGTGACACGTCGCCCGCCTGTCACAGCCAGGTACCCTTCCCCGTCTTTGGTCGCATGAACGCCGAAAACACTTTCGAAGCCCACCGTTCCCGCCTGTTCGGGCTGTCCTACCGCTTGTTGGGCAGCCGCAGTGACGCCGAGGACGTGGTCCAGGACACCTGGCTGCGCTGGCAGCAGGCCGACAGGACCGGCATCCGCGACCCGGAAGCCTGGCTGGTCACCGCCGCCACGCGACTGGGCATCGACCGCCTCCGCGCCGCACGCATGCAGCGCGAGCACTACACCGGGCCATGGCTTCCCGCCCCCTCGGAGATCGACGAGTCTCCGACCCCCGAGCATTCCGCCGAGGTCGCCGAGCAGGTTTCGCTGGCCTTCCTCGCCGTGCTGGAGCGGCTGGGTCCGGAGGAACGCGCGGCCTTTCTGCTGAAGGAGGCCTTCGACTACGACTACGCGCAGATCGCGCCGCTGCTGGGCCAGAGCGAGGCGAATTGCCGGCAGATGGTCCACCGCGCCCGCGAGCGCGTGCAGGCGGGTCGTCCCCGCTTCGATGTGGCGCCGGAACACCATCGCCATCTGCTGGAGCGTTTCATGCGCGCGGCACAGCGCGGCGACCAGCCCGCGATCACCGCCCTGTTGAGCGAAGACGCACGTCTGGTGTCCGATGGCGGCGGCAAGGCGGTGGCCGTCATCCGTCCGCTGCTGGGGGCGGCGCGCATCGCACGGTTGTTCTGGGCGGTCTACCGGCGGCACGATCCAGCCATCGCGTGGCGCATGGGCACGGTCAATGGCGAACCCGCGATCCTGCGCTACCGCGACGGCACACTGGCCGCGGTGATGGTGGCGGTCAGCGATGGCGAGCGCATCAGCGAGCTGTTCACCGTCGCCAATCCGGACAAGTTGGGCACGGCTGTCACGGCGAAGGACGGTGGCGCGTCCTGGTAGTGAAGGCGGCCACGGTGGCCGCCACGGAAGCCCTGCCATGAGCCAGAAGTTCCATCGCGTCGACTATCCCAAGCACGTCCCCGAAGCCTTCCGCGGCCTGTACGCCGCCAGCACCGCCCTGCACAACGGCGCGCTGGGCAAGGAATTCCTCGAACTGGTCTTCCTGCGCGTCTCCCAGATCAACGGCTGCGCCTACTGCATGGACATGCACGGCGGCGCCTTGCGCAAGGCCGGCGTGGAGCCGCGCAAGCTGGACACGCTGGCCGGCTGGCGCGACAGCCGCTTCTTCGACGCCCGCGAAGGCGCGGCGCTGGCGTGGGCGGAGCAGCTGACCACCCTGCCCTCGGGCGCCCCCGCCGATGCGACCTACGAGGCGCTGAAGGAACACTTCGATGAATCCGGCATCGCCGAACTGACCATGGCGGTGGCCACGATCAACGCCTGGAACCGGCTGGGCGTGGGCATGCAGCCGATCCTGCCCTGATCGCAAGAACGCCTCAGGCGGCACAATGGGGACCATGGAAACTCTGGTCCTCATTCTCGACCTGGTCGGCACGTTCGTGTTTGCGCTCAGCGGTGCCACGCTGGGCGTGCGTCGCCGGCTGGACATCTTCGGCGTGCTGGTGCTGTCGTTCATCGCTGCGACCGCAGGCGGCATCACCCGCGACCTGCTGATCGGCGCCACCCCGCCCGCGGCGCTCAGCGACTGGCGCTATCCGGTCACTTCACTGGCCGCCGGCGTGGTGACGTTCTTCCGCGCGTCGCTGATCGAGAAGCTGCACCATCCGGTGCGGCTGTTCGACGCCATGGGCCTGGCGCTTTTCGCCGTGGCCGGCACGCAGAAGGCCCTTGAGTACGGCATCTCGCCCCCGATGGCCGCCGCGATGGGCATGCTCACCGGCATCGGTGGCGGCATCGCCCGCGACCTGCTGCTCGCCCAGGTGCCGCTGGTGCTGCGCGCCGAGCTTTATGCGGTCGCGGCGCTGGCTGGCGCGCTGATCGTCGCCGTCGGCCATTGGCTGGCGCTGCCCATGGTGCCCTGCGCCGTGGTGGGCGCGGCTCTCTGCTTCGGGCTGCGCATGATGGCGGTGACGTACGGCTGGCACCTGCCGGTGGCGCTGCAATCCGGTGGCGATGGCGAGCCGCCCGGTCCGCTGAAGTAGCGCAACGCCGGCGGTCTTGCGCCCAAGCGTGGCCCGGCACCGACGAACCGTGCGAACCGCCGCACCCGGTGGCGTTAGCATGGCGCCACCTGCGTCCTGATCGACACCATGGCCATCGCCACCTCCCATCCGCTGGACCTTCCCCGCCAGCGCGTCTTCTGGCTGCTGCACCTGTCGGGCTGGGGCGCCTACTTCGCGCAGGGCTGTCTGTATGCCGCCGCCCACGGCAAGCCGTCCGGCTACTGGGTGGTGCCCGCGACCGCCGCGACCATGGGCGCCCTGGTCACGCTGGGCCTGCGCTTCCTGCTGAGGACCTACTGGAGTCTGCCGCCCCGCCAGCTGCTGGCGTTGATGATCCCCGTGGTCCTGGCCAGCTCGGCGCTGATCGATTTCGTCACGCGCGAAGTCCTGGTGGATTTCTGCGAGACCTGCAAGCCGACCACCCGGCTGGAGTTCATCGCCTATTCGCTCGGCTACATCTATGTGGTGCTGGCCTGGGTCGGCGCGTACATGGGCATCAAGTATTACCAGCAGCTGCAGGGCGAAACCGAGCGCACGCTGGCCGCGCGCAGCATGGCGCACCAGGCGCAGCTGAAGATGCTGCGCTACCAACTCAATCCGCATTTCCTGTTCAACACGCTCAATGCGATTTCGACCCTGATCCTGGACCGCGACAACGTCACCGCCAACCGCATGGTGCAGGGCCTGTCGTCGTTCCTCCGGCATTCACTGGACAACGATCCGATGCAGCGCGTCACGCTGCGCCAGGAACTCGATGCGCTGACGCTGTACCTGGACATCGAGAAGATCCGCTTCGCCGAACGGTTGCGCATCGAGACCGACATCGACGAGGACTGCTGGCGTGCGCTGCTGCCCAGCCTGTTGCTGCAACCGCTGGTGGAGAACGCCATCAAGTACGCCGTGGCCAAGCAGGTCGCAGGTGGCCTGTTGCGTATCGAAGCCGAGCGGGACGGCGCGCAACTGGTGCTGCGCGTCACCGATGACGGGCCCGGCTGCGGGAGTCTGGAGGGCGACGAATTGCCGCCCGGCAAGGGCGTGGGCCTGCGCAATACGCGCGAACGCCTGAGCGTGCTGTACGGCGGGTCCGGTGGCTTCTCCGTACGCAACCTGGAGCGCGGCATCGAAGTCACCCTGCGCCTGCCGTTCGAAACCTCGCAGACGCTGGCGGACTGAGCCGATGGACCACGCCACCTCACCGCCCCGCCCGCCACGATTGCGCGCCTTCATCGTCGACGACGAACCGCTGGCCCGGCGCGGGCTGGAAATCCGCCTGGCCGCGCATGCCGACATCGACATTGTCGGCCAGTATGGCGATGGCGCATCGGCCATCGCCGGTCTGCGCGAACACCGGCCGGACCTGGTGTTCCTCGATGTGCAGATGCCGGGGATGGACGGCTTCCAGACATTGCGTGCGATTCCCGCCAGCGAGATGCCGCTGGTGGTGTTCGTCACCGCCTACGACCATTACGCCATCCGCGCCTTCGAGGCCTCGGCCACCGACTATCTGCTCAAGCCCGTGGACGATTCACGGCTGGCGCAGGCCCTGTCGCGCGTGCGCCAGGCGCGTGCGCAGCGCGAGGCCAGCGGCCATTGCGCCACCCTGCTCGGCCTGCTGGGCGAGCTGAGCGGCCGCCCCCCCCTGCACCTCGACGAGGCCCTCAAGCCCGATGCGCTGGACCTGTTGCGGCGCGAGGAAAAGCTGGCCATCCGCGACGGTGGCCGTACCGTGCGCGTGGACCTGCACAACATCCGCTGGATCGATGCCGCGGGCGATTACATGTGCATCCACGTGGATGGCGAAGGCCAGACCGGCACCACTCTGATCCTGCGCGCCACCATGCGCGAGCTCGAGAAGCAGCTGGATCCGCAGCGCTTCCCGCGCATCCACCGCTCCACCATCGTCAATGCGCGCCGGGTGGTGGAGATGCGGCCACATACCAACGGGGAGAGCTTCCTGCGGTTGGACTGCGGACAGGAGCTAAAGCTTTCGCGCAGCCATCGCGACAAGCTGGCGGTGTTGCTGTAGCGATCGTGCCTCCGGTTCCGGTCGACCCTGTAAATCGTCCGTCGTCCCAGCGAACGCTGGGACCCATCTTGCCGTCGCTCTTGCGGTCCGCCATGACATCGAAGCAGAAGCCAAATGGATCCCAGCATTCGCTGGGATGACGAAGCTCACGCTTGCGGGCCGCTTCTGCGTAACGCGGATTCTCGATCTTCGGTTCATCGCGCCCGCTCCACCACTTGCCGCAATATGGCACGTGGCATGACTTCCGGGCCATAACCATCACTGGAGACGCGCGCATCGTGCGCACCGCCGACCACCACGCGGACCTGCACGATGAAACTCACCGAAGCCTCCCTGCGCAATCCCGCTGCCGTCGCGGTGGTCGTCGCCATGGTCTGCGCCTTCGGCCTGATGAGTCTTATGAAGCTGCCCCTTCAGCTGTTCCCCGACATCGAGCGGCCGCAGATGTCGATCCAGACCGGCTGGCGCGCAGCATCGCCGCAGGAGATGGAGTCGGAGATCGTCGAACCCATCGAAGCCGTGATGCAGGGCCTGCCCGGGCTGGAGGAAATCTCTTCCAACGTCAACGCGGGCAACAGTTTCATCAACCTCACCTTCGCCGTCGGCAGCGACATGGACGCCATGCTGGTTGAAGTGCTGTCGCGCATGAACCGGCTGCAACCGCTGCCGCGCGATGCGACACCGCCGGTCGTGCAGGCGGGCGCCGACAACGCCAACAACTCGCTCACGTACTTCTTCGTACAGAAGCTGCCGGGCACGCGTGGCGACATCCTCGACTACCGGCAGATGATCGAGGACCGCATCGTCCCGCGTATCTCCGCGGTGCAAGGGGTGGCCGGCGTCGAGATCAACGGTGGCGCAGAGGAAGAGCTGACCATCACCCTCAATCTGGAACGTGCCGCCGCGCTGGGCATCCAGATTCCCGACATCGCCGCCGTCGCGGCGCGCGCCACCGACGTGTCCGGCGGTGTGGTGGAAGCCGGACGGCGGGAGTACGTGCTGCGTTTCGCCGGGCGCTATTCGCCCGAAGCCCTGGGCGAGCTGATCCTGGCCTGGCGCAATGGCCGGCCGGTACGGCTTGGCGATGTCGCACGCGTCGAAGTGAAGCGACCGGAGCAGCGCTTCTTCGCCTACCAGAACGGAAACTCCGCCATCGGGCTGCGCATCCTGCGCGAGAACGGGGCCAACGTGCTGGACACGCTGGATGAAGTGAAGCGCGTCGTCGCGGACGTCCGCGAGCAGGAACTGAAGCCGCTCGGTCTGGATATCGCGCAGAGTTTCGATGCCTCGGTGTTCATCAACCGTGCGCTCGGCCTGCTGTCGGGCAGCCTCACCGTCGGCGTGCTGCTTGCGGTGGGCTGCCTGTGGTGGTTCCTGCGCGATGTGCGCGCCACCGCACTGATCGCATGCGCCATTCCCATTTCGTTGCTGGCCACCTTCATCGTGCTTCAGCTCACCGGCCGCAGCCTCAACGTCATCTCGCTGGCGGGGCTCGCGTTCGCGGTCGGCATGGTGATGGATGCCGCCGTGGTCGTCGCGGAGAACATCGTGCGGCTGCGCGAGGAAGGCATGCCGGCTGCGCGCGCCGCCCTGGAGGGTACGCGCCAGGTGGGTGGCGCGCTGGTGGCGTCCACGCTCACCACCGTGGCCGTGTTCCTGCCGGTGATCTTCATGGATGACGTGGAAGGCCAGCTGTTCGCCGACCTGGCGCTGACCATCTCCATCGCGGTGGGGATCTCGCTGCTGATCGCCGTTACCGTGCTGCCCGCCGCTGCCGGCAGCTGGCTGCGCACGCGTCCCGGAGATGCCACGCAGCACCGTGCCTGGTCGCGCGTCAGCGACTGGTCGCTGCGTGTCACCGAGGGTCGTCCGCGTCAACTTGCGTGGGTCGGCGCACTGGTGCTCGCCCCCGTGCTGCTGGCGACGCTGCTGATGCCGCAGATCGACTACCTGCCGCCGGTGAAGCGTGCCGCGGTGGATGCCTTCTTCAACTTCCCGCCCGGCATGAGCCCGGAACGCGTGAACCGCGAGATCGCGCCGGTGGTGCTCGAGCGCATGCGCCCGTACATGGAGGGCGAAAAGGGGCCGCAGCTGAGCAACTGGTACCTCAACCTGTGGCCCGGCGGTGGTTCGCTCGGTGCACGCGTGGTCGATCCCGCCGATATCGGCGAACTGGAACGCATCGTGCGCGACGAGATCGTCGTCGGCTTTCCGGACACGCGCGCTTTCGCCAGCGAAGGCGAACTGTTCGGCAGCTTCGGCGGGTCGGCACGCGCCATCGCCATCCACCTGCAGCACAGCGATGGCGACGCACTGGCCCGGGCGGCGGAAGCAGGACGCAAACTGCTGTCGGAGCGCTTCGCCGGCGCCAACGTGCAGGCGTGGCCCAATGCCGATGCCGGCACGCCGGAGCTGCGGGTGAATCCGGACGACCGCCGCCTGGCGGAAGCGGGCTGGCGGCGGCCCGAGCTGGGCACCGTCGTACGTGCGCTAGGCGATGGCCAGTGGCTGGGCGAGCATTTCGACGGCGACCGCCGGCTGGCCATCATCCTGCGCAGCGACCGCGCCGACGATGTCGAACGGCTGGGCGCGGCGCCGCTGGCGACACCCCAGGGCGGCGTGTTGAGCCTGGCCGAACTCGCGCAGGTGGACACGGTGCTCGCACCCAACCAGTTGCGCCGCATCGACCGTCGCCGCACGGTGACGCTGACCGTCGATCCGCCCGCCGCGATGTCGCTGGAAGAAGCGCTGGACATCGTCAATGACGAGATCGTGCCTGCATTGCGCGATGGGCTGCCGCCTGACGCCGCCATCCGCATTTCAGGCAGTGCCGACCGGCTCGGCGAAGTGGTGCGCAGCATGGGCACGAACTTCGTGATCGCGCTGGCGGTGCTGTTCATGCTGATGGCGGCGATGTTCAAGTCATTGCGCGACAGCGCCTTCGTCATGGCCACCCTGCCGATGGCGGTGCTCGGGGGCGTGCTGGGCCTGCGCGTGCTGGACCTGGCCGCCGGACAAACGCTGGACCTGCTGTCGATGATCGGCTTCATCATGCTGCTGGGCATGGTGATCAACAACGCCATCCTGCTGGTGGCGCAGGCACGCGAGGCACAGGCGGGCGGCGCATCGCTGGACGAAGCGCTGAAACAGGCCCTGGACCAGCGCCTGCGACCGATCCTGATCGCAGCGCTGACCGGTGTGCTGGGCGCATTGCCGATGGCGATCAATCCCGGCCCCGGCGCGGTGATCTACCGCGGCCTCGCCGCGGTCTCGGTCGGCGGCGTGGCGCTGAGCCTGCTGTTCACCGTGGTGCTGGTGCCCGCCCTGCTGCGGCTGGCTGGCTCACGCGTCGCCCGCGCGGACGTACGCGACACCCCCGTCACGCCGCTTCCGTCCCCTGCGACCTGATTCCCTCCCCCTTCCTGGAAAACGACATGCGCACCCTGCACAAGACCCTGATTGCCGCCGCATTGGCGGGTGTCCTCGCCCTGCCCCTGCTGAAACTGGACGCCGACGCCAGCGCCCCCGAAACGCCGGATGCACCGCCGGCGATCGTCAGTGTCGCGCCGGCGGTGAATGCGGAGTTCGCGCCGCGCCACTGGGCGCCCGGCAGCGTGATCAGCCGGCAGGACGCGCGCGTCGCCAGCGAACAGGGCGGGCGCGTCGTCGAGGTGGTCGAGGTGGGCGAACGCATACGCGCCGGCCAGGCGCTGGCGGTGCTGGACGACACGGCATTGCGGCTACGCGAGCAGGAAGGCCGCGCCGACCTGGCCCGCATCCAGGCCCAGCTCGACCTTGCGGCCCGGCAGGAACAGCGCTACGCGCAACTGGCCGCACAACAGAACATCGCACGCGCGCAATACGAACAGCTCCGCGCCGACCGCGACATGCTGGTGCAGGAGCGGGCACGCGCACTCGCGCAACTGGCGCAGACGCGTCACCAGCGCGAACAGATGGTGGTGCGCGCTCCGTTCACCGGGATCGTCGCCGAACGCCACACCCAACTGGGCGAATACCTGACCACCGGCGCGTCCGTGGCGCGCCTGGTGGACACGGCATCGCAGGAAGTCCGTGTGCGTGCGCCGGTGGACCTGGCGCAGCACCTGGGTACAGGCACCTCGGTGCTCGTGCGCGCGGGCGACACCGAGCGCGCGTGGCCGGTGACCGCCCTGGTGCCGGTCGGCGACGAATCCTCGCGCCAGCTGGAACTGCGCATCGCCATCGATGCCACCCAGATGCCGGTGGGCAGTGCGGTGGACGTCGGACTTCCCAGCGCAGGCACGCGCAGCGTGGTCGCGGTGCCGCGCGACGCGGTGATGCTGCGTCGAGAAGGCGACTTCGTGATGCGCGTGGATGGCGCCGGCAAGGCCGAACGCCTGCCGGTGGAAACCGGCGCCGAAGTCGATGGCCTGGTGGAGGTGACCGGCGATGTGCGCGTCGGCGACCGTTTGATCGTACGTGGCGGCGAACGCGTCGAGCCCGGGCAGGCGGTCAGCATCCAGCCGGCATCACTGGCGGTCGCGATGCGCTGAGCCTGGTGCGAGGCGGCGCGGATCGCGGCTGGCGTTGTCCGTCACCTGGAGAGGTCCGGTCGAACGGGGTCATACCGCTTCCCCGAACAACTGGATACGGATGCACGGAGAACGTCCAGTCGCGATCCGCGTCGCTTCCCGATGATGCCCCAGAGGCCACTGTGGGAGCGACGTCAGTCGCGATCGGACCAATGCAGTGCCTGATCGCGACTGACGTCGCTCCCACCGTGCAGATAGCCGCGCTTTCACCCCAAATCCATCCGGGGCAGGCACAATCCACGCATGGCCTCGTCACCCCCGCCCGCGGGCAAGCCCCAGGGCGCCGCCCCGCGTCCTGCCACCAAGCCGAACCTGCGCGAGCGCTTCGATGCGATGCGCAACCTGGCGCCGTTCCTGCGCCAGATCTGGCAGACAAGTCGCGTCCTGACCACCGCCAGCCTGGGCCTGCGCGTGATCCGCGCGCTGCTGCCCATCGTCACGCTGTACATCGGCAAGCTGATCATCGACGAAGCCATCCGTCTGGTCGGCTCCGGCGTGCCGCAGGAAGGCCTGTTGACTGCGTGGCGGAGCGGCGTGCTGGACCACCTGCTGTGGTTGCTGGCGGTGGAATTCGCGCTGGCGATCCTGTCCGACCTGCTGGGCCGCATGGTGAGCTATGCCGACGCCCTGCTGTCGGAGCTGTTCACCAACGCCACCAGCATCCGCCTGATGGAACACGCGGCCACGCTGGACCTGGAAGACTTCGAAGACCCGGACCTGCAGGACAAGCTGGACCGCGCGCGCCGCCAGACCATGGGCCGCATGAACCTGATGAGCCAGCTGTTCGGCCAGGTGCAGGACGCCATCACCGTAGTCGGCTTCGCCGCGGGCCTGCTGGTCTACGCGCCGTGGCTGATGGTGCTGCTGGCGGTGGCGCTGATTCCCGCCTTCATCGGCGAAGCGCACTTCAATGCGGTGGGCTACTCGTTGAATTTCCAGTGGACGCCGGAGCGACGGCAGCTGGAATACATGCGGCAGATGGGCGCCAGCGTGGAAACGGCGAAAGAGGTGAAGATCTTCAACCTCCACCGCTTCCTGATCAGCCGTTATCGCACGCTGGCCGACAAGTTCTTCATCGCCAACCGCGCGCTGGCGCGGCGCCGTGCGGTCTGGGGCACGCTACTGGCGGCGCTGGGCACGCTGGGGTACTACGTTGCCTACGGTTACATCGCCTGGCGCACGGTGCGTGGCGACTTCAGCATCGGCGACTTGACGTTCCTGGCAGGCAGTTTCCGCCGCCTGCGCCAGTTGCTGGAAGGCCTGCTGGTGGGCTTTTCGCAGGTCGCGGGCCAGGCACTGTACCTGGACGACCTGTTTTCGTTCTTCGAGATCGAACCGGAGATCACATCGCCCGCCGATCCCGTCCCGGTGCCGAAACCGATCACCCGCGGCTTCACCTTCGAGAACGTGGGCTTCCGCTATCCCGACGCCGAACGCTGGGCGGTGCGGGGTCTGGACTTCGAGCTGCGCGCCGGCGAAGTGCTGGCGCTGGTCGGCGAGAACGGCGCCGGCAAGACCACACTGGTCAAGCTGCTAGCGCGCCTGTACGACCCGGACGAAGGCCGCATCCTGCTGGATGGCCGCGACTTGCGCGACTACGACATCGATGAGCTGCGCGCCAACATCGGGGTGATCTTCCAGGACTTCGTGCGCTACCACCTGACCGCCGGCGAGAACATCGGTGTCGGCCAGATCGACGCGATGCACGACCAGGCCCGCATCCGCGACGCTGCCGCACGCGCCATGGCCGACGAAGTCATCGCCGGGCTGCCCCAGGGCTACGACCAGATGGTCGGCCGCCGCTTCAAGAACAGCGTGGACCTGTCCGGCGGGCAATGGCAGAAGATCGCCATCGCGCGCGCCTACATGCGCGATGCGCAGGTGATGATTCTGGACGAACCGACCGCGGCGCTGGACGCGCGCTCGGAATTCGAGGTCTTCCAACGCTTCAAGGAATTGTCGGACAATCGGACGGCGGTGCTGATCTCGCACCGCTTCTCCAGCGTACGCATGGCGGACCGCATCCTGGTCCTCAACGAAGGACGCTTGGAAGCGAGCGGCACGCACGAGCAGTTGCTGGCCGAGGGCGGCCGTTACGCCGAACTGTTCGAACTGCAGGCCGCCGGCTACCGCTGATCCGGCTACCGCTGACTATGTTCCCCACAGGAGATACGACGTTGCGCAACGCATCCCACCGACTCGCCACCGCCCTGCTTCTCGCGCTGCCCCTGGCCGCGTGCAATTCACCCGCGAACGGTGAAGCCAGAGGCAACGCCACCGCCGCGGCGGAGCAGCCTGCACCCGCGAGCCAGCCCGCGCAGACGCTGACCAGTGCCAAGGGCCAGGTCCGGGCCACGCAGGTGGCGGGCGGTCTGGATCATCCCTGGGGGCTCGCGTTCCTGCCCGACGGCAGCATGCTCGTCACCGAACGCAGCGGGCAGTTGCGCCGCGTCGGTGCCGACGGCGCGGTGTCCGCACCGGTCACGGGCGTACCCAAGGTCTTCGCCACCGGCCAGGGCGGCCTGCTCGACGTGGTGCCCGCGCCGGATTTCGCCAGCAGCCAGCGCATCTACCTGAGCTATGCCGAGCCGGGCGACAACGGTACCGCAGGCACCGCAGTGGCCTACGGCACGCTGGCCGACGGCGCGCTCGCCGACGTCAAGGTGATCTACCGCCAGGAACCGAAGGTCGACGGCCCGAACCACTTCGGCTCGCGTCTGGTCTTCGATGATGCCGGCCACCTCTTCATCAGCCAGGGCGAGCGCAACAAGCGCGCGATGTCGCAGGAACTCGACAAGCTGCAGGGCAAGCTGGTGCGCCTCAACCTGGACGGCAGCGTGCCGCAGGACAATCCCTTCGTCGGCCAATCCGGCGCGCGCCCCGAGATCTACAGCTACGGCCACCGCAACATGCAGGGCATGGCGCGCGACCCGCGCACCGGCACGCTCTGGCAGAGCGAGCATGGCCCACGCGGTGGCGACGAGATCAACCTGCCCCAGCCTGGAAAGAACTATGGCTGGCCGGTCATCACCCACGGCATCAATTATTCCGGCCAGCCGATCCCGGAAGCGGAAGGCAAGGCGAAGGACGGCATGGAACAACCGCACCACCTGTGGGAGAAATCCCCGGGTGTGTCCGGCATGGCGTTCTATACCGGGCGACCGGAGAGCCCCTGGAACGACAGCCTGTTCCTCGGCTCGCTGGCCGAACGCAACCTGATCCGCCTGACCCTGGACGGCGACAAGGTCGTCGGCGAAGAACGCCTGCTCAACGAGATCGGTGAGCGTGTGCGCGACGTCCGCGTCGGGCAGGACGGCAACGTCTACGTGGTCACCGACGAAGACGACGGCAAGATCTGGCGGATCGAACCGCCGAAGGCGCCGTGAGGAACATCCGGTGATGAAACACCTCCTGTTCGCATTCGGGTTGTGCTGCGCTTCCGTGGCGCACGCACAGGCAACGCTCGACTACACGCAAGCCAAGCAACGCGCGGATGCCGACGAAGCCGCGCTGGCGCCGGAGCAGGCGGCATCGCTGCGCGATGCACAGGCCATCGCGCTCGATGCCGGCGTCAGCGCATGCGCGACCCCCACGGCGGACACCTCGCCGTTCGTGGTCGTGGCGGAGCTGGACGCCACCGGCAAGGTGGTACGCACGTGGCGGGAAGGCGCGACGCCCCTGGCGATCTGCGTGCAGAAGCAGATCGCGGGCAGGACGCTGTCGGCGCCAGGGCGCGCGCCTTTCTTCACCTCGTTCGAGTTGAGTTTCACACCATGAGCGACGGCACCGACATCAACGCCCTGCTGCGCGCACGCCTGCCTGCCGGCGCACCCCTGCAGATTCCGCCGCCGTGCCTGCTCGACATGCAGGGCGAGCCGGTCGCCTACGTGGAAGGCGAATCGCTGGCGATGCGTTTTCCCGTGCTGCCCCGCTACCAGAATCCGATCGGCCACATGCAGGGCGGCTTCATCGTCGCCGCGCTGGACAACACGCTGGGCCCGTTCTCGTACCTGATCGCACCGCCCAGCGTGACGACCTCGCTCAACACGCAGTACCTGCGCCCGGTGACGCCGGACATTCCGCACATCACCTGCCATGCGCGGTTGGTGGAACGCACGCGCAATCAGCTGTTCCTCGCGGGCGAGGTGCGTGACGACGCGGGCCGCGTGCTGGTGATGTGCCAGGCGGTGTGCCAGATCCTGCCTCCGAAGAGCGGCTGACTTCACGCGGCCAGGCAGAGGCGGCTCTGAAGCCCCTCTCCCTGCGGGAGAGGGGTTGGGGTGAGGGGCGACGAAGTCAGTCAGTCTCGATAACCGGCGGCCTGACAACATTCGCGATTCACCGAAAACGCTCACGCGCGATGGACCTTTTACGTGCATCTTTCGGTGTGGGTCTGCTTTAGGTCACGCATGGCGTCGCTCGCCGCGGGGGCCCTACTTTCTTTGCTTGTGCAAAGAAAGTAGGCAAAGAAAGCACACCCCGGCGGTCCGCCCGCCGCTTCGCGGCGGGTTCGCAATCCCGGCGGGAATTTCCGGAAGACACATCCTGTGTCATCCGGAAACGACGCACATCCTTGCGCGTCGCCCCTACGGGGTTTGACCCGCCGTGACTGCCGGACCTAAGGGGCCCCGAAGCTGGGCCGGACATATCCGTAGCAAGTGCTTTGCTGTGGCTGTTGCCTTCGGGCCCCCATGAGGCACGGCGAGCGGGCCGGGTAAAACCCGTAGGGCGCCGCCCTGGATGGGCGGCGTTTTCGTATGGCACAGGGATGTGCCTTACGAAAATTCCCGGACCGCTCGCGGACACGGAGCGAAGCGCAGGGCGTGCCGCCTGGGGTGTGCTTTCTTTGGTTACTTTCTTTGCACAAGCAAAGAAAGTGACGCCTCGCGGCGAGCGCGCCATCTATGCGGAAAGAGAAAAGCCATCACGCAAGGCCACGAAACCAGTGCCATCGCGGATGTGGCTCAAGGCTGACGGCGAGAGGGATACGGACTTCGTTGCCCCTCACCCCAACCCCTCTCCCGCAGGGAGAGGGGCTTAGAAGCCGAGCTCAGCGCAACTCGAACCGATCCGCATCGAGCATCGCCGGAAACTTCTCCCGATGCGCCGCCAGCGCCTCCGCCGAGATCGTCGACGTCGCCACACCCTCGCCTGCCGGCAACTCCACCACCGGCTGCCCCAGGAAATCGATCACCGCACTGTCGCCGCTATATTCGTGCCCATTGCCATCCGTCCCCGCACGATTGACCGCCGCGACGTAGCAGAGATTCTCGATTGCCCGCGCGCGCAACAGCGTCTTCCACGGATACGCACGCGCCGCCGGCCAGTTTGCGACAAACAACTGCAGATCGAAGTCGAGCTGGCCCGGACGCTCCACGTCGTAACGGTTGCGCGCGAACACCGGGAAACGCAGGTCGTAACAGACCAGCGGATTGATCCGCCAGCCCTTCCATTCCAACGTCAGCCGCTCGTTGCCGGCTGCATATCGCTTGTGCTCGTTCGCATAACGGAACAAATGGCGCTTGTCGTAGTAATGCAACGCGCCGTCGGGCGTGGCGAACAGCAGACGATTGAACACCCCCTCCGACGTGCGCAGTTGCACGCTGCCGGTAACTGCGGCACCCAGCGTCCTGGCCTGCTCACAGATCCACGCCACCGTGGCGCCGTCCATGCCCTCGGCCTGGTCGATGGCCTCGTTGCTGAAACCGCTGGTGAACGTCTCCGGCAGGATCACCAGATCGGTCTTTCCGGCAAGCGGCGCGATCAGGCCACCGTAGTAGTCGCGGTTGCCCGCCGGGTCATGCCAGCGCGTCTCGCCCTGGACAAGGGAAATGCGGAGGTCCTGCATGCGTTCTGTCTCCAAGCCGCCATCATGACGATGGTCGCGATGTGTCCGGCGTCATCCCAGCGCACGCTGGGATCCATCTTGCTTTTGCGTCTTTCCAAAAAACGAAGAAAAAGCCAATGGGTCCCAGCCTTCGCTGGGACGACGGTCAGAGCTTCTTCAACCGCTCAATCGCCGCATCCAGCGTCGCTTCGTTCTTGGCGAAGCACAGCCGCGCCAGGCGCTGGCTGGCCGGCGGCGTCTCGTAGAACGGCGACAGCGGGATCGCGGTGACGCCATGCTCGATGGTCAGCCACTTCACGAACTCGGCATCCGGCAGATCGCTGACCGCTGAATAGTCGACCAGCTGGAAGTAACCGCCCGGCACCGGCAGCGGTGTGAACTTCGTGCCCAACAACTGCTCGTGGAAACGGTCGCGCTTCTCCTGATAGAAGGCGCCCAATTGTTCGTAATGCTCGGGCTCCTGCCGGATCATCGCGGCGAACGCGTACTGCGCCGGCGCGAAGGTGCAGAACACGTTGTACTGGTGAACCTTGCGGAACTCCGCTGTCAGCGCCGGCGGTGCGATGGCATAGCCGATCTTCCAACCTGTGCAGTGGTAGGTCTTGCCGAAGCTGGACACCACGAACGCACGCGCGGCCAGTTCGGGATAGCGCAGGATCGATTCGTGGCGGCGGCCATCGAACACGATGTGCTCGTAGACCTCGTCGGAGATCAGGTAGATGCCGGTGCCCTCGAGCAGCGCGGACAGCGCGCGGATGTCGGCTTCGTCGAACATCGCGCCAGACGGGTTGTGCGGGCTGTTGATGATCAGCAGGCGCGTCTTCGGGGTGATGGCCGCGCGCACGCGATCCCAATCCACCGCGAAGGTCTGCGGATCCAATGGCACGTGCACCGCACGCGCGCCGGCCAGGTCGATGGCCGGCTCGTAGCTGTCGTAGGCGGGGTCCAGCACGATGACTTCTTCGCCCGGGCGCACTACCGCATGGATGGCGTTGAACAGCGCCTCGGTAGCACCGCTGGTCACGGTGATCTCGGTGTCGGGATTCACCTCGCGGCCGTAGCAGCGCAGCACCTTCTCCGCGATGGCCTGGCGCAGCGGCGCCACACCGGTCATCGGCGCGTACTGGTTGTGGCCGGCGCGCATGGCGGCATCCAGTTCGTCCACCAGCCGCGGCGGCACCGCGAAGTCCGGGAAACCCTGCCCCAGGTTGACCGCGCCGTGCTCGGCGGCGAGCTGCGACATCACGGTGAAGATGGTGGTGCCCACCTTGGGCAGCTTGGTCTGCGGCTGGGACATCCTGGTTCGGGCACTCGATGAAGGGGAACGCGGAGTGTACGCGCTGGGCGTTACGCGCGATGATGCGGCCATGGCCGACCACCGCGTTCCCGCTGCCGGCACGACCCTCGGGGATGTCCCCGAGGCGGAACGCGCACGGCTGGCCACGGCCTGGGCTGCCGCGCACTACTTCGTCACGGTGGGTCGGCAGGAATGGCTGTTCCGCACCGGCTCGACCGCGCCGGACGTCGAACGCCAGGTCATGGCGACCCGCTATCTGTTCATCACCGCGTGGAATCCTCCACCCGGCGAGGCGCCGCGCCCGGTCAACGACGTCGCGCAGGAACGCCTGCACGCACGCCTACACACGTTGGGGTTGTCATTCCTCCCGGCGCTGGGCTGCAACAACCAGGGCGGCATGGTCGAACATGGTTGCCTGGTACTGGACGCCACGCTGGAACAGGCCGACGCCCTGGCGCGCGAGTTCGGCCAGGGCGGCACGCTCTTCTGGCACGCCGACACACCGGTGCGACTGCGGATGATGTGGCCCCGGCCGCTGCAGGCCGACGGCGACCCGCATACCGACTGGGTGGGGTGACGGACCGCGACCGTCTGTCGCAGGCGGCCGGACCGGCCCCTCCGTTTAGAATGGGCGATTGAGCCTCCAGGACACCCCAGCCTCCCGCCCGGGAACGCCCGATCCGATGACCGACGCCGCTTCCCGCCACCCGCCGCTGCTGGCTGCCCGCGCCCTGGCGTTCTCGCGCAATGACGAGCCGGTGTTCGGGCCGCTGGACTTTGCCGTGGATGCGGGCGAGGCGCTGCTGGTGCAGGGCGGAAACGGCGTCGGCAAGACCACCCTGCTGCGCGTGCTGGCCGGCCTGCTTCGCGCCGATGCGGGCCAGATCGACATCGACGGACAGCCCGCCGGCCCGTCGCGCCGGGCACATGCGATGGCCTATCTGGGCCATCTTCCGGCACTGAAAGCCGACCTGAACACGCTGGAAAACCTCAACTTCCTCTGCGGCCTGCATGGCCGCCGCGCCCGCCAGATGCCCGGCAATGCCTTGGCGATGGTGGGACTGGCCGGCTACGAAGACGCCTTCGCTCGCCAGCTCTCCGCCGGACAGAAGAAACGCCTCTCGCTCGCCCGCCTGTGGCTGTCGCCCTCGCCGCTCTGGCTGCTGGACGAGCCCTACGCCAACCTCGACCTGGACGGCATCAACCTGGTGAACCGGATGATTTCGGCCCACCTGCGCGATGGCGGTGCGGCCCTGGTCACGACGCACGGCGCCTACGCCGCGCCACCGGTGCAGACGCGGATGCTGGTGATGGAGCGCCCGGCATGAGTACCGCGCCGTCCCTGCTGCAAACCGCGCGCGCGCTGGTCGTCCGCGACGTGCAACTGCTGTGGCGCCGCCGTGGCGACGCACTGCAGCCGGCATTGTTCGCGCTGCTGGTGGTGGTGCTGTTCGCCCTCGGCCTGGGCACCGCACCGCTGGTGCTATCGAAGGTCGCGCCCGCCGTGGTGTGGGTGGCCGTGCTGCTGGCGGGCCTGCTGTCGCTGGACACCCTGTTCCGTGGCGATGCCGAGGACGGCTCGCTCGAACAGTGGATCCTCGCACCGGTGCCGCTGGCCTGGCTGGTGCTTGTGCGCGTACTGACCCACTGGGCGACCACCGCCCTGCCACTGGTGCTGGCCACGCCGCTGCTGGGCGAGATGCTGCACCTGCCACACAGCCAGTTGCCGATGCTGCTCGCCACGCTCGCGCTGGGCACGCCGCTGCTGAGCCTGCTGGGCGCGGTGGTCGCGGCCCTGACGGTCGGCATGAGGCGCTCTGGTATCCTTGTGGCCCTGCTGGCGCTGCCGTTGTACGTCCCCGTGCTGGTATTCGGCGCCGGCGCCGTGGCCGCCAGCGCACAAGGACTGGATGCCTCCGGTGCCCTCCTCTGGCTGGGTGCCGGCCTGCTGCTCTCGCTGCTGCTGGCGCCGCTGGCGGCCGCTGCGGCGATCCGCATCGCCCTGACCTGAAGACCCCCGCTGCATGAATCCTCTCGTCCGCTGGTTCCACCAACTCGGCTCGCCCCCGTACTTCGACCGCTTCGCGGCACGCTGGACGCCGTGGTGCTACCTGGCGGCGATCGTGCTGCTCGGCCTGGGCCTGTGGCAGGCGCTGTTCGTGGTGCCTGCCGACTACCAGCAGGGCGACAGCTTCCGCATCCTCTACATCCACGTGCCCAGCGCGTGGATGAGCATGTTCGTGTTCGGCCTGATGGCGTTCTACGCGGCGATCGCGCTGGTCTGGCGCATCAAGCTGTGCGAGATCCTCGCGATGGCGTGCGCGCCCACCGGCGCGGCGTTCACCGTCATCACCCTGGCCACCGGCAGCCTCTGGGGCAAGCCGATGTGGGGCACGTGGTGGGACTGGGACCCGCGCCTGACCACCGAACTGATCCTGCTGTTCCTCTACCTGGGCGTGATGGGCCTGTACGGCGCCATCGACGACCGCCGCAACGCCGCGCGCGCCGCCGGCCTGCTGGCTATCGTCGGCGTGGCGATCCTGCCGGTGATCCGCTACTCGGTGGTCTGGTGGAACTCGCTGCACCAGGGCCAGACCATCCGCGTGTTCGGCGAATCCAGCATGGACGACAGCATGGTCCTGCCGCTGGTGCTGATGGTCATCGCGACGAAGTTCTGGTTCGCCGGCTCGCTGCTGGCGCGTGCCCGCGCCGACAACCTGCGCCGCGAAGCCGGCAAGGACTGGGTGGCGAAACTCGCCGCCGCGAAGGAGGCCACGCCGTGAGCTACCTCGAATACGTCATCGGCGCCTACGCCGTGTTCGCCGTGGTGCTGGGCTGGGATTTCCTCGCCCCGCGCCTGCAGGTGCGCCGCGAACTGCGCGCCGCCCGCCAACGCGTGGCGCGCGATGCGCGCCGCAGCGCCGCCCCCGCCGACCTGGAACGCTGACCGATGAATCCCGTTAGACGCCGCCGCCTGCTGTTCGTGCTGCTCGCCATCGTGGTGGCGAGTATCGCGACCACGCTGATCGCGATGGCCCTGCAGCGCAACGTGGCCTATCTCTACACCCCCGCCGAAGTGCTGCGTGGCGAAGCCGGCGAATCGCGCTTCCGCCTGGGCGGCATGGTCGAGAAAGGCTCGTTCAAGCGCGAACCCGGCTCGCTGGTCTCGCAGTTCGGCGTGACCGACGGCGATGCGCAACTGACGGTGCGCTACGACAAGATCCTGCCCGACCTGTTCCGCGAGGGGCAGGCCGTGGTCGCCACCGGCTCGATGCAGGACGGCGTGTTCGTCGCCACCGACGTGCTGGCCAAGCACGACGAGGCCTACATGCCGAAGGAAGTCGCCGACAAGATGGGCAAGGCGCACCAGAAGCACGACGTGCCGGCCGCGCCGGCAGGGTCGGCGAATTGAGCGCCAAGCCCACCGTGATCTCCCTTCTCCCTGCTTGCGGGGAGAAGGTGGCCGAAGGCCGGATGAGGGGCGCTCTTGCTTCTCGGCGTGTGGCCGACGGGGAAGCCGCTGGCCATCGCATCCGGATATCTTCCCGTTGCTCTTATCTCGGCGACTCCGCTCGCCCCTCACCCGCCTTCGGCACCCTCTCCCCGCGAAGCGGGGCGAGGGAATGGATGACTGATGCTGCCTGAACTCGGACAAATCGCGCTGATCCTGGCGCTGCTGGTGGCGATGCTGCAGGCAGTGCTGCCGCTGGCCGGCGCGCAGCGCGGGAAGGCGTCATGGATGGAAGTCGCACGCCCGGCGGCCTACGCACAGCTGTGGCTGGTGATGCTGGCCTTCATCGCGCTGACCGTCGCGTTCGTGCAGCAGGACTTCTCGGTCAAGTACGTCGCCGACAACTCCAATTCGCTGCTGCCGATGGTCTACCGCTACACCGCGGTATGGGGCTCGCACGAGGGCTCGCTGCTGCTGTGGGCGCTGGTGCTGGCGCTGTGGACCGGCGCCGTGGCGTTGTTCTCGCGTGGCCTGCCCGACGTGGTGATGGCGCGCGTGCTGGGCGTGATGGGCGTGGTGGCCATCGGCTTCCTCGCTTTCCTGATCTTTACGTCGAATCCCTTCGTGCGCCTGCTGCCTTCCCCCGGCGAAGGCCGCGACCTCAACCCGCTGCTGCAGGACCCGGGGATGATCATCCATCCGCCGCTGCTGTACGTGGGCTACGTCGGTTTCGTGGTGCCGTTCGCATTCGCCATCGCCGCGCTGCTCGACGGCCACGTCGATGCGCGCTGGCTGCGCTGGACGCGGCCGTGGACCAACGTGGCGTGGGGCTTCCTGACCCTGGGCATCGCGCTGGGCAGCTGGTGGGCGTATTACGAACTGGGCTGGGGCGGCTGGTGGTTCTGGGACCCGGTCGAGAACGCCAGCTTCATGCCGTGGCTGGTCGGCGCGGCGCTGATCCACTCGCAGGCGGTCACCGAGAAGCGCGGCGCCTTCCGTGGCTGGACACTGCTGCTCGCCATCGCCGCGTTCTCGCTGTCGCTGCTCGGCACGTTCCTGGTGCGCTCCGGCGTGATCACCAGCGTGCACGCGTTCGCCGCCGATCCCACGCGCGGCGTGTTCATCCTGATCTTCCTCGGCATCGTCATCGGCAGCTCGCTGCTGCTGTATGCGCTGCGTGCGCCGCAGCTGGCCGATGGCGAGTCGGAGAAGTCGTACTTCGCCGCCAGCTCGCGCGAGACGCTGCTGCTGGCCAACAACCTGCTGCTGACCGCCGCCTGCGCGATGGTCCTGCTGGGCACGCTGTACCCGCTGATCGCCGACGCGCTGGACCTCGGCAAGATCTCGGTCGGCCCGCCGTACTTCAGCCTGCTGTTCATCGTGCTGATGGCGCCGCTGGTGGCGCTGGTGCCGTTCGGACCCCTTGCCAAGTGGCAGCGCGACAAGCCCGGCAAGCTGGTGGCGATCCTGCTGCCGTGGGCCGGCCTGGCGCTCGTGGTGGCCGCCATCGCGTACGTCATGGCGCCGCAGGGCAAGCTGAAGGTCGCTGCCGGCATCCTGGGTGCGGCCTGGGTCGGCCTGGGCACGCTGCGCTTCGTCTGGCAGCGCCTGCGCGCCAACGGCCGCTTCACGCCCGAGATGCTCGGCATGACGCTGGCGCATACCGGCGTCGCGGTGTTCCTGGTCGGCGCATTGCTGGTGGAAGCGCTGAACGTGCAGCGCGAACTGGCGGTGAAGCCCGGCCAGACGGTCGAGGTCGGTCGTTGGGGCTTCCACTTCCAGGGCGTCGATGAAACCCAGGGGCCCAATTACCTGTCCGACCGCGGCCACGTGCAGGTGCTGCGCGACGGCCAGCCGGTGGTGCTGCTGCATCCGGAAAAGCGCGCCTATGCCAGCGGTGGCCAGGTGATGACCGAAGCCGGCATCAAACCCGGCGTGCTGGGCGATGTCTACGTCGCCATCGGCGAACCGCTCGGCAATGACGCGTGGGCACTGCGCGTGCACATCAAACCCTTCATCCGCTGGATCTGGCTTGGCGCCGCGCTGATGGCCCTGGGCGGCTTCGTCACCGCCGCCGATCGCCGGTTCCGGAACCACAAGAAATCCGAGGCGCGTCCCGCATGAACAACGCTTCCGAACTCCCGCCTTCGCCACCGCGCTCGCGCGGTGCACTGACGTTCGCACTGGTCATCATCGGCCTGTTCTTCGTCGGCCTGATGGGCCTGCTGTACTACGGCGTGTCGCAGTCCGACCGCGCCGGCCGCGATGCGCTACCGTCGCCGCTGATCGGCAAGCCCGCGCCCGCGTTCGAGCTGCCGCTGCTGCACGACCCCGCCAAGCGCGTCACCAACGCCGATCTCGCCGGCCAGCCCTACGTGATGAACGTCTGGGGCAGCTGGTGCCCCGAATGCCGCGTCGAACACCCCATCCTCACGCAATTCGCGCTGACCAAGCGCGTGCGCTTCATCGGCTACAACCTCAAGGACGAACGCGAGGACGCGCTGCGCTGGCTGGAGCAGTTCGGCAACCCGTACATGATGGTCATCGCCGACCTCGAAGGCCGCACCGCGATCGACTGGGGTATCTACGGTGCGCCGGAAACCTTCCTCGTCGACGGCAACGGCGTGATCCGCTGGAAGCACGTCGGCGCCATCGACCAGGCCATCATCGACCACCAGCTGATCCCGGCGCTGGAAAAGATCGAAGCCGGCCGATGAACACCGCTCCCGTTCGCCTGCTGCGCGCTCTGCTGCTGGCCCTGCTGGTCGCCGCCGCGCCCGCCTTCGCGCAGGCCAGCGACCCCACTCCGCTGCAGTTCAACGACACGACCGAGGAAGCCCGCTTCCACAAACTCACCGCCGAACTGCGCTGCGTGATGTGCCAGAACCAGTCGCTGGCCGACTCCAATGCGCAGATCGCGCACGACCTGCGGCGTGAAGTGCTGGACCTGATGCGCCAGGGCAAGGACGACGCACAGGTGAAGCAGTTCCTGGTCGATCGCTACGGCGAGTTCGTGCTGTACAAGCCCGAGGTCGCGCCCAGCACCTACATCCTGTGGTTCGGACCGCTGCTGCTGTTGCTGGCCGGCGGCGTCTGGGTCGGCCGGATCGTCGCCAAGCGCGCGAAGCAACCCGCGCCAACCACCGACGACGACAACCAGGAGTGGTGATGACCACCTTCGTGATCCTCTCCATCGTGCTCTCCGCCGCCGTGCTGCTCGCGGTGCTGTGGCCGCTGTGGCGCGATGCACGCGGGCTGGTGCTGGGCGGCGTCGCCGCGCTCGGCATCGCCACGTTCGCGCTGTACCGCGTGGTGGGCACGCCTGCCGCGCTGTCGCCGCAGGCCACCGCCACAATGCCCACGACGCTGGACGATGCCGTGACCCAGCTCGAAGCCGAGCTCGCGAAGCAGCCCAACGAACCGGAAGGCTGGCGCCTGCTGGGCAAGTCCTACGCTGCGCTGCAACGTTACGACGACGCGCAGAAAGCCTTCGAGCGCGCCGTACAGCTGCTGCCCACCGACGCCGACCTGCTGGTCGAAGCCGCGCAGGCACGGCTGTTCAACAATGCCGAACGCAAGCTCGACGCGCAGGCGATGGCGCTGCTGGACAAGGCCATCGCCATCAATCCCGATCATCAGCGCGCGCTGTGGTTCGTCGGCCTCGCGCAGCGACAGGAAGGCAAGCATGCGGATGCGGCGAAGACCTGGGAGCCGCTGCTGGCCAAGGTCGACCCCAACACCGCCGCCACCCTGCGCACGCAGATCAACGAAGCCCGTGCCGACGCCGGCCTGCCGCCACTGGCGGACACGGCGCCCGCACCAGTCGCCGACGCCACACCTGCACTGCTCACGGTCACGGTCGATCTGGCGCCGGCCCTGAAGGACAAGCTGGCGCCGGGCGACACACTGTTCGTGTTCGCCCGCCAGGTGGGTGGCCCGCCGATGCCGGTCGCCGCCAAACGCCTGCCGGTGGATACCTTCCCGGTAACCGTGCCCCTCGGCGATGGCGACAGCCCCATGCCCACGCTCAAGCTGTCGCAGCTGCCGCAAGTACAGCTGGTGGCCCGCATCGCCAAAGGCAGCGGCCCCGCCGCCCAGACCGGCGATCTGGAAGCCGCTGCCGTCACTGCCGACGTCAAGGCCGGCAACACCTACACACTGATGATCGACCGCGTGGTGCCGTGAGGCGCTGTGTGTCGTTCCCTTCTCCCCGCCTGCGGGGAGAAGGTGCCGAAGGCGGATGAGGGACGCTCTTTGCGCAGCACTCTCCCCATCTACTTGCAGACGCGCGTCGACCGTTGATCGATGCGCAAGGCCTGCGTCTCCGCTCGCCCCTCACCCGCCCTCCGGGCACCCTCTCCCCGCTTCGCAGGGCGAGGGAAAGCGACGCACCACGGCGTGCGCACGCAACACCACGATGTACACATGAAATGGCATCGCCCCGCCGCATTGCCTACACTCCCGCGATGACCGAATTCATCCCCCCCGGCACCCGCTTCCATCCCCTGCCCTCGCCGTTCCGCATGAAACGCGGCGGTGCGCTGCACGGGGCGCGGATGGCGTATGAAACCTGGGGCACCTTGAACGAGCGCCGCGACAACGCGGTGTTGATCGTCACCGGGCTGTCGCCGGACGCGCATGCGGCGCGCAATCCGGGTAACGAGGCGGAGGGCTGGTGGGAGGCGATGCTTGGCCCGGGCAAGCCGATCGACACCGACCGCTGGTTCGTGGTCTGCGTGAACTCGCTGGGCAGTTGCAAGGGCTCGACGGGCCCGGCCTCGGTGAATCCGGATACGGGTGGCCTCTACCGCCTCGATTTCCCCGAATTGTCGGTGGAAGACGGCGCCAACGCGGCCTTCGACGTGGTGCGCGGGCTGGGCGTCGAGCAGTTGGCCTGCATCATCGGCAATTCGATGGGCGGCATGACGGCGCTGGCCTACCTGCTGCTGCACCCGGGCGCAGCGCGCACGCACATCAACATCTCCGGCAGTGCGCAGGCGCTGCCGTTCTCCATCGCGATCCGTTCGCTGCAGCGCGAGGCGATCCGGCTGGATCCGCAGTGGAACCACGGCCAGTACGACGACGAGACCTATCCGGAATCCGGCATGCGGATGGCGCGCAAACTGGGTGTGATCACTTACCGCTCGGCGCTGGAGTGGGATGGCCGCTTCGGTCGCGTGCGGCTCGAATCGGACCGTCCCGATGAGGATCCGTTCGGACTGGAGTTCCAGGTGGAGAGTTACCTGGAAGGCCATGCGCGTCGCTTCGTGCGCCGCTTCGATCCCAATTGCTATCTCTATCTCAGCCGGTCGATGGACTGGTTCGACCTGGCGGAATACGCCGGTGAGGACCGCGCGGACGGCGACGTGATGAAGGGGCTGGCCAGGATCCGCGTGCAGCGTGCGCTGGCGATCGGGGCGGCCACCGACATCCTGTTCCCGCTGCAACAGCAGCAGCAGATCGCCGAGGGGCTCGCGGCCGGCGGGGCGCAGGCGGAGTTCCTGCCGCTGGAATCGCCGCAGGGGCATGATGCCTTCCTGGTGGATTTCGAGCGGTTCGGACCGGCAGTGGCGGGGTTTCTGGCAGGGGTCTGAGCACCCGCTGTTCCCTTCTCCCGGAGGGAGAAGGTGGCGCGCAGCGCCGGATGAGGGTGTGCAAGCCGCCGAATCCTCACCACTCCGCCGCCCCTCACCCCAACCCCTCTCTCCCACAGGGACTTCCTTCGGTCGCCGACGGGAGAGGGGCTCATCCAACCCATCCCGCACCGCACGACGCCCTCCCCGCCCCACGCGGCTAAAATGGGCCCACACTTTCACCGGGCTCGCCCCATGACCCTCGATTTCCCCGGCGCCGACAAGCTGATCGCATCGCTGGACGCCGCCGTCGCCCTCGGCGACGACCGTGCCGTCACCGATGCGCTGCGCAAGTCGCTGTGCGAACTGATCTGCGACGAGGACGTGCATCTGCCGTCCTGCGTGCTGGAGCCGATCTCCGACCATTACGCGCGCCGCGAGCTGTACACCAGCCCTGAGCATGGTTACAGCGTGATCGCGATGACGTGGGGCCCGGGCCAAGGCACGAAGATCCACGATCATTCGGGGATGTGGTGCGTGGAAGGGGTGTGGCGCGGGCGGCTGGAGATCACGCAGTACGAGCTGGCGGAGCACGACGATGTGCGGTACCGCTTCGTGCCGGCGGGCACCATCGAGGCCGGTACGGGCTCGGCGGGCAGCCTGATCCCACCGCACGAGTACCACACCATCCGCAATCCCAGCGACAAGGCGATCGCGGTGAGCCTGCATGTGTACCAGCGCACGATGGTCCGCTGCGGGATCTTCACACCAGAGGAAGAGGCCGGCACGGACGGTTGGCAGCGCCGGGGCGAGCGGTTGCTGGGCACGGACCAGGTCAACTGAGGCGGGCTGGGTCCGCGCCCCTGTCGGCGGGGGCCGGGGTTCGGCTATACTCCGCGTCCGCGCCGAAGTGGCGGAATGGTAGACGCAGCGGACTCAAAATCCGCCGCCCTTAAAAGCGTGTGGGTTCGAGTCCCACCTTCGGCACCAAGATCAAACCCCGGACCTCCGGGGTTTTTTCGTTTGTGGCCAAAGTGCCATTAGTAGGATGGGTTGAGCCGCAGGCGATACCCATCAATCTCAGCGTAGCGGCATAGCGATGGGTATCGCTACGCTCAACCCATCCTACTCGCTATCCAGAAGTTTCCAACCCAACATGTAGGCAGGCCCAGAATCGGCGAAGCGGACCTCTCGATCCAGATAAGTCATTTCCGCGACGGCTCGCCTGGCAGATGCCGGAACTTCGTCCCTACTGGGCTTGAGAATGGCCTCGATTTCATCCCAGCGAGCGTTCGTTCCGGCATACCCCGGGTGGGAATCGCTGCTCACCCCGCCTGATTGGTAGCGAGCGTTCCAGCCAACGAATATCTGCCATTGCTCCCGCTCCAGATCGACTACGTCTTTCTCTATCGGCCAGACGAGGAACGTCCCCAAGTACTCATCATCCTTCTCGTCGAAAAGTGACTTGAGGCGATGTGGCACGCCACCGATGTCGGCAACGCCGGCACGCGGGCCGTCGTACCACTCATTTTCCACATGCACTGCTTCGGGACGACCATAACCGGTCATTTCTTCTCCGTCGCACAGTCTCGTAGGTCGGGTTGAGCGAAGCGATACGCATCAATCGCAGCGCGCCGGCATCATGGCGATGGGTATAGCTTCCCTCATATGATGCGCTATACCGCATCACAGGCGCCGCCGCTTAGACCTGAAGATGCTCGGGCGAGCCGCCTAGCGCTTGATAAAGCTCACGGATTCTTCCACGAACTTCATGCCAGGGTCATCTGCAAAATAAGGCTCCAGCTGAGCCTGCAGCTCCCTAATGACCTTACGCGTTCTCTGCGATCGCTTGGTGATATTGCCCGCCCGCTGCCGCGTCAATTTTTCTGACGTTCCCAACGCCGCACGAGACGATGGCCGTGTGAAGGTTCGCCAGATAGTTAGCATATTAAGGAGCGCCGCAGCGTCGGTGCGTGAGAAGCACTCCACTTGGTCAATAAACCGGGTCAGCAGAGGTAGCGGCTCCTGCTGCATTTCATGAGCCATGAACTGCTGTACCGCCTCAATCGGATGAGCTGGATTCAGTCCATACTCGATGAATTCTAGGTCGGAGTTGGCAAACCAAAGCTCCTTATGCAGCGCGCGGGCTAGCCGACGCGCCCATTCGCGCTGGCGCGCTTCGGTCCGATCCCACTCGTCGTTTCGCAGTTGCAGCGCGCGCTCGTGCTCCTTTCGACTTGCCGTCAGAGCTACCCAGACTGCGGCGACCGTGCCAATGGCGGCAGCCCAACCGGCGGACTCCTCACTCCATAGAAATTTGGCGATTGATCTGATCAACGCCGGCACATGAACGTCAATCTGCCCTGTCCCAATAACGGCGCAAACGTAGCCAGCAGCAGCGCAAAGGCCAGCCAACCAGAACGCTTGCCTTGATTTGAGCGAGTATCGACTCATGTCCGCACCTATTAGTCGAGGAAACAGGGGGCAGAGTGCGAATTCTTCTGGGCTACTGGTGAAGCCCACCATCACGCGCTTTCCGACATCCCGATGTTGAGCTTCGCAGGCTCACTCCAACCTATCTAGGATCGCGAAAATAGCGAAAATAGAGCTCAGAGTGCAATTTCTTCTGGACTACCGGTGAAGCCCGACATCGCGCACCTGCCGACATCCCGATGTTTGGCTTCGCAAACTCACCCCCAACCTATCGCGGCGATCGCGCAGAAAACGAAGGGGGCCAGGCGACCCCCTTTGCTATGCGCTTACGCAACACCTGACGGCTTTCCTTACGCCGACGCATCACGCTCCACCGTGGGTTCTACGTCCTCCGGCTCATCCCTCGCCCGCTTGCTCTTGAACCGCACCGACAACGGCTTGCGCAGCGTATCCAGGCCGCCGCTCTTGCCAGCCAGCTTGAGCAGCTGATAGCCCTCCACGCTGTTCGACAGGATGGCGCCTGCGCAGCGCCAACTCGGTGTCCAGCATCCGCTGGTACAGACGCATCACCGGTACCGTGCATTCTCAGCAGCGCCTCCAGGTGGTCTACCTCCTGTGGGATATGGCATGCCGAGCCGCAGCCTTTCGAGATGCGCCACTTCGTACATCGGCTGCGGCTGCGGCTCAAGTTCGCGAACATCGGACTCATCGCCGCGGGAGATATCTCGCCCATCGCCATAGGGAAACGGCCCCGCCAGACGTCTACCGTGATGGATGGGCGCTATTCGCGGCCCGTGCACTGTCGAGCGATGATCAAAGACCACCCGAATCCATACATCCAGGCCTCGCTCCGCGAGCTATCCGCTGCCCTACATCGGTGTGCAGGCCAACTGCAGACGGCGAATGGGACAGTAGAGCGCCAGGATATGGCACACCTGCTCCTCGCCGCCGCCAAGCGCCTCGCCCCCAAGGACAAAGGCCTGGGAGAGCCGGTCAGTCGCGTACGCGCAGGTGCAGAGGTCCTTCCAGAGTTCTGGCCGCGCTACGAACTCGAGAAGCGCGCAATTCGCTGGCACCTGTTCCACCAAGCCGCCGAGGCCGCCGGAGTCACGCCTGCGGACTTCGGTGCGTACTTCACGCTGACAGGGCGGCCCCTTACGGACCGCGTCCTGGAAAGCGAAGACGGCTACCGCGAAGCCCTGGATTGGATTGAAGAAGCCCGCCGTGCAGGTGACTGGGCCTCTCGCCAAGTTGAGTAGAACCCCAGGTTGGGCCAGGAAACTGGGGGCGGAGTGCAATTGCTTCCGGACGACCGGTGAACCTCGCGACGCCGTAGCACCGCGCATGCCGGGTGTCCGTCATCAGCCAAGCGCCCTCTAGGGCTGGCCCTGGAACACCAGCGTCACCTTGGGCCTCGCCGGATCACCCGCGCTGTACTGCGTCTGCGGAAAGTCGGGATAGTCCGGGTAGCTCGCATGCAACGTCTCGTTGGACAGCCACCGCAGCTTCAGCGGTGCGTGGTCGAAGGGGGCATCGAACCCGGCAACGCCAGTGGAGGCCATGCACTCGGCCTTGCGCGAAGACTCCAGCACGGTGACCTGCGTGCGGCGGTAGGTGGTGATACTGCAGCCGCAATGGCGCAGCTCGGCCTTCAGCGTGCCGTCGGGAGATGGCAGCGTGTCGACGTATTCGTCCACACAACCGCAGGCGGTCAGGCCGCACAGCAACACACAAGAAACCACAACGCGGGACAGCTGCTTCATGACTGACCGACTCCCTAGCGACACGACATTGCTGCCTCCATCCTGCCAGCCATTCGCGTCATCGCAAAGCACAAAAAAGGAGGCGCGCTGCGCCTCCCACCAAGAATCTATATAACGCCGGGGGGCTTGCGGCAAGGCCCAGGTGCGGGCTGCAGTGCAGCAGGATGGGTGAGCCGCAGGCGATACCCATGAACCGCGGTGCGCCGGCATCACGACGATGGGTATCGCTTTACTCAACCCGTCCTACGTGCGTTTTCCGGCAAGGCCGAAAGCTTCAGCAATGCGCGGGTTCGCACCACCGTGTTCATGACCTCATCCTTGAATCCGCTATCAGACAGCAAGAATTTCTCCAGTTCGGCGGATCGCCGCTTGAGTTCGATGACCCAAGGCCATTCATCGGGGCAAGACTTCACTTCCGCGAATGATCGCTTGCTCTGATCCACATCACCCGCCAAGCCAGCGGACACCGCCAAGTGGTAGTGATTCCATAGCGTGCGGGGCGCCTCGCGCGTGAGCCAGTCCTGCACGCGGGAGGGCGACGGGAAGCGCCTTCGAAGATCGACCACCTCCTTCGCCGCACGCTCTACAAGCGCCTGAGCTACCGCAGCAAACTGCTCATCGCTCTCGTACGGCTGGAAGCTCTCGACGCGATACTCACCGGCATCGAACGACACGTAGTCCTTCTCGTACCAGAGCCAGCACGCGCCCACATTCAGGTAACTGCCCCGTCCCCAGGCGGAGGGCTGAAATTCGATCACCCCGACCCAGAAGGACTGATCGTCAAGCCAGATCCTGGAGCGTCCCTTCTGTATGCAGCCGAGTGGCTTCAGAACCGATTTCGCGGCGGCATTGATCAGGCGGGCGGACGCAGGCCTTGGCATAGGCCGCCAGCGTACGTCATTCACGCAAATCGAGGATGCTTCCGGGAGCTGAGGCAGGCTAGGCGGCGCACTCTGCAAAACCCGTACAGGACCGTGGCAGTGCCGCTGAACGGCGAGTGCGTACAGCAATGTGGGCACGGAGTGAAGAGTCCTGAAAGCGCGCTTACGTACTCATGCCGTTGAATCCACTTCCGCTCCCCTTGCGTAGAGCACCTGCCTACGGTGGGTAGGCGTTACCGTTCTGATGGGAGAGAAACATGCAGATCAAACTTCTTGGCGCTGTCTTGCTGATGGCGGCAGGCCCGGCATTCGCGGCAGGCCCCGGGCAGGGAAAATTCTCGATGTCGGTGCTTGGCGGCGCCGACTTCCCTGTCAGCGGCGACGTCCACTCGGGCGCCGTGGCGCCGGTGCCGGATCTCGGTCCGTTGAATCCCGCACTTGCAGGCGTCAGCGCGGAGTTGCGCATTCGCCCCCGCAGCCACGAGCAGATCTACGGCAACGCCATGTCGTGGGGCCTGGAGTTGGGCTACGGACTGAGTGACCGGAGCGAAGTATTCCTTCAGGCCAGGGAGACCAGCGCCGACGACGGTCGCGTGCGCGTCGGTGCCGCCTACGTGCCGGCGCTCGATACCGAGCTCGACGTCTTCGGCACGTTCTCGGGCTATGACGCGTACGCGTGGGAGGTGGGTTACCGGCACTTCTTTCGCGATGGTGGCCGGGTCAGACCGTTCGTCGCGGCGCGGCTGGGTGCGACCGAAACCGATGTCATCCGGGCCACGTTCGAGATTCCCGACGCCGCGATCACGATCCCGGATGCGCCGTTCTACGAGAAGGGCTGGGCGCTGAGCGGCGGGCTCGAAGCCGGTGTGCACATCCCGTTCACCGATCGCTTCAGCATGAAGCTCGCCGCAGGGGTGAACTACATCGACGATCTTTCCGACGACGATTCCGCGATCGCCGGACTCGGCCTGGCAGCCATCAACGATACCGGCAGCCGCGTCTCAGTTCCGCTGTCCATCACCGGCCGCTGGGACTTCTGAGAACATCCAACGGCGGGCACGGCAACGTGCCCGCCGACCACCGAAAACGACGCCAGGAACCGAGGCTCAACGTCAACGGCTGACGCAATGGAGGCGCCCACCAGGCAGGCACCTCCGTTGAACCCGATCCGTGTCCGCTTGCGGCCAGAAGCGGACATCGGGAACGTCTTGGTTAAGCAGTCCCTGTGGAAGGCAAGCTGTGCGCGAGCGCTGCACTACCAGCTGAAGCCGGCGCCGGCTGACACGCTCTTTTCTCCGCCACCGAATGCAGCGCCCAGCGACACACTGGCGCGATTGCCGATGACGCGCTGGTAGCCCACCGCCATCGCCTGCTCACCACCCTGTGCGCCAATGCCCACGCCCACGCGGTTCTTGCCTGCCAGACCGGCGGTGTTCATCGCCATGCCCGCATAGGCGCCGCTCATGGCCGCCATCGTGTCGATGCGGCGGTCCAGGTGGTTGATGCGCCGGTCCACGTCGCCGCGGAAGGCGTCGAAGTCGTCGCTCAGCCCCGTGAGTTCGGTGAAGCGCGCATCGGTATAGGCATTGGCAGAGGCCAGCGTGGCAGCGTCACCGGTGTCGGCATAGTCCTGCGCCGTCGCCAGCGTCGCCGCATCGCCCGCCGCCATGTCGGAACGCACGACGGCTTCGCGGGTATCGGTATAGCCGTTGGCTGTCGCCAGCGCGGCGGCATTGCCGGCCGCCATGTCGTTGCGTACCGCTGCTTCACGCGTGTCGGTGTAGCTGTTGGCCGTCGCCAGCGTCGCCGCATCCCCCGCGGATATGTCGCTGCGCACCGCCGCTTCGCGCGTATCGGTGTAACCGTTGGCCGCCGACAGCGTCGCCGCATCCCCTGCGGTCATGTCGTTGCGAACCGCCGCTTCGCGCGTGTCTGTGTAACCGTTGGCCGCCGACAGCGTCGCCGCATCCCCTGCGGTCATGTCGTTGCGAACCGCCGCTTCGCGCGTATCGGTGTAACCGTTGGCCGTCGACAGCGTCGCCGCATCCCCTGCGGCCATGTCGTTGCGAACCTCCGCTTCGCGCGTATCGGTGTAACCGTTGGCCGTGGCCAGTGTCGCCGTATCCCCTGCGGCCATGTCGCTGCGCATCGCCGCTTCGCGCGTGTCGGTGTAACCGTTGGCCGTGGCCAGTGTCGCCGCATCCCCTGCGGCCATGTCGCTGCGCATCGCCGCTTCGCGCGTATCGGTGTAATCGTTGGCCGTTTCCATGGCGGTGTTCAGCTGTCCGACGTTGACCGCATCGGTGGTGGCGGTACCCGCCGCGACGTTGGTGACCTGGCGCTGCTGGCCCGACGAGCCGACCGACACCACGTTTGCCCGCCCCCCGTCACTGCTGTTGTAACCCAGCGCGACAGAGCCGCCGCCATTGGCCGATGCGCCGGTACCAAGCGCGATGTTGTTATGGGTGCCGGCGGAACCCGAGGCGCCTGAGAAGCCACAGCACCCGTCCGCGCCCGATCCACCCGTGCCGGCGCTGCTGCCGTTGCCGATGGCGATGTTGTTGTTGCCGCCCGCCCCGCCTGCGCCGCCGGTGCCCCCTGCGGAACCGTCGCCTGCCGCGCCGCCATTGCCTGCGCTACTGTCCGCGCCAAGCGCCAGATTCCCTGCACCACCTGCGCCGCCCGTGCCGCCCGTGCCACCGGCACTGCCGTTGGCGCCCTGACCGCCATTGCCTGCACCGCTGTTTTCGCCTATGGCGACGTTGCCAGTTTCGTTGCCTGGCCCGCCGGGCGAGGACGACCAGCCTGGCTGGGACGGACCATTTGCACCATTCGCGCCCACTGTACTGCCCGGCATGCACGCCATGCCGCCGCTGGCCGAGTTCTGACTGCACGGCTGCGTCGGCGCGGTCCCGCCCACCACTTGGGCGTCGGCGGACATCGTCAACAAGAGCAGGCTGCCCCCCGCGACAAGCGGCAGCATGAGGTGACGGACAGCAGTTATGTTGCGGCGATACGTGCGCATGGCGATGCCCCCTGTGGCATGCCGCCGGCCGCTGCGCCCAAGGCGCGGCCACCCACCGGCGACGATGGCCCACACGGTAGGTGCCGCCCCCGGGCCGGGGTATCCCTGAAATCAGGTAACGCACGCAGGATCCGCCGTCGCGACCGTGCTCAGGCAGCCAGAGGCAGATCCAGCTCGAGGGTGGTGCCGTTGCCATCGGACGCGCCCGCGATGCGCAACTCCGCCCCAAGCCGCTGCGCGCGGTGGCGCATGCTCGCCATACCGGCGCCAGCGACGCGGGCTTTACCAGTCGCCGGTGCCGTTCCCGACAGGCCGATGCCATCGTCGTGCACGCGCAGCTTCAGGCGATCCCCCGTACGGCGCAGATGGACATCGACCCGTGCCGCGCGACTGTGTTTGAACACATTGGTCAGCGCCTCCTGCAGCAGGCGCAGTAGGTCCAGGCTGCGGCCAGGCCCCAACTGCAGACCCTCCAGCCCTTCCACCCGCCAGTGGGCATCGATGTCCGCCGCTTCCAGCAGGCGACTCGCGCGATGGCGAAGCGGCGCTATCAGCGCGGCCAGGTCGGCCTGCTCCTGCGCGGTGGTATCGATCACCAGGCGCAGGTCATCGCGCATGTCCTTCAGCAGGTCCACCACCTCATCCCTCGAGGTTTCGTGCGGTGCGTGCTGCAAGCGGGTAATCGCGCCCACCAGCGTGCCGCCGAATCCATCATGCAGGTCGCGCACCAGCTGCAGGCGTTCGCCGGCGCGGCTATGCGCCAGTGCCAGCGCATGCTGCTGGTTGAGCGTGTCGGCCAGCGTCGCGGTGGCAGTCTGCACTTCGCGGTGGAGTTCGGCATTGAAGCCTTCCACCCGCTTCATGGTCTGCGCGAAGCGATAGGCCAGCACGAACCCCATGCCCAGCAACATGACCGGCGAGGTAAACGCACCCAGGTAGCTCACGCCGCCGTACCATCCCATGTACACGCCGAGGTCGTGCAGCGACACCAGCAACGGCACGCTGATGCAGGCCGCCAGCACCTTGTAGTCGCGGCGATCGCTGCGCAGCGCGAAGATGACGAAGACCACGCTAACCACGTAGAGGAATAGGATGGCGGGGGTCACGTACAGGTTGCGCAGTGGACCCATCACCTGCGGCAGCAGGAATGCCAGCAGCAGGATGGCCGCCGTCACCACCAGCAGCAGTCGCTCGAAGCGCGGCCAGTGCCGCTCGGAGAACCGCAGCAGGAAGATCGTATGCGTCGCCGCGGAGGCGACGAACACCGCGGCGATGAAGGCCTGCCATCCATCGGTGGTGCGGAAGGGCCACGGGCTGCCGGCGATGAAGTTCCAATCGTACAACCGCCCGAACAGAGCGCTCAACGCATACCAGCCATACAGCGTGTCCTGCGGGCGTAGGAGCCAGAAGATGCCGATCATCGCCGCCAGCACCAATCCTACGGCGACGTCGAGTATCTGCATATCACGACGTGCAAAACGCTCCTGCTCGTACTGGCCGCGCAAGACGATGGGATCGCCCACGCTGACGGTACCGAACGCAGGCTGATAAGCGGCTAGGCCGGAAACCCGAACGAGCAGTTCGTTCTGCCCTTCGCGCAGCAGCGCCGGTGGCACGGTGTAATAACGCGGGACATGCCATTTGCGTGACAGCGGCTCCACCAGCGAGGCGTCCCGGTCGATCGGCTGGCCATTGAGAGAGACCGCAGCCGCCAAGCAGGTGTAGTCGAGCAACAGCCCGACCGGCTGCGATGCATCCGCCTGCTGCCAGCGGACGCGGTACCACACCACGCCGTCATGGGCGGGCCAGCGCTTCTCCCACAGGTCGCGCAGTCCTACCAGTATCCAGCCCTGCCGCGGTGGCGCCTGCGCCGACCAGTCTGAACGTACGGCCTCGGCGCGATCCAGGCGGATAACGCCCTGTGCCAACTGCGCCAGCGCAGGACATGCCACGAGCAGCAGCAAGAGCCAAAGCAACGCCAAACCGCGGGCCGTGCGCCTCACGTCAAGAGGCCTCGCGCCCGCGCCTCGTACACCGCCTCTGTGCGCGATCCGACGGCCAGCTTGCGATAGATGTTCTTGATGTGGCTTTCTATCGTCAGCCGCGACAGCGAGACCAGCTCGGCAATCTCTCGATTGGTAAATCCTTGCGCCACCAACTGCAGGATCTCCATCTCCCGCTGCGACAATGGCGGCACCGGCGAGGATCGCTGCGTCGGATGGGCGCTGACAGCGAGCAGCGCCAGGATGCGGCGCGCGATGGAAGGATCGATGGGCGCCCCGCCGCGTTGCAGGCTCTTGAGCGATACCACCAGCTCCTCGTCGTCGCGCTCCTTCAACAGGTAGCCGACAGCGCCGCTGCGCAAGGCCGTCAACACACTTTCCTCCTCCGCGAAAGAGGAAACGATAACCGCGGCAGCCTCGGGCATGTGCGCTCTCATCCAGGCGATCAAACTATTGCCATCGCCATCAGGCAGGTACATGTCGACCAGCGCCAGCGGGTAAGCATGCGCCTTGAGTCGCGATCGCGCCTCCTCCAGCGTACCGGCCACATCGATCCGTGCCTGATTGGCGAGGCCTGCCACCAAGCGCCGCAAGCGCAGCGCGGCATGCATATTGTCCTCGACAATCAGCACACCCGACATGACGATCGGTTGCATCTCGATCAAACCCCAGCGCTGATACTCAATCAAGTCTAGCGGCGCCACTGCCCGCAAGCCAGCTGCAGGTCTAGGAATATAGCTAGGCGCACGCCAGCGTGAGCCCTGCCATTCCCACGTTATGGACGGTAGCCCACAACGGAAGAGCAAGCGCGCAGCCAGAACGAGCTGCTCGCAAAGCTGATGACGTCCGCTTGCGGCCAGACGCGGACGCGTCCCAAGGCCGTGCCAGGCTGCCTATTTACTGCACGCAAAGGTGATTCATTTGTTGCGCAGGTCACGCAGGGTGAGTCGAGCGGCAGGCGGCTTTCTAGCCGCTTTGCTCACCCATCCTGCGTGCTGGCGGGCCGCGCCTCGCGCCCGATATCGCAATCCGCACAAAAAAAGGAGGCGCGCTGCGCCTCCCACCATCAATTTATATAACGCCCGGGGGCTTGCGGCAAGGCCCGTTGCGGGCTGCAGTATCGCCGGCCTGTCGATATGGCAGGCCACCAGAGCCATACCCCCATGCGCGATACCGAGATCTACTACCACGGCACCAAGGCGAAACTGGCTCCCGGCGATCTGATCGCCGCGGGCTACACCTCCAACTTCGGCAAGCGCCGCATCGCCAAGTACGTCTACCTGACCGCGATGCTGGAAGCGGCCACATGGGGCGCGGAGCTTGCGGCCGGCGAAGGCCGCGGGCACATCTACATCGTCGAGCCGACCGGCCCGTTCGAGGACGATCCCAACCTCACCAACCAGCGCTTCCCCGGCAATCCCACCCGGTCGTATCGGACGCGCGATCCGCTGTACGTGGTGGCCGAAGTGAAGGGCTGGATCGGCCACACACCCGAGCAACTCACCACCATGCGCGATCGCCTGGCGGAACTGGGTCGACAGGGCGTGGAAGCCATCGAAGACTGAGACGCGACCGCCTGCGCATATCGCATAGTCAGGGGAGAACACACGCCATAGCGTGTGCTGAACGAAGTGAAGCCCAACATCGCGCATCGTCCGACACTCCGATGTTGGACTTCGCAGGCTCAGCCGAACCTATCCCGCTGACCGCGCGCCCACCGCCTCACGACGCCGGATCGAACATGAACACCCGCAGTTCCTGATCGCAGCGACACGCCTTCGCGATGCGCGCCGCCCAGGCGATGGCCTCCTCGCGGGATGACAGTTCGAGTACGGTGAAACCACCGTTGAGCGGCGGCGCCCATGGGTATCCGCCCTCAGCGACAGCGCCATCGCCCGACACGAGCACCGGAGGCACGCCCTCGTCGATGCCTCCGCCGAAGACGTACACCCCCGCGACTTTCGCCTGCTCGATCACCGCGCGCGACTCGCGACCCGCCGCTTCAAGTTCGTCGCCGGATACGACCATCGCAGCACTGGGAAAGGAAATCAGATACTTCATCGGGCGTCCTCTGCTGGGTGGGGTGACGGAACCGGTCGCGCGTCGACCTACCCGCTGCTTGCGCCGCTGCGCCGCTTCACAAGATACGGCAGCGCGAACAGATACAGGCACGTGAGCAGCAGCAACGCCAACGGCAGCAGCGTGAACAGCCCGACATACAGCGCGATCTTTTCCTGCCCCATGACCAGCAGGTTGGCGATGACCGCCAACGTGAAGGTGATGGACAGCCAACGGTGGAACTGACGGATCCACGCGCTCCCGTTCATAGCGATCTCCTGTGCAAGCGACACGATGGCGTGGACAGTCAGTGCGGCGCGCGCCGGGACTCGATCATCTTCCAGCCGTTCCCCGAGGGGTCGCGGAAGTTGGCATCGACATTGCCGTAGCGCGCTTCCGGTGGCTGGGTGAACTCCACGCCGTTGGCTCGCATGCGCTCGTACTCGGCGCGGCAGTCGTCCACGTTGAGCACCAGCGGCGGCATGGCGCCCTTGGCGACGATCTCGTTGACCGCCTGTGCGGTGGCGTCGTCCAGCACCGGCACCTGCGCCTTGAACAGGCCGAGCTGCACGGATGGCTGGTCCGGATGCTGCACGGTCAGCCAGCGATAGTCGCCGTTGCGTGCATCGGTGTGCACGCGGAACCCGACCTTGTCGACATAGAACGTCAGTGCTTCGTCCTGATCGCGGACATACAGACCGACCACCCCGATACCCTGACTCATGGAACCTCCTGCGTGGATGAGGGCGCTTTTGTATCACCGCCCTCCTGCCGTCGCTTCTCCGAAACTGCGGTGGTGAGGCCCGGCCGGTAGGCGGCGCTGACATAGCAGTGCGGCACGCACTCCAGCGCGTGGTGGGCGGCCTGTTCACGCGCGCGCAGTGCACCGGGGCTTTCGCCGGTGATGTCGCGGAAGGTGCGGCCGAACGTGCCCAGGCTGTTCCAGCCGGTCTGCAGGGCAATGTCGAGGATGGGTGTATCGGTGTCGCGCAGCAGCGCCTTGGCGCGCTCGATGCGGCGCGTCAGCAGGTAGCGGTGCGGTGGAATGCCGAAGGCTTCCTTGAACGAGCGTGCGAAGTGCGCCTCGGACACATGGCTCACGCGCGCGAGGCGCTGCACAGGCCAGGCCTCGTGCGAGGCGGCATCCATCCGGTCCTTCGCCCTCAGCAGGCGACGCAGCAGGTCGGGATCCTGGCGCGCACGGCCTTGTTCTTGTAACGGTGTGCTCACGTGGCGTATTCCATGGCGAGCGGCTCCCTTCCCGGCGTTATCCGGGCGCACGATACTCCACCCCGTGCCCTGCCCGCCCACCTGCCCAGGACCAACGCCCATGACCCGGCCCTCCACACCTTACGCACCGATCAGCTGCGAATTCCACGACGTACTGGAAGCCACGGCGACCCGGCGCCGCACGGCCTCGCTCCGGTTCATGGATGAAGACGGCGTGCCGCAACAACGCAATGCACGGATCATCGCGCTGTACGCGAACGGGGGCAGCGAGTATGCCGAACTCGACACCGGCGAACGCATCCGTCTGGACCGGCTGGTCTCGGTGGATGGCGAAGTGCTGGCGGACTACACGCCACCGACGTGAGCGCGCGCGCGTTCAGGCGCGCGGGGCACAGGTGAAGCCCGCGTTCCTGTGGGGTGCTGCGTGCTCTGCGGTGCGCGTCGTCACGCGTCAGGAACGCCATTCATGCGAGGGTGGCGCACGCCTGAGGGGAAACCACCGTGTCCACGCGCATATCAGCACCTTTGCCGGATGGCTTCTCGTGGAGAGTGGAGGATCAACGAAGAACCCTCGTCTGCCATGGCCAACCCATCGTCGAGATCGGCCCCGAACGACAGGGATGGATGGCCAGGATCCTGATCTCCGGCAAGGGTATTTCGCAGGAGCAGGTGGCAGTACGTTCGCTGGATGCCGGCGCTGGCTGGGCCGCACGCTGGATGATGGAACGCCAGACCGCCCTGCTCCGCGCGGTCGCGGAACTGCCGCCCGCGTCCTGACGCCGCCGCTGGCCGGCCATGCCCGATACATCGAAGTCCCTCGCCCGCCCCCATCGGAGCGCGGTTCCCGATTCCGACCGTGACCCCGCGCATGTGGGTGACGCGCCGGACAGCGGGACCAGTGGACACCTTCCGGACATCGAGGAACGGCAGCTCAAGCGGCTGATCGACGGCGTGGTCGATTTCGCCATCTACATGCTGGACACCGAAGGGTATGTGCGCAGCTGGAATACCGGCGGCGAGCGCATCAAGGGCTACACCCGGGATGAAGTCATCGGCACCCACTTCTCGCGCTTCTACACCCCGGACGACATCGCCAGCGATGCTCCCGCGCGGGGCCTCCGCATCGCGCGTGAGGAGGGACGCTTCACGGCGGAGGGCTGGCGCGTGCGCAAGGACGGCGCCGTATTCCATGCCAGCGTGGTGATCGACCCCATCTGGCAGGACGACATGCTGGTCGGCTACGCGAAGGTCACGCGCGACATCACCGACCGCCTCGAACACCAGGAACGGCTGGAACAATCCCGCGATGCGCTCCTGCAGTCGCACAAGCTGGAAGCCGTCGGCAAGCTGACGCTGGGCCTGGCGCATGACTTCAACAACCTGCTCAACATCATCATCAACAGCCTGGAGCTCGTGGATCACTACACGATGCAGCCCAAGGCGAAGAAGCATCTGCAGGGCGCGATGCGGGCGGCCGAGCGTGGCGCGCTGCTCACCCGGCAGTTGCTGACCTTCGGCACCGGACGCGTGCTGGTATCGGAACGGCATTTGGTGGCCACCGTCATCCATGATGCGATGGACACGTTGCGACGCGCATGCCACGACGGCGTGACCCTGCATGCCCACTTCGATGACGACCTGCCCGGAATCGATGTCGACCGCGAACAACTGGAGGCCGCCCTGCTCAACCTGGTGTCCAACAGTCGCGACGCGATGCCTTCCGGAGGTCACATCGCGATCACGGCGACGCTGCGAGACTGCGCGCTCCCGCACGCGGCGGATGCGCCACCCGGTCGCTTCATCTGCATCCGGGTCAGCGACAACGGCGAAGGCATTCCGGTGGAAGACCAGGCACGCGTGTTCGAGCCATTCTTCACCACAAAGGAGGTTGGCAAGGGCAGCGGGCTGGGCCTGAGCCAGGTGTTCGGGTTCGCGCGCCAGTCCGGCGGATTCGCGGAACTGAAAAGCGCCTCTGGCGAAGGCACCACCGTTTCCGTTTGCCTTCCCGTCCCACGAGATTCCGAATGACCGACGCCAGACGCCTGCTGCTGATCGACGACGAAGCCGACCTGCTCGACATCCTTTCGGATGCGTTCGAGATCGCCGGGTTCGAGGTCGTGACGGCCATCGATGGCCAGAAGGCCATGGCCTGCCTGCATGACGGGACGCATTTCGACGTCGTGATCTCGGACGTGGCCATGCCGGGCCACATCTCCGGCATCGATGTGGCCCGGGAAGCCGCTGCCCTGCACCCCGACGCCCGCGTGATCCTCGCCTCGGGCCATCCGCGCGCGGAACTGCCGCCGCTGCCGGACCGCGTGCGCTACCTGCCCAAGCCCTACCGGGTCACCCAGCTGCTGCAGACGATCAACGCTGCGGACTGAGCAGCAGGGCGCGCAGACGTTTCGTCCACCGTGCACCGGGCTTGGTCGCCCGTGCCGTGCTTTCGTCGCGCGCGCATTGCCCGCTACATCCTGCCCCGGCACGCTGACGGCCTGTCGCCCGTTGGTGGCGCGCCGACCCAAGGAGCCTCTCCGTGAAGACCCTCATCGCCCTGCTCGCCTGGTGCCTGTTGTTCGTCCTGTGCTGGCCGCTCGCCCTGCTGGCGCTGGTGGCGTGGCCGCTGGTGTGGCTGCTGTCGCTGCCGTTCCGTCTGGTGGGCATCACCTTCTCCGCCCTGTTCTCGTTCCTGCACGCCGTGCTGATGCTGCCGGCGCGGCTGCTGGGCGGGCGTCCGCGCGCACCGCTGGTGTCGGCATGAGCGCCGTTCGGTCACGCGTGGCGAAGGCCGCGCTGTCGGGCCTGATGGTCACCGTGCTGCTGTTCGGCGCGGTGGAGTCCGCCGCTGCGGCCGAGCGCACGCCTGAACAGCTCACACAGGTGATCGATGCACTGGACACGGCGGTGTTCGATACCTTCAACACCTGCGCCGACCCCGCGCAACTGGTGAAGCACGCCGCCTACTTCGACGAGGCCGTGGAGTTCTACCACGACAACGGCGGCGTCACCTGGACCCGCGACGAGATGATCGAGCGCACACGCGCCAACGTGTGCGGCAACTATCGGCGCGAACGCGTACCGGGCACGCTGGCGGTGTTCCCGATCAAGGGCTTCGGCGCGATCGCGCAGGGCACGCACCGGTTCTGCGCGCTGTCGTCCGCCACCTGCGAAGGCGAAGCCGACTTCGTGATGATCTGGCGCGAACGCGATGGCCACTGGCAGGTCACCCGGGTACTGAGCTACGCGCACCGGGCGGCCGCGGCGGCACCGTGACTTCGCACTGGCTTCACACAGCCTCCGCCGCCGGCCCATCACGCCACCCCAGCATGTCCCCGCTACCCCGCCGGGGATCCGGGAGACATGACGATGACGAGCGACACCCTGCCTGACGCGACACCCTGGATCCGCCTGCTGCGTTCCCTGGCGTGGGGCGGTGCCGCTGCTCTGTTGCTGCTGCCCTGGGTGGCGATGCAGTTCACCGCCGACGTCGCGTGGACGGCATCCGATTTCGCGCTGTTCGGCGCCATGCTGCTGATCGCCTGCCTCGCGTTCGAAGCGATGGCGCGGGTCGCGCGCGTGCCGGCCTACCTGGCCGCGAGCGTGATCGCGATCGGTGCGGCGTTCCTGCTGGTGTGGGCGAACCTGGCCGTGGGCATCGTGGGTGAACCGGAACACCCGGCGAATCTGCTGTTCATGGGTGTGCTGGTGATGGGAGGCGTGGGCGCTCTCCTCTCAGGGCTGCGCCCACGCGGCATGTCGATCACGCTGGCGACGATGGCCGCGATGCAAGCACTGGCGGGCATCGCCACCCTGATGATGGGCGTGCACGAACCGGCGGCATTCGTGCTCGTGCTTACTGGAATCTGCGGGGCGGTGTGGCTGCTGAGTGCGGCGCTGTTCGACAAGGCGGCGGTGCAGCGCACCGGCTGAGCATCAGCGCGGCTTCGAATGCCACAGCGCATTGACGATGATCCAGCGTCCATCGAACCGCCCCATGTGGAAGTGGTCGACGAACCACGGGGTCTCCAGGCGCACGGCGGCCGTCTCGGCGGTGACGTCGAGTACGCGGCAGGTGCGGTTCCAGGCCTCCTTCGGCGTTTTCAGCACGCCCTGCCGGGTCAGGCTGACCAGTTCTTCCTTCGACATGCGGCGCAGGCCGAGGCGCTCGTCCGGCGTATCGCCGATCACGGCGCGCTTGGCCAGGTCCGGATGCAGCGCGCGCGCCACGCGCGCCGGGTCGCCTTCCAGTTGGCCGTCGACGTAGTCGAAGCAGGTCGCCTCGATGGCAGCGAGCGTGGCGGGATCGGCTGCAGGCGTGGCCGGAGCGGAAGCACTGGCGGCGGCCAGGACGAGGGACAGCAGTGACATGGCGTTCGCCTTCGGTCGCGTCATCGATGGAAGGCGATCATGGGGGAGGTCCGCGCGCGGGACACGTGCCGGAAGTCCACGCCGGGCCGGCATCTACAGGTACGACGGCGATGCCGGCGGATGGTCCCAGTCGTCGTGGCGCCCATCCTCGTACTGCACGGGGATGGCAGCGAACCGTGCATCGTCCATTCCGTCCAGGGTGGCAACGTTGACGGCGTGGAACCAGCCGTTGAAGGGCGCCATCTCCAGATATCCCTTGCTGAAACCGCGCACACCGCAATGGCGGCAGAAGTAGTGGTGCACATGGCCGGCCGGCCATTCCGAAGCGTGGGCCTGGTAATCCGACAGGGCGTCGGCGCCGTGGAGCAGGCGGAAGCCGTCGCCGAGGGCGAACACCTTCCACATGCGCGTCTTCAGGCAGAAGCTGCAGTTGCAGCGACGCGTGCCGGCGGCGAGGTCGAGGTCGCACTCGAAGCGCACGGCGCCGCAATGGCAACTGCCGGTATAGGTCTGCATGGGGCTTCTCCTCGGGTCAGCCGGCGATGAGGGCGTTGGCGGGCGGTTCCTCGATGGGGCGTACTTCGCACTCGATGTCCCATTCATCGCCATGCACGTCGAGGAAACGGCGGGTGTGGGCGATGGCATCGTCGAGCGAATCGGCACGCAGGATCGCATAGCCGCCGATGACCTCCTTCGCCTCGGTGAACGGGCCATCGGTGACCCGGACGTCGCCGAAGCGCGAGCGGACGCGGGCGCCTTGCGCGGTGGGCAGCAGGCCTGCGGTATCGAGCAGGATGCCTGCTGCGGACATCTCGCCGATGAGCGCCATCATGTCGGTCATCAGGCGCTCGCTGGGCTGCTGGCCCGTGGTTTCGTCGATCCGGATCATCGAAAGGAATCGCATGGTCTGCCTCCTGGGGCATGGGAACTGACCTTGCGACGAACGGGTGCGGCCGGGATCGACAGCGACAGGCGCTCAGGGCAGCCAGAGTTTTTCCAGGTCGCGGAAACCCCACTTGGCAGGCGATTCCACGCCGACGATGCGCTCGCGATCACCCGCGGTGGCCAGGTCCACGTCGACCCTCAGCAGGTGCGTGCGCGACTTGGCGGAATAGAACACGCGCACGCGCGGCGCCAGCAACGTGGCCGGGTTCTGTTCCACCACCACCGCCAGGCGATCGCTGGACAACCGCACCAGGGCGCCGATCGGGTAGATGCCGATGCTGCGCACGAACGCCTTCATCAGCATCTCGTCGAAATGGCCCTGCCAACTGGCCATGCGGCGGAGCGACTCTGCCGGATCCCAGCCGGCCTTGTACGGACGGTCGGAGGTGATGGCGTCGTAGACGTCGCAGATGGCACTCATGCGGGTCAGCAGCGGCAGCTCCGCAGCAGACATCCGCTGCGGATAGCCGGTGCCATTGACCTTCTCGTGATGGTGGCGGGCGATGTGCAGGATCGCCTCCTGGGTCACGCCACCTTCGCGCAGCAGCCGTTCGCCATGGACCGGGTGTTGGCGGACGAGGTCGAACTCTTCATCGGTCAGCTTGCCGGGCTTGTTCAGTACCTCCTGCGGCAGCATGGCCTTGCCCATGTCGTGCAGCAGGCCGCCCAGCGCCGCATCGCGCACCTGGTCCTCCGGCAACTGCAGCTGCCGCGCCAGCATGGCCATCAACGCGCCGACGGCAACCGAGTGCAGGTAGGTGTAGCTGTCGGCGTCCTTCAGCCGCGCCACGCTGACCAGCGCCGTGGGGTGGCGATCGACCGAACCGGTGATCTCGTCCAGCAGGGGCAGTACGCAGCCGGCATCCACGCCATTGCCCAGCCGCACTTCGCGGAACATGGCTTCCACGGCTTCACGGCCCTCGTCGCAGATGCGGCGGGCGCGGGCCAGTTCCGAGGCCAGGCTGACCGTGCTGTCGGGCACGATGAGGCGTCGCCGCGCTTCCGCCGGTTCAGCCACGGGCACGGCGTCGACGGGCGCGGGAACGGCCTCTTCTTCGCCGCCGTCTTCTCCGTCCCCATGACTGCGCGACAGGTCGACCACCACCTGCTCCACACCGCTGTCCTGCAGCTGCACCAGCCGCGCCTCGTCCAGCACGAACGAGGTGCGCCAGAACGGGTGCTGCATCCACGGCCCCAGCAGCTTCTGCACGTACATGCCGGGCCGCAGCTCGGCAACGTCGAGGGTCTGCAGCATGCGGGGCTCCGGCTGTGGAGGGGTCCGGTATGCTCCCGCCCATCGGCCAGGCACGGCGGGGCGACCCCGTCAGCCCCCGGAACGATATCGGCACGGGAGGCCGCATGCTGAAGACCTATCGGGGAAGCTGCCATTGCGGCGCGGTCCGCTTCGAGGCGGACATTGACCTGACCCTGCCCACCTACCGCTGCAACTGCTCGGTGTGCCGGCGCAACCGGTTCTGGCCTGCCATCGTGATGCCGGACGCCTTCCGCCTGCTGGCGGGCGAAGGCGAGCTGGTCGAATACCGGTTCAATTCATTGCGCAACTCGCATCACTTCTGCCGTACCTGCGGCGTGCGGCCGTACGGGATCGGCAACAACGTGCCGGAGGGCGAGCGGATCTACGGCGTCAACCTGGGGTGCCTGGAAGACGCCACGCCCGAGGAACTGGACACCGCCCCCATCACCTACGTGGACGGGGCACACGACAACTGGCAACTGGCAACTGGCGCCGGCGATCACGCGATACCTCTGAGCCGCGCGCGGTTACTCGACGGCTTCGTACTGGATCTCGCCCGCGCGCATCACCCACACCACGTCGGCCAGCGCCAGCATCTCGGTGGCGGGGTCGTGCCCCAGCAGCACCAGGTCCGCATCCATGCCCGGCGCGATGCGGCCGCTGCGCGCGGCATGGCCGAAGCGGCGTGCCGGTTCTGTCGTCAGGCTGGCCAGGATCGCGCGCCAGTCCATGCCGGCGCCGGCCATCAGCGCGTACTCGCGATGCGGGTCGCTGTCGGTGATGTAGCCCACGTCGGTGCCGAACAACACCTGCCCGCCCGCCTCGCGGAACGCGCGCAGCTGCTGCTGGCCGATGCCGAGGAAACGTTCGATGACCGGCGGCGGCAGGCTTTCCTTGCGCAACTCGACTTCGAACAGTTTCAGCGATGGCACCAGTGCGACATCGGCCGCCACCAGCCGTTCCGCCATGTCCTCGGGCCAGGGACCGTCGATGGGCGTGCTGTGCGCCAGCACATCCACGCCCGCCTGCAGGGCGATCTCCAGCCCCTGCGTGGTGCTGGGATGGGCAAATACCGGACGGCCCACAGCATGCGCCGTCTCCGCCACGGCGCCTGCGACCGCCGGCGTCATGTGCACGACACCCCGGGGCCCGCCGACCAAGGCACCGATGAACAGCTTGGCGCCGTCAGCGCCCTCTTCCAACTGCGTGCGCGCACGCACGCGTGCCTGCTCCGGTGTGGCGACCTCGGCCGACGGGGCCCCGTGCTGCTTCATCACGTCGCGGACGTAGTGCGGCGTGCCGTCGGCAGGATAGAAAGGTGCATCCACCGTCAGGATGCGCGGGCCGCGCAGTTCGCCCGCATCGATGCGCGCGCGCAGGCGGCGCGCATTGCCCGGCAGGCCGCCCAGGTCGAACACACTGGTGAAGCCCCAACGCGACAGCAGCGAGCGGACTTCAAGCTCCAACACCGGGGCTGGCGCCTCGGCCACCTCCGTCAGCCCGGGCAGGAGGAAGTGGACGTGGCTGTTCCAGAAGCCCGCGACCAGCACCCGGCCAGCCGCGTCGATACGCCGCGCATCGTCCGGCACCTCCACCTCGCTCCTGGAGCCGACCGACGCGATGCGGCCGTCGCGTACCACCACCACGGCGTCGGCCAGCGGCGCGGCGTCGGGTGATGCGACCACCGTCGCCCGCTCGATCACCCAGGTTTGCGCCCACGTCGTCTGCGTGGTCACGCAAATGCATAGCAGGACGCCCAGCGCCCATCCCGATATCCGCCGCATTTCCACTCCCTTCCGTCGGCCCGTGGGCCCCGACACGCAGTCTAGGCCACGGCCGCGAGGCTTCGCGCCTGTCGGGCGTCCGCCGGGTCACCCTGCGGATGTAACGCCGTTGCAACAGTCAGATGACCTTTTTGCTAGGCTGCGGATATCGTCGCAACCGGACGTGTGCAGGGAGTTCCCGTGAGCATTTCTTCCGAATATCTGGAAAACGTTTTCAACGATGCGTCCTCGACGGCTTCGCCGCTGCGTCCGCGCCCGCAGGTGGACCTGTGCCGCCGCGGTGAGATCCGTGCGGAGAAGTTCCTCGACGCCGCTACCGAAGTTTTTGCCGAGAAGGGTTATCAGCATGCGCGACTGAGCGAGATCGTCGCCCGCGCCGGTGGCTCTCTGGCCACCCTGTACCGGATCTTCGGCGACAAGGAAGGCCTGGCCAGCGCGATCCTCGAGCGCCGGCTGGACATGCATATCCACCTGCTAAGCGACCTCAACCTGACCGAGCTGCCGCCCGAACAGGCGCTGCGCCGGGTGGCGATCCGCATGGCGCAGGTGATGGCGCGTACCGATTCGCAGGTGGTCTACCGCATCGTGATCGGCGAAGGGCAATCCTTCCCCGCCCTGCGCGACTGGTTCCTGGACCACGCGGTGGCGTCCATCCGCGCCACGCTTGCGGACTATTTCGAACAGCAGGTGGCCGCCGGACGCATGCAACTGGCGTCGCCCAAGGCGGCGGCGGCTCAGTTCTACATGAGCCTGTTCGGCGATCAGATCTTCCGACTGGCCGCCGGCAGCCCGCAATTGCCGGATGTCGACACGCTGGAAGCCCAGGCGCTCGCCTCGGTGGAGCTGTTCCTGCAGGGCGCATTGCCGCGCTGACGGAACACCACGCCTTCACCGTTCCGTCCCGCCTTGCCTGCCAGCATGGCGTCGTCGTCACGGCGCGGGACAGGCATGGATCTCAAGAGCGGATACCCCTTCTGGGCGGTCAGCAACGGCCTGATGCAGGCCTTTCCGCCGCTGGCGTCCGACCACCGCTGCGATGTCGCCGTACTGGGCGGCGGCATCACCGGTGCGCTGATCGCAGATGAACTCGCGCAACATGGATTCGATGTCGCGGTACTCGAGCAGCGGGACATCGGCTGGGGCAGTACGGCCGCCAGCACGGCGCTGCTGCAGTACGAAATCGACACCCACATGGTCGACCTGGCCAAGCGCTATGGCGAAGACGATGCCGCCCTCGCCTACCTTGCCTGCGCCGGGGCCATCGACCAGCTGCGGGAGGTCGCTGCGCCGTGGCGCGACGTCGGCTTCGCGCGCAACAAGAGCCTTTACTACGCCAGCCGTCGTCGCGACGTACGGCCGATGGAAGAAGAGCATGCCCTGCGCGTGCGTCACGGACTGGAGGTGGAACTGCTGTCGGCGGACCGGGTACGCGAAGACTACGGCTTCGAGGCGGCAGCGGCATTGCTCAGCACCCAGGCCGCGCAGGTGGATCCTTACCGTCTGACGCACCGGTTGCTGCAACGCCTGCATCGCCAGGGGACCGCGGTATTCGACCGCACGCGTGTGACCGACCTGCATACGACATCGCGCGGCGTGACGCTGCGCACGGTGACAGGTTCCAGTGTGCGCGCCGCTCATCTCGTGGTCGCGGCCGGGTACGCCAGCCAGCACTGGCTGCGGCAGAACATGGCGCGCAACCACAGCAGTTATGCCGTCATCAGCGACCCCTTGCCCGACGAGCAGCTCGGCTTCCTCCGGGACACGCTTCTATGGGAAACCGCACGCCCTTACCTGTATGCACGCAGCACCGCCGACGGTCGGCTGCTGCTGGGCGGTGAGGACGATGCCGTGGACATCCCGGCCAAACGCGATGCGCGCGTCGAGAAGAAGGCGCGGACGTTGCTGAAGCGGCTGCACCATCTGTTCCCGGCGTGGGAGGTCACGCCGGCTTTCTCATGGGCCGGCACGTTCGCCGAGACCGCCGACGGCCTGCCCTTCTTCGGCCCGCACAAACAATGGGGGCCGCGCGTGCACTTCGCCATGGCCTACGGTGGCAACGGCATCACCTACAGCATGCTCGGTGCCGGCCTGCTGCGCGCACTGATCGAACGCCGCAAGCATCCGCTGTGGCCGCTGTTTTCCTTCGAACGCCTGGAACGGTGACCGGGGCAGCGACGTTGCGCACCTTTGACGTTACCGTCATGCGGCGAATACGCGGGAGTCCGCAAGCTGGCCACTCATCCACACCGGAGCACCGTCATGCCCCGTGGCGACAAATCCGCCTATACCGGCAAGCAGAAACGCCAGGCGGAACACATCGAGGAAAGCGAGCGCGACCGCGGCCGTTCAAAGGAAGAAGCGGAACGCATCGCCTGGGCCACCGTGAACAAGCAGGACGGCGGCGGCAAGAAATCGGGCTCGGGTCGCGCGAAGCACCACTGACTAGGGCGAACCCGAGGGCCACCAGCCCTTGCCCGTCAGCGCATAACGGTCGGCGGCGCGTTCGAAGGGATTGCGCACGCTGACACCGCCGCACAGCAGGTAGACCGGCAGGAACAGCGGGCCCAGCACCATGTACTGGTAGACGTGCGCACGCTCATGGTCGCCCAGGCGGATGGGCGGGTGCTGCCGATGGCCGGCACGGTGCTCGTAGGTGATGCACTCGGACTCCAGCGTGTCGCCTGTGTGCAGGATGCTGTTGCCGAAGGTGATGGCGCCACCGGGTCCCCACGGCCAGCGGTGGAAGACCAGCGCGAAGTCGCGCCGGCTCCATTCCGCGCGCGCGCCGAACGCCATCCCCGCAACACCCGCCATCAGGCCGATCAGCGTATTGGGCACCGCCCACACGACGCCGAGTATGCGCGCGATCCAGAGCCCGGCCGGCGCCATGGGTCAGTCCTGTTCGTTGGGCATCAGCAGCCAGAGGATCAGATAGACCAGGATGCCCGGAAACGCCGCGGAGGCGATCGACACGATCACGAAGATCACCCGCAGCAACGTGGGGCTCCATCCATAACGGTGCGCGATGCCGCCCATGACGCCCGCGATCATGCGGTCATTCAGTGAGCGTGCGAACGGTTTGGAAGCAGTGTCATTCATCGCCAGCAACTCCCCACGATTTTCCGTGACCAAGTCTAGCGCGTCAGCCACCGGGTGCGCCTGAACCACGCAGCACATCGAGCTTGGCCTTGAACCACGTCGCCGCCGGTTGCGCCGGCTGCCCCGGGCACCGCACCTGGTAGGCACGCCCGCTCATGCTGCTCTTGCTGGCGGCGCGTTCGATGAACTGCTCGGCGGTGTCGGCCAGGTCGCGCTTCAGCAGGTAGTCGTATTTGCGCTGCAGGTGCTTGCGCGCCTCGTCGCGGCCATGCCAGGTCCCATTGCGCTGGAACTCGCACGACGACGCCGACAGCGCTTCCATCAAACCCTGGATCTCGTGTTTGGCGGTCGCCGAAGGTGCAGACTGCACCGGCCCGACGAAGGCAAGCAGAACGGCAGCGACGGTGAGGCGTGACAGCATGTGGTTACCCTGGCGCAAGACAGGTGAAGGAAGCGTGCCGCTTTCTTTTGCAGGAGCGACGTGGGTCGCGACCGCACGGCTCGATGCTCCAGCATCCCATCGTTCGCCTACCGGGCGCGTTGCGACGCGTTCATTATCGCGCTACCCGAGATCTATCGGGGCGCGGTCGCGACTTACGTCGCTCCTACAAAAAGCGCAGCGCGCGGTCAGCGCGCGCGCTGGCCCAACCAGTGGTGGATCGCAGTGGGCACTTCGCGTTGTGCACGACTGGACACGTAGATGCCGATATGCCCGCCCTTGAAGCTCAGCTCGGTGTAGTCCGCCGTACCCACGACACCCTTCAGCGCGCGCGAGGCATCCGGTGGCACCAGGTGGTCCTGTTCGGCGTAGATGTTCAGCACCGGCATGTCGACGAAGCCCAGGTCCACGGCCTCGCCACCGATCTCGATGCCACCCTTGATGAAGCCATTGCGCTGGTAGAACTGCTTGATGAACTGCTTGAAGGCCTCGCCCGCCAGGTCAGGCGAGTCGAAGATCCATTTCTCCATGCGCAGGAAGTCCTCGATGGCGCGCTTGTCGTCGAGGATGTCCACCAGGCCCACGTACTTCTGCAGGTTCAGGCGGAACGGCTTCAGCATCAGGTAGCAGGCGTTCATCATGTCCGCCGGCACGTTGCCCAGCGCTTCGACGAACAGGTCCACGTCCAGTTCGCGCGTCCAGTGCGACAGCATGTTGTCCGGCGTGTGGAAATCCACCGGCGTCACCATGGTGATCAGGTTCTTGACCTTCTCCGGGTGCAGCGAGGCATAGCACAGCGAGAACGCGCCGCCCTGGCAGATGCCCAGCACGTTGACCGCATCGCGGCCGCTGCTGTCGCGCAGGTGGTCAACTGCGCCGTCGATGAAGCGGTTGATGTAGTCGTCGAGCTCGAGGAAGCGATCCGATCGGTCCGGATAGCCCCAGTCGATGACGTAAACGTCCTCGCCCTGCGCCAGCAGACCCTTCACCAGCGAGCGGTCGTGCTGCAGGTCCACCATGTACGGCCGGTTGACCAGCGCGTAGACGATCAGCAGCGGGACCTTCGCGGTGGGTGCCTTCTCGCCTATGAACCGGTACAGCACCACTTTGCCGTCGCGCCAGACTTCCTGCTTCTGGGTGGCGCCATAGTGGACATCCTCCACCTCCGGCAGCGTGTGCAGGCCGGCGGAGAGTTTCTGCGTCAGCGTGGTGGCCTCGTGGGCCAGCGCTTCGGCAGTGAAGTTGAGCGGTCCGTTCATTTGCCACTACCCCGCTTGGCCTTCTTGCCGGCCTTGGGCGTATCGCTCGTTGCACCTCGCGTGGCGTTGCGCGCCACCCAGTCCTTCATCGACACGACCGATGCCGGCTTGGCAGCGGGCGGGGCAGCTTTCTTCGACGCTTTGGGGACAGGCGCTTTCGCCGCCTTGGCGACGTGTTTCCTGGTCTTGGCCGGCTTGCGCGCGGCAGCCTTGGTCGCCGTGAGCATGCGCTCCTTCTTCGTCACGACCGGCGCTGCGGCGGCCACCGCCCGTCGCGCACGCTTTCCGGGTGCCTGCCTCTTGGCGGCGGCGCGCTTCTTGGGCGCAGCCTTCGGCGCCGGTGACGGCTTGCGACGGACCGACGCACGCTTCTTCGCAGCTTTCGGTCTTGCCGGTGCCGGCACGACGGATTGAGGTGTTTCGGCGACCGTGGGCGTGTCCACCGGCGCCGCGGCACGCTGCGCCGGTGCGCGACGGACGGGCGCCGCCTGAGCGCGGGTCAACTTGCGCAGTGCGCGCTCCAGTTCGACGACCTTGCGGTGGGCGGAATCGACTTCGGTCCGCGTCGGCATGCCGAACAGGGTGCAGACCTGTTCGACTTCACGCTGCACACCCAGACGCAGCCGGGCCTGCGCGTTCGCCAGTCCGCCATAGGCGTGGCGGAAATCGCTGGACATGGCGACCTGCGCATAGGCCTCTTCGGCCGCATCGATCCACAGGTCGAACAGGGCACGGGCGTTCTGCAACTGCCGGCCGGGTTCGGCGTGCTCCTCCAGCTTGCGCTCGAAGCGCACGAAGGCATCCTGCGCCACCTGCAGCATCAGCGTGTCGTACTCTCCGACCTGACGCTGGTAATCCTGGTACGCCTGCGCCAGGTGCTGCCAGCGTTCCTGGTGCTCGCGCGACAGGCCGAACGTCGGCAGGTGCATCCAGCGATCGCCATCGCGCTGCAGATTCTCCAGCCAGGGGCGTACCTGCTGCATCCACCCGTCCATGCCATGCGCACCGCCCTGCATGCTGCGGAAGATGTCGGCGAACGGGTTGTGGGCCGGCGTGGGGTCGGCCATGCCGAGCGCCGACCGCCATGCGCGGCCGATGTCGCTGGCGTCATGGTCGCGGCCGGTGAACTGCGCGGCGACCTGCTGCATCTGCCCGAACCACTGGCCGGCCTGTCGCTGGAAACGGCCGACGGCTTCATCCACCTGCGGTTGCCCGCCGGGCACCAGCTTCGACCACCAGTCCACGGTCTGCTGCCAGCCGGGCGCTGCGCCCGGCATGGCCATCGTCGGCGTTACGCCGGACTGTCGCAGGGCATCGCCCCACAGACTCCAGTACTGCTTGGCCACCGATTCGAAATCGCCCGGCCACGGTGGAACGGAATTTGCCATGTGCCCTCCCTTCCCGACCGATTCTAGCCGCGGTGGGCGGCGCGTGCATGACGCGCCCTCACCTCACGGGTCTCAGGGCTTGGGAATGCGCAGTGTCTTGCTGATCATCAGCGTGCCGGACACGGCATACAGCAGCACCAGCGGGTGCAACAGCCAGGGACCGAGCTTGACCTCGCCCAGCCACAGCGCCGGGCCGACATGACCCAGGTACGCGGCGATGGCCAGCACGATGACCAGCGCCAGGCTGGTGGGGATGGGCGTGCCTTCGAAGAACTTCACCTTGTCGCCGCCTTCGGCCAGTGTTTCGGCGGTGACGTTGTAGCGCGCCAGCCGGCTGACGCCACAGGCGACGAAGTACGACAGCACCAGCCAGTCCCAGCCACCCTGCATGCCGCAGGCATAGGCCAGCGCCGCGGGCGCGACGCCGAACGAGATGACATCGGCCAGCGAATCCAGTTCGCGCCCCAGCACCGACGCCTGCTTGCGCCAGCGGGCCACGCGGCCATCGAGGGCGTCGAAGATGAACGCCAGCGGGATCAGCGCCATGCCGATCATCAGGTCGCGCAGGATGCCTTCCTGCAGGAAGCGCATCGATGCGAACACCGCACCCGTGCCGCAGAAGGCATTGCCCAGCGTGAACCAATCGGCCAGCTGGAAGTCACGGATCATCGAAAAGTGTCGGGACATGGCGGCAGGCGTGACCAAGGACGGCCTACAGGGTAAGCGGAACCGGGTGAAATCGTCGTGGGCCGCGCTCGGCTCCCTGTAGGGGCGACGTGCGTCGCGACCGCGGCAACAGAGCAGCCATGATCCGTTGCGTGGCCCATCTGCCCGGACTGCCCAGGTCTGCGGTCGCGACTCACGTCGCTCCTACAACAGCGGGGTCAGCGCGGAATCGCCAACTGGCTGGCTTCGACGCTGCCCGCGCCCCGCGGTTGCGGACTGATCAGCGCATTCGCCGGCAGCTCCCGGCTTCCATCCAGCGTGGCGCTGACCTGGTCCAGCGCCGCGTAGACATAGGGCAGCAAGGGCACGTACCGCGCGCCGTAGGCCGGCAGCGCCAGGAAACCGTCGAAGTGCTGCGCATGCCGCACCTGCCAGTAGCGCACGTCAGGATTGGCGGCGCGCGCGGCGCCTACATACGGCCCGCTGGAGAACGCCGGCGGCACCAGCCCGTCGTCCAGTCCATGGATCACCACCACCGGACGCCGCGTGCGCGGAAAGCGTGCGGCGGTCTGCGCGATGCCGGCCTGCACGCGCCGTGCGTCGTCGCTGCTGCCGGTCTGCATGGCACGCAGGCATTGCAGGCCAGGCAGGGTGAAGTCCGGCGGCGCCAGCTTCGTGTCGACGATGCCCACGCCCGCTCCCGGCGGAATACCGCTGCCGTCCGACCACCACGCGGCGCGCTCGGCGGCGCTGGCCGCGCGCGCGCTGAAGTCCGGGTTCTGCGCAGAGAATGCGAAGCCGCAGGGATGCTCGCCGACGCCATAGCGGCCATAGGCGGAGGCGTATGTCACCGCCACGGCGCGCCACAGGTCGAAGCCGACACTCAACGCGCCGGATACCAGCGCTGCATCGGTCCAGCCGCTCGCCTTCAGCTGTGCATGCGCCGATGCCGCCTGTGCCTTCGCATCCGCGCCGCTGACCAGCCCGGCCGCTTTCAGCGTGGCGCAACGCGCGGTCCACACCGGTTCCACCTGCGCGCGCAGGGGCGGCTGCGGCAGCGTGTCGGTCGGCAGGTGCAGCAGCGCGCACGGCATCAGCAGCGCGGCTTCCGTGGTGTAGTCGTACAGCGACCGCGCACCCGGTGCATCCGCCGCCAGGATGTTCGGCTCACCCGCGACCACGGCATCCAGCCAGCCGCCTTCTTCCTCGCTGGCGCGCAGCACGGCGCCGCCACCGTTGGAAATACCGACCGCAATGACGCGAGTATTGTCGAAGCGGAACGGCGCCGCCTGCGGGAACGCCTGATCCAGCGCGGCCAGCGCGAACTCGGCGGCCTGCTTCACGTGCCGTCCCCAGTCTGCTTCCGGATTGTCCTTGGAATGCGCGTGTTTCACCGCCACGCCGCTGGCACCGACCGGCGCGTCCGGCACGAAGGCCAGCGCATCGACGCCCAGTTCGCCAAGGGTGCCGTCCTCACGCGCGCCGCGCTGCTCGTCGAGATCGAAGTAATCCGTGCCTGCCCCCTTGTCGGTGTAAGCGACGGCGCACCCCTTCGGCAATGCCCACGGTCCGGCCACCGCGATGGCGCCATAGACCCCGCGCGACCCAGACGAAGCGGTGACGACGACGCAGCGTTTGGTGGCGTCGAAGTTGTCCGGCACCTGCACCAGCACGCGATGCGGCTGGCTGGCACCCGGGACTTTCGCCAAAGCCGAGTACTCGCGGCCGGGCACCGCAGCCACGCTGCCATAGGCCTGGCCGTAGCCGCCCGTCAGCGAGAGGTCGGCGATGCCACGCCAGTTGCCCCAGATCGCACGGCGGCGCAGTTCGGCGGGTGTGGGATTGGCGGAATCAGCGAATGCGGGCGCCGCCATCGCGCGCAGGCCATCCAGGCCCAGGCCAGCGGTGAGCAGATCGTCATCGCCACGGTGCTCGGTGACGCGCTGGGGCTGGATCATGTGGGCCACCGCTTCAGGCTTGGGCGGCGTACTGCTGCAGGCAGCCAGCGCCGCACCGAGCAACAGGCCGCAGGACATGCGCGTCTTCGCGTTCATGCGTGGAAATCATCCAGGGTTCCGGTCAGTGCCACGAAACTACCCTCCGCGGGAAGCGCCGTCATCGTACTTTGGTACCACGAACCCGTCGCGCCTGCCTGCTACCCTAGCCCAAGCACGCAGGAGCCCCCATGCAACAGACCCATACCGTCCTCATCACCGGTGCCGCCAGCGGCATCGGTGCCGGCATTGCCGCACAACTGGCCGATGCCGGCCGCCACGTCATCGTCAGCGACCTCAACCTCGACGCGGCCGAAGCCGTCGCGACGCAGATCCGCACCGAAGGCGGCTCGGCGGAGGCCGTGGCGCTGGACGTCACCTCGCAGGACAGCATCGATGCCGCAATCGCGATGATCTCGCGTCCCATCGACGTGCTGGTCAACAACGCCGGCCTGCAGCATGTCTCGCCGCTGGAGGACTTTCCCATCGAGAAATGGGACTTCCTGGTGCAAGTGATGCTGGTCGGCGTGGCCCGTCTGACCCGCGCGGTGCTGCCCGGCATGCGCGAACGTGGTTTTGGCCGCATCGTCAACATCGGCAGCATCCACGCGCTGGTGGCCAGCCCGTACAAGAGCGCCTACGTGGCCGCCAAGCACGGACTTGTCGGTTTCTCCAAGGTGCTGGCGCTGGAGACCGCCGACACCGACATCACCATCAACACCGTCTGCCCCAGCTACGTGAAGACGCCGCTGGTGGACAAGCAGATCGCCGACCAGGCGCGCACGCGCGGCATCTCCGAGGCCGACGTGGTCAGCCAGGTGATGCTGAAGCCCATGCCGAAGGGCGTGTTCATCGGCCTGGACGAACTGGCCGGCATCACCGCCTTCCTCACCTCGCCTGCCGCGCGCAACATCACCGGGCAGACGATCGTGGTGGATGGCGGCTGGACGGTGCAGTGATCGGACAGCGACGGCGGGAACGGAGAGTGGGGAACAGGGGATGACGCCTCTTCGCGGCAGCGCCACCATCCCGGTGGTCGATACGGATCTCTTCCCATCGACATACGTGTGCATTCCCTGTTCCCCATTCCCTGTTCCCCGCCTTGCCCTCCCATGCCCAACCTGCTGATCGCCGACGACCACCCGCTGTTCCGCGCCGCCCTGCGCGGTGCCGCAGCGGACGCCGTGGCGCAGCTGTCGGTGCGCGAAGCCGAGTCGCTGGATGGCGTCATCGCGACGCTGGAAGCGCACGACGACATCGATCTGGTGCTGCTGGACCTGCACATGCCCGGCAACCATGGCTTGGCGGGTCTTGCGGCGATCCGCGCGCAGTTCCCTGCAGTGGCCGTCGTGGTGGTGTCGGCGAACGATGATCCGCGGGTGGTGCGCCGGGCACTGGACCACGGTGCTGCAGGCTACCTGCCGAAGAGTTCCGGGCTGGATGAGTTACGCGATGCGATCCGCAGCGTGCTGGCCTGCGAGCAATGGCTGCCCGCCTCGCTGCGTGGCGCCGTGGCGCGCGCGCAGTCGTCCGAACACGACACCGAACTGGCAGGCCGCCTGGCCAGCCTCTCGCCACAGCAGTTCCGCGTACTGACGCTGGTGGCGCAGGGCCTGTTGAACAAGCAGATCGCAGACCGCCTGGATGTGCAGGAACGCACCGTCAAGGCGCACCTGTCCGCCATCTTCGACCGACTGGGGGTGCGCAACCGCACGCAGGCCGGCGTGGTACTGCGCGAACTGGAGCTGACGGATCCGGCGCGGCATATCGAGTAATCCCGTAATCCGCCGAGACAGCACCTCTTGGTCCCCGCCGTCATCCCGACACAAGCCGGGATCCATCCGGATTTTGCAGGTGCTTCGCTTGGGACGTAGTCCCGCCCAGCACAAGCAACATGGGTCCCAGCGTTCGCTGGGACGACGGAGCCTGCCTTCCCCCTGATCGTCATCCCGGCACAAGCTGGGATCCATCCGGATTTTGCAGGTGCTTCGCTTGGGTCGTAGTACCGCCCAGCAAAAGCAACATGGGTCCCAGCATTCGCTGGGACGACGTGGCCTGCGTGCCCCCTGATCGTCATCCCAGCGCAAGCTGGGATCCATCTGGATCTTGCAGGTGCTTCGCTGGGATCGTAGTACCGCTCAGCAAAGGCAACATGGCTCCCAGCGTTCGCTGGGACGACGGAGCCCTTCTCGTGGAACATGCAGATTCTGCGGCCCCCAAAGAGCTGCGGTCATTTTTTCGCCACACACCTTGACAGCATTGCGCCGCAACGCGCGCCGGCGCTTATCCACATGTTGATCGACAGACCATCCACACCGGGTGTGGACAACCCGGACACCGTACCGTCACGGCCTGGTCAAAAATTCGCCACCCATCTTGACAGGCTTGCCGCACAAGGCGCCGACGTGGTTATCCACACGGTTTCCCACGCGCTCTCCACATGGGGTGTGGACAAGCGGATAGCGTGGAACACGAAGTTGCTCCCGGTGGGAGCATCGCGAGTCGCGACCGCAGATTCGACGCTGCGCCAAATGCAGCCCGTTCTCCTCCCCGGCGCGCTGCGGCGCGTTCATCACCGCGCGACGTGAACCGCTATCGGGGCGCGGTCGTGACTCACGTCGCTCCTACAGAAGCAGCATGCACACGAGCAACATCAGATGCGCGAGTAGTTCCACGAGACCATGCGACCCTCGTGATACGGCATGACGCCGTGGAAGCCGCGCGGGTCCTCGTCGAACACCAGCGGCAGGAAATGGCGGTCGCCGTCCCACAACGGCAGGTCCAGGATCTTCTCCACCGGGACCCATTCCAACGTGCCTTCCGGATTGCGCTCGAATGGCGTACCGCTGTAAGCGGTGATGACGAAGACGAATCCCAGCCAGTCCTCGCCGTGCTTGCCGAAGCCTGGCCAGCTGATGGTGCCGCGCAGGGTCATCGCGTCGCAATCGATGCCGGCTTCCTCGTTGATCTCGCGACGCATGCCGGCCACCACGTCCTCGTCCCGTTCGACCTTGCCGCCCAGGCCGTTGTACTTGCCCAGATGCTGGTCGTCCGGACGTGCATTGCGATGGATCAGCAACACCTGCGAACGATCGGGCGACAGCACGTAGCCGAGCGTGGCGACGATGGGGGTGTAGGGCATGCGCGGGTTCCTGTGCAACGGCCGTGCATTCTAGCGTTGGCTGTCGTGGGAGCGACGCGAGTCGCGATGGCCGCACCAGCAAACCCCATTTCGCGACTTACGTCGCTCCCACAGCGGCTGACGCCCGCGCGGCCATCAGCCGGTCGAGCACCGACTTCAATGCGAGCGGCCGCACCGGCTTGGCCAGCAGCGGCAGTTCCGCATCCCGGACGGCACGGCGCACGGCATCGGTCTGGTCGGCACTCAGGATCAGGCACGGACGTTGCCCATGCGAGGCACGCAGGCGCTCGACCAGCGCGACGCCGGTATCGCCCGCATCCAGGTGGTAGTCGAACAACCAGAGATCCGCATTCCGTTCGCGCAATGCGGCATCGGCTGCCGCGCCATCGCTGGCGATCGCCACACTGCATCCCCAGCCTTCCAGCACCTGGCGCAGTGCAGCCAGCGCTGCGGGATCGTTGTCGACCGCCAGCACATGGCGACCGGCCAGGCCGGGCTTGCCGGCCAAGGAGGGGATCGCCGCAGGTGCCGCCACGCGCACCAGATCGACCGCGAAGACGGCACCGCGCCCTACCCGGCTGCGTAGCGACAGCGGTGCGTCGAGCAGCACGGCGATGCGGTCCGCGATCGACAGGCCCAGGCCCAGGCCCTGTCCCGGCACATCGTCGCCGCGCCGGAATTCCTCGAAGATCCGGCGCTGCTCGGACTCTGCGATGCCAGGCCCCGTGTCCCACACTTCGATGCGCACGTGCGCGTGGCGCCAGCGCACGCCGAGCAGCACACCACCGCGCGCGGTGTAGCGCACGGCATTGGCCAGGAAATTCTGCAGGATCCGGCGCAGCAGCTGCGGATCGGTATGCACCCAGGCACGCGTCGGCACGATGTCGAACGACAGTCCTCGCTCGAGCGCGAGTACGCGGAACTCGGAGGCCAGCGGTTCCAGCACTTCCATCAACGGCAGGTCGCGCGGCTCGGGCAGCAGGCCGCCGGCTTCCAGCCGCGACATATCCAACAGGCCCGTCAGCAGGTCGGTGGTGGAATCCAGCGCACCGCGCACCTGCAGCGCCGTCTCGCGCTGCCGCGCCTCCGGCAACTGCTGCGACAGCGCGTCGGTGAACAGCTGTGCCGCGTGCAGCGGCTGCAGCAGGTCGTGGCCGATCGCGGTCAGGAAGCGGCTCTTCGCATCGTTCGCGTGTTCGGCCTCGCGCTTGGCGGTTTCCAGCAGCGCGGTGCGTTCGACCACGCGCTGCTCCAGCGTCTCGTTGGCCTGCTTGAGTTCGCGCTCGGCCTGGCGTGATGCGGTGACGTCGGTGTAGGTGGCCACGAAGCCGCCGCCCGGCATGGGATTGCCGCGCACCTCGACGATGCTGCCATCCGGGAACACGCGCTCAGTCAGGTGCGGCGTGCCGGCGCGCATGAAGGCCAGGCGCCGCTCCAGCGCACGCTCGTCGTGTCCCCGCTGCGGCATGCGCTGCAGGGCCCAGCGGGTCAGGTCGGCGATGGGACGCCCGACCTGCAGCAGATCGGAGGGAAAGCCGAACATCTGCGCATAGCGCCGGTTCCACGCCACCAGCCGCTGCTCGCGGTCGATCACGCTGATGCCCTGGCTCATGTTCTGCAACGCGGCCTCCAGCACCTGCTGGTTGAAGCGCAGGTCCTGCGATGCTTCGCCGACGATGGCCGCCACCGTCTCCAGGTCGCCGGTTTCGCGGCGTGCCGCATCCAGCAGGAGCCGTGCGGACGCAGAACCCAGCACCGCCGACAGTTCGCGCTCGAGCCGGGCTTCGATGACCGCCGGCACCGGTCCGTTGCGCGGCGCGTCGGCCAGCAGTTCCTCCACGCGCTCGCGTGGCAGGAAGCGCCTGCCGGCATCACGCAGTGTCTTCGCATCGAAGCCCCGGCTGTCGGCGCGCCGCGGCGCCGAACCACGCCAGCTGGCCACCAGCAGCGTGACCACGGTGCCCGCGAACAGGCTGACGCCGACGGCGCGGCCCAGGCGGCTCCACCCTGTGAGGCCGAAGAAGCCGTCGGGCGACAGGCCGGCCAGACCGAACGGCCCCGTCTGCAGCCATGCCGGCGAGACGCCGCGTGCGTCCATCGCCACCGGCAGCAGCAACAGCCATGCCCATACCAGGAACCCGGCCACAATGCCGGCGATGACGGCCCGCGGCGATGTCTGTGGACGCCAGATGGCGAACGCGAGCGCGGGCGCCAGCGTGGCCAATGCGGAGAACGACACTGCGCCCACGTCCGCCAGCGCGTCGTTGCCTGCGATCAGGCGGCTGTACGCCCACGCCAGCAGCATCACCGCCACGATCCCCACGCGACGTTGCGTCAGCACAGCCCCGCGCAGGTCGCGTCCGGTACCGCGCACCCAGCCGCCCCGCAACAGGCCTGGCGCCAGCCAGTGGTTGCCGATCATCAGACTCAGCGTCAGCGTGCTGACCACCACCATGCCGGTGGCCGCGCTCAGACCGCCCAGGAAGGCCAGCAGCGCCAGGCCCTGCTGCCCCTGCGACAACGGCAGCGCCAGTACGTAGAGGTCGGAGGGCACCGCATCGCCGAACATCGCGCCGCCCGCGCGCGCCAGCGGCAGCAGCGGTGCCGCCATCAGCACCATGTACAGCGGAAACAGCCAGCGCGCGGTCCGCACATGGCGTTCGTCCCGGCATTCCACCACGCCCACGTGCACCTGGTGCGGCAGGGTGAACATCGCCAGCACGCCCAGCGCGACCAGCGGCAGGAAGCCGTAGGTGGTGGAAGCAGGGGCCGGTGCCGGCGGCGGCACTTCCAGGTCGGGCAGACCGAACCACACGAACAATCCCAGCGCCAGCATCGCCGCCAGCTTGAACAGCGACTCGAACGCCATCGCCAGGATCAGGCCGCGGTTGTGTTCCACCGCGCTCGCGCGGCGCGTGCCGAACAGCATCGCGAACACCGCCATCGCCAGCGCCACGTACAGCGCGCTGTCCTGCCATGCCGGCAGCGCATCGTTGCCCGGAGAACGGGTCAGCAGCGCGAAGCTCATCGCCACGGCCTTCAGCTGCAGCGCGATGTAGGGAATCAATCCGAGCGCGGCGATCAGCGTGACCGTGGCCGCCAGCCAGCCGTCCTTGCCCAGTCGCGTGGCGATCAGGTCGGCCAGTGACGTGGCATTCGACTCGCGCGCCATGCGCACCAGCCGCACCAGCAGGAACGCACCGAATACGTACAACAGGATGGTGCCGACGAAGGTGGGCGGCAGTGGCCAACCGTAGCGAGCGGCCTGCGTCACGGTGCCGAAGAACGTCCACGAGGTGCAGTACACCGCCAGCGACAGCGCGTAGATGTACGGCCACTGCACCGCCAGCACGCGCGGATGCCGCTCGGCGTAGAGCGCGGATCCGAACAGCACGCCCAGCCACAGCAGGGACGCCAGTACCACCACGCCGATGCTCAGCATGCTTCCTCGAATGGTCCTGTCCGCCCAGCCACGATCTTACCGCGCCGACGATCGGCACTGTCCCCTGTCCATTCCCGTGGCCGACGCCTCCGCAGGGCCTCGTTCTTCCTCATGACGAAGCCGGTGCGGAACGCTCCTCCCGAGGGGATTGCCGCCATGCGGTTCCGTCATCGCCGGGCCCAAGGGGGTGCCCACACGGAGTCGAACAAGGAGATCGTCATGCACAACCACATGTTCCTGCGCGCTGCCGCGCTGTCCCTCGTGCTGCTTGCCGCATCCGCGCCCGCCTGGGCAACGCGCACCAGCACCGCGCTCGGCATCTGCATATCGCGTGGCCCGGACTGCAGCATCGCCAACAAGGGCGACAACTACGAGATCTGCGTCAACAACACCGACGGCAAGCAGTGCGTCAGCTGCCCCAACCTGGCCCAAGACAAGCAGGAATGCTCCGTCGCCAGGACGGGCAAGGACACGCCCCCGCCGACCACCGGCGTGGCCGGCCTGCTCGCCGAGGAATACGTGAAGGCTCCCCGCAAACCCGAACACCCGCGCAAACCCTGACGTCCGGAAACGCCGACGCGGCGATGCGCACGCACCGCCGCGTCATGCGTTGCCACGCCGGACTCAGAAATCGTAGCGCGCGGTCAGGCTGTACTGGCGCGGCGGGCCGTAGAAGCCGGACAGGACGCCCAGCGCCGCCTGGAGGTTGTAGCCGGTGGTGCGGTACTCCTCGTCGGTCAGGTTGGTCCCCTGCAGCGAGAACGACCAAGCGTCGTTCGCGCGCCAGACCACGCCGGCACCGAGCAGGCCGTAGCCGGGCTGCTTGATCGCCTCGCTGAGGTCGGTGGTGGGGTAGACCTCGGACTGGTACGAGTACGTCACCCGCGCGGACAGGTTGCCCCCGTTCGCGAGATCGGTGCGATATTCCACGTTGAGTGCACCGGAGAATTCGGGCGCGTTGGTGAAGTACTGGCTGTCGGCGACATTGACGCCGCCGGTGATGAACTCGTCGTACTTGGCATCCAGCCAGGCCAGGTTGCCGCTGATCAGCCAGTTCGCCGTCGGCAGGAACTGGTATTCGACTTCCGCGCCGTTGACGGTGCCCTTGCCGGCGTTGGTGAAGTCGCCGAAGAACTGCGGGTTTCCGTTGCCGTCGACGTACTGCGTGAACACCGACAACTGGATGTCCTCGTACTTGTTGTGGAACGCCGACAGGTTCAGGAACATGCGCTGGTCGAGGAACGACATCTTGCTGCCGATCTCGAAGCTGTCGACCGACTCGTCGTCGAACGGCTCGCCCGAACGCGGCACCGCCGTGGTGTTGGCGCGGATGTTGTAGCCGCCGGACTTGAAGCCGCGCGAGGCCAGGCCGTAGACCATGATGTCCGGCGTGACCTGGTAGTCCAGCGAGACCTTCGGCGAGACGTTCTTGAAGTTGATGGTCTTGTCGAAGTTCGCCGCGACTACTCCGTTCGGCGTGGTGAACGTCGCATCGGTGTAGCCGATGTTGTAGGCCACTGCATGCTTGTCCTCGTCGGTGTAGCGGGCACCGACGTCCAGCTTCAGGCGATCGGTCAGATCGAACGTCCAGTCGGTATAGACCGAAAAGCTGCTGGTGTTCACCACACCCTGGGTATCGCCGAAGCTCAGGCCGAAGAAGTTGTTCAGCACCTGCCCGCCGGCATCGCCATCGAAATGGTAGATGCCGACCACGCCACGCGCGCGACCGCCGCCATCGTAGTTGGCCTGCACTTCGTTGGTCACCTGGCTGTCGCTGTAGAACGCCTTCACGTCCGCGACCGGGAACGGCGTCATGTCGAAATCGATATTGGTCTCGGTATCCGACTCCCGCTTGGCGACGATGTACTTGAACGCCCAATCATCATTGGGACGCCAGTTCACGGTCGCCGACAGCCCCTTCATCTCGGTGTCGTTGACGTTGGGCATCGCGCTGTAGATGTCGTAGCGGCTGTCCATCGGCGTATAGGCCGACAACCCCGGGAACAGGAAGTTCGCCGTGGGACTGGTGTTGACCGACAACAGCTTGCCACCGCGCACGCCGGACTGGTCTTTCAAGTAGTCGAAGGCGAACTGCACGTCGAAATCGTCCTGCGAGTACGCACCCAGTTGCATGCGGGCCGCATTGATCTCCTTGTCGCTGACCTGCTGGCCGTTGAGCTTGTTCTCGCCGAAGCCGTCACGGTTCATGCTGGCCACCGAGACGCGACCGCGCAGGCCGCTGTCCTTGCCGCCGATTTCGCCGCCGAGGGCCGCCTTCACGTCCAGCTGGTTGTAGTTGCCCACGGTGACCGACGCGAAACCGGTGGTCTCCTGCGGCAGACCGCGCGAGATGTACTTGATCGCACCGCCGATGGTGTTCTTGCCGTACAGCGTGCCCTGCGGGCCGCGCAGCACCTCGATGCGCTCCACGTCGAACACGTCCAGCAGCGCGCCCTGCGGACGGGCGATGTAGACATCATCCAGGTAGATGCCCACGCCCGGGTCCACGCCCCACAGCGGATCGGCCTGGCCCACCCCGCGGATGTAGGCGGTGACGGTGCTGGTGGAGCCGCGCGCCGCGTACACGGTCAGGTTCGGCACCTGCGCATCCAGGTCGCCCAGGTCCTTGATGTTCAGCTTGTCCAGCGTTTCCGGCGTGAATGCGGTGACGGCCACGGGCACGTCCTGCAGGGTCTCTTCGCGCTTGCGCGCGGTGACCTTGACCGAATCCAGCGTGGTGGCATTGGTGGCTGGCGATGCGCTGGTCGGCGCGGCGTCCTGCGCCCATGCCACCGGCACGGACGACAACAGGACGCAGCCGATGGCCAGGCTCAGATGCTTGCGCTTCATGGGTCTCCCCTCCTCCCGGGTATGACGTTGGCGGCGGACGGATGCCGCCGATTGAAGCGAACACTAGGGGGCGGGCCGCGTGGGCGGCATCGTACCTTCGTACAGTGGGCCGGCCGGCGTGCGGCTGCGGATACTCGCCGCACTTGCAATCGGCGCTGGCCGAGGGGTCGCAGATGTCGAGGAGTACCGGATGTCGTTCCTGATCGTGCTGGCCGCGCTTTGCTTCCTGATGTTCGTGGCCTATCGCGGCTACAGCGTCATCCTGTTCGCGCCCATCGCGGCGCTGGGCGCGGTGCTGCTGACCGATCCCTCGCTGGTCGCGCCGATGTTCACCGGCCTGTTCATGGACAAGATGGTCGGCTTCCTGAAGCTGTACTTCCCGGTGTTCCTGCTGGGCGCGGTGTTCGGCAAGCTGATCGAGATCTCCGGCTTCTCCAAGGCCATTGTCGCGGCCACCATCAAGGTGGTCGGCGCGCAGCGCGCCATGCTGTCCATCGTGCTGGTGTGCGCGCTGCTGACCTACGGCGGGGTGTCGCTGTTCGTGGTGG
>CBIHLJ010000014.1:0-80257 GCA_966210745.1 uncultured Pseudoxanthomonas sp.
CGGAGACCACGCCGATCACGCAGACGCCTGCGCTGACGGTGACCAAGACGGTGACGGGCAATGCCGATGGTGATGCCAGCGGCACGGTAAGCGTGGGCGACGTGCTGACCTACACGGTCACGATGACCAACACCGGCACGGTGACGCTGAACAACGTGGTGGTGAGCGATGCGCTGATCACCCCGAACAGCATCACGTGCCCGAATGTGGCGCCGGGTGCGACCTGCCAGCTGGTGGGTACGTACACGGTGACCCAGGCCGACGCCGATGCGGGCAACATCCACAACACGGCGGTGGTGACCAGTCCGGTCTGCCCGGCGGGCAGCACGGATCCGGCGTGCACGACGGAGATCGACACCCCGGTCGAGAACCCGGTCGTGACCTACAGCAAGTCCGTCGTCCTGCCCTCGGGCCAGACCGAAGTTTCCGTAGGCGATACGCTGACCTATGCGGTCTCCGTTACCGTCGCAAATGCCCGTACGACGGAGCCGTTGACCCTGACCGACACCCTGGGCGCCGGCTTGGATCTGGCCACCGTCTCTGCAGGGGTGTTCTCCTGCAGCGGCACCAACCCGTTGGTCTGCACCCTGTCCGCGGGCACCTTGCCGGGTACCTACACGGTGACGTACACGGCCGCGGTCAATGACCAGGCCACCGGCACGGTGGACAACGCCGTGGTCGGTACCGGCGACGATGCGCCGACCTGCGCAGGCACCTGCACCACCGAAACCCCGGTAACCGAACCGTTGCCTCCGTTGGTGACGTACACCAAGAGCGCAGCCCTGCCGTCAGGCCAGACCGAGGTCCGCGTGGGCGACACGATCACCTACACGCTGACGACGGTGGTGGCGAACTCGCAGACCACCTCGGTGACGACGCTGACCGACACGCTGGGCGCGGGCCTGACCTTCGGTGCGGTGGGCACGGCCGATCCGGCCTACACCTGCAACGCGGCCAACCCGCTGGTGTGCACGCTGCCGGTGGGCACCGTGCCGGGCACCTACACGGTGACCTACACGGCCACGGTCAATGACCAGGCCACCGGCACGGTGGACAACGCCGTGGTCGGCACGGGCGAGGAGGCGCCCACCTGTGCCGGCACCTGCACGACGCAGACGCCGGTCGTCGCACCCCGTGTCGTGGTCTCCAAGTCCTCCGACCCGGGCACCGGTGCCCAGGTGCAGGTGGGCCAGACGGTGCGCTACACGCTCACGGTGGACATCAGTGCATCGGCCCTGCGCGAAGCCTTGGTCCTGGTCGATACACCCGATCGCGGCCTGACCCTGGGCGCGTTGCCCGCCGGCTGCGCCTTCGACGGCACGCTGCTGACCTGCCGCCTGCCGGCCGGTACGCCTGCCGGCGTGCACGCGCTGACCTACGAGGCGGTCGTGAACCAGAACGCCGGCCCGGTGGTGGGCAACCAAGTGAGCGCATCGGGTGGCGGTGGCGAGCCGCCGACCTGCACCACCTGCAGCACGGAGCATGAGCTGGACGCGCCGGAGATTCGCCTGAGCAAGACGGCAGGCAGCCGCGAGGTCCGCATCGGCGATCTGGTGCGCTACACCCTGACGGTGGAGAACGTGGGCAGTGTGGATCTGGTCAACGGCAGCGTGGTGGATACCCCGGCGGCAGGCTTCAGCTACGTGGAAGGCTCCCTGCTGGCCAACGATGCCGATGCCATGGCGACGGTCTCCGGCGGCAACCCGCTCCGCTTCGCCGGCGTGGACGTGGCGGCGGGCCAGAGCGCGACTCTGGTCTATGTGATGCGCGTCGGTGCGGGCGTCCGCCCGGGCACGCACGTCAACCAGGCCCAGGTACGCTCGGCCACCGACGATCCGGTGTCCAACGTGGCCACGGCCGAGGTCATGCTGACCGCCGATCCGCTGCTGGACGACAGCCTGGTGTTCGGCACGGTGTTCAACGACCGTGACGGCGACGGCTGGCAGGACAGCGCCGCACTCAGTGGGGTGCAGGTGCAGGGTGGCTTCGCCCCGACGGCTTACATCGCCAACTCCACCACGGTGGATCGCGGTGCAGGTCCCCAGCCGGAGCCCGACGCCAGCTCGCCGCTGCTGCACGGCATCGCCGTGGGCGCCATCAGTGGCCGTCAGTCGGTCGCCGATCCGGTCGAGGACCATGAGGTGGTGATCCGCCAGCGTCTGAACGAGCTGAGCTTCACGGACGACTTCGTGCTGACCAGCAACCAAGGCGTCACGGTGCGCATGGATGCGGCAGGCAATACCCGTGTCGAGCAGGCCGGTGAAGCGGCCAAGGGCCTGAATGCGGCAACGCCCACGGTCGAGCGTCGTGTGGCGCAGTCCGAAGGTGGCTATGTGGTGGATTACGTCATCCGCAACACCGGTATCGATGAGCGCGGTATCCCCGGCGTGCGCATTGCTTCGGTGGAAGGCCTGCTGATCGAGACCGACCAGTACGGCCGCTATCACTTGGCGGGTGTCTCGGGCGGGGCCTGGGAGCGCGGTCGCAACTTCATCCTGAAGGTCGATCCGTCCACCCTGCCGGCCGGTGCCGAGTTCACCACCGACAACCCACTGTTGCGCCGGATCACGCCGGGCGTGCCGGTCCGCTTCGACTGGGGCGTCAAGCTTCCCGAGCAGATCATCGAGGGCGGTACCGAGCAGGTTGAGCTGGAAATGGGTGAGGTGTTCTTCGCCCCCGGCAGTGCCGAGGTACGTGCCAAGTACCTGCCGGTGATCGAGGCCATGGCGGCCAAGGTGCGCCAGTACCAGGGCGGCGAAGTGGTCATCCAGGCCAACGGCGACAGCCAGGGCCTGGCCTTCGAGCGGGCCAATGCGGTCAAGGCCGCCTTGCTGGACAAGCTCGATGCCGCCTCTGCCAAGGGCCTGGTGGTCAGCGCCCGCGGCACCGTCGACGATCCGTCTTCGATGATCGTGGGTGTGGACGAAGGCGGTGCGCTGCTGGGCACGGTGTTGTTCGATACCGACAAGTCGGCGATCCGGCCCGAGTTCGAGCCGCTGCTGGACAAGGTGGCGTCGGCCCTGGAGCAGAGGGGCGGCGGCAGCATCGCCATCGTCGGCCACACCGACGTGCGGGCCTCGCACGCCTACAACGTCGCCCTGGGCATGCGTCGTGCCAAGGCGGTCTATGAAGCGCTCGCCAAACGCCTGAGTCCGGAGGTGCGTGCCAAGGTTCACGTCGAAGCCAGCAACGACCCGACAGCCCCTGTCGGCGTACGGAAGTGAGGGGGGGCCGGGTCATGAAGAAGCGCATGAAGATGAAACTGCTGGACTACACGCTGATCAGCCTGCTGGCCGGCACGGCGCCGCTGGCCGGCGCACAGACGGCTGCGCCGTCGCGCACGCCCTCGCAGGTGCCCTCGCAGGCGCAGCAGGATCGCCTGGACGGTACGGCCACGGCCGTGGACTGCGACGGTGAACGCTGCACGGGCGAAGAAGGCCTGCTGTTCCGGCTGCGCACCCGCAGCTACGACAAGCCGGTGACGCAGGGGACCGACCGCGCCTCGAGCTCCGAAGCCCTGCAGCCGGACCGCCGCGTCACCGTGGCGATGGAGCAGCCGGGCAAGGCCACGGCGATGGGCAAGTTCTCCATCGACCTGCCCGGTGGCGGCGTCATCTGGGCCACCGAAGACCCCACCCTGGGCCAGGCCGAACTGTCGGTCTCGGCGCCCTCGATGGTGCCGTTCGACGGGCAACGGATCGCCCGTCCGGTGCAGTTCTATGTGCGCGGCAACTATCCGGCCTTCATCGAGCGGATGGAGATCACGCTGTACCGCAGCAGCGATGGCGACCTGATCGAGCCGATCGCCTCGGTGCCGATCGAGGTGGCGGCGGTGTCGAGCACGTCATGGGAGGGCGCGCTGCCGGACCGGTATCGGTTCCGCAAGGGCGACGAACTGGTCTATGTGCTGCGCGCCTACGGCAAGGACGGTGCGTTCGATGAGACCCATCCGCGCACGTTGCAGTTGGTCTCGCCCGAAGAGGCGGAGCGTGGCATCAACCAGCTGCGCACCAATATCGAACGCGCGCAGGGCGCCTCGCTCAGCGCCGAGCAGGCCCAGACGCAGAGCCTGGTGGAGAGCGTGTTCTCCGGCAACGGGCTGCGCCAGCAGAACATCCCGATGTACGGATCGCGCATCCGCATCCAGGGCCGCAACATCCCCGCCTCGGCCTCGCTGACGATCAACGGCGAGAACTATCCGCTGGACCAGGAACGCAAGTTCGTGGCCGAGTACCTGGTGCCGGTGGGCCACCACCAGTTCCAGATCGGTCTGGGAGGCGGTCAGGCCGCTGGCGGCGCGACAGCGTCCCATACGCTGGATGTGGACGTCACCGGGCGCTACTTCTTCGGCGTGGGCCTGGCCGATGTGACCATCGCGCAGAACAAGACCAGTGGTTCGGGCGCGGCCTTCGCCAACGACACGCGCTATCAGGACGACGTGATCAGCGATGGCCGGCTGGCGTTCTACGGCAAGGCCAAGCTGCGCGGCAAGTACCTGGTCACGGCCCAGGCCGATACGACCGAACGGGACCTGGACCGGCTGTTCAACGGCTTCACCCAGGCCGATCCGCAGGATGTGTTCCGCCGCCTGGATCCGGATCTGTACTACCCCGTCTATGGCGACGACTCCACCACCTACCGCGACGTGGATACGATGGGGCGCTTCTACCTGCGCGTGGACTGGGACAAGAACCAGGCGCTGTGGGGCAACTACAGCACGGGCATCGCCGGGACCGAGTACGCGCAGTACCAGCGTTCGCTGTACGGCGCAGCGTTGAACTGGCGTTCCATCGCGACCAACCGCTGGGGCGATCCGGGCACCGAGTTGCGCGTGTTCGGCTCGCAGGCCGAGACCGCGCCGGGCCACAACGAGTTCATCGGCACCGGCGGCAGCCTGTACTACCTGCGGCATACCGATCTGCTGCCGGGTTCGGACATCGTGACGCTCGAGATCCGCGACCTGACCACCGGGCGCACGGAAAGCCGTGTCGTCCTGCAGCGCGGTGCGGACTACGAGATCGACGAGCTGCAGGGCCGCATCTTGCTGACCCGCCCCCTGGCACAGATCACTCGCGAGAACATCCCCACGCTCACGCGCGACACACCGCTGGACGGGTTCGAGCAGCGCCTGCTGGTGGATTACGAATGGGTGCCGTCGAGCTTCGATGCGGACGATGTCACCGCGGGTTTCCGTGGCAAGCACTGGTTCGGCAATCATGTCGGCGTGGGTGCCACCTATGTGCAGGAGAACCGCGCAGGCCAGGACTACACATTGGCGGCCGGCGATCTCACGCTGCAGGCGGGCAAAGGTACCTACGTCAAGGCCGAGTATGCCCAGACCGAATCGTTCGGCGCGCCCGTGTTCTTCTCCGACAACGGCGGCCTGAGTTTCATCCAGCAGAACGACACGGCACTGTTCCGCGAGGGCGAGGCCAAGTCGTTCGAAGCACGCGCCAACTTCAAGGAGCTGGGCTGGACGGAGCAGGACTGGAGCGTCGGCGCCTGGTGGCGGAACACCAGCGCCGGTTATTCCATTTCGCGCTACGACACCGGACGTCCGGTAACCGAGTACGGTGCCGAGCTGCTGGGCCAGTTCACGCCGAACCTTGGCTTGTACACGCGCTACACGCGGGCCGAGAGTGGTGCGGAATCACTGACGCAGGCGCAGGCTACGCTGGAATGGCGTATCGATGATGCCAGCACCTTCAGCGCGGAACTGCGCCGTGTGGATCAGGAAGGCACCTCGACTGACGCCGCAGGCACGCTGGGCGCACTGAAGTACCTCCACCGCTTCGGCAGCACGCTGGAACTGTACGGCGTCGGTCAGTTCACGCTGGACGACGATGGCGGCCAGTACGCCGACAACGACGCGCTCACGCTGGGCGGTAAGTACCTGTACGGGGACAACTCCTCGGTCGGGGCCGAGGTGACCACGGGCGATCGCGGCCAGGCGGCCAGCCTCAACGCCGAGCATCGCCTGACGCCCGAGCACTCGGTGTATGGCGCCTACACGTACTCCACCGACACCACGGCCTACGACTCGCTGTTCACGCGCAACGCCCAGAACGGCTGGACGCTGGGCCAGCGCTGGCGGCTGTCCAACCAGGTCAACCTGTACAACGAAAGCCAGTTCCTGAAGGAGCCCAACCAGTCCGGTCTGGCGCATACCTTCGGCATGGACTTCTATCCGGCGCAGGGCTGGAACCTGGGCTTCACGCTGTCCAACGGCGAGCTGACCAACACGGCCGGCGGCAACGTCGACCGGCGCGCGGTCAGCGTCTCCGGCGGGCGCACCTCACCGGACACCGACTGGCAGAGCAAGCTGGAGTGGCGCGAAGACTCCGGCGCCGAACAGCGCGAGCAGTGGGTCAGCACCAACCGCCTGACGCACAAGATCAACGAGAGCTGGCGCATCGCTGCCCGGCTGAACTATGCCGACACCGACGACCAGCTCAACCCGCTGGCCGGCGCGAAGTTCATCGAGGGCAACGTCGGGTTCGCCTACCGGCCCTGGGACAACCAGCGGTGGGGCGTGTTCGGTCGCTATACCTACCTGTACGACCTGGCCACGCTGGGCCAGCTGGGCGGGGCCGAGTACGACCAGAAGTCGCAGATCCTCTCCTTCGAAGGCGTGTACAAGCTGGACCAGCACTGGGAATTTGCGGGCAAGCTGGCCCGTCGCGAGGGCGAAGTGCGGATGGGCCGCGGGACCGGCGTGTGGCTGGACTCGGCCACCACCTTCGCTGCGGCGCAGGTGCGCTACGACCTGCGGACCCAGTGGCATGCGCTGGCCGAGTACCGCTGGCTGGATGTCAGGGACGGGGGGACCAAGCAGGGCTTCCTGCTGGGCGTGGACCGGGACCTGAACAAGAACTTCCGCATCGGGGTGGGCTACAACTTCACCGAGTTCAGCGACGATCTGACCGACTTCGATTACGACCACAAGGGCTGGTTCCTCAACCTGGTCGGAACCTACTGATCACACCGGATGCGGAGGCGCCAACCGCGCCTTCGCATCCGGTTCATCGCCGTGCTGCGTCAGGCACGCCCGCCTGGGCGGAGCGGGACGCGGGAAGGAAATTCCCGACCAGGGCGTTCCGGATCCGTACCGTCACCGCATGGCGCGGGCCCAACTGGCGGCTGGCTTCCACCAGCGCATCCTGCAACAAGGCCTCTGCGCGTCGCAGGTCCGTCGCGGCGTCCGGCATGCCGTTTGCCGCGCGCAGGAGCAGCGCCTGTGACAGCAGGTACTTGGCCATGGGCGAAGGCTGCTGGCGTTGCCGGGTGGCATGCACCACTTCCTGCAGCATACTGGTGGCATGCGTCAATGACGCCTTCTGTGCGGATCCGGATTGGGCAGACGCGAGTTGGATCAGGGCCTCCGCCTGTTCCTCCTTGGCAGCGAGCGTCGTGGGATGGCGGGGACCCAGGATGCGTTCCAACAGCTGTACCGCCTCGCCCGACAGGCTGACGCTCTTCGACACGTCATGCCGGCGCTGCAGGCGCGCCTCCAGCAGTAACTGGCGCGCGTACTCCGGGTGCGCCTTCCCGTATGCGGTGACGATGGCGGCATGCGTCTCATGCAGGGCGGCGGGTGGAATGCCGGTGGCGTGCCCCTGTCTTTCCAGCACCTCCAGCCTTAGGCGGCGACTGCGCGCGGTGTCGGGATGCCCAGGGCCCAGCCGCTGCCGGCGCGATGCGAGTAGCGCTTCCGCCACCTGCCTGGCCTGGCCATGGTCCCCTTTCAGCAGCAACAGCGACAACCGCGCTTCGTTGACGTTGTCGGCCAGTGATGGAGAAGCCCCGCGGGCCAATGCGGTCGCGGCATCGAGCTCGCGCCCGGCCTCTACAAGATCCATCAGCTGCAGGTGCCACTGGGCACGCAGGATCGACAGTTCGACCTGCGTATCGAGTGCCGGTTGTGACGGCAGACCTGCTGCCACGTTCTGCGCGAAACCCAGGGCATTGAATGCGGCGTCGTGCTCCGACAGCCCCCAATGGGCGCGCGCCAGCTCCGTCAGCAGATTGAGCGTGGTGATATCCGCGGTGGGACGGGCGGATATCGATTGGCGGAGGCTTTGGGTGGCGACATCGCGCGCTTCGGCATGGCGCGCCTGGAGATTGAGCAGGGTGGCCAGGGTGGCCTGTGTCTCGGACTGGTGTGCAGGACTGTCTGTCAGCAGCCGGTTGGCCTGGGAGGCCAGCGAAAGCGCGTGTGCGTAGTCGCCCAGCACGGCATAGCTGCGCGCCAAGGAGGTCAGCGCACGCGCCCGGATCACCGGGCTCGACTGTGGCGGCAGCACACGCAGGTGCGCTTCGGTCTTCTCGAGCAGTTGGCGCGACGATGGGCGCGCTTCGGCCAGGCCGGAGAGCGTGGCCGCGCCGAGGGTCTGCTCGAACATGGTGGAAACCAGCTGCATGTCGCGGGCTTCCTGCTGGCCGCGCCAGTGCAGCCACGCGAATGCGCCCGTCGCTGCAGCCAGCGTCAGCATCACGCTGCCTGCGAACAGCGTGGCGAGTGCGTTTCTCCGGAAGAAGCGTCCGAGGACATACGCGCGACCTGCGCCACGCGCCTCCACGGGACGCCGTGCCAGCCAATGCTCCAGATCGTCGATCAGGGCGCCAACGCTGGCATAGCGGTCGTCCGGCGCCAATGCGACGCATTTCAACGCGATAGCATCCAGATCACCCTGGAGTTTCCTGCGCAGCATGCGGGTATCGCGGCATTGCCGAAGGTAGGCGACCTGCGGAAGGGCGGTGGCGGCCAGCATCGAGGGCGCGCGCGCAGAGCGTCCGCCGATACCGGTCAGCTGGGTGTGTAGTGGCTGCAGCGGGTGTGGCCATGCATCCACCAGCAACTGGAACAGCACCACGCCCATTGCGTGCACGTCGGCCACGACCGAGGCGGCGCCTCCTGTCAGCAGTTCGGGGGCGGTATAGCCATTCGACACCGCAATGGGCGCTGATGCGTCGCCTTCGCGCCCGCTCATCAGCGTGGACAGGCCGAAGTCGACCAGGTGGACCACGCCATCCGGCGATACCAGCAGGTTGCCGGGTTTGATGTCCTGATGCAGCACGCCGTGGGCATGGGCGTACTGGAGTGCGCGGCAGGCTTGAAGAAGCAACCTGATCCGCGAGCCCAGATCCAATCGCTGCTGGTCAGCCCATTGATCGACCGAGACACCCTGGACCAGGCGCATCGCGAACCACGGACGTCCGTTCCCTTCCACGCCACCGTCCAGCAGGGGCGCGATGTTGGGATGGTCGAGCTTCGCCAGGTGGTTGCGTTCGCGCATGAACGCGTCCACCAGGACGGGAGACGACATCTCCGCGCGGATGCACTTCAGCGCGACCGTTTTCTCGTACTGGCCATCGGCACGACTGGCCTCGTAGACCGTACCCATGCCCCCCTGTGCCAACACGCGATCGATGTGCCAGGGGCCCAGCAAGGTGCCTACGCGCGCCAGGGACGAGGGATCGATCCCGTCGCCGTCGCTTCCGGTGTGTTCGGCGTACATCGCATCGAGCGCACCGCCGTCGAGCGGATACGAGGCCGCATCGGCCTGGAGCAGCCTTTGCAGGGCGTCGTGAAGCGCAGGGTCCCGCACCCGCAGTGCGGCGAGAGCTTCCAGACGTCGCCGTGGCGTCAGTTCGACGTACTCGTCGAACAGGTCGAGTGCACGAGCCTCAAGGTCGGACATTGAAGACGGTTATTCGGATACGCGCAGGCTACAGACTACCGTGCATCGGGGTCGGGAATCGCCTGCAGACAGCATGGGCACGCTGTCTGCGGACGGATATCGCGGCTACCGGCGACGCCGCCGACTGAGGACGGCTGGCTGCTTGTCCGCCGGGCGAAGACACGAAGCGCGGAGGATCCTTGCGTCAGCACCTTCCACACACTTTCAGGGAGCGGTGGGCTGGTGGACGACATCGGCCGACGGCGTGGGCCGTCTTCTGGCTGCCGTCCCGGCCCCACACGTCAGCGTGGATTACACGTGCTGCTGTCGGCGCAGCTGGGCTTTTGCCGGACAGCGCCCGAAGTACCGTCAGGGTAGCCCGGTTGCGGTCACCGTGCAGCGCAACGTCACCACCACCTGCCCCCCGACCGGCAGTGCGGGAATGGTGATGCCTCCCCCCAACAGCGTGCTCACCGCAACGGTGGGCGAAGGACAGCTTGCGCCTCCGGATGCGCTGCAAACCGCCGTGCTGCTGGGCGAGAGGCAGTTGAGTCCGGCCCCGGGAGTGTCGCTGAGCAACACGTTGGACGCGTCGAGCGGTCCGTTGTTCGTCACGGTTAGGGAAAAGTCGACGATGTTGCCGCTTACCGTCGAAGTTGGCGAAGCCGTCTTCACCACGCGCAGGTCCGTCTTGCGGGTCTCGTTGGTGAAGGTGCACAAAATCGGCCCTGCCGTGCTCGTGGCTTGCGCATTCAGTGTCACCGATCTCGTGGCGAGGTCGACCGTTGCGGTGCCGCCGGTGCCCAGGCCTGTGCAGACGACGGAACGCAGTCCGAACGGAGCGGGTGGCGCAGCCTCGGTGATGGTCGTCGCCACGCCCGCCGCCGTTAGGGTCTGCGTCGCGCCCGCCACGGCCGTACCGGCCGTGCTGGTGGTGATGCTGTGCGACTGGATGCCGTTGGTGCCCGTGAAGCCGAACGTGCCGACGCCATCCACCGAAACCTTTCTCACGGTCAACGAGGGACACTGCACCGTGAACGTCGCGCTGGCACTGTTGTTGGACGGGTCGATGTCGGCGAACCCGTCCGTGGCGGAGAAGTCGGCGCTGGCCGTGTTGCTGACCGTGGCGCCGCAGGTGGAGGTGGCGGCCACGGTACCGGTGATGGTGAAGGTCAGCACGCCGCCCGGCGCCATCGTGTACCCGCCGGCAAAGGAAAGATTGCCGCTGCCGCTCGCCGAGGGGCAGGTGGAGCCTGCCGTCGCGCTGCACGTCCATGTCGCATTCGCGATCTGCGCGGGAAGTGTGTCGATGATATCGGCCGCATTGGCCCCGTTGATGGTGGGAGCCTGGCTGCCCGGGTCCACCGGATTGATGTCGGCGTTGGTGACGGTCACCGTGTAGGTCATTGGCAGGCCACGCAGGTAGTTGGTGGCCGACGCGGTGGTCTTGGTCACCACGATGTTCGCCGGCGTGGATGTCACCACGCCCCGCACCTCGTGGATGTTGTTCAGCCCGCCGGTGGATCCACCGAAGCCCATGCGAAGGTTGGCGGGTGCGGCATAGGGGAAGTTCAGATTGGTCAGCACGTTGCTGATCGCGCCGCCGTTCTGCCCCAAGCCCACGGTGACGCGGTATCCGCCCAGGCCGTTGGGGATCAACAGGACACGGGCGCGATCGGCGGTGGGGCGAATCGTGGTGCCCGGCACGTCGATGCCGCCAGGCACGGCTGCACCGGCCACGTAGACATTGTTGGCGCTGAGCGGCCCTCGGACGACCACACGGTCTGCCGCTGACCCGGGACTTCCACTCAGGGCCGAGCATCCGCCGCTCACGCCGGGCAACTGGCTGGAGAAATTGCCGAACTCGTCCAGGCCGATGCCCAGGTAGCCGCCTGCCCCGTCGCAGTAGCCCAGCCCAGCGCCCGGCAGGGCTCCGGCCATCGTCTGGTTGGCGTCGTACAGGTAGAAACTGATGCCGTCCGCCCCGGTGCCCCCCCAGGCGACATAGTCGAACTCGACGATCACACCCTGGGAGGAGGGGAACGAGCCGCCGGTATAGCGTGCGCTGCCGACCTGGCTGGGCAGGTCCGTCGACAGCCGCAGCCAGCCGTTGCCCAGCGCGTCATTGGTGTTGTTGCCGTCGACGATCAGGCCGTAGCCACCGGTCAGGATGCCGCTGTCGTTGTTGCCGCCATTGTTGTTGCCCGAGAACGTCCATCCCGGTTCGATGCTGTTGCGAAAGGACGCGTTGACCTTGAACTGCGCACTCGCCGGAAACGCGAGCCCCGCACCCAATGCCGCCAGCAACGAAACACAAATTATCTTTGAGCTCTTCATGGGTCTCTCGACAAGGGCCTGCCGGTGGTGAGGCGATGCTGGCGACATGAGAGGCCTTCCGAGGAGGTCCAGAATATATACCGCCAAATCGCCGCTCACCCAAGGTGTCGCAGCGACAGGCCGGCCGCCCTATTCTTGCCGCCCCATCACACTACTGTGTCCAATTCGCATTGGTGCGCGCAGGGAGGACATCGCGCGTCCCGCATGTCGTGCTCCATGGTCGCGTCTTGATCGTCGCGGACCTTCATCGCACCCATCGCTACCGCACGACCGCGTCTCCGGTCGCCGGATATCCCCAAGGCCGACGCCACTTGTAACCGTTACCGGCTCCGTCCTGATCCGGAGCGGCGCTGGCTACACGCGCCGATCTCTCCTGAGCTTCGAGCCGTTGCGGGTCGCGACGAAGGCGCTGCACCAGCTGGTGGGACACGACGAAGGCGCAATCTTCCGGCGTGCTTCAGGACCTGTCGGACCTGCTGCGCGACCGGCCCTAGCAGGTGCTGGTGCTGACGGTGTTGTTGTTCATGAACCTAGCCCTGAAGGGCGGCACGTACACCTACTAATTCCAGTACTGCTTGAGTGAGGCGGCGCTGGCGTCGTTCCTTGAAGCTTCGGGATTCGCCGGCTTCATCACTGGCCTCAACGCCGCGCTGACCGGCTTGGGCCTGACCGGGTTCCAGTGGCCCGAGGATGCCGCTACCTCCGCCTTCAGCCCGTTCAACGGCAGCGGCATCGTCTGCATGATCCTCGACATCGGTTTCTCGCGCCGGCTGGCCGACCGCTTCGGCAAGCCCGGTCCCGACTGGCCGCGCATCAAGCTCGCACTCCGGTGCTCATCCGGCGGGTCCGCCCGCAGGCCGGATCTACTCAAGACAGTGTGCGGCGGCTTCGGACGCTTTCGAGTGCCGCGATGCTCCAAAGCCCAAGCCGCTGTCGCGGTCCCGCCGACGGAGCGTCGTCCGTAGAAACTGAAAGGCGTTACGCGCGGAGCGGCGCCCGGGCATTGCTGGACTCTGTTCTGTCCACGGGAAATGGCGCGCCTGGAGGGATTCGAACCCCCGACCAATGGCTTCGGAAGCCACTACTCTATCCGGCTGAGCTACAGGCGCACGGGACCGGCATTCTAGCCGCAAAGCGGGGGACTGGCCCACTCCGGTGCGGGCGATGCGGAAATCCGGCCTGGGCGGCGCGCCTGTTACCCTTTCGCGCATGGGATACGAGCGTTTCGAAACCGAAGCCATGCCGCGCTGGCGCGAGCGGTTGGGCCAGTACTGGAAGCTGGTGCGCGGGGATCGCCCGATCGGCGTGCTGCTGCTGTTGTGGCCCACCTGGTGGGCCTTGTGGCTGGCGGCCGACGGCGTGCCGCCGGCATGGACCCTGTTCGTGTTCACGGCCGGGGTGTGGCTGACCCGGTCGGCGGGGTGCGTGATCAACGATTACGCCGACCGTTGGCTGGACCCGCAGGTGGAACGCACGCGCGGGCGCCCGCTCGCGACCGGCGCGGTCTCCGGACGCGAAGCCCTGGCCGTGTTCGCCGTACTGATGCTGGTGGCGTTCGGGCTGGTACTCACGTTGAACCGGCTGACCGTGTGGCTGAGCTTCGCGGGCCTGTTCCTGGCGGCCAGCTATCCCTATCTGAAGCGCTACACCTATCTGCCGCAGGTCTATCTGGGCCTGGCCTTCGGCTGGGGCATCCCGATGGCCTTTGCCGCGGTGCAGGGCGAGGTGCCGCCGGTGGCCTGGGTGCTGTACGGCGCCAACATCCTGTGGGCCACCGCGTACGACACCTGGTATGCGATGGTGGACCGTGAGGACGATATCCGGGCGGGGTCGAAATCCACCGCCATCCTCTTCGGCGATCTCGATCTTGTCATCCAGGGCGTGCTGTATGCGCTGGTGCTGGTGGCTTTGTACCTGGTGGGAAGACAGGCTGGCCTGGGCCCTGCTTACTGGGGCGCCCTGGGTGTCGCCGTGCTCCTGGTCGCGTGGGAGTTCGTCATCGCCCGCCACCGGGGACGGGAAGCATGCTTCCGGGCATTCCTGCACAACAACTGGGTGGGGGCAGTGGTGTTCGCCGGCCTGGCCTTGGATCTGTCCGGACTGGCGGCGTAGCCGCGCGCACGGCGGCCCGGCACGACCCGGGTGATGATCCCGGCACGTCGTTCGTACCGTTCATGGCGCCCGCGCGCAGACCCATGCATCCACCCGTTGCACGCCAGCGCCCCGCAGGGCGCGAGCCGCCGCCTCCAGGGTGGCGCCCGTCGTCATCACATCGTCGACCAGTGCCACGTGCCGCAGAGGGGTGGCCTCGTTCCGCGCTGCGAACGCCTTGGCTAGGTTGCGCTGGCGCTGCCCGGCATCGAGCTCGGACTGCGGCGCGGTGGCACGGACCCGCTGCAGCAGGTCGCTGCGCAGCGGCAGGTCCAGCGTCGCAGCCAACGGGCGCGCCAGCTCCAGCGCCTGGTCGTAGCCGCGCTCGCGTATGCGCCGCGCGTGCAGCGGGACCGGCACGATCGCGTCAGGGCGCGGTGTGGACCCCAGCGCACCCGCCATCAACTCGGCCATCAGGCGTCCGGCCGCCAGGTCGCGGTGGAACTTGAAGCGCGGGATCAGCCGATCCAGCGGAAAGCCATAGACGAAAACGGCGCAGGTATGCGTCAACGCCGGAGACCGACGCAGGCAGTCTCCGCACTCGCCGGGGGCCGGCATCGGGAGTCCGCAGCGAGGGCAGGAAGATCGGTTCCATGGAAGCTGTTCCCTGCACGAAGTGCATAGATCGACGCCATTGGCGCCGCGTTCGCGGCAGACCAGGCAACGTGTAGCCAGCAGCAGCGTGCTGGCCCATCGATACCAGCCGTCAACTTTCGGAGCATCCATGCGGTTGACAGGGCGGGGCCCGGTTTCCAGACTTCCCCGACTCTAATTCCCCAAGGCGATCATGTCCTCTCACATTTCGATCGATGCGCCGGTGCTGCGCCATGACTGGGGGCGCGAGGAACTGCTGGCCTTGTTCGACCTGCCGTTCCCCGAGTTGCTGCACCGGGCATCGGCCGTGCACCGTCGCCATTTCGATCCCGCCGAGGTGCAGGTATCGACCCTGTTGTCGGTGAAGACCGGCGGCTGCCCGGAGGATTGCGCATACTGCCCGCAAGCCCAGCGCTACGACACCGGCGTGGACGCGCAGAAGCTGATGGATGCCGGGCAGGTGCTGGCGAAGGCTGCGCAGGCCAAGGCCGCCGGCGCGTCGCGCTTCTGCATGGGCGCAGCCTGGCGCTCGCCCAAGGACCGCGACATCCCCAAGGTCGCCGAGATGATCCGTGGGGTGAAGGCGCTGGGCCTGGAGACCTGCGCCACGCTGGGCATGCTGAGCGGCGCGCAGGCGAACGCGTTGAAGGATGCCGGACTGGATTACTACAACCACAACCTCGACACCGCACCCGACTTCTACGGCGACATCATCCACACCCGCCAGTACCAGGACCGCTTGGACACGCTGGCGCACGTGCGCGATGCCGGCATGAAGACCTGCTGTGGCGGCATCGTCGGCATGGGCGAGTCGCGCGACCAGCGCGCCGGCCTGCTGCAGGCACTGGCGAACCTGCCGGCGCATCCGGATTCGGTACCGGTCAACCGCCTGGTGCAGGTGGCCGGGACCCCTCTGCACGGGACGACCGAGCTCGATCCGTTCGAATTCGTCCGCACCATCGCCGTGGCCCGTATCGCGATGCCGGCCTCCATGGTGCGACTGTCGGCAGGACGCGAGGCCATGAGCGACGAGCTGCAGGCGCTATGCTTCCTGGCGGGCGCCAACTCGATCTTCTACGGCGAGAAGCTGCTGACCACCGGCAACCCGGACACCGCGCGCGACCAGGCCTTGTTCGCCCGCCTTGGATTGCGGCCGATGGCGGTGCAGGTGGAAAACGTGCACGACCATCACAGAACCGATGCCCCGGGCAGCGGTACGGTGCATGCCGACATCACCCACCCTGCGCCGGATTGCGGCCAGGCGGCGTAGTCGGGGGCACGACAGGGGCAGGACGAAGGCCATCACGCCGGCGCGGGCATCGCGGACCGGCGCGTCGGCGTCGCCGCATCCCGGCCGCGTCCGCCGACGAGATCCTTCGTATCCGGTGCCGACACCATGACCCGTCCTGACCTGCACGACCGCATCCTTGCCCAGCGCCAGCACCGCGTGGCGCTGGCGCGCCAGCGCACACGCCGCATTGTCAGCCGGCGCGATGGCGTGCGCGTGGAGGTCGATGGCCGCTGGCTGACCGAGTTCAGCAGCAACGACTACCTGGGTCTGGCGCAGCAGTTCGAAGTGACCAATGCACTGCAGGACGCCGCTGCGCGCGAAGGCACGGGTGCTGGGGCATCGCATCTGGTCAGCGGCCACCATGCCATCCACGAGGGACTCGAGCGCGACGTGGCGGAATGGCTGGGCTATCCGCGTGCGCTGCTGTTCGGCAGCGGCTTCCTCGCCAACCTCGCCGTGCAGCAGGCCTTGCTGGAAGACGGCGACGTCTGCGTGCAGGACCGGCTCAACCACGCCAGTTTGCTCGATGCGACGCGGCTGGCGGGCGCCAGGCTGCGGCGTTACCCGCACCTGGATCCGGAAGGCGCATTGCGCCAGCTCAAGCTGCAGGCGGACGGCGCGGCGATGCTGGTGACGGACGGCGTCTTCAGCATGGACGGCGACACTGCACCGTTGCGCGCCCTGAGCCTGGTGGCGCGCATGCAGCAGGCATTGCTGTTCGTCGACGACGCGCACGGCGTCGGCGTGCGTGGGCCGGACGGCCGCGGCAGCGTGGCGGAAGCGCGCATGGGCGTGGCCGACGTGCCCCTGCAACTGGTCACGCTCGGCAAGGCGCTTGGTGGTTACGGCGCCGTCGTCGTGGGAGAAGAGATGCTGATCCAGCATCTCGCCGAAACCGCGCGCCCCTACATCTACACCACCGCGCTGCCGCCGGCGCTGGCAGCGGCCACCCGCGTCGCGGTGAAGCACGCCCGCCGCGACCACTGGCGCCGCGAGAAGCTGCAGTCGCTGGTGGATCGCTTCCGCAGCGGGGCCCAGCGCGCGGGCTTGCAATTGATGGCTTCCGAGTCGCCGATCCAGCCGGTGCTGTGCGGCAGCGACGCCAATGCACTGGCCCTGTCCGCCGCGCTGGACAGTGCCGGTTACCTCGTACCCGCCATCCGCCCGCCCACCGTGCCGGACGGCAAGGCGCGCCTGCGCATCACCCTGTCCGCACTGCACTCTGCGCAGGACGTGGATGGCCTGGTGGCGACACTGGCGCGCTCCTGGGATGCCGTACAGCGCGTGCACGGCGCCGTCGCCTGACGCGACGCGCCATCCCGTCTGCGTGATCCCGCATCGGGCGGGATCGGCGACAATACATGCATGCATATCGAATCCCTCGGCAACGGCCCATCCCTGGTGCTGCTGCACGGTTGGGCGCTGCATGGCGGGGTGTTCGCACCGCTGGTGCAGCGGCTGTCCGACCGTTACACCCTCCATCTCGTCGACCTGCCCGGGCACGGCCACAGCCGCGAAAGCGACGTCGCGCTGACGCTGGATGCCACCGCCGATGCCATCCTCGCCAGTACGCCGCCCGCAGTGTGGCTGGCATGGTCACTGGGCGGGTTGTTTGCATTGCAGGCCGCCGCACGGTCGCTGCAGGTGCGTGGACTGGCGATGGTCGCCTCCACCCCGCGCTTCGTTCGCAGCGAGGCATGGGCGCATGCGGTCGACGCGAGCGTGTTCGCGCAGTTCGGCACCGACCTGCGCAACGATTATGCGGGCACCCTGGAGCGCTTTCTCGCGCTGGACACCATGGGCTCCGAACATGCGCGCAGCGAGCTGCGCACGTTGAAGCACGATCTCTATGCGCGCGGCGAACCCGCGCCCGAAGCACTACAGGCGGGCCTGCAATTGCTGGAACAATCCGACATGCGCGCGAAGCTGCCCGCACTGTCCGTACCCAGCCTGTGGCTGGCCGGTCGCCGCGACCTGCTGGTACCGTCGAAGGCGATGCGCACAGCGGCGGAACTTGCGCCGCAGGCGCACTTCGTCGAGATCGCCGGAGGCGGGCACGCGCCGTTCCTGGGGCACGCCGACCGGGTGGCGGAAGAAGTCGACCGCTTCATGCAGTCCCTGACAGAGGTGGCGGCATGACCACCTTCGACCAGCGCCATATCCGGCGCGCCTTCTCGCGTTCCGCCGCCGGTTACGATGCGGCGGCTGCCCTGCAGCATGAAGTGGAAAAGCGGTTGATGGAGTCACTGGACTATTTCACCCTGCGAAGAGGACAAGACGCCGCAGCACCCAGCGTGGTGCTGGATGTGGGGTGCGGTCCCGCGCACGCGGCGGCGGCGATGCGCAAGCGTTGGCCGAAGGCGCAGGTGGTCGCGCTGGACCTGGCGTTGCCGATGCTGCGTGAAGCGAAGAAGCAGTCCGGCTGGTGGAAGCCGTTCCAGCGCGTGTGTGCCGACCTGCGCGCATTGCCATTGGCCGACGGCACGGTGGACGTGCTGTTTTGCAACCTCAGTCTGCAATGGGTGGACGACCTGCCTGCAGCGTTCAATGAATTCCGTCGCGTGTTGAAACCCGATGGCCTGCTGGTGTGCTCGACCTTCGGCCCGGAGACGTTGCAGGAGTTGCGCGATGCCTTCGCGCATGCCGATGCCGTGCCGCATGTCAGTCCATTCCCGCAGATCGCCCAGTTCGGCGATGCGCTGATGATGGCCGGTTTCCGCGATCCGGTGCTCGATCGCGACCGCTTTACGTTGACCTACGACGATCTGCCCGCCCTGATGCGCGAGCTGCGCGCGATGGGCGCGACCAATGCGCTGCAACAACGTCGGCATACGCTGACCGGGCGCGCGCGTTTCGCTGCCGCTGCCGATGCGTACGAGCCGCTGCGGCGCGCAGACGGCAAGCTGCCCAGCACCTGGGATGTCATCTACGCACACGCCTGGGCGCCACCACCGGGTGCGCCGATCCGCGGGCAGGGTGAAGACATCGCGACGGTACCGCTGGCGAAGATCCCGATCCGGCGCAAGCTGTAGGAGGGGCTTCAGCCCCGAACGCGCGCCTTCAGCGCCTTAGGGGTGGCAGGGTGCGCATCATGGATCAACCGCCGACCTGTGCGATCCAGTCCTGCAGGTTGTAGTAGTTGGTGACGCGCGCGATGCGGTCGTCGCGGATATCGAAGAACGCACCACCCGGCAGCATGTACGTCTGGCCGCTCGCGGCTGGCAGGCCCTCATCGGTGTGGTGGTATTCGCCATGCACCACGTATTCGGCGGCGGCATGCTGGCCGTCCTGCGTGACCAGTACCACGATGTCGCGCAGCTGTTCGCGGTAACTGGCATTCATGCGGCCGAGGAAGGCGGCGAAGGCGTCGCGCCCGATCTCGCGCGCGCCCTGGTTGAGATCGTGCACCACGTCGTCTGTCAGCAATGCCAGCATGTTCTCCCAGTCGCCGCGGTTGAACGCGGCGTAGTAGCTGAGGACGAGTTCGGTGGCGCGATCCTGCCGGCGCGTGCCGTCGATCTTCATGGTGGATTCCCGCAGGGAGGATGACGCACCGATGATACGCCAGGCCTTCAGCGTGGCAGGCGGTCGCGATGGAAGAAATAGACTTCCTGCAACAGGAAGCGCCAGCGCGTGGCGAACGTGCGGAAACGGCTGGTGGGCGTGGGCGAACCGACGGCACGGATGCCCAGGCCGCGACTGATCCGCAGGGCGCGTGCCATGTGCAGCGGATCGCTCACGATGATGACGCTGTGCAGATTGTGTTGCTGCATCAGCAGGGATGCCTGGCGCAGATTCTCGTGTGTATTGCGCGACAGCGATTCGATCAGGATCGCTTTCTCCGGCACGCCCTGGCGCAAGGCGTAACGGCGCGCGACCTGCGATTCTGAGAAGCGCGCGCCCGAGCCGCCGTAGCCGCCGGTGAAGATCAGCGTTGGCGCCATGCCGCGCTTGTACAGATCGATGCCGTGGCGGATGCGTTCCTCGAACACGGGCGATGGCTTGGCGTCGTAAGCGGCTGCGCCCAACACGATGATCGCATCGGCGCGCGCCGCATCGTCCCGCTGCCCCACCCACACGATGTAGGCCGCCACGCCGACCAGCCACACCAGGGCAAGCAACAGCAGCCGCCACATCCAGCCCGCAAGGCCACGCTTCGATTTGCGGCCCCGCGTGCTCATGCCGCCGCCTCCCAGGGAAGCGCATCCAGGTCGACGTTGCCTCCGGACAGGAGCACGCCGACTTGCAGCCCAGCGAAGCGCTCGCGGTGCCGCAGGATCGCGGCCAATGCGATGGCGGACGAAGGCTCGACAACCAGCTTCAGGCATTGCCACAGCAGCCGCATCGCAGAGAGCGTTTCGGCGTCGGGCACGGTCAGCACCTCCACGGCATGCAGGCGCAGCAGGGCGAAGTTGGGTTCGCCGAGCGCACCGCGCAGGCCGTCGCACAGGGTGTCGGGAATAAAGTCGACCCGTCGCTCACCGGCCGCCAGCGAATCGGCGGTATCGGCAGCCCCTTCCGGTTCAGCGCCGAAGATGCGGCAGTCCACGGCCGTCGCCGCAACGGCGATCGCAGTGCCGGAGAGAAGTCCGCCTCCGCCGACCGGTGCGACCAGCGCATCCAGCGGGCCGTGAGCGTTCAGCAATTCCAGCGCTGCCGTGCCCTGGCCGGCGATCACATGCGGATGGGTGTAGGGATGGATCAGGCTGGCGCCGGTTTCGGCCTGCACCCGTGCAGCCGCCGCTTCGCGGGCGGCTGTCGTCGGCGCACAGGTGTGCAGATGCGCGCCATAACGGGCGATGTTGGCCAGCTTCGCGGCATTTGCGCCTTCGGGCACGACCACATGGCACGCGATGCCGCGCGTCCGTGCCGCCAGAGCGAGGGCGGCGCCGTGGTTGCCGGAGGAATGCGTCACCACGCCACGCGCTGCCGTCCTGTCATCGAGGGCCCAGACGGCGTTGCAGGCGCCGCGGAACTTGAACGCGCCCGTCCGTTGCAGCGGTTCGGCCTTGAAATGGAGCGCGCAGCCGGCGAGGGCATCCAGTGCGCTGGAATGCAGGACGGGGGTGGTGTGCGCATGGGGGGCGATACGGGCGGCCGCGGCGAGGACGTCGTCGAAGGTGGGCAAGGGCATCGGCATGCAGAAAGGTTAACGCATCATCCCCGCGCCGGACCTGTGTTGGCGGGCTTTTCGCCACCTGGGCGGTACCGGCGGGGTTAAGCACTGATTCAATGCGCCGGGCCGATGCTGCAAGAGCAAAGTAACGGGGGTTCCGCCATGAAGCGCACATCTCTTCTCGCCATCGCATTCGCCAGCCTCGCGCTGGGCGGTTGTGCGACCTATGACTACGTGGGTGATACCGCACCGGGTGGCTACTACCACGGCCGCCCCAGCACCCAGTACTACGATCCCTACGGCGGCTACTACGGTGGTGTCGGATCGTACGGTGGTTATGGCTATGGCGGTCCCTACCGCTACAGCAGCTATTACGGCTACCCGTACTACGGCTACTACGGCTCGCACTATCCCTATTACCCGCCGCACCACCATCCCAGGCCGCCGCGTCCCGGCGACAACACCCCCAAGCCGCCTGGCAATGGGGGAAGCGGCAACCGGCCGCCGCCGTGGCGAGACCCGACCGGTCGCTGGCGCGAAGGCGGTTCCCAGCCGATGGTCCCCAATCGTCCCGGCCAGGTCATACCTTCCCCCAGCCAGCCGCGCGTGGGTGAAGGGGGTTACCGCCCGCCCCGCGTGACGCCGTCGCCCAACCGGCCACGCGTGGGTGAGGGCGGCTATCGTCCTCCCCGCGTGACTTCTTCGCCCTCCGCGCCGCGCGCGGTCGAGCGGCCCCAACAGCGCATGGAGCGGCCGGCACCGGCCAGGGTGGAGCGTCCCGCGCCGCCGCCGCGACCGTCATCCGAACGCTCGGAGAATGCCACCCGTCAGCTGGAGCGCTGAAATAGCCCGCTGACGGGGTTCTTCCGTTGCTTTCCCCTCGCTGTCGTCGCAGGCTCCGAACAATCAGTTGACCGGTTGCGTCGCTTTCTGACGTAAGCGGCAATAAAGGTTCAATGTCGACGTCCGGTGGGGAAATCTGGATCCCCCCTGTTCCGGCCCTGCCGGGCGTCGGCGCCTCTGCAAAAAGCCCGGCAATGCCGGGCTTTTTCTTGTCTCTGCTATCCTGCGCGCATAAAAAAGGGGCCGGTAGTCCCCCGACTACCGGCCCCCCGGCATCCCCGGCGTGCGCATGGCTGGCCCCTGTTCCAATTACCAGCCCGGCGCCCCTGGTCGCTTGCCACGACGGGTGCACGGGAATACAGCAGGAAGCGTGCCAACTTTGCCCTCCCGACATGCCGGATCCGCCCGACCCAATCCCATTGCCTGTCGGCATCCGCGCAGGTACCGGACTCCCACGATGAATGCCAGCTTCCACCACTACGACGTCATCATCATCGGCGGCGGCCATGCCGGCACCGAAGCCGCATTGGCCTCCGCGCGTGCCGGCGCACGCACGCTGCTGCTGACCCACAACGTGGAAACCGTGGGTGCGATGAGCTGCAATCCGGCTATCGGTGGCATCGGCAAGGGGCACCTGGTCAAGGAGATTGACGCGCTGGGCGGCGTGATGGCGTCGGCGGCGGACCGCGCCGGCATCCAGTGGCGCACGCTCAATGCCTCGAAAGGTCCGGCCGTGCGCGCGACCCGCTGCCAGGCCGACCGCGCGCTGTACCGCAGTGCGATCCGTCGCGCGGTGGAAGCGCAGCCGAACCTGACGCTGTTCCAAGCAGCCGTCGATGATCTGCTCATGGAGAACAACACCGTGCGCGGCGCGGTCACCCAGACGGGACTGACCTTCCACGCGCCGGCGGTCGTGCTGACGGCCGGCACCTTCCTCGCTGGCAAGATCCATGTCGGCGAAACGCAGTACGCCGGCGGGCGCGCCGGTGATCCGCCGGCCACCGCACTGGCGCAGCGCCTGCGCGAAGGCGCGTTCGTCGTTGACCGGCTGAAGACGGGGACGCCGCCGCGCATCGATGGCCGTTCGCTCGACTACTCGGTGATGGAAGAACAGCCGGGCGACGATCCGCGGCCGGCGATGTCGTTCATGGGCAGCACCGCCGACCATCCGCGCCAGGTGTCGTGCTGGATCACGCATACCAGCGAGCAGACGCACGAGATCATCCGTGGCGCGCTGCATCGTTCGCCGATGTACTCGGGCCAGATCGAAGGCATCGGCCCGCGCTACTGCCCTTCCATCGAGGACAAGGTGGTGCGCTTCGCCGAGAAGGCCAGCCACCAGATCTTTGTCGAACCCGAAGGTTTGGATGTCACCGAGATCTATCCCAACGGCATCTCCACCTCGCTGCCGTTCGACGTGCAGCTCGCGCTGGTGCGCAGCATTCGCGGCATGGAGCAGGCGCACATCACGCGCCCGGGCTACGCAATCGAGTACGACTTCTTCGATCCGCGTGGCCTCAAGGCGTCGCTGGAAACCAAAGCGGTCGCCGGCCTGTTCTTCGCCGGCCAGATCAACGGCACCACCGGTTACGAAGAGGCGGCGGCGCAGGGCCTGCTCGCCGGCCTCAATGCCGCGCGCTTCGCGCAGCAGAAGGAGGCCTGGTCGCCGCGACGTGACGAGGCTTACCTTGGCGTGCTGGTCGATGACCTGATCACGCACGGCACGAAGGAGCCGTACCGCATGTTCACCAGTCGCGCCGAATACCGGCTGCAGCTGCGCGAGGACAATGCCGACCTGCGCCTGACCGAAGCCGGCCGCTCCCTGGGACTGGTGGACGACGCGCGCTGGCAGCGCTTCGAGGCCAAGCGCGAAGCCATCGCGCGTGAAGCCGGCCGCCTGCGCGCGCTGTGGGCCACACCGGCCAACGCAATGGGTCGCGACGTCGCCGAATCACTCGGCGTGCAGGTCAGTCGCGAGACCAACGTGCTCGATCTGATCAAGCGCCCGGAGCTGGATTACGCGAAGCTGATGGCGGTGCCGTCGATCGGGCCCGGCGTGGACGATGCGCAGGTGGCCGAACAGGTGGAGATCGGCGTGAAGTACGCCGGCTACCTGGATCGCCAGCGCGACGAGATCGAACGCCAGCAGCGCAACGAATCCACCCCGATTCCGGCCGGCTTCGACTTTGCTGGCGTGCGTGGCCTGTCGGCTGAAGTGCAGCAAAAGCTGGAGCGCGTGCAGCCCGAAACCATCGGCCAGGCCCAGCGCATCCCTGGCATGACGCCGGCCGCCATCTCGCTGCTGCTTGTGCACCTGGAACGGGCGCGGCGTACGCGGGTGGCGTAAGCGGTCGCGTTCCGTTGTAGGAGCGACGTAAGTCCCGTCCGCAGATTCTCCGTGACAGTGCGGCATCGGCCGAGATTGACCCTATTGTGGATCTCGGAACGCGTGCGGTCGCGACTCACGTCGCTCCTACAGGGGATTTTCGGGGTGCCGCACCTTCCACGCTGCCAGCTGCTCGCGGTAGTGCTGCAGCTGTTCCGCATACAGGTCATGCACGCAGATCGGGCAGCCGCTGTTGCAGCAGTCGCTGGGCAGCGGCGGCTCGGGCTCGACGGGGCGCGGGTCGTCGTCGGGCGTCACTGGGCGCCCATCTCCTCCAGCAGGTGCGGCGCGGGGTACACCTTGCCCATCAGCCAGCGCAGATAGCGCATGTCGACGTGCACCGCGCGCTTGTAACGCGGGTCGAACATCCAGCTGGCGCTGACGGACTCCCAGTTGCTGTCGAAGTTCAGGCCGATCAATTCGCCGCGCGCGTTGAGCACCGGTGAGCCGGAGTTGCCACCGGTGGTATCCAGGTTGGTGAGGAAGTTGACTGTCTGCGTTTTCAGCGCGGGGTCTTCGGTGCCGGCGAAGTCGCCCTTGGTGATCGCATCCAGCAGCGGCGTTGGCGCATCGAACGGCACTTCGCCGGTGCTTTTCTCGACTATGCCGGCCACCGTTGTCACCGGCATGTACTGCACACCGTCGAGCGGCGAGAAGCCGTCCACCCTGCCGAAGCTGACGCGCAGCGTGCCGTTGGCGTCAGGGTACAGCGCGCGCCCCTGCTGCTTGCGCCATGCGAACAACGCACGCATGTAGGCCGGGCGAAGACGCAGCTGTTCGCCCGCGCGGGTCTTGCGCTCCTGCTCCAGGGCCAACTGCACCGGAACCAGCTTCGCGGCCAGCTCGATCAGCGGATCGGCAGCGAGTGGCTTGCCTTCGCGTGCCGCCGCAAAGCGCGACAGGCGTTCGGCTTCGTCGCCGAGCTTCGTGCTCGCGTACAGCGTGTCGAGCGACTGCTTCAGCGCGACGGGCGTTCGGCCGAACGCGGCATCGAAGCCCGGCAGGCGCTGCGCGTCAGGCAGTTGCTGGTAACGCGTCAGCAGGACCGCGAGCATGGCCTTCTCCACCTCCGGCGCATAGCGGCGCTGCACCTGTTTCATGACGCCTTCGATCAGGGCGTGATCGCGCACCTGGTAGCCGCTCTCGCGCTCGGCGTCCGGCTTGGCCGATTCCACGCGCAGCCGCTCCAGCGTGATCGCAGCGCGCATCAGCTGTGACTGGGAACCGAACAGGCTCAGCAGCAGTTCGCGCTCGCGCACGGCCGAGCCGCTGGCGATCGATGTGGCCAGTGCATCGATGTCCGCCCGTTCCTTCGTGGCCGCCTCGGTGGCCAGCATGCCGCGTTCGTCCTCCGCGCGTACGCGCACGGCATCGCTGCGGCGCAGGCCTTCCAGCTCGCCGGCCGCGCGCTTGCGGTTGTTCTTCAGCGACTGCAGCTGCGCGGCATAGCGCGTCTTCGCGTCGGCGTCCTGCTTGCCGGCCGTCTCGATCACGTCGATCAGCTGGTCGAACACGGACACGCGTGCAGGCAGCGTCCAGTTGACCTGCTCATCGAACTCGGCGGCGGTGCGATGCCGGTACGTCGTGCCCGGATAGCCCGCCAGCATCGCGTAGTCGCCGGCCTTGGGCCCGTCCTTCGCCAGCGACAGATGGGCGGGCGCGCGATAGGGCACGTTGTCGGCGCTGTAGGCGGCCGGCTTGCCGTCCTTGTCCACGTAGGCGCGCAGCAGGGTGAAGTCGCCGGTGTGCCGCGGCCACATGAAGTTGTCGATTTCGTCGCCGTAGTTGCCGATCGCGCGTGGCGGTGCGTACACCAGGCGGATGTCGCGCAGCTCCAGCTGGCGGATGCGGTAGAAGTCGGTTCCGTAGTACATGTTCGCGACACTGCAGCGCACGCCGGCTTCCTGCTCGCACTCGGCGACGATGGCCTTGCTGGCGCGCTCGACGGCGTCGAAGTACGCGCGCCCGGTCTTGCCGGCGGTGTCCTTCAGTACCGCGTCGGTGACCTTGTCGTAGCCGACGGTGACGAGGACGCGGAAGTCCGGGTTGGCTGGCAGTTCGGCAGCGCGGTCAGCGGCGGTGAAGCCGTCGTCGATCAGATTGCGCTCCGGCTTGCTGTTGTACTGGATCACGCCGTAGGCGACATGGTGGTTGGTCAGGATCAATCCGTCGGGCGAAACAAATGCGCCGGTACCACCCCCCGCCCGCACCACCGCGCTCAGCGGTGCGGAGGTGACGTCGGCCAGCGCCTTCGGGTCGCCCCTGAAGCCGGCTTCGCGCAGCGGCTTCGCCAACTGTGGCAGCTGCGACGGCATCCACATGCCTTCGTCGGCGTGGGCGGGCAGGGAAAGGGCGATACCCAGGGCAAGGGCGGACGTCGAGAGTCGGCGGCGCATGGTCAGGATCCGGCGGAGAAGACGGTGACGACGATATCGGGCCCGTGGCAGTGCGGCAACGATGGCCTGTGCCGCGTCGTCAGCGCGCGTCGCCGAGGAAGCGTCGCCAGCGTTGCGCCGCGCGCCGGATGCCGGTGTGCTCGGCTTCCTCCAGCGCGCGGAGGGGTTCGAGCGCGATATCGCTGTTGCCGGCCGTCGCGCGCTTCCATGTCGCCGCTACGCGGCCCTGGATGATCGCCGTGGCCGACACCAGTCCGTTGATGCCGATCACGCGCCGGGCATGCTCGGCATCCAGCACCTGCATGCGGTCGCGGTAGCCGATCAGGTACTCGTCGAACGCGGGCAGCAAGTGGATGGCGCGCGACTTCGCGGTGACGGGAGCGTCGGCACGCCACCACCACGTCGTGCCGTCTCGCGTCTCTTTCTCCAGCGCGGCGTCGGCGAGCGTCAGCGCCCGCAGCGCATCCTTCTGCGTCAGTCCCGACCACCACGCAAGATCGGCGGCGGTCGCCGGCCCATGGCCCTGCAGGTAACGCTGCGCCAACCGGTGGAGGGCTTCGTCGCGGCCGAGGCGCGCGCTGGGCGGGACCCAGGCATCCATCAGCACGAATGTCGGCTGTTTGCCGTGCCGAGGTCCCTGGCAGACCACGCTTTCGTGCGCCAGCCAGTTCAGCAGGTGCAGGCCGCGTTGGTGCGCGCTTGCGATACCCGCAGCCTCCATGCGTGCATACAGCTCGGATCGCGTGACCGGCGTGCCGGAGGAAAGCGCCTGCTCCATCACCCGGCGGCCGCGTGCCAGCGTGGGCATGTCGAAACCGAATTCGCGGGAAATGCGCGCAGCGTTTGCGGCCTGCACGTGCGGCGCCAGCAGCGAGACCATCCAGCGCACGTCATCGCGCGCCAACAGGTGCAGCGTGCCGCGCATCGGCCAAGTGCGCACGATCTCGCCGCGCGCGATCGCGTCCTCCACCTGCGCCAGCGTGGTGCCCTTGGTGCGCAGGCCGACGGCCCAGAGTGCGGCGTGGTAGTCCTGCGCCTGCATCGCGACCATGTGTCGGACCACATCGGCAGGCGACGCCGCCGTGGGCGCGCTGATGCCCTGCGCATGCAGGCGCCGCGCCGTCAGCGACGGCAGCACGCCTACTTCTCCTTGCGCCAGTTGATCGAGCCGCGCGTCTCGATGGTGCTGGATTCGATCTCCACGTCGAAGCCCTTGCGCAGCAGGTACTTCAGGGTCACGGCCGAGCCGGAACCGACCATCGATACGCCGTAGCTCACGTACAGCTTGGGCGACAGGTATTTCCCCACGCCGAACACGGAGCCACCGAGCGTGCGCGACTCCAGCACGCCGGCATCGTCCAGGCCGATCTTCGCGCCGAGCTGCGATGCCAGCAGGCCGGCACCCGCGCCGAGTGCGGATGAAGCAGCGTTGATCTGCCGGCTTTCGTCACTGCTGGCGGTGTTGAGCGAACGGCCAAGCACCAGGTACGCCAGCGCTTCGGATTCGGACAACGACGGATTCGACCACACGCGTGCGCGTGGCTGGCTGGCGCGGCCGGTGACGTCGATGCCGGCGGTGACGCTGGCACTGGCCACTTCGCGTTCGGCGCGGATGTTGATGCGCGGATCGGAGATCGCGTTGTTGCTCCAGGTCAGTTCGCCGCGGGTGATGCGCAGTTTCTGCCCGTAGGCTTCATAGCGACCGTCCACGTCCAGGCGGCCCGTGCCCAGCATTTCGCGGCCCGGCTGCGAGCGCACGTGCAGGGTGCCGGCCAGCGTGCCTTCCAGGCCATAGCCCTTCAGGTTGACCTCATCGCCTACCTTGAGCGCGAGGTCCAGGTCCAGTCGCGAACTCGGCGCGCGTTCGGGATCGGCGGGATCCAGCACCACCACGTCTTCCGAGGCGGACACGCCATCATCCAGTTTCTCCACGTCGATGGTGGCCGAAGGAATGCCGACTTCGCCGCGTACGAGGATGGTGTTGTCGGCGAAGCCCACCTGGATGTTCGGCGACGCGACGGCGCGCAGGTCGGTGGTGTCGGCGACGAGTACGTTGTCGCCGCGCACCTGGAACTGCAGCGGCGTGGTGTCGTTGTTCCAGCCCAGCGTGCCCGCCACGTTGAGTACGCCGCCGGTACCGGTGCCGCCGGTGGACGACACCGTCTTCATGCTGCCGTCGATGCGCGCGCTGCCGTCGGAAAGGGCGACCAGTTCGGCACCACCGTCGGCCAGCGATACGCCCAATGCGGGCAGTTCGCCGGTGAATTCCGTCAGCGTGGCCTCGCCACTCAGCAGCGGCTGGCCGCGTGTGCCGGCGACACCGATGTGGCCGGCCAGCTTGCCGCGCGGGCGCACCAGGTCAGGCGAGAACAGTTCCATCCAGAACAGTCGCGAGTTGTGGAAGTAGAGGTCGCCCTTCAGCGGCGCGAACGCATCCCAACCGGTGTTGAAGGTGGCGTCGACATAGCCATCGCCCTTGAAGCCGGTGCCGAGGCGTCCCTGGATGCGCTGCGGCGTGAAGTCCACGTCGAGGGTGAAGTTGTCGTAACGGATGATCTCGCCGCGCGCGGTGGTGCCCATCTTCAGGCCGCCGTCCAGCGAAGCCAGATGCACTTCGCCCTGCCATGCATTGCCGGCGGGGCGCAGCGTCGCGTCGAGGGTGAACTCGCCGCGCAGCGTCAGCGGGCGGCCGTTGCTGGGCGGCAGCCACGGCTGCACCAGCGCCAGCGTCAACGCATCGCCGCGTACCTGCAGTCCCTGTCGCGGCCAGTTGGCGCTGGCGCACAGGGCACCGCCGATGTCCGAGGCCAGGCAGCTCTCCGACAGTGTCCAGTTGGCGCCGCTCTGCGCGAATCGCGCCGGCTGCCGCAACGTCCACGGATTGCCCTTCGACGGCGCGATGCGCAGCGCGTCGAGCGTGCCCTGCCAGTTGGCGCCACGCCTCTGCGCCGAACCGGACAACGCGACCGCGCCCATCGCATTGCGGGCATCGCCCTCGAAGCGCAGGTCTTCCACCGCCCCGCGCGCAGTGAGGTTGACGCTGTCCAGCACGGTGCCGACCTCCACGGCGCTGCCCTGCAGTGCCAGGTCGCCGTTGCCGCTGCGCCAGGGCAGTCGGCCACGCAGGCTGAGGGCACCGGCGCTCCAGTCGTTCCAGCGCAGGTTCTCACCACCCAGGTCGGCCTCGATGTCCGGCGCCGTGCGCGCGCCGGTCAGCGTGATCGAGCCCGCCATCGTGCCGCTGGCCTCGGGCGCCAGGTCGGCCAGATTCAACGGGCGGAAATCCGCGTCCACATCCAGCGTGTCGCCAACCTTGCCTTTGGCGGTGACCCGGCTGCCGCCCAGTGACAGCGCAAGATCGCCTTCACCGTTGTTGCCGTCCAGCGCGAACGTGCCGCGTGCGTCGAGCGGACGGTCGCGCAGGCGACCGGCGAGCTTCGGCACGTCCAGCGTGCCCTGGAACAACCCGTCCTCGCGCTGGCGTCCCTTCGATGCGAGGTCGCCCGAGATGGTGCCGTTCCAGCCCGTCGCGAAGTAACCGGGGTCGAAGCCGGCCAGCGTCGCCTTCACATCCCAGTCCAGCACGGGGGACCAGCCCACCATGCCGGTGGCGTCCAGCGTGCCGGTGGGCATGCGTGCCTGCAGTTTCTCCAACTGCACGCGTTCGGCACTGCCACGGCCATCGAACTCCACCACCGCGCTGTCGTCGCCGCGGGTCAGCGTGGCCTTGCCGATGGCGGCCCATGCTTCCAGTTTGCCGGCCACGCCGAAATCGCCCTCGGCACCGATCATGCTGTCCGCTTCCGTGCCCCAGCGCAGGCCGCGTGCGTTCACCGCGAAACGGAAGGTGGGGTTCTCCGGCACGGTGAAGTCCGCACGACCACGCAGCGCGGCATAGCCGTCGAACGCACGGATCGCCAGCGGCTCCACGGTCAGGACTTCGCCGTCGATGCGCGCATGCGAAGGTTCGATCACCACGGCGATATCGCCCTGCTGCACGGTGCCTTGCAGGTCCGCGGCACCGCCCGCCCCCTTGGCCACCAGGTCGAAAGAGACGGGTGTACCGTCCTCCATCACGCCCAGCAGCGACAGGTCCAGCGCCTCTGTCTTCGCGGCGAGGTTCCATGTCGGCCTGGTTTCGCCGCGCAGCGTGAGCGTGGCGCGCAATGGCGCGGGTGCGGCACCGGAAATGCCCACGTTCATGCGGGCGCGATTCCCGCGCGCGACCAGTCCGATGCGGGCGGGGGTGCGCCCGGCAGCGGCCGTGAACACACCGGTGGCCGTCAGGTCGGTTTCGTAGCCGTCGCGGGGTTCGTACCGGCCATGCACGCCGAAGGTGCCGCGATCGCTCGCGATGGCCAGCTTCTCGGCATGCACGTAGCCGTCGCCGATGTCGATGCCGCCGCCCGCATGCACGATGTCGATCAGGGGCTGCCCGCTCTGGCGGATCAGGAAGCGGTCCACCTCCAGCCGGTCGGCCTGGATCGCCAGCGGCATCTCGATCTGCGGCAGCATGTCGGGCCAGTGCGGCAGCTCGAACGGCTCGTCGCTTTCCGGCACATCGAGCATCGCCCCGCGCAGCTTCAGCACATCCAGTCGCAGGCGCTTGCCAAGCAGCGGGCGCAGGTCCGGCTCCAGGTAGACCTCATCGGCGGTGAAGCGGATCTTGTCCCAGCGGAAGTCGACGCCACGCAGCGTCAGCGGGCCCGCGATCGGGCCGTCCACTTCCCTGTATTCCAGCGACGCATCGGCCGGCAGCCGTGCCTTGATCTGCGCAAGCAGCATGTCGCGGCCCGCGACCGTCTGCAGCAGCCAGTACAGGCCGACGCACAGCAGCAGCACCAGCACACCGGTGCCGATGGCGCTGCGGATCGCCAGCGTGCGCATGCGTGCCCTGCGGCGCGCGCGCAACTCGGCGATGCGGGCGTCGCGCTCTTCCGGCGTAAGGTTGTCGGGTACGCGCTTCTTCACAGATCGGTCCCGATGTTGAGGTAGATCTGGACGCTGGAATCCGGGTCATTCAGGCCATGCGCCAGGTCCAGACGCACCGGCCCTACCGGCGAACGCCAGCGCAGGCCCACGCCGATGCCGGTGCTCAGGTCGGGACGGGTGCCGTCGAAGGCGCTGCCGGTGTCCACGAATACTGCGCCACCGTACGGGCCGCCCTTCGGATAGAACTCGTACTCCACGCTGCTGGTGAGCACGTTCTTCGCCCCCAGCGCGTAATCGCCGCGGCGCGGACCGACTTCGCGCCAGGCATAACCGCGGATACTGCGGTCACCGCCCGCGAAGAAACGCAGCGACGGTGGCATGGCGACGAGCGAGCTGGTGAAGGTGTGGCCGTACTCGCCGCGCACGATCAGCGTGCTGTTGGTCTTGTAGTGCTGCGACCAGCGCGCGCGCATGTGGAACTGCAGGAAGTTGGCGTCCGAGCCCGCGCCTTCCACGCCGCCGCGCAGCAGGATGGACCCGGCCAGCTGGTCGGGGCGGTTCGAGCCGAGCGGTGAGTTGGTGTAGTCCGCGCGCAGCGACGGGTAGGTGAATGTGGCGTACTGCACGGTGGTGTCCGGCAGGCCGGTGACCGGGTCGTCTTCGACATAGCGCCAGCGCTCGCGCAGCGCGTGGATCGACGCCACCGCCGTCCAGTCCTCGCTGACCTGGCCGCTGCGGCTGCCGGTGAATTCGACATGGCGCAGGTCGATGTAGTCGGTCTGCTCATCGCTGGCCTGCACGCCCACGGTGTACCACCCGTCCAGCCACTTGAAGGCCGGAATGCGGTACTGGGTCAGCAGCGTCTTGCGCTTCTGCGCGTAGTCCAGGTGCGTGGACAGCTTGTGACCGCGCGAATTCACGTAACGACGGTCCAGGCCCAGCCGGATACCGGGGCCGCTCTCGGTGCCGTAGCTGACGCCGGCGGTGTAGATGTCGCGCTTGGCCAGCTCCAGGTTCACGTCCACCGGCACGCGGCCGTCCTCGGCCTTGTCCGGATTGGCCTGGATGTCGATGCTGGAAAAATAGTCCAGGCCGACAAGTGATTCGCGCAGACGATCCAGTTTGCCCTGGTGGAAATAGCTGCCTTCTTCCCAGTACACCAGCTTGTCCAACAACCCCTGGTCGAACTTGTCCTGGTGGAAGGTGGTCGGGCCCATGTCGTAGCGGATGCCGCTGACCCAACCCAGCGCGATGTCGGCGGCGTGTTCGGCCCGCGTGACTTCCACCCGCCGGTGGGTGAAGTCGGCATCGAAGTAGCCGCGATCCGCCAGGCGCCGCACGATGGTCAGCTTGCTGGCTTCGTAGGTCGTGTGGTCGAAGACCTCGCCGACTTTCGGCGCGAATGCGTCCAGGTCTTCCTTCAGGTAGCGGTCGTCGCCGCCCTCGCCCTCGATGGACAGGTCGCGCCCGCGCACGCGGACGGGTTCGCCGAGGGTTACCCGCAGGGTGATGGTGAGTCGCTCGTCGTTGGCGCCTTCGGTGCGCGGGGCATCCACGGTGATGGTGGGCGAGTAGTAGCCGAAGGGCTCCAGCGCTTCGCGCGTTTCGGCGACGGCTTCACCCAGCAGGTATTCCAGACGCGACTCGCCCAGCCGCTTGCCGAGCGAGTCGTTGAGCGACAGCGCGGTGTTGACGTTTTCGATCATCAACTCGTTGTCGAGCCCTTCGATCTGCACCTTGTCGACGATGGCCGCGGCCCAGGCCGGACCGGTTGCGGCAAGCAGGACGACGGCGGTGGCGAAGCAGGGGAGTCGACGCATGCGGGCAGGATAACCGGTGAGGGTTAAGTGGGGTGAAGGGTGGGCGCGCAGTTTCAGGTCACGTTTCCCGCGAAGCGCCGTTGACCGCCGCATGCGGGAGCTCCCTCTCCCCGCACGCGGGGAGAGGGAGCCGAAGGCGGGTGAGGGGCGGCGAACGGAGACAGGATGCGTCGGAGCCTGATGAGTGGCCGCGCTGGCCCCTCATCCGCCCTCCGGGCACCTTCTCCCCGCACGCGGGGAGAAGGAAACCATCAGCTCGACAGATGCTCGATGGCCGCGACTGCACGGAAGCGGTCGGCCAGGCGTTTCAGCAGCGCAAGGCGGTTGGCGCGCACGGCCGGATCGTCGGCATTGACCATCACGCTGTCGAAGAACGCGTCGACCTGCGGGCGCAGGCGGGCGAGGTGGTTCAGCACGGTGACGTAGTCGTGGTGGTGCAGCGCTTCGTCGGTCTCGCCGAGCACGGCTTCAACGGCTTCGGCCAGCGCGCTTTCCGCCGGATCAGTCAGCAGCGCGCGGTCGATCGCATGCGGGATGGCGATGTCGGCCTTCTTGAGGATGTTGCCGATGCGCTTGTTGGCCGCGGCCAATGCCTCGGCTTCCGGCAGCGTGGCGAAGGTGCCGATGGCATCGAGGCGCGTGTCGAAATCGTAGAGGGAGGACCTCCCTTTTTCTCGCATTACTTCTGCGACTGCGTTGAAGTGCGCACCTGGCACGCCCTTGTCGGCGTAGTAGCCGCGCAGGCGATCAAGGATGAAGTCGTAGAGGTCTACTTGGACGCGGGTCGTGAAAATCTCTTGCTGGAAATCTTCACTCATCCCTGCATTTAAGTGCTCTCTGGTGTTGGGGCCTTCCTTGAGACGTAGGTCTTTGATTGCGTGTTGAACTTGTGTCGGCCGTAAGGCAGCAGCCAACGATTCATTCAACTGAAAATCAAACCCGCTTTCAATCACAGTCCGCGCCAACCCCAGCGCATTGCGCCGCAGCGCGAACGGATCCTTGTTGCCGGTCGGTTTCAACCCAGCAGCGAATCCACCCGCCAGCGTATCCAGCCGTTCCGCAATCGCCAGGACCTTGCCCAGCGGCGACAGCGCGATGTCGTCACCGGCGAAGCGCGGCTGGTAGGCCTCGTCGATGGCCAGCGCGATCTCCTTCGGCTCGCCAGCGGCGAGGGCGTAGTGGCGACCTGCGATGCCCTGCAGCTCGGGAAACTCGTTGACCATGCGCGACTGCAAGTCGTTCTTCGCCAGTTCCGCGGCGCGACGTGCCTGTGCCGGATCGGCACCGATCTGCACGGCGATGGTTTCGGCCAACGCCGCCACGCGTGCGACCTTGTCGGCGACGCTGCCCAGCTTGGCCTGGTAGGTGACGGTCTTCAGGCCATCGCCCATCGACACGAGACCCTGCTTCAGGTCTTCATCGAAGAAGAACTTCGCATCGGAGAAGCGCGGACGGATCACGCGCTCGTAGCCCTTGCGGACTTCCTCTACGTTCTGCGATTCGATGTTGGCGATGCCGATGAAATGCTCGGTCAGCTTTCCGCTATCGCTCAGCACGGGGAAGAACTTCTGGTTGACCTCCATCGTCTCGATCAGTGCTTCCTGAGGTACGGCCAGGAACGCGGATTCGAAGCTGCACAGCACCGCCGCCGGCCACTCGGTCAGGCAGACCACCTGCTCCAGGTTGTCGTCGGTGATGCGCGCGCTTCCGCCGGCCTTGGCGGCGGCCTGCTGCACTTCGTCGACGATGCGCGCACGACGGGCATCGGCATCGACCAGTACGCGCGCGCCGCGCAGCGCGTCCACGTAGTCGCCCGGGTTGCCGATCCACACCGGCTTGTCATGTTCGAAGCGATGGCCACGGCTCATGCGGTCGGATTTCACGCCCAGCACATCGGCCTCCACCACGTCCTTGCCCAGCAGCAGCACCAGCCAGTGCACCGGCCGTGCGAACGCGTAGTCGTGGTCGCCCCAGCGCATCGGCTTGGGAATCGGCATGCCGGCCAGCGCCTCGCGCACGATGTCGGCCAGCAGGTCGGCGGTCTTCGCGCCGGGCTTCACTGCGCGGTGGACGAAACGCTCGCCCTTGCCGTCGGTGGTGCGCTCCAGCTGCGTCCAGTCGATGCCGGCCTTGGCGGCGAACCCTTCCAGCGCCTTGGTCGGCGCGCCGTTCGCGTCCAGCGCGATGTTGAGGTAGGGGCCCAACACTTCGGATTTCTGTTCCGGCTGCTCCACGTCGACGGCGGGCAACAGCACCGCCAGGCGGCGTGGCGTGTACAGCGGCTTGGCATCGCCGCGCTCGAAGCCGATGCCACGCTTCTCCAGCGCCGTGATCACGCCATCGAAGAAGGCCTGCGCCAGCCCGGGCAACGCCTTGACCGGCAACTCTTCGGTGCCGAGTTCGACCAGCAGGGATTTTTGTTCGCTCATGTGCATGCAACCTTGAGTTGTTCCCTTCTCCCTGCGGGAGAAGGTGCCCGAAGGGCGGATGAGGGGCGAGCGGAGTCATGACGGCCAAACCATCGGGACTCCATCGCCCCTCTCCCCAACCCCTCTCTCCCACAGGGACTTCCTGCGGTCGCCGAGGGGAGAGGGGCTTTATTCGGTTTCTCTCTTCAATCCCGGAAACCCCAGCTTCTCCCGCTGCGCGTAATACGCCTCGGCCACCGCCTGCGCCAGCTTGCGCACGCGCAGGATGTAGCGCTGGCGTTCGGTGACGGAGATCGCGCGGCGCGCATCCAGCAGGTTGAAGCTGTGGCTGGCCTTGCAGACCTGCTCGTAGGCGGGCAGCGGCAGGCCCACTTCGACCAGCTTCAACGCTTCCTTCTCGCACGCGTCGAAACGGTGGAAGAGTTCGGCCACGTCGGCATGCTCGAAGTTGAAAGTGCTCTGCTCGACTTCGTTCTGGTGGTACACATCGCCGTACTTCACCACGCCCTGCGGGCCGACCGTCCACACCAGGTCATAGACGTTGTCGCAGTTCTGCAGGTACATGCACAGGCGTTCCAGCCCGTAGGTGATCTCGCCCAGCACCGGGCGGCATTCCAGGCCGCCGGCCTGCTGGAAGTAGGTGAACTGGGTGACTTCCATGCCGTTCAACCAGACTTCCCAGCCCAGGCCCCAGGCGCCCAGGGTCGGCGATTCCCAGTTGTCCTCGACGAAGCGCAGGTCGTGCACGCGCGGATCGATGCCCAGCGCCTTCAGCGACCCCAGGTAAAGCTCCTGGATGTTGTCGGGGTTGGGCTTCATCACCACCTGGTACTGGTAGTAACGCTGCAGGCGGTTGGGGTTCTCGCCGTAGCGGCCATCGGTGGGGCGGCGGCTGGGCTGCACGTAGGCGGCATTCCACGGCTCCGGCCCCAGCGCACGCAGGAAGGTGGCCGGGTGGAAGGTGCCGGCGCCCACTTCCAGGTCCAGCGGCTGGATCAGCACGCAGCCCTGGTCGGCCCAGTACTGGTTCAGCGTCTGGATCAGGTTCTGGAATGTCAGGCCCTGGAAAGTTGCCGGTGAAATTGTCTGTCCGGTCATCGACTTATCGTGCACTGCGGAAAAGCGGGCTAGTATACGGGCAAGCCCTTTTCCCGCTGATGTTTGCCGTCGTGGATGCCGCCGTGAAAGCCCCTTTCCTCATCGTTGAAACCGGCCAGCCGGTGCGCTCGATGCGACGGTATGGCGGCTTCCCGCACTGGATCCGCGTGGCTGCGGGGCTGGAGGCGGACGAAACCGTGGTGGCGAACGTGGAGCGGGGCGACGTATTGCCGCCTCGCGAAGGCTTCGCCGGCGTCATCGTCAGCGGCTCCGCCGCGATGGTCACCGACCGCGCCGACTGGAGCGAACGCAGTGCGGAATGGCTGCGCGACGCGGCCCATGAAGGCCTGCCGCTGCTGGGCATCTGCTACGGCCACCAGCTGCTGGCGCATGCGCTGGGTGGCGAGGTGGCCTACAACCCGGCCGGGCGCGAATCGGGCACGGTCCACATCGATCTGCATCCGCAGGCGCAGGATGATCCACTGTTCGGCGCGCTGCCACTGAAGTTCACTGCCCACGCCACCCATGTGCAGACCGTGGCGCGGCCGCCGGAGGGCGCCACCGTGCTGGCGCGTTCCGAGCAGGACGATTGCCATGCGTTCCGCTGGCGCGACCACGCTTGGGGCGTGCAGTTCCATCCCGAATTCGCCACCCACCACATGCGCGGTTACGTGCACGCCCGCGCCGACCACCTGCGCAGCGAAGGCCGTTGCCCGGGCACCATTGCCCGCGGCGTGACGGCGGCGCCGCAAGCCCGCAAACTATTGCGGCGGTTCGTCCGCCATGCGCGTGGCCTGCACGCGCGCTGAGTCCCCCTGCTGCATTTCTCCCAGAGATCCCCGATGTCGACGATCAACAAGGTGCCGGCCAGTGCCGGCGCGGAATGGCTGCTGGCAGGCTTCGCGCTGCTGAAGCGCGCGCCGGTGCCGCTGATTGGCATGGCCCTGCTGTGGCAGTTCTTGGCACTGATCGCCGGTCTCATCGCGATCGGTGTTCCGTCGCTGGGGATCGCGCTGCAGATCGTGCTGATTCTTGCGCAGCCCTTGTTCCTTGGCGGACTGATGTGGGTTATCCGCGAATTGGATGAAGGCCGGGCGGTCGTGCCCTCCCTGCTGCTGCAGCCCGCTCGTGACGGACGTGGCCTGGCCTTGCTGCTGAGCAGCCTTGTTCCGCAGTTGGGAGCATTCGCCGCCATGTTCCTTTCATTGGCACTGCTAATCGGGCCCTCCGGCGTCGAGCAGCTGATCGAGGTAACGCAGAGGCTTTCAGCGCTGGCGCAGGCTGGCCAGGCGGCCGACCCCGCTCTGCTCCAGAGCCTGCCCGTGTTCCGGTTGACCTTCTGGATGCTGGTGCTGCTTCCTGCGTTTTTCGTGGCGATGCTGTGGTTGATCTTCTTGGTGGTGCCCGAGATCGTGTTCTCAGGGTCCCGCGCGGTGGAAGCCCTTCGCAAGAGCTTCTTGGCGTGTGCCCGCAACTGGACGGCGATGCTGATGTTCTACTTGCTGGCCATCGTCGCGGGCATGGTGCTGGCCGTATGCGCAACGGTCCTCATCGCGACGCTGCAGCTCGTTGGCGCAGGCGTCTTGGCTGGACCGTTGGTGCAGCTGGCGATGGCGGTGTTGCTGCCGATCTACGTCGCGTCCACCTACTACGCCTGGCGCCACATGGTGGCCGACACGCCAGTCAGCGGCGGTGGCGCGCCGCAAGCCAGTACCCACATCGAGGTCTGATCGAGGCGGTAGGTATCGCGGTACGGCGGGCCAGGGCCCGCCCTACGATGCGGACTGTTCTTTCGGCTTCAACCAGCTCGCCGCGACGATGCCCAGTTCGTACAGCAGGCACATGGGGATGGCGAGCATCAGCTGCGACACCACGTCCGGCGGGGTGATCAGCGCGGCGACGACGAACACGCCGACGATCGCGTAGCCGCGGCCCTCGCGCAGTTGCTGCGGTGTCACCCAGCCCAGCAGCACCATGATCACCAGCGCCACCGGCAGCTCGAAGCTCACGCCGAAGGCCAGGAAGATCACCATCACGAAGTCCAGGTACTTCGCCGGGTCCGGCGCCAGCGTCACGATGTCCGGCGTGAACACCGTCAGTGCGTGGAACACGCTGGGCAGCACCAGGAAATACGCGAACGCGCAACCGGCATAGAACAGCACGATGGCCGACGCCAGCAGCGGCATCGCCAATCGCTTCTCATGCTTGTACAGCCCGGGGGCGACGAAGCTCCACGCCTGGTACAGCAGCCACGGCGAGGACAGGAACAGGGCGGTGAAGAAAGCCAGCTTGATCGGCGCGAAAAAGCCCGAGGTCGGGTCGCTGGCGATCATCTGCGCGGCCTGGCCGGCCGGCAGCTGCGAAATCAACGGCTGCGCCAGGCGATCGTAGAGCTGGCGTACGAAGGGCAGCAGCGCCAGCAGGATGACGCCCGTGCCCGCCAATCCACGCACCAGCCGCGTGCGCAGCTCCAGCAGATGTTCCATCAGGCTGCTTTCGGCTTCCTGGTTCGAGGATTCGCGGTTCATCGCGTCTCCTTCGGCGGGAACAGGTCGGCCGTGGTGCCGGTTTCGGGCGCGTCGGTGGCGGCCTCACCGGTGGGCGTGTCGACAGCGTCGGCCGCCTGTTCGGTCGCCGCAGCCGGCCTTGCCAGCGCGGGTGGCGTGATCGCCGACGCCACGTCATCGTGCAAGGCCTTGGCGTCGTCGCGTGCGGCCTGGCGCACTTCCTCGAACTGCTGCTCGGTTTCGCGGGCGCTGTCGCGGATGCGTTGCTCGGTCTCGCGCATCGCGTCCTTGGCGTCCTGCAGGTTGCGCTTCAGTTCGTCGGCGGCGAGTTCGCGTTCCAGCTCGTCCTTCACCGAGTACCACTGCGCCCGCGCGCGGCGCACCCACAGGCCGGCGAAGCGCGCCGCCTTGGGCAGGCGCTCGGGACCCAGCACGATCAACGCAACGATGGCGATGACCAGCAGTTCACTGAAACCGATGTCGAACATGGCCGCGGCCGCGATGCCGCGCGATCAGTTGGCGTCGCGGTCGCGCTCTTTGGCGGCGCTGGATTCATCGGTGCGCGACTGGTCGTTCAACTGGCCGGCCGGCTTGTCGTCGTCCTTCATGCCCTTCTTGAAGCCCTTGACCGCCTCGCCCAGGTCCTGGCCGGCGTTGCGCAGGCGCTTGGTCCCGAAGACGAGCAACACGACCACCAGCACGATGATCCAATGCCAGATGCTCAAACCGCCCATGGTGTGTACTCGCTGGAAAAGTCGGGGCGCTCAGGATAGCGCAGGCGGACCGCCGGGATGGCGATCCACCGCCCATTACTTCCGTTACGGGTTGCCGTCCAGCGGTTCGGTGCGTACTTCGCCGTCCTGCACCGGTTCGAACCCCTGCGCCTGCGCGGGGGCTTCCACCACGACCGGCGCGGTGACGGGCGCGGGCGTGGAGGCCGCCACCTGCGTGGACATCCCGGTGGTGCCGCGATTGCCCCGCGCGAGTTCGGTGACTTCTTCCAGCTGGTCGCGGAAGCCGACCACGGCGCTGGACGGCTGGCCGGCGCGGCTCTCGAAGATCGCGCGTGGCGTCGCGGCGCTGCCGTAGACAGAGGTGTTGGCGTCGTCGTCGATCTGCAGCACGGCGCCATCCAGCGCCACGCCAGCGAACAGGCCACGCGCGCGCGACCACGACCAGATTTCGGCCTTCAGCTGGCCATCGGTGGCGGCACTGGCGTTGCGGCCCACCGGACCCGCGGCCACGCCGGCATCCGCACCCAAGGTGAACTTGCCATTGACGATGGAGTCCAGCGAGCGGTCATTGCGGAACACCAGCACCACGTCCGAGGACTGCACGCCGGCTTGGAAGCCGATGCTGCCGCCGGTGAGCTTGACGAACACCGGCTGCGACCAGCTGCCATCGGCGCTTTTCACCGACATCAGACCGTGGCCACGACGGCCGCCGATCACCAGTCCCGCCTTGAGCGTGTCCGGGATGACGATGATGGCCTTGCCTTCGTCCAGCAGCTTGTCGGGGATGCCGTTCTCCGGAATGCGCTGGATTTCGTTGAGCACGCGAACCGCGTTGTTCGCGCGCTCGTCCTCCTTCGGACCTGCGATGGCCTGCCCGGCGAACAGGGCGGCGGCGAGCGCGAGGGCGGTGGGCGGCAGCAGGCGGCGGGACGTGCGGTTCATGGGGGGCTCCAGAAGCGGATTGGCAGCAAGTTACTGCAATCGTTTGAAAATAGGCGTGAATGGATGAATCGCTACTGACGCTGGACGGTGCGTGCCGCGGTTCGCGAGGTTGATCGCCGCAATGGGATTTCCGAATCGGTGTGCGTGCACGGCTCTGCCACAATAACGGGATGCCCGATACCTCTCCCACCGCCCTGCTCGCCGTCAACCTGGGCACCCCGGAAGCGCCGACGGCGCCCGCTGTGCGCCGTTACCTGTCCGAGTTCCTGCACGACCACCGCGTGGTCCAGCTGACCCGCTGGCTGTGGTGCCCGCTGCTGCATTTCCTGATCCTGCCGCTGCGCGGTCCCAAGGCTGCGGCCAAGTACGCGAGCATCTGGATGCCGGAGGGTTCGCCGCTCGCCGTGTACACCCGTCGGCTGGCCCAAGCGGTGCAGGCGCGGCTGCCGGACTGGCAGGTGGTCGATGCGATGCGTTACGGGCAGCCCTCTGTGGGCGCGCGCCTGGAGGCGATGCGTGCCGCCGGGGTGCGGCGTGTCGTGGTGCTGCCGCTGTATCCGCAGTACTCCACCACCACCACCGAATCCGTGCGCGATGTGGTCGCCCGGGAAGCCGTGGGGTTGGAGGTGCACTTCATCGAGGACTACTCGGTCGATCCCGGCTGGCTGGCGGCCGTGGCGGCATCGATCCGGCAGTGGCGGCTGGCGAACGGTGCCGGTGAACACCTGCTGTTCTCCTATCACGGACTGCCGCAGCGCCTTGCCCGCAACGGCGATCCGTATCCGCAACGCTGCGAGGCGAGCACGCGCGCCATCGTGCAGGCGCTGGGGCTGCGCGATGACGAATGGACGCTGACCTACCAGTCCCGCTTCGGCAAGGAACGCTGGCTGGAACCCGCCACCGACGTGACCTTGCGCGACCTGGCCGCGCGCGGTGTGCGCAGGGTGGACGTGGTGTGCCCCGGTTTCGCGGTGGACTGCCTGGAAACGCTGGAGGAGGTGGGGATCGGCTTCGCCGAGGAGTTCGCGCATGCCGGTGGCGAGCTGCGCTACCTGCCGTGCCTGAACGACGATCCCCGCCATGCCGATGCGCTGGCAGCACTGGCGCAGCGCGCCGTCGGCACCGCCGCATGATGTTGCGCGAGTTCGAGGTCGATATTCCGCTGGGCCGGATCACGGGACTTCGTGGCGACGGTGATGGTCCGCGCGTGCTCGCCCTGCATGGTTGGCTGGACAATGCGGCGAGCTTCATTCCGTTGGCCGCCCACCTGCCCGGCGTGCAGCTGGCGGCGCCCGACCTGCCGGGCCACGGCCGCAGTGCGCATCTGGCGCCGGGAGCGGAGTACACCAGTGGCGTGGCGGTCAACGCCGTGCTCGACATCGCGGACGCGCTGGGGTGGGAGACGTTCTCGCTGCTCGGTCACTCGATGGGTGCCGGCATCGCGAGCCTGGTGGCCGCGTCCGTTCCTGAGCGTGTTCGCCGCCTGGTGGCGATCGAAGCCCTGGGCGGGCTGGCCGAAACCGTCGAGCGCACGGCCGAGCGGTGGCGCGAAGCCATTGCCGCGGCACGCGCGCTGCCGGGCAAGCAGCTGCGTGTGTTCACCGACCTGGCCGCGCCGGTCCGCGCGCGCATGCAGGCGAACCAGTTGAGCGAACCGGCGGCGCGCCTGCTGGTCGAGCGCGGCGTCCGGCCCGTGGAAGGCGGCTTCGTCTGGAGCAGCGATCCGCGCCTTACGCTGCCTACGCCGCAGCGGCTTTCCGAGGCGCAGCTGGCGCGTCTCGTGGCCGGTATCGCGTGCCCCACCACGGTGGTCTATGCGGATCCGCCGCAAGCCTACTTCCCGGAACCGTTGCGGACACAACGTGCCGCGCTGCTGCCCGATGGGTGCCTTCATGTTTTGGCGGGCACCCATCATCTGCACATGGAGGATCCGGCGGCGGTCGCCGCACGGATGCTGGCGTTCCTGCGGCAGTGATCAGGCGCGTTTGGCGCGCTGGAAATCCAGCGCCAGCCGGATGTCGCCCTTGCGGATCGGCGCGGTGCTGCGCCACCACGCCGTGGTGACGGCGTCGAGCTCGGAATCCTGCTGGGCCAGTCGCCGCAGGAAGGTGATGTCTTCCGCGCTGGCCAACTGCTCGTCCTGCAGGTAGTACTGCTCCAGTGGGAGGCGCGCCGCGTCCGGCGTGCGTGTGAGCCGCGCCAGCAGCGCCACCGCCGCCAGCGCCAGCAGCGCGTAGCCGGACAGCAGCATGTTGATGGAGCTCTGGGTGCTACCCAACCACGCCAGCGCCGCGGCGGCGGGCAGCAGCAACGCCAGCAGCCTGGCGCGGCGATCGAATCGCTGGATCTGGCTGGCCATGCGCCGGCGCTCACGCGCCCGCTCGCTGATCTCCTCCACGGAGACACCCTTCCGGCTCATCAGCGCGCGCCGTGCGGCAAGGCTGGCGGCGGTTTCCGAGCCTGGCATGGCGTACAGCGAGAACGCCTTCAGCGAAGCAACGGCGCCGGCCTGCAGGACAGGACCGGTCGCAGCCGGATTGGTGGGAATTGCGCGCGAGAGTGCGGGACGATTCATTGAGCGGGTACCGGAGAAGGCGAGGCGCCGGAGCGCAGGCCCGCTCTCCCTGCTGGGCCTGCCGTCGCCGGCATGCCGTCTTGAATCGTGACGCAAGTCTCATTCCGGACATGGGTGTCTGGAGCCCTCGGGTTCGCAGGCTGGTGTCAGGGGGTGGCCAGCAGCCTGTGCAGTCGCGCTTTCAGGCGGCGGCCTTCGGCATGGAAATAGGCGCGCTCGTCGCGCCAGGCGGGGAAGCGCGCTTCCACTTCCTGCCAGAAGGCGGGCGAGTGGTTGGCCTGCATCAAGTGGCACAACTCGTGGACGAGCACGTATTCGAACGCCGAAGGTCGCCCCAGCACGAGGGCGAGGTCCAGCGCCAGCGTCCCGTCGGGCGCCAGGGAGCCCCACTGGGATGACATGGTCTTCAGGCGGATCTGCCGGGGTGCGCGTGGCAATCCCGCCAGATAACCGGGCAGCCAGCGGCCGATGTCGGCCCGCGCCTGCGCTTCATAGAAGGCACGCAGGGTGCGCTGCAGGCTGGCAGCACTGGTTCGCGACGTCGTGTGCATGTGCAGCGCATCACCGACCCGCTCGATGCGCGCGTAACGGCCCTCGTGCCACTGGAGCGGCAGGTACTCGCCCCGCAGCGGCAGGCGATCGGTTCGGCCGGGCACCAGTGTGTCGTCTCCGTCGTCCGGCGCATGCCGGGTGAGCTGTGCTGCGAGCCAGTCGCGGTGTTGCTGCAGGAAGCGGTCCCCCGCCACCAGGCTGGCGCGCAGGGGAAGCGTCAGTCGCGCGCCCCGCTCATCGATGCTGAGCTTGAGGCGCTTCGCACGCGGATCACGGACGCGTTGCACGTCCAGGATGCGTCCGTCATCGAGTTCCAGGGTGACGGTGTCCCGCTCGACGCTGCGTGGCGCGCGGGCGATCAGGAGAGAGTGCAGCGAAGGCATGCCCACGATTGTAGTGGGCATGCGCGGGCTGGAGGTGGCGGATGCGATTCAGCCACACCCGATCCCGCGTCCCTGGTTGGCTCAATCCGCCTTACTGAGCTTGAGCGCGTGCTCCAGCACCAGGAACAGGCGCTTCACCTCGCCGGACATCAGTGCGAAGCGGGCATCCAGTTCGGCGCGCAGGTCGTCGTGCTCGGTATTCTCGAGCTGGTCGACCGCGCCGTCGAGGAACTTCAACTTGCGCACGATCAGGTCCTCGCCGAGGACGAACGACACGTGGTCGTCCAGCACCAGCGCCAGCTTGGTGACCTGTTTGCCGGCGTCCAGGTGCTTGGCGATCTCGTCACTCTGCAGGTCCTGGTTCTGGCACTTCACCACCGCGCCGCCTTCCATCGCGTCCTTCAGTTCGCACTCCTCGCCCAGCGACAAGCCTTCCGGCAGCGGTTCGCCGGCGATCCAGCCGGTCAGCACGCTGCGCGGCGCGACTTCGGCATTCAGCGGCAGCGCCGGAAAGCTGCCCAGCGCGCGGCGCACTTCCGACACCACGTTCTCGCCGGTCTTGCGCGAGGACGCATCCACGGCGATGAAGCCGTGCTCCAGGTCGATCAGCGCATCGGTACGCGAGGGTTTGACGAACGCGCGCGGCAGCAGTTCATGCAGCAGGTCGTCCTTCAGCCGCTTGCGGGTCTTGCCGCCCGGCTTGCGGCCTTCCTTGGCCTCGATCTCCTGCAGCTTCTTCTGCAGCAGGTCGTTGACCACGGCGCCGGGCAGGATCTTGTCCTCGCCACCCACGCTCAGCCAGATCGCGTCGTTGATGCGGTGGGACAGCGTGTCGTCACCGCGGCCGAACGGCGAGATGAAGCCGCGCGAGGACAGTTCGAGTGGGCCGACCGGCTTGAGCACGGCTTCGGGAAGCAGTTCGTCGAGTTGGGAGAAATCCAGCGAAGTCGGGAAGCGGAACAGGGTCAGGTTGCGAAAGAACATCAGGGAATCAGGGTCCGGTAAATGAGGGGGATGCGTGTTGTTGCTTTGCCCGCCGTCCCGGCGAATTCCGGGATCCATTCTGCTTCTGCTGTCCGCCAGCCCGCTGGAGCGCTAGAGCAGCATGGATCCGGCTTTCGCCAGGATGACGGCAGGTGTGTGGCGAGGTCAGGTGTCCTCGTCCGCCAAGGTGGGGCGCGGTTCGCCCGCCAGCCATGCCTGCGCATCGGGCAAGGCGGCGCCGTCGCGGTGGCCCAGTGAAAGGAAATCGAACAGCTTCGGATCGCTGAGCTGCGACGGACGGATATCGCCCAGCGCGCGCGCGATGGTCTCGATGCGGCCGGGGGTCTCGCGCTCCCACGCATCCATCATCTTCTTGACCTGCTTGCGCTGCAGGTTTTCCTGGCTGCCGCACAGGTTGCAGGGAATGATGGGGAATGCCTTCGCCTCGGCGTACTGGGCGATGTCGTCTTCGCGCGCATAGGCCAGCGGGCGGATCACCACGTGCCTGCCGTTGTCGGACAGCAGCTTGGGCGGCATGCCGGAGAGTTTGGCGTGGAAGAACATGTTCAGGAAGAACGTGGCCACAAGGTCGTCGCGGTGATGGCCCAACGCGATCTTGGTGAAGCCGTTCTCCTCGGCGTAGCTGTACAGCGCGCCACGGCGCAGGCGCGAGCACAGCGAACACATGGTCTTGCCCTCCGGAATCACCCGGCTGACCACCGAATACGTGTCCTGCTCGATGATGTGGTACGGCACGCCCACACGTTCCAGGTAGTCCGGCAGCACGTGCTCGGGAAAGTCCGGCTGCTTCTGGTCCAGGTTGACCGCGACCAGTTCGAAGCTGACCGGCGCCTTCTTCTGCAGTTGCAGCAGGATGTCCAGCATCGTGTAGCTGTCCTTGCCGCCGGACAGGCACACCATGACCTTGTCGCCCTCCTCGATCATGCCGAAGTCGGCGATCGCCTGGCCCACCTGGCGGCGCAACCGCTTGGCCAGCTTGCCCTGTTCGTGCGCGGCGCGGCGCGGATCGGTGGCAGGGCGGCGCAGGACGGGGTCGGGCAAGGGCAGGACGGTACTCATGGGCGTCATTGTACCGGGGTGCGGTGACGCCCTTGCCGCCGCCGGTGTACGCTCGCCGCGTGGAGATCAGCAACCCCGCCGACATCACCCAGAAGGTCACCGAACTCAAGCTCGAGCACCGCGAGCTGGACGAGGCGATCGCGCGCCTGGTGGATGATGCCGACGCCGACGAGGTGGCGATCAAGCGCCTGAAGAAGCGCAAGCTGTGGCTGAAGGACTGCATCGCGCGGCTGGAGAGCGCGTTGATTCCCGACGAGCCGGCCTGAGTCCGCGCGCCGCACGACAGCCCGGATCTGACGCTGCGCGTCACCCCTTGCCGGCGCGGACGCATGCGTCCCGCACGTCGGGGTCGCCAGAAGCCTGAAATACCCGTCCGTAGCCCCCGTGGTTCCCCTCCGGGACGGTCGGCGCAGTTGGCCCGATGCTTGCTTGATTTCCCGGCGTGGGGGTTTTCCCTACGACTGACCGTTTGCCGTCCTGCCGGCGCCGCGGTTCCCAATGACTGGCTGCGTGCGCCTCCGACGCCGTGGCGAGGGAGTGGCATGGAGCAGGACAAACCGTTCAATCACCGCAGGCCATCGTCGGTCCGCGAGGCACGGCTCGTGGCGGCGTCAGCGGACGAGGCGACGGCCGGGCTGGGTCTGCGCATGCATCGCTTCGCGCCGGGCGATTCTCTGGGTGACGTGCCGCGCCTGCGGCGCGAGGTGTATTTCCACGAGCGAGGCCAGTTCGGCGACCGGAGCAAGCGTGTCACCGACGGTCTGGACGCGTGCGGCACCACCCTGGCGGTGGAAAAGGGTACGCAGGCGATCGCCACCCTGCGCCTGCACGACTTCGCGCCGCTGGCCGTGCAGGTGGAGTACGGCAGCCTGTTCCAGATCGACGCCTTCGCGCGCTCCTGGCCCCTGGCGCAGGTCGCGGTGGGTACGCGTTTCGCCGTGCAGGCCGACCAGCGCAGCAAGCCGGTGGTGGACCGGTTGATGGAAGAGGCGTACCGCTGGGCGCAGGAAAACCGCATCCAGTTCTGTCTGCTGGCATGCGAGCCGTTCCTGCACGATGTGTTCGAGCACTATGGCTTCCGCGAATACCTGCCCCCGGCCATCCTGCCGGGCGGCGTGGACCTGCTGCGGATGGTGCTGGTGATCGAAGACGAGCCCTATCTGTCCGAATGCGGCTCGCCGTTGCACCGCCTGGTACGCGATCCCTCGCGCGCGCTGCCGGCGAAGGCGTGGCTGACGCGCTCGTTCAGTGCGGTCTCCTGAGCGGTACTGCCAAGCGAAAACGAAACCGGCCGGTTACGTCCTGCGTGATGCGGCGGGCGTGACCATCAGCCTCCGGTAGCAGGACCTCAGTCCTGCGGCGTCGGTGTCGGCTCGGCCGGTTTGGCGGCTTCCGGACTGACCTTCTCGATGGTGTGGCGCAGTTCGCGGCCGAGGATGGCCTTGGCGTCGCGCGCCCAGGCGTCCAGGCGTTCGTCGAACAGCAGCTTGCTGTTCTCGTCGGGCCAGACCAGCTTCAGTTCGCGCAGTTTCTGGATGAAGCCGCGGAACAGCGTCTTGTCGAAGAACTCAGGCGCAGCAGGTGCGTAGAGCAGGCTGAGGCGTTGCGCTGCTTGCTGGCAAAGGCTCTCCAGCTCGGCGGCGCCCAGCGTGCCGGGGCCGTTCTTCACCAGCACCGAGATGGCGATGTAGTAGCGCTCGAACGCCTGCTGCAGCGAGTGGCCGATCGCGCGCAGCCGGAACACTTCGTCGGTCTGCCCCGCGCTGCGCGCGAGGATGCCGCCGTCGTCGTCGTTGACCTGTTGCAGCAGGCCTTCGCGGATGAACACCTCGATGGTGCGTTCCATGCGTTCGGCGAACTCGTCCTCGCTCCATGGCAGGAACAATTCCTCCTGCAGGAACGGATACAGCGTGCGGCCCAGGCGCAGTACGCCGGCACGGCTCATGCGGCGGTTGTTCTGGAAGCAGCAGGCGATCCACGACGAGGCCGTGAACAGGTGCAGTACGTTGTTGCGGTAGTAACTCAGCAAGACGGCGGTATCGTCGTCCACGCTCAGCACATCGCCGAGTGGATGCTTGATCCGCTGCAGCATGTTGATCTCCTCGGCATGGGAGATGATGCGGTCGGGCGAGTGCGGGGTGACGGTCACGCGATCGGAATACGGCAGTTCCGCCAGCAGCGTCTTGGACAGTTCGATCTGCGCGATCAGGTCGGCTTCGCCCATCGCGTGCTTGGGCGTGGACAGCAGCGCCAGCGCCAGCAGGTTGATCGGGTTCACGTCGGCGGCGCGGTTGATGTTGACCTGGATCTGCTGGGCCAGCGCATCCACGATCTCGGACAGCCACGCGGGCTTTTCCTCTTCGCCCACCGGCGTGCCGTCCCACTCGGGTGCGTACTTGGCCAGGGCGTCGTTCAATGGAATGGGTTCGCCGAAGTTCACCACCACCTGGCCGTAGTTCTGCCGCAGCACCTTGGGGATGCCCCACAACACGGCCCAGATGGATTCCTTTTCCTTTGGCCGGCCACTCAGTTCGTCCAGGTAGCTGGTGCCTTCCAGCAGCTTCTCGTAACCGATGTAGACCGGCTGGAACAGCACCGGCTTGCGCGGCTGGCGCAGGAACGCGCGCAACGTCATCGAGATCATGCCGCCCTTCGGCGGCAGCAGCCGGCCGGTGCGCGAGCGCCCGCCTTCGATGAAGTACTCCAGCGAGTAGCCGCCGGACACCAGCTGCGCCACGTATTCGGTGAACACCGCCGAGTACAGCGGATTGCCACGGAAACTGCGACGCATGAAGAAGGCGCCGCCCTTGCGCAGCAGCGTGCCGACCACCGGCAGGTTGAGGTTGATGCCTGCCGCGATGTGCGGCGGCACGATGCCGCGTTCGTACAGCAGGTACGACAGCAGCAGGTAGTCCATGTGGCTGCGGTGGCAGGGCACGTAGACGACTTCGTGGCCGGGCGCGGCTTCCTTGAACTTGTCGAGGTGGTGCACCAGCACGCCGTCGTAGATCTGGTTCCAGACGTGGCTCAAGAGGAAGCTGGCCGAGCGGACCACCGGGTTGGAGTAATCGGCGGCGATTTCCCAGGCATACGCGTGCGCCTTCTTCCACGCGTCCTCGGGCTTGGACTTGTCGCGGCGTGCCTGCTCGACGATGGCTTCCTTCACCGGTTCGGCGGCCAGCACCTGGTCCACCAGCAGGCGGCGTGTGGACAGGTCGGGACCGATGATGGCTTCGCGGATGCGGTGGAAGTGCGTACGCAGCACGCGCGACAGCTTGCGCACCGTGCGTTCCGGTTCCAGGCCTTCATCGACCGTGCCGCGCAGTGAAACGGGCGGCGCGAACCGCACGATGGTGCCGCGGCCGTTGAGCAGGATCGCCAGCAGCCGGCGGAAGCGGCCGACGATGGCCCAGTTTTCGGAGAACAGCACCGAGAACCAACCACTCTGCTTGTCCGGCGCGCGGCCGACGAAGATCGACACCGGCACCAGCTGCACGTCCAGTCCCGGGGTGGTGCGGTGCGCCTCCAGCAACCGCGCCAGCGAGCCGGAATGGGTCTTGGCGCTGACCTGGTCGGGGATCAGCGTGCTGGCATTGCGGCGCGACAGCGCCACGTAGGCGCGCTTGCGGCCCAGCGGATTGCCGCCGACCGGCAACGGCACCAGCGGCGACGGCAGCCCGGCGTCGCGGCAGGCGCGGTCCAGGATCAGCGCATTGGACAGGCCGTAGTCTTCCAGCACGTAGCAGACCGGGCGGCCGTCGAGCAGGTCGGCCGGCACGCCGGGTTCGATGTTCAACGCCAGCCACGGATCCGCCAGGCGGCCCAGCAGGCGGGCCCACAACGGTCGCTTGGCCTGGCGATGGGCGGGCGGCGTCATCGGGACGCCTGCCGTGACGGGCGCATCGGCGACCACCGGGGTGTCCGGGGTGCTTCCGGGTGCGGCGGGGTCCGTCGCGCCCGGGGTCTTTTCCGGCGGCGTCGGTTTCGGGGCGTCCGGGAACGGCAGGGGATTCTGTTCAGGCATCCGGCGCATTATGGCGCACGCCCGTGACCGGCTGGGAAGCGGTTACAGGTTCAGGCAGGCGGCCCCTGTCCATGGGGACCGGCCGAGTGGGCCCTGCGTCGGCACCGGGGGCGGATGCCGACGGCCTAGGACGCTGGATCGATATCGCCCTGCGGCGAGACGGGAGGGATCTCGGTGGTGGGTGGTGCGACCGGGGGCGTGGGCGCAGGCACTGCCTTCAGCACGTCCTCGGCATGGCGGAGGTAGTCGGTCAGGTACCACTGCCCGCCGCGCCGGGTCAGGCTGACCACGGTGTCGATCTCGCGTTCGGCCAACGGATAGTGGATGCGCACCGTGGCGGTGTCGTCGTTCTGTTCGACCAGACCGGTCCGCAGGTCATTGAAGGTCGTATCCAGGGGCAACCCGTAGCGGGCGAAGGTGGCCTTGGTCTCGATGAAGAACGGCGTCAGCCGCTGCAGGCTTGCCTGCATGCCGGCCTGGCTCAGGGCGTCTTCGCTGGTCAGGCCGCTGGTGCGGGCGGCGGGTGCGAGCCGGGCCAGCGTGGTCCGTGCCAGCGCCGGGTCGCCCAAGGGCGCCTGTTGCGCCCACTCGCCAAGCGCGGCGATGACCTGCGCGTAGTGGTCGCGTTCTTCCGGCGTGTAGTCGCCTTCGTTCTTCACGTACTGCACGCCGAACAGGCTCAGCGTACGCGCGGCTTCCTTCAGGTCGCGGTCCTGCCGACCGAATTGTCGGTCGAAGCTGCGTTGCAGCGTCTTTTCCGAATCCTTCGCGGCCAGCGCGGCCAGCATCGGCACCAGCTTGTCGTCCAGCGGCAGCTCGGTCAGCGGCCAGCGACTGTGGCCCTGTCGCCAGGCAGCGTCCAGCCGTGCATGCACGTCAGCGGGAACGGCGTCGCGCGCGAAGGCCACCAGGTCGTTGCGCTGCAGGTGCGTTGCCAACTGGCGCACGGCGGCGGCGGGTTCGCTTGCGGCGCCGGCGAGTTCTTCGGGTTCGGGTTTGCAGGCGGCGAGCAAGACGAGTGACAGCCCGAAGGCGGCCAGCGCGCGCAGCCGGGACGCGGACGGCGTGGACATGATGCGGTGACTCCCCAGTCTCCCTGCATCTTCACGGCAGCGGGGGAAGGCGGCAAGCATGGCCGTCGCAACTCGCCGCGCAGGCAATAAAAAAGGAGGCCGGGTGTCTTGCGACCCCGCGGACCTCCTGAAGTCCGGCCGAAGCCGGAGGACGAAGTGTTGTGGCACATCTCCGACCCAAGGGCCGGATGGACACAGCCTACCTGCGCCCGAATGCTAAGGCAATACCTGAAATAAGTATATGCAAGTTATTGAATTATTTGATGGCACCAGCGATTTCCAGCTGGATCGCCTCGGCGGCGGCGCGCGGATCGGTTGCCTTGCTGATCGGCCGGCCCACCACGATGGCGTCTGCACCCAGGGCAAACGCTTCGGCCACGCCGACGGTGCGCTTCTGGTCGTCGCCCACCGGGCCGCCCGGGCGGATGCCGGGGCAGACAATGGAGAAGCCGGCGCCCGCAGCGGCGCGGATCACGCCGGCTTCCTGCCCGGAGCAGATCACGCCATCGATGCCGGAAGCCTGCGCGGCAAGCGCACGTTGCACGACGATGTCGGCAGCTTCGCCACTGTTGATGCCCATGGCGCGCAGGTCGCTGCCGTCCATCGAGGTCAGCACCGTTACCGCGAGCAGGCGCAGGTCAGCCCCACGGGCTTCGGCGGCCGCTTCCATCATGCCGGCGTGCCAGCCGTGGATGGTCGCGTAGGTCACCGGCCAGCGCGACAGGCCACGGATCACCCCGGCGACGGTGGCCGGGATGTCGAAGAACTTCAGGTCGACGAACACGCGCTTCTCGCGCCGGGCGAGCTCGTCCAGCACCGTGAAGTAGTCGCCGCTGGCCAGGAGTTCCATGCCGATCTTGTAGAACTGCACCGCATCGCCCAGCCGGTCGACCCACGCCAGCGCTTCGGCACCGGACGGCGCGTCCAGCGCGAAGATCAGGCGCTCGCGCGCCGTCAGCGCGACCGGGCCGCGCGCGCTCACGGCGCGTAGTCCAGCGCGTCGCGCTTGGCCTGCGTGCGGGCGGCCGCCGGCTGGTCCCAGGCGTTGTTGAAGAGCGCGGGTTCCCACGAGCCGTAGGTCGGGTTGGGGAGCATCCACCAGCGCTCGCCGAACCAGTCGTCGTATTCGTCGAACAAGGCCTGTCGGCCTTCGCGGGTGTTGGCCATCACTTCGGTGAAGTCGCCGATCTGGTCGCCGAACTGCATCAGCACGCGGTATTTCTGCCCCGCCAGGCGGCGGCGGCAGTTCTTCTCGCTGCCGTTCTGCTCACAGCCCTCCAGCACCGTGCCCAGGCCGAGGAACACGCTGTCGTCTGCGACCGGCAGGCCAGCGTCGCGCAGGTTGGCCAGCGTGGCTTCCTTCAGGTGCACGGCGCGGTTGGAGATGTAGAGGATGGTCACGCCCTTTTCGGCCGCGGCTTTGGCGAAGTCCACCACGCCCGGCAACGGCTTGGCTTTCTTCTCCGCGACCCACTGGTCCCAGCTGATCTCGTCGTATTCCTTGCCGTCCCGGATAAGGCGGGCCTGGTAGGGCGAGTTGTCCAGTACCGTCTCGTCCACATCCATCACCACGGCCGGCTTCAGTCCGGTGGCGGCGTTGCCGCGCTCGTCGGGCACCAGCGCATCCCAGTTCTTTTCCTTCAGTGCGGCATCCAGGTGATCGGCGGCGGCACGGAAGGTCTGCGTGGTGATCGCACGGTATTCCACCGAGGTCTGCACCCATGCCACGGCGTTGAGGTTGTCGTGCGCGCCGGCCGGCTTCACCGGCGTCACAGCGGCGGCGGGCGCAGCGGAATCCGCTGGCGCGGCCGCGGGTTCGGTGCGCTTGCACGCGGACAGGGTCAGCAACGAAACCGCCAGGCCGGCGGCAAGCAGGGAAACGCGCATGGGCAATCCGGTCTTCAAGGTGCGTGGATTCTAGCGAACCTGTGTTGCAGCGGGTGTCAGGTGCCGCGCAGGGCACGGGTTATCCTTCACGCCCTCGCATCCGATATCGGTTTCCCATGGAAGACACCACCCCCGTCCTGAATGCCGCCGAGGCCCGCCTGCTGGGCTGTCTGATCGAGAAGGAAGCCACCACGCCGGAGACCTATCCGCTGACGGTGAACGCCGCGCAGGTCGCCGCCAACCAGAAGACCGCGCGCGATCCGGTGATGGCGCTGGACCATGGCGCGGTGAACCACGCGTTGCGTCAGCTGGAGCAGAAGGGGTTGGCGAAGCAGGTGTTCTCCTCGCGCGCCGAGCGCTACGAGCATCGAACGGCGGCCTTCTTCGGCATTCCGCAACAGCAGGCGGCGCTGCTGGGCTTGCTGATGCTGCGCGGCGCGCAGACCGTGCACGAACTGCTCGCGCGCAGTGAGCGGCTGTGCAAGTTCGCCGATGCCGATGACGTGCGCCATCACCTCGAGCGCCTGATCCAGCGCGAGCCTGCGCTGGTCGTGCAGATCCCGCGCGGGCCCGGCCAGCGTGAGGACCGTTACATGCACCTGCTCGGCGGCCCGGTGGACGTGGCCGCGATCGCGGCACGGCTGCCGTCCGCCTCGCTCGCCGGCGAGCCCGCGAATGCGGAACTCGAAGCGCGCGTCGCGGCGTTGGAAGGCGAGGTTACGGCGTTGCGCGAACAATTGGCCGATCTGCTCGCGACCCGCAAAGACTAAGCGTCAGCCTTCGTCCGGCACCAGCGTCAGCAGGTCGGTCACGCCCACTTCGACACCCGCTTGCGACAGCAAGGTGGTGACCTGCCCACGGTGATGGGTCTGGTGGTTGAACAGGTGCGTGAGCAGCCCCTCGACGTTGCGCGTGAACGTGGCTCCCTTCGTATTGGTGTAAGTCAGGCGGGACGACAACTGTGCCGGCGTGAGCGTGTCCACCCAGCGCAGGATCAATGCATCCAGCCATTCGCGCCGGGCGCGCAGCGCTGGAAGCGTCGGGTAAGGCATGGCGTCGAGTGCGGTCGGCATCGAGGTGTCGTCCAGTGCGGCGAGCACATCCGAGGCGTCCGTGGCGGATGCGAACCGCTTGAGCCAGATCGTGTCGGCCACGACCAGATGATTCAGCGTGCCAAGCACGGAACCGAAGAACGCGCCGCGATCCTCGGCCAGCGTTTCATCCGGCAATGTCGCGGCCGCATCGTACAGGCGCCGGTTCATCCATTGGTTGTACGACGCCAGCAGTGTCAATCGTGCATCGCTCGCCATGTTCATGTTGCCCCTATGCTTCTCACATTCCAACTTTCGCATCGATCACATCATCGAGCGCGAGGGAAATGAGAGAGCAGGTTCATGTGAATACCTTCCAGCGATGATTGCAGGCAATGCCGACCCACGCTAACGTCGGCATCGCCGACAGGCTAGGAATGCCATCATGGAACGACGCCTTCTCCGGAACCTCGCCACCAGCGCGCTGATCTCCGTTGCCACGACAGGATGCCACGCCACCATGTCCACATCGACCTCATCCGGTCCTTCTTCGGCGCTGCCAGAGGGCCACTACACCAACGTCGGCGCCGAATGGCCGCTGAAGTTCAGGGCGCATTATTTCGGCGGCCACTGCTTCGACACCCAATCCTGCGAGATCGTCTACCGTGGTTTCAGGCATGGAGCGGAAGACAGGCCGTCGCCCGCGGTCGAATCGTATGGGCGATCGCTCGAGAAGCTGCTGAGTGCAGGCCGTGGCCCCATCCCGAACTTCCCGCCCCCGGCCCGCGTCACCTGGCGCTCTAAGGACGGGGCGCCGCTTGAGGCCGAGATCGATATCGGTGAAATTTTCCGGGATGAGTTGATACGACACCATGTCGCACGGGAAGATGCCCTGGATCCTGCGACCAGCGGGACACCTGGGATCATCCTGGAGGTGAACGATCGGACCATCAACGTCTACATGCGGGCCATGATCGCGTTGAAGAAGCCGCAGTTTCCGGATCGTCCGCACAGTGATTTCCGCGACGACCTGATCAAGGTATTCAGCCGCACGTACTGAGCAAGGAGTGCTCGTCATGGGTTCAGTCCACAACTCGCAGCCGCGCGATGGCGGTGTCGACATCGAGATTGTCGGTGCCGAGGGTCCCGAGAGTTATCGTAGCGCCGAGGAGGCTTTGACGCAGCTCCGTATCCCTGTTCTCCTTCGGGAAGATCGTCCGCGCGAACGACTGTATGTTGCGACGATGGACGGTACCGGCAATAGCATGTTCGACGACGAGCCAGAGAAATGGAGCGCCGTCGCCAAGCTGTATGACCAGATCGAAGAAAGAAAGCCGGCGCGCATCGCAGCGGGATATGTAGAGGGCACCTATACCCAGAATGGCCTACTTAAGAAGCCTGAAAAGCTGTGGGACGGCCGCTTCGGCCATACATTCGATGAGCGGGTCGAGACGGCCTATCTGCAGCTTTGCGAGCAGGCTAAGAAATGGCTCGATGAAGATCCCCGGGCGCAGATCCGGATTGCGGGCGTGGGTTTCAGCCGTGGGGGGGAGGGGATTGCGGCTCTGGAGCGCATGGTGCACGAGCGAGGCATCCGCGATCCGATGGGCGTGAAGGTGGAGCGTGACGCGGAAAAACTCATCGTGAGCATCCAGTATGCGGACCGTCCCCTGCTCGTGGAGCCGGGGAGAACGCCGCAAGTCGCGTTGCTCTTTGATCCCGTGTCGACGGGGGTCGAGGAGCACGACCGGCGCCTTCCGCCCTCGACGCTGTCCACCTTGCAGATCACGGCACAGCATGAGCGCCGCGACCTTTTCCCCTCCAGCCAGCATGTTTCCCCGGGTTTCAGCGAAGACCATCGCAACTACAACGCATGGGTGGCGGGTTGCCATAGCGACATCGGCGATACGTACCAGCGCAACGGCTTGGGCACGCTGAGCTTCAATCTGGGCGTGGAGTTCCTCAACCGGCTCAGCGACACACCCTATCTGGAGAAGCGTCCGCTTCCGGAGGACCCTGACCAGTACGTGATCCATCGCTCCGACCAGCACATGGGTGGCATGTACGGCACGCGTGGCTACGACCGGGACGGCGTGCGCGACCATGTGGACACGCTGGCGCCGGAACAGCTTTGCCGGCGCAGCGTGGTCGACGACTGCAACCGCAAGCAGCCGATCGACGAGGCGCTCGATGCGCGGATCGAGCGCCGGACCGGGACATCGCTGCAGGCGCCAGAGAAGGCCGGGGGCGGACATGTCGACGAGGCTGGGGATCGCTCCCTCTGGCCCGGGCTGAATGAGATCGTGGAGCGGGTGTCACGGGCAGGCGCGGCGAACGGAGGCGACCCGATGGCAGCCGTCGTCAGCGAATACCTTCGCGGCCCGTGGGCCCGTCAGTTCCAGGCGGATGTCGCGCGGGAACTGGCAGCGCGGGAGGAACAACCGTTGCACGTGGCGCCTCCGCCGCCTTCGTCCGCCGAGCCTGCGCGCGAGCCGCCCGCGCTGGTGCGGTGAGCGCACCCGAGGTGCGTCAGCGCTTCTCTTCCATCAATCCCACCAGGTTGCCGTCCGGATCACGCAGGAAACCGGTCCAGAGTTCGTGGTCCGGCATGCGTGCGGCGAGTTGTGGTGGCCGTTCTTCCGTCGCGCCGCGCGCGACCAGCGTCGCCTGGGTGGAGGCGATGTCCTGCACCGTGAAGTAGAGGATCGAGTTGGCACCCACCGCGCCCGCGCCCTGCGGCGTGGTCAGCATCAGGCGAATGCCGCCGGCATCAAGGAATGCCAGCTGCGCGGCGGGCTGGAACAGGAACGCCAGCCCCAGTGCATCGCGATAGAAGCCCAGCGCAGCCTCCACGTCGCTCACGGTGATGGCGATCTGGCGGATTCCGGACAGGTGCGGTGTCATAGGTGTACCTTGTCAGTAGGTCGAATGGAGGACATCACCCGGGGCGCCGGCTGCTGCGCAGCAGGAACAGGCTGCCGACGAGCATGCCGATGAAGGCGGTCGCCAATCCCAGTACCAGGCCGACGGCGACATCGGCGATTGCCAGGCCGGGACCTTCCATGCCACGCAGGGCGTTCAGGCCGAGCCGCACGAGGACTGCGGCCGGCACGGCCATCGCGATCAACAGCCACAGTGGCAGGAAGCGCCCGGTGCCGAATGCGCGCAGCAGCATGGCCACCACGCCGACCGCCACCAGCCCGGGGCCGTAGAGGGCGCGCGGCAACCCGGCCAGTTCCGGGGCGAGTTGCCAGTAGGGGAAGCCTACGCCGACGAAGGCGATCAGGAATCCGATCCACCGCCATATCCTGCTGTCGCGTGTCATGTCGCGCTCCGCTTGCCTGCGATGCCGCGCAGCGTAGCGCAAGCACGCGCTGCGTGGCTCAGTCGAACATCGCCTGGATCGCGGCCAGGCCGGCGCTGGCGCGCTCCTTCTTGCGTTCCGCATCCGCCACCGGGTCTGCACCGTCGCGCTGGAGTTCGTCGGCAGGCAGTTCATCGATGAAGCGGCTGGGCTGCAGGCGCAGGCGTTCGCCGAAGCGACGCGTTTCGCGGTTGTGGCTCAGCCACAGCTGTTCCTTGGCGCGGGTGATCCCCACGTACATCAGGCGCCGCTCTTCCTGCAGGTTGCCTTCCTCCACGCTGGTCTCGTGCGGCAGCGTGCCGTCCTCGCAACCGACGATGAAGACGTAGCGGAACTCCAGTCCCTTCGCTGCGTGCAGGCTCATCAGGCGCACCTGGTTGCCGCCGTCGTCCTTGTCGTTGCGCGACAGCAGCGCGAGCTGGGCGGCGAGGTCGCCGGCCGAACTGCCACGCGGACCCCCTTCGAACCAGTCCGCCAGTTCGTCCAGGTTGGCGCGGCGGCGCTGGAACGAGGCTTCGTCCTTGCACTGCGCGCGCAGGTCGGCGAGCAGCCCGGAGCGTTCGCTCAATCGGCGCACCAGGTCGGCAGGCGGCAGTTCCTCGGCATGCCGGCGCAGGTCGCGGATGATGTCGACAAAGGCACTGAGGCCATTGGCCGCGCGTGGTGGCAGCGCCTTCAGTGCGCCCATCGACTCGGCCGCGCGTGACAGCGGCAGGTGTGCGTGCTGCGCCATCTCGGCGAGTTTCGCCAGCGACGTGGCGCCGACTTCGCGCTTGGGCGACTGCACGGCACGCAGGAAGGCGGCGTCATCGTCCGGGTTCACCAGCAGGCGCAGCCACGACATCGCGTCCTTCACTTCCTGCCGCTCCAGGAACGCGGTGCCGCCGGTCAGGTGGTAGGGAATACGCAGCAGCTGCAGCGCCTTTTCCAGCGCGCGCGACTGATGGTTGCCGCGGAACAGGATGCAGAAGTCGCTCCACGCCGCGCTCTTGGATGCATGCACGAACGAGATCTCAGCGGCGACCTTCTCCGCCTCGTGCTCATTGTCGCGGCATTCCCAAACGCGGATGCGCTCGCCATCTGCCTGATCGCTCCACAGCGCCTTCGGATGTTCGTGCGGATTGTTGGCGATCAACGCATTGGCCGCGCGCAGTACGCGGTTGCTGCAACGGTAGTTCTGCTCCAGCTTGACGATCTGCAGAGCCGGGTAGTCCTTCGCCATCTGCAACAGGTTGTCGGGGTTCGCGCCGCGCCACGCGTAGATGCTCTGGTCGTCGTCGCCCACGCAGGTGAAGTCGCCGCGTTCACCGGCGATGGCTTTCAGCAGGCGGTATTGCGCGTCGTTGGTGTCCTGGCATTCGTCGACCAGCAGGTAGCCGATCCGCTCGCGCCATGCCGCGGTGATTTCGGGATTGTTCTCCAGGATCTGCACCGGCAGGCGGATCAGGTCGTCGAAGTCCACCGCATTGAACGTGGTCAGCCGGTCCTGGTAGCGCTGGTACAGCAGTGCGGCTTCCTTCTCGCGGTTGGTGCGTGCTTCGGCAAGGGCCTCTTCGGGCGACAGGCCGGCGTTCTTCGCGCGGGAGATCAGGTTCTTCGCCGCTTCCACGTCGTCGGGCTTGGCACCGTACATCAGGTCTTTCACCTGTGCACTGGCGTCGTCGGCGTCGAAGATGGAGAAGCCACGCTTGAGGCCCACGGCGGCGTGTTCGATCTGCAGGAACTTCAGCCCGAGCGCATGGAAGGTGCAGATCGTCAGCCCTTCGGCCGCGTCGCCCTTGATCCGCTTGGACACGCGTTCCCGCATTTCCTTGGCGGACTTGTTGGTAAAGGTGATCGCTGCGATCCGGCGCGCCGGGAAGTGATTGCCGGCGATCAGGTGCGCGATCTTCTCCACGATCACACGCGTCTTGCCGCTGCCGGCGCCCGCGAGCACCAGCAAGGGGCCCTTGCTGTGAAGGACGGCGGCGCGTTGGGGGGGGTTGAGACCGTGCATGGGAGTACTTCTGCGTAGGCCATCAGTTTACAGACAACGGCGCCCTGCTTCTCCTAGCATGTCGACACTCCAGGCTTCCGGATGCAGGCGTACCGCCATGAATGCCTTCCGTTGCTGTGTGCTGGTCATGGTGGCCCTGTTGCCGATGCGGCCGGCGACGGCCCAGGAGCCGAAGCTCGATCAGGCGGTGTTGACCGAAGGCTTCCTGGCCGCGCACCCGGACCTGCGGTGGCGGTCGGAGGGCGCGCGCGCTTACGAACGGCAGGACTATGCCGGCGCGCTGGAACGGTTCAAGCGCGCGGCCTTCCATGCCGACAAGCCCTCGCAGGCGATCATCGCGGACATGTACTGGCAGGGCACCGGGGTCGCGCAGGATCGCGCCATCGCCTACGCATGGATGGACATCGCGGCCGAACGGCTCTATCCGGACTTCCTCGCCCAGCGCGAGTTCTACTGGGCGCGGCTGGACGACGTGCAGCGCAAGGAGGCCATCGAGCGCGGGCAGGCGATCCTGGCCGAATACGGCGATGAGGCGGCCAAGCCGCGGCTGGAAAAGATCCTGCGGCGGGCCACGCGCAACATGACCGGCAGCCGCGTCGGCTACGTGGGCAACCTCACCATCATTCCCCACACCGGGCCGCTGGCCGGCACCGGCATGACGGTGCGGGGCGACCAGTACTACGACCGCAAGTACTGGCAGCCGGAGCACTACTGGCGGCTGCAGGACGCGATCTGGAAGGCGCCCATGAGAGGCAAGGTCGACGTGGGCGAAGTGGAGCCGATGAAGCCGCCCGAAGGCGGATAAGCGGGGCGCCCGCCCGTTTTACAATGGCGGCATGGCCAAGCTCTATTTCTACTATTCGGCGATGAACGCCGGCAAGACCACCACGCTGCTGCAGTCGGCGCACAACTACCGCGAGCGCGGAATGCGCGTGGCAATCCTGACCCCGCGGCTGGACGACCGTGCCGGAGCCGGCGTGGTGGCGTCGCGCATCGGTCTGCGTGCCGATGCGGTGGCGTTCGAGCGCGATGATGACCTCGAACGCCTGATTCGCGATGACATTGCCGCGCACGGCAAGCTCGATTGCGTACTGGTGGATGAAGCGCAGTTCCTCAGCCGCGCCCAGGTCTGGCAGCTCAGCGAGGTGGTGGACGCGCTGCGCATCCCCGTGCTGTGTTACGGCCTGCGCACCGACTTCCGCGGCGAGCTGTTCGAAGGCAGCCAGTACCTGCTGGCCTGGGCGGACGAGATCAGCGAGATCAAGACCATCTGCCACACCGGCAAGAAGGCCATCATGACCGTGCGGGTCAATGAGCAGGGGCTCGCCGTGCAGGATGGGCCGCAGGTGGAGATCGGTGGCAACGAACGCTATGTCTCGGTCAGTCGCGCGGAGTTCAAGAAGATCGCACGCGGCGAAGGTCGCATCGATCCGCAACAGCCGGGGTTGTTGCTGGAGTGACCTGCTTCAACGGCAGGCGGTGCGCAGGTCGGTGACCTCGCGCGGAATGATGCCGCCATCAGGCAGTGCGCTGCGAAGTTCTCCCGCAAGGGCATCCAACTCGCGCCGCGCGCGTTCCTTCTCGCCCATGCCGCAACGCGCTTCGGCCAGATAGGCGCGGGCGAGCCAGCGCAGCTTCGGCGCTTCGCTGCCGCCACCCTCATGACGCGTCAGTCCTTCCAGTGGGGCGACGGCGTCCTGCGGGCGCCCCAGCCGCGTCAGGTGACGGGCCATGGACAGTTCGGCGAACCAGGTGCGCGGATGCTCCGGACCGAAGCCCACGCGGGTCAGGCGCACGGCGCGATCGAAGCGCGCGCTGGCGCCGCGAAGGTCACCCTTGGCGGCCAGCACTTCGCCGATCATGCGGTCCGTCTCGCCGATCAATGCATGGCTGGCGCCGATGGTCGCCACCCGCATCCGCCGCGATTCTTCCAGCGCCGCCAGCGCCTCGTCGTAGCGGCCAGCGCTGTGCAGGACCATGCCGTAATTGAACAGGCCGCCGGGCAGGATCTGCAGGCTCTCGCTGCTGCGCCAGATGCCGACGGCCCGGGCGACATTGCGTACCGCAGTCTCGTTGTCGCCCCGCTCCCACGCGATGATGCCCATCGAATTCCAGCTCGACGCCGTGTCGCGGTGCTGCGGGCCCAGTGACTCCAGCGTCATCGCATGCAGGCGTCCAAGTTCCTCGTCGGCTTCACGCAGCTGGCCCAGGTCGACCTGCACGGCCGCGATGTGGCGGCGCAGGGCCTGGGTGAGCGGATGACGCGCGCCGTGGATGTCCTCGGACAGCGCGCGCGCGCGCTGGAACGAGGCCAGCGCCGCATCCGTATCGCCGCGGTTGCGGTACAGCAATGCCAGGCTGCGCTGGATCTCGATGGCCAGCGTATGACGTGCATGGCCGTGTGCCTGCAGGTGTGCCAGTGCGGCGCGGTAGCCACGCGCGCCGGCGTCGGCGTTGCCAAGTTCGACATCCAGCTGGGCCAGGTCGCGCATGTTTTCCGCTACGCCCGCTTCGTCCTTCAGGGCGCGGCGGATCTCCAGCGAGCCGTCGAACATCTGCCGCGCCACCTGTTTCTCACCCGCGTCGGCACGGCAGCGTCCGTTCTGCGACCGGAACTCGGCCACCGGAAGCGGCAACCGGGAATCGAGCGATGCCAGCCGCGCTTCCATCGGTGCCATCACCTGCACGCATTGGCGCGAACGCCCGAGCAGGCGCAGTACGCGTCCGTGCTGGGTCGCGGCCTGCAGGCGCAGGCTGTCGGGCGCATCGTTCGCTGTCGCGAGTACCCGCGCCTGCTTTTCCAGCAGCGCCAGCGACTCGTGGTAGTCGCCCAGGCCCAGCCGCAGGCGGGCGATCACGCCCAGGAGTTCTGCCTGCGCGCGTGGCTGGTTGGCGAGTTCGCGTGCGCCGCGCCGTTCGCCGGCCGCCAGCAGCTCGCGCGCATCGAAGGTGTTGCCCTGTTGCGACGCGCTGGCATTGTCGAACAGGCCGATCACGAAATTCTGCATGGCCTGCGCACGCGCCGCCTCGCGCATCGCCTGGCGGCCCTGCCAGAGGCTCACCGCCAGCGCGGTCACCAGCACGGCAGCCGCCAGGCCGCCGAAGGCGAGTGTCCAGCGTTGCCGGATGAGGTACTTGTGCAGCCGGTAGCCCACGCTCTGGGGGCGCGCCAGCACGGGGCGCCCCTCGATGTGCCGCCGCAGGTCCTGCGACATCGCTTCGACGGACGGGTAGCGCTGCTCCGGCGCCTTCTGCAGGGCCTTGAGCGCGATGTTGTCCAGGTCGCCGGCCAGCCTGCGTGCGTTCCGGCGGGCATCCGGGCATCGGTTGCGGCTGCCGTCGGTGGTGCGCAGTGTCGCCACCGAGGGCTTCAACGGCTCGACGGCGAGGATCGCCTGCTCCCATTCGGCGTCGGTCTGCCGGCGCAGGCGATACGGTTTGGTGTCCGCGATCAGTTCGTACAGCACCACGCCCAGCGAGTACACGTCGGTCATGGTGGTGACGAGTTCGCCGCGTACCTGTTCCGGCGCCGCGTAGTGCAGGGTGAAGGCGCGCACTTCGGTGCGTGGATGCACGGGCGCAGGCTCGGGATCGTCGAGCAGCTTGGCGATGCCGAAGTCCAGCAGGCGCACCTCGCCATTGGGCGTCACCAGGATGTTGGACGGTTTGAGGTCGCGGTGGACGATCAGGTTCGCGTGCGCATGGCTGACCGCTTCGCAGATCTGCAGGAACAGCGTCAGCCGCGCGTCCAGGCCGATGTTGTTGGCCAGGCAGTAGTCGGTGATCGACACGCCTTCCACATATTCCAGCGCCAGGTACGGCTGGCCCTCGCTGCCGATGCCGGCGTCCAGCAGGCGCGCGATGTTCGGATGCTCCAGGCGCGCAAGGATTTCGCGTTCGCGGGTGAAGCGCAGGCGCAGGTTGGGATCGGCCAGGCCGGGGCGAAGCAGCTTCAGCGCGACGCGGCGCTGGTACAGGCCGTCCGCACGCGAGGCCAGCCACACCATGCCCATGCCGCCTTCGCCCAACATCGATTCCAGCTGGTAGGGCCCCACGCGCATGCCGGGCTTCAGCTGGCCCGGCTTGTCGACCAGGGGCTGGTCGATGAAGTCGTCGCCTTCCTCTTCCAGGGTGAGCAGCTTCTCGAGCTCACGGGCGGCGTCGGGATCGTCGGCGCGCAGGATTTCCAGTTGCTGCGCGCGGGCGTCCGGATCGAGTTCCAGCAGGATGTCCAGCAGCGGTGACAGGCGTTGCCAGCGTTCGGCGTCCATCTCAGGGGGCGCGCAGTACGGGTCTCAGCTGTCCTGCATGACCGACAGCAGGAACATGCGCGCCTTCTGCCAGTCGCGCCGGATGCTGCGCTCGGAGCGCTGCAGCAGCTCGGCGATCTCCAGCTCGGACAGGCCGGCGAAATAGCGCATCTCCACCACCTGCGCCAGGCGCTCATCGGCGGAAGCCAGCTTCTCCAGCGCGTCGTTCAGCGCCAGCATGTCCTCGTCCAGGCGCAGGTTGCCTTCCACCTCTTCGGGGATGTCCGCCACGCGCTTGAGGTCGCCGCCGCGCTTGCGCGCCAGCCGGCTGCGGGCGTAGTCCACCACCACGCTGCGCATCGACGAGGCGGCGTACGCGAAGAAGTGCGCGCGGTCCTCGAACTTGGCGGTGCCGGTGGAGCCGAGCAGCTTCAGATAGGACTCGTGCACCAGCGCGGTCGCGTCCAGAGTGTAGCCATGCTGGCCCGACAGCTGGCGGCGCGCCATGGTGTGCAGCTCCTGGTACAGCGTGGCCAGCACGCGGTCCAGCGCGGCGCGATCGCCGCCGCGGGCCGAGTCCAGCCACAAGGTGATGTCAGGTGCGTCGGCCATCCGTCTCCCCCACGATGCCAAGGGCGCGAATATAACGTCATTTGTCTCACAAGACGTGATGGAGGATGAACCCGCCAAACCCGTCAGCGTTGACAGTGCCCGCACCAGACCGTGGTCCGCTGGCCGATGGTGGCCTGCTTCATTGCCCGGCCGCAGCGCGGACAGGCTTCGCCGCCCCGGCCATACGCCGACAATTCCTGCTCGAAATAGCCGGGAGCGCCGTCCGGACTGAGGAAATCCCGCAACGTGGTCCCGCCGCGCGTGATGGCGTAGGCAAGAATGTCCTTTACCGCGTCGGCCAGCGCCGCGTAACGCTCCCGCGACACCTTGCCGGCCGCACGCAGTGGGGAAATGCCGGCACGGAACAGGCTTTCCGCCGCGTAGATGTTGCCTACGCCCACCACCACGGCCTGGTCCATCAGGAAGGTTTTCACCGGCGCCCGCCGGCCCCGGCTGAGTGCGAACAGGTAGTCGCCGTCGAACGCGTCCGACAACGGCTCCGGCCCCAACCCCTGCAGCAGCGGATGCGTCTGGCCGACGGGCTGCCACAGCAGGCAGCCGAAGCGGCGCGGGTCGGTGAAGCGCAGCACGCGGCCGGACCTGCCACGTTCGCCATCCAGCACGATGTCCACGTGGTCGTGCGCGCCAACCGGGGTGGTGGCCGGCAGCACGCGCAGGCTGCCGGACATGCCCAGGTGCAGCACGGCGCTGCCTGCTACGGTGTCCATCAGCAGGTACTTCGCGCGGCGGCGGACGGCATCGATGCGCTGGCCGGGCAGTTCGCGCGCCACCTCCGGGGGGATCGGCCAGCGCAGGTCGGGCCTGCGCAGCTTCACCGCCTGGATGCGGCGGCCCTCCACGTGGGGCGCCAGGCCACGGCGGGTGGTTTCGACCTCGGGCAGCTCAGGCATGGTCGGGCATCGCGGTGTAGAAGCCGTCTTCGTGACGCACCTGGATCGGTCCGCCGAAGGCCTGGCTCAGTTGCGCATCGGTCAACGTGGTGGCGCGGTCGCCGTCGGCATGGACCGTGCCGTTGCGAAGCAGCAGCACGCGGTTGATCTCGGGAATGATCTCCTCGATGTGGTGGGTCACCAGCACCAGGGTGATGCCGCGCTGTGCCAGGCTGCGCATCAGCTCCAGGAAGTGTTGCCGTGCGACCAGGTCCAGGCCGGCGGTAGGCTCGTCCAGCAGCAGCGCCTCCGGCTCATGCACCAGCGCCCGCGCGATCAGCACGCGCCGCATCTCGCCGGTGGACAGTTCCGCCACCTGGCGGTCGGCCAGCGGTATCGCGCGCACCTGCTCCAGTGCGTGCCGTGCACGGGCACGCATGCCGGCGTCCACCTCGCGGTGCGGAGGCACCGCGAAGCTGGAGAAGAAGCCCGTCACCACGGCGTCCTCCACGCGCAGGTACGGCATCTGCTGCAGGTCGCGGGTCAGGTCGCTGGTGACCAGGCCCAGGCGGTTGCGCAGTTCGTTCACGTTCCAGCGTCGCAGGCCGAACACCTTCACCGGCGCGTCGCCCTCGCGTGCCAGGGGATACAACTCGCGATTGATCAGCTTGATGAACGTCGACTTGCCGCAGCCGTTCGGGCCGAGGATGGCCGTGTGCTGGCCCAGCGGGATGGTCAGCGACAGGTCGTGCAGGACGCGTGTGGCGCCACGCACCACGGTGGCGCGATCGAGTTCGAACAGGGGCGCGGCGAACGTGGCCGCAGAGGTGGACGCTGGCAGGTTCATCATGGAGCGGGGGTCGAATGCCGGTGCAGCGTACCCCAATATCCGCGACCGACGAGGGCCGCGCGATGGCGGGGCTGGCCGCATGCGCGCCGGCACGGCCGGTCGCCCTACAATGCCGCGATGCGCCTGCTCTTTCCAACACTCCTGCTTACCGTCGTACCCCTGCCCGTGCTGGCCCAGGTCACCGCCACCGGCGATTACCTCGCGCGCATGGACACCGACCGCGACGGGCGCGTCAGCCTGGCCGAATACCAGGTCTGGATGAGCTACGCCTTCGACGGCATGGACCGCAACCGCGATGGTGTGCTGTCCGTGGACGAACTGCCGGGCGGGCGCGGCAAGCCGATCACCCGCGAAGCGCACCTGGCGCAACTTGCCGACCGCTTCAGGCGGCAGGACGTGGACGGCAACGGTTTCCTGAGCGAGAAGGAACTCGCTGCGCCGCCGCGCTGATCCATCTCACGTATGGATCAGGCGTCCGCCTGCGAACGCCCAGTTCTCCCACGTGGTCTCCTTGAAGCAGACCATCACGTTCTCCGGATTCCTGCCGGCGGCGGCCAGGCGCTGCATCAGATCCGCGAGAAGCGCTTTCTTCACTTTCACGCTGCGTCCTGCCGACCACAGGATCTCGATCAGCACGAAGTCCTCGTCGCGCGCACCGGAGACGTCCGGATAGGCCGGGTCGTAGCGGAAATCCTCCGCCGACAGTTCCAGCACGCGCTGGAAGCGATCGGCGAAGGGCACGCCCGAGGCCACCAGCGCGGCATGCACGGCGTCCAGTACAGATGATTTGAAGGCATCGTCCTTGGGTCGACGGATGGTCAGGGTGATCAGTGGCATGGCGCATTCCCGCGTGGCGTGAGGGTCAGCTTACATCCGCGTAAGCACCCAAAAAAACGCCGGCCACGAAGGCCGGCGTCGGGATTGCCGGCCCCGGAAGGGCCGGCGGGGAGGAACGTTTACTTCGTGATGTCGACGTGGTTCGTTTCGCGAAGGAAGAGCGTACCGACGATCAGCGTCATCACCGCGATGCCGATCGGATACCACAGGCCGTAGTACAGGTTGCCCGTACCCGCGACCAGGGCGAACGAGATCGCCGGCAGGAAGCCACCGAACCAGCCATTGCCGATGTGGTACGGCAGCGACATGGAGGTGTAGCGGATGCGCGTGGGGAACAGCTCCACCAGGTAGGCGGCGATCGGGCCGTAGACCATGGTCACGTAGATCACCAGCACCCACAGCAGGAACAGCGTCATCGGGATGTTGATGCGCGCGGTGTCCGCCTTCTCCGGATAGCCGGCGCTGGTCAGCGCGCCCTTCAGCGCGGCGCCGAACTCGCCCGACTTCGCCTTCAGGTCATCCTTCGACAGGCCCGCCGCTTCGTACGAAGCCACCGCGGCGCCGCCGACCTGGACCTTGGCCACTTCGCCCGACGGACCCGGCTGGATTTCATGCGGCACGCCGGCCTTGGTCAGCGCAGCCGTGGCCACGTCGCACGAGCTGGTGAACTTGCGGATGCCGACCGGATCGAACTGGAAGCTGCAGGTGACCGGGTCGGCGACGACAACGGCCGGCGACGACGTGCGGGCTTCCTCGATGGCCGGGTTGGCGTAGTGGGTGATGCCCTTGAAGATCGGGAAGTAGGTCAGCGCGGCCAGCAGGCAGCCCGCCATGATGATCTTCTTGCGGCCGATCCTGTCCGACAGCCAGCCGAAGAACAGGAAGAACGGCGTAGCGAGCAGCAGCGCACCGGCGATCAGCAGGTACGACACCGTCGGGTCCACCTTGATCATGCTCTGCAGGAAGAACAGCGCGTAGAACTGCCCGCCGTACCACACCACGGCCTGGCCGGCGGTGGCGCCGAACAACACCAGCAGCATGAGCTTCAGGTTGCCGCCCTGCAGGCTGTCGCGGAACGGCTTCTTCGAGCCCTTGCCTTCGGCCTTCATCTGCTGGAACAGCGGGGATTCGGCCAGCTGCAGGCGGATCCACACGGACACACCCAGCAGCACGATCGAACCCAGGAACGGAATGCGCCAGCCCCAGTCCTCGAATGCCTCGGTGCCCAAGGTCAGGCGGCAGGCCAGGATCACGGCCAGCGACAGGAACAGGCCCAGCGTGGCGGTGGTCTGGATGAACGCGGTGTACAGGCCGCGCTTGCCGGCCGGTGCATGCTCGGCCACGTAGGTGGCTGCGCCACCGTACTCGCCACCCATCGCCAGGCCCTGCGCCAGGCGCAGGATGATCAGGATCACCGGCGCGGCGAAACCGATCGTCGCGTAGTTGGGCAGCACGCCGACCAGGAAGGTCGAGATGCCCATGATCAGGATGGTGACCAGGAAGGTGTACTTGCGGCCGATGCGGTCGCCGAGGCTACCGAAGAAGGCAGCGCCGAACGGACGCACGAAGAAGCCGGCCGCGAACGCCAGCAGCGCGAAGATCATGCCGGTGGTTTCGTTGACGCCACTGAAGAACTGCTTGGCGATGATGACCGCCAGCGAGCCGTAGAGATAGAAGTCGTACCACTCGAACACGGTGCCGAGGCTGGAGGCGAAGATGACCTTCTTGTGGCCCTTCGTCAGCTCGCCCGACGACGAATGCTGCACAGTCGTGGAACTCATGTGGTTTCCCCTCAGAAAGTGTATTTGACGGTCGTGTGCAGACGCTTCAGGTCGCCCTCGCGGTCGTCCTCAAGCGAACGCTGCCCGTAGATGAGCTCCGCGCCGATGTCCAGTTTCGGGAACGGCGAGTAGATCAGGTTGGCGTGCATGGACTGCGTGCGCTCGGTGACGCCGAACCCGGTCAGTGCGGCGTCGTTGTCGAAGTGCGAGGCGGCATACATCAGGTTGGTGCGGATCTTCGGGCTGAAGACATGGCGCCATGCCACGAAGCCGCCGTAGCCGTCCAGCGCGCTGATGTCGCCATCGGCCTCGGTGACCACGTCGCTGCCCACGCCGAACGCCAGGTAGCGGCCGATGCCCTGGCCGGCATTCACCGCATAGCGGATGTCATCGCTCTTGCCCAGGTTGAACTTGCCCGACACGCTCACCGAACCGCCGGTGTCGGTTTCGTCGGCGACCTTGAACTGGCGCACCATGCCGGCGACGGTGAAGTGCCCCCAGTCGCCCTTGGTCAGCCAGCGCGCCGTGACATCGGGCATCGCGTTGTCGCCGCTGTTGAAGCGGGTGCCGGCGAGATGGGGCGTGACCGTGGTCTGCGGATTCTCGACCGAGAACGACCATGGGCCCTTGGTGTAACGCACCTGCGCCTGGCGCACGAACACGGTGCCGTCGGTCGGACCGACGAAGTCGACCGCATCTGGCAGTGCCGCCACGTCCATGAAGTTGGACCAGGTCTGGCCGGCCAGCCAGCTGTTCCAGGTCACGTAGGCATGGCGCAGGCTGACGGCGTAGGTGTTGGTGGCGGTTTCGTTGCCGGCCAGCGCATTGCTGCCGCCGCCGAAGAAGTCCGCTTCAATATAGGTCTTGAACTTGTCGCCGCCCTCGGTGACATGGTCGGTGCTCAACCAGAAGCGCGAGAACTGCGCATGGAAGTCGGCATAGGCATCGCCACCGTCGGCACCGGCGCCGCCCACCGGAATGGTGCTGGGCACGTAGAACAGGCGGCCCGACGAGCCGTCGGCGATGCGGCCGTCGCTGGTGTCGGTGGCCATCGCATCCAGCTTGATGAAGCCGCCATACGAGAACGTGGTGCCCGGCGTGGCGGCGGTCAGGATGGTGGTGTTCTGGATCGGCTGCTTGCCGGCGGGCACGGGTGCCGGCAGTGCGGCCTGCGAGGCCTGCACCTGCGTCACCTGCTCCTGCGTGGTGGTGATCTGCGACTGCTGCTGTTGCTGCGCGGACAGCAGCAGCTGCACCTGCCGCTCAAGGTCGGCGACGCGCGCCTCCAGGGCTTTTTCCTTGGCGGTCTGCGCGAATGCCATGCCTGGCGCGAGCAATGCGACGAAGAGCGCAGCGGCCAGTGGCCGTCGCGCCATGAGTGCGGAACGTTGGGTCATAACCCCTCCCGAAAGGTTGATGGCCGCGTTGCGCGGCTGACGGAGACTTGCGCCTGCGCGCCGGCAGCGCCTATTCGCCATTAGTCGTAATCGCACCCTCGGGCAGGCAAACCCTTGCCACAGAAGGGGTGCGGCGATCGGTCGCAGGGAGCACGCGGCTGCTTTACGACCATTGTCTAAGTCGGATGCTGCGATGCCGCACGACCGTATGCGTCAAACTCGACATGCCGGACGCACCGCACGACGTACTTCCGTCGCCTCGCCCGGTCTTCGTCCATGCTTCAAAATCGACGCTTCACAGGAACGTCCCGGGAGGACCTCATGACTGATCTCTATCCGGTCAAGCCGGAATTCGCCGCCAGCGCGCGCATCACGCGCGAGCAGTACCTGCGCGATTACCAGGCCTCGATCGATGATCCCGATGCGTTCTGGAGCAGGGCGGCCGAGCGCCTGGACTGGTTCAAGAAGCCGACGCAGATCAAGGACGTCAGCTACGCCCTCGACGATTTCCATATCCGCTGGTTCGCCGATGGCGAGCTCAATGCCAGCGTCAACTGCCTCGACCGACAGCTGGCCACGCGCGGCGACAAGGTCGCCCTGCTGTTCGAGCCCGACAGCCCTGACGCGCCCTCGTACGGCGTCACCTATCGGGAGCTGTACGAACGCACCTGCAGGCTGGCCAACGCGCTGCGCGCGCTGGGCGTGCAGAAGGGCGACCGCGTGACGATCTACCTGCCGATGATTCCCGATGCGGCCGTGGCCATGCTGGCCTGCGCGCGCATCGGCGCCATCCACTCGGTGGTGTTCGGCGGCTTCGCACCCAACTCCATCGCCGACCGCGTGGCCGATTGCGGCACCAAGTTGATCATCACCGCCGACGAAGGCTTGCGCGGTGGCAAGAAGGTACCGCTGAAGGCGAACGTGGACGCCGCGTTGAAGCTGCCCGGCACCAACTCCGTCGAGACCGTCCTGGTCGTGCGCCACACCGGCGGCGCGGTGGACATGCAGATGCCGCGCGACCGCTGGTTCGATGCCGTCGTCGACGCGCAACCGGCCGAGTGCGGGCCCGAGCGCATGAACGCCGAAGATCCGCTCTTCATCCTCTACACCTCCGGATCCACCGGCAAGCCCAAGGGCGTGCTGCACACCACCGGTGGCTACCTGCTGTACGCGGCGTACACGCACGAAGCCGTGTTCGACCTGCGCGAGGATGACATCTACTGGTGCACCGCCGACGTGGGCTGGGTCACCGGCCACAGCTACATCGTCTACGGCCCGCTGGCCAACGGCGCCACCGCGGTGATGTTCGAAGGCGTGCCGAACTACCCGAACGTGTCTCGCTTCTGGGACGTCATCGACAAGCACAAAGTCACCATCTTCTACACCGCGCCCACCGCGATCCGCGCGCTGATGCGCGAAGGCGAAGCACCGGTGAAGAAGACCTCGCGTGCATCGCTGCGCCTGCTGGGCAGCGTCGGCGAGCCGATCAATCCGGAAGCCTGGCGCTGGTACTACGACGTGGTCGGCGACGCGCGCTGCCCCATCGTCGACACGTGGTGGCAGACCGAGACCGGCGGCATCCTCATCACGCCGCTGGCCGGCGCCATCGACCTCAAACCGGGTTCTGCCACACTGCCGTTCTTCGGCGTGCGGCCCGCACTGGTCGATGCCAACGGCGAGCAGCTGGAAGGTGCCACCGAAGGCAACCTGGTGCTGCTGGATTCCTGGCCGGGCCAGATGCGCACCGTGTACGGCGACCACCAGCGCTTCATCGACACCTACTTCCGCACCTACCCGGGCACGTACTTCACCGGCGACGGCTGCCGCCGCGATGCCGATGGTTACTACTGGATCACCGGCCGCGTCGATGACGTCATCAACGTGTCCGGCCACCGCATCGGCACCGCCGAAGTGGAAAGCGCACTGGTCGCGCACCCGAAGGTGGCCGAGGCCGCCGTGGTCGGCTTCCCGCACGACATCAAGGGGCAGGGCATTTACGCCTATGTCACCCTCAAGGCCGGCGAAGCTCAGAGCGACGAACTGCTGAAGGAACTCGTCGCCTGGGTGCGCAAGGAGATCGGCCCCATCGCCACGCCGGATCATCTGCAGTGGGCTCCCGGCCTGCCGAAGACGCGCTCGGGCAAGATCATGCGCCGCATCCTGCGCAAGATCGCCGAGAACGCACCGGAGCAGCTGGGTGATACCTCGACGCTGGCCGACCCCACGGTGGTGGAATCGCTGGTCGCCGAGCGCAAGGTCAAGTAAGTACGACCGGCCCGTCGCGGGGAGGCGCCGGGCCAGCAGCATGCGGGCGTGTGACGCCCGCACCTGTGCAGCACGGACCCCACGGATTACCCTTCCCCCACGATGGACCGCACCGCCATGCCCACCCTGCTGATCGCCGACGACCACCCGCTGTTCCGCGAAGCGCTCCGCGGCGCCGTGCAGCGCGTGATGCCAGGCGTGAAGCTGCACGAAGCCGACAGCGTCGACGCGCTCTACGTGCTCGTCGACGCGCACCCGGATGCCGATCTGCTGCTGATGGACCTCAACATGCCCGGCGCGCACGGTTTCAACGCGCTGGTGCACCTGCGCGCGCTGCACCCGCAGTTGCCGGTGGTCATCGTGTCGGCGCGCGAGGAGCCGGCGGTCATGCGCCGCGCGCTCGACCATGGCGCGCTCGGCTTCATTCCCAAGTCCGCCGATTCGGACACCATCGGGCAGGCCATCGGCGCCGTCCTCGATGGCGAGCGCTGGGTGCCGGATGAAGCGCACAATGCACCGGCCACCAGCCGGGACGAACAGGAGACCGCGCAGCGCCTGCGCGATCTCACCCCGCAGCAGTTCAAGGTGCTGCAAATGCTCGGCGCCGGCCGCCTCAACAAGCAGATCGCCTACGACCTGGGTGTGTCCGAAGCCACCATAAAGGCGCACGTCACCGCCATCCTGCGCAAGCTGCACGTCACCAACCGCACCCAGGCCGTGCTCGCGGCCGGTCGTCTGGCCGTGGACCCGGACGGCATCGTGTTGCCGCCGGAAGAAGCGGAGTAGGGCGCCGGCGCGTGCGGCCGTCGGTGACCGCCGCGTGCACGCAGGCTATCGGCGAGGCGCCACCGACATGCCGAGCAGGCGCATCGCCGGTCCCGTGAGCAGCGCCCCGATGATCGCGCATGGCGTGCCCCACATCAGCACCGCTACGTAGACCATCGACGCCCCGCCACCCTGGTACGGCCGCACACAATCTGTGTAGTACGCCAATACCAGCCACGGTGCGAACAGCAGGCACGCGCCCACCGCCCGCAGTGGATTGGCCGTCAGCAGCGAGACCAGCGCGGGAAGCAACGGCACCAGCACGAACATGCCAACCACCTGTACGAACGTCAGCAACGTGTGCCTGTAACAGCCAACGCTGTTGAACGCCTGCAACGCGATGATCAGCGCGATCGCCGTCATGCCGGTGATCAGGGCCTGCCTGCGGGAAATCAGCATGGAGTGCACCGGTTTGCAAGGGCGTGCCGAACATACCGTGAAGCTCTGGCAAAAGCATGCGCGCGCCACCCCGTTCGGATGCGCGATCAGATCCTCGCGGATCGCGCGGACACGGAGCTGACAAGCGCGGCGCAGACGGCTACCAGCAGTCCGGTGAAGACGAAGGTAGGACGCCATTGCGCATACGTCAAAGTGCTCAGCACCGCCGCAAGGAACAACAGGCAGGTCGCCAGGCGTGGACTGAACATGAGGACGAGGCTCCCTGTCGCCAGAAGCCCGCTGCCTGACGCCCATGCCATGGCGGTCAGTACGCTGATTCCACCGTCACGGAGCTGGCTGAGGGTCGTGGAGGCATAGAGCGCCACCACCAGCGTCTGGAAGGCTGCGAGGGAAAGCACGATGGCGATCCATCGGCGCGGTACACGTGTCGATCCGGGTGCGGTGGATGATGCTGGCGCCTGGTACGGGTTGTCTTGTGTCATCGCGGGGGATCAGAAGAGGTATGGGCTTGGATCACGTGGTGCCCAGAAGCCATGCGGGCTCGGAGGAAACGTCAGCTGCCATCGCCGCGGCCCCTGGAGCCAGCACCGAAGAAAAGGAATGCCACGCCGGCGGTGCCGACGGCAATGGACCAGGCCAAGTGGACATCGACATGTCGATGGACTTGCCATAGCACCAATGAAGCAACAATCGAGAGACCTCCCATTGTCGTGAGAACTCCGATGGACTCATTGCCGATCTGGTAAAAGCGCCCATCGTCCCGATTCAGCCAGGCACGGAACTTCGCGAGCCTTCCCATGGACACTAACGGTCCAGCCTGGTTGACGTGCTGGGGAGTGCGATGGTTGGGCACGCGCATGTCGGATGCAAGTGGGACGCCTGCCAGGTTCTTTGATGCGACGGGTCAAGGCTACCGTAGATGTCGAGCGACCAACATGCACGCTTGGCGGGATCGACGCCTCCGCTTGGGCGCGTGACCGTCGCAGTTCGCCACGCGGCCGGTCGATGGCCCAATTTACGTATTGCTAGTGTGCTGACACGGAGAGGGACCTTGACGAGCATTGATTCCAGCCAGCCCGTACGGCTGGGCATCGTCGGATGCGGCGCGATCACGCGCGAGGCGCATCTGCCGGTCATCACCCGGGACCGTCGGGTCGAGGTGACCGTCCTGTGCGACCGCGACCGCCGCAACGCCACGCATGCCGCACGCGCCGGCGGTGTCGAGGCGGAGATCACCACCGAGCTCGCCGGGCTTGCCGGCAAGGTCGACGCCGCCATCGTGGCCGTCCCGCCGCGCTTCCACGCGCCCGTCGCCATCCAGTTGATGGAGATGGGGATCGACGTCCTGTGCGAGAAGCCGTTGGCGATAACGGTCGCCGACGGGCAGAAGATGGTGGAAGCCGCGCGCAGGACCGGTCGCGTGCTGGCGGTTGCGCTGATGATGCGGTTCTTCCCCCACAACAGATGGCTCGCGGACCTGGTGGAAGACGGTGAGATCGGTGAGGTCTGCGAAGTGATCGTCGAGGACGGCGCACCCCTCGACTGGCCGATGGCGAGCAACAGCTACTTCGACCGCAATGCGACAGGCGGCGGCGTCCTGTTCGACAGCGGCGTGCATCTGCTTGATCGGGTGCTGTGGCTTTTCGGCGACCTCACGGAGATCGCCTACGAGGACGACGCGTTCGGTGGTTTCGAGAGCAATGCGAAGCTGACCGGCATGCTGCGCATGGGTGGGCGGCCGGTGCCTGCGCGCCTGGAGTTCAGCTGGTCGCACCGCCTGCGTCGCAGTATCCGGGTAGTGGGCGAACGCGGCACGCTTGAGGCTTCGACGTCGGATCCGCGCACCCTGACCCTCCATCGGACCACGCGCCGTGGCTCGATGGAGATGCAGATCCCGTGCGCAAAGCGGTGGGACGGGCGCAGCCATTATCGTGCCCAGCTCGACGACTTCATCGGCGCAGTCCGCGAAAGGCGCGCGCCGTTCGTGACTGGAGAATCGGCGCTGCACGCCCTTGCCGTCATCGAGACGGCGTACGCCAGGCGGACATCGATGGCACAGCCCTGGCTGGCCCGGATGGGGGCTTCGGCATGACGCCCAACAAGATCCTCGTCACCGGCGCCACCGGATTCATCGGTTCGCGCCTGTGCGAACTCCTGTCACTGGAGTACCGCCTTCCATACCGCGCGCTGGTCCGCGACTTCTCGCGCGCCGCGCGGATCGCCCGCCTGGATACGGAGCTGGTCGCCGGTGACATGCTCGATGCCGACAGCCTTGCGCGGGCAGTGGCGGGATGCGATGTCGTCGTCAACCTCGCCCACGGCGATGACGAGAGCGCCCAGAAGCAGGCCACGCAATTGATCGATGCCTGCACGCGTGCCGGCGTCCGTCGCTTCGTCCACATCAGCTCGATGGCCGTGCACGGCCCGTCGCCGAAGCTGGACGTGCTCACCGAAGCCACCGCGCCTGTCCAGCGCTGGGGCGAGGCCTACTCCGATGCCAAGGCGGCGTCCGAGGCCGTGGTGGTGGCCGCCGGCAAACGAGGCGCGCTTGAGACCGTCGTGCTTCGGCCGACCATCGTCTACGGCCCCTACAGTTTCTTCGTCACGCCGATCGTCCAGGACGCGCGGGGGGGACGGATCAGCCTGATCGATGGTGGCCGGGGCCTCTGCAACGCGGTGTACGTCGACGACGTCTGCGAAGCGATCATGGCGGCGATCGAACGCGACGACGCGGTCGGCGCGGCGTTCCTGATCAATGGTGATACCCGCATGACGTGGGGCGATTTCATCACCACGTTCGCTGGCATGGTCGAGGGCGAGAAGACCGTCCATGACCACGCGCTCGAAGACATCGCAGCCTATTGGAAGGCGAAGCAGCCGAATGCGCGCGACAGCATCAAGGCAGCCATCCGGCTGGCGGCTTCCCCGGCGTTCCATGCCCAGTTGGGCACCATCCCGTCGCTGGGCCAGTGGATCCGGGGCACCAAGGAGCTGGTGGCCCGTCGGATCAGCCCCGAGCAGAAGCTGAAGATCAAGTCGCGACTGCAGAATCGGGGTGCCGCCACGCATGCCGACGACCATCCGCCGGTACGGATACCCAGCGAAGGCCGCGTCGTACGCGAGGCATATCGATCATGGGTGTCGAATGATCTGGCAAGGATCCGGCTGGGTTGGGTGCCGGCGCACTCGTTCGCGCACGGCGCACGGCGCACGGGTGAGTGGATGCGTTTCGCGCGGATTGTGTGATCGAAAGGTTGCCGGCCCAGGCGAATGGCCGGGCGGTCAACGATCGGCCCCGTGCCAGGCTCGCCGTTGTCCGGCGCTTGAGCCCGAACACTGCAGCAAGCGGGCTACTCCGGCAGATTCGAGCGGATCAGCTCCACGGTCTCGGCTAGTTGTTTTGCGGAAGCCCGGACCCGTTCCCGGCGCTGTACATCTTCGCCTGGATCGTGTGAGCCACCCCTTGCTCGTCCGGCGCCATCGAAGGTGGCGAGTTGGGGTGGACCCACGCCCCAATCGCTGCCCTTCTGTCGGGGGACGACATGGAAATGGAAGTGCGGCGTTTCCTGCCCGCTGAAGACCCCGTTGTTCTGGAACGTCAGGATTCCGAGGGGTCGATACGTCTTGACGAGTGCCTCTGCGACTCGCTTGGCCGAGATCATGACGGCCTCGCATTCCCGGTCGGAAAGATCGAGCAGCGTTGCGACATGACGACGTGTGATAACGCAGCACTGGCCAACTTCGAATTGCCACGGATTGATCACGGTCAAGGTATGTTCACTCTCGTCTATGATCTTCCATTGCTCTTCGCGGCTGGCCACGCAAAGGTCGCATGGATCCCTCAAGGGAAGTTCGATCATCTGCCTCTCCCATCGGACGGGTCTGTGCCAAATGGCCTGACGCTTGAATGAACTCTTAGGCCGCACCCGCACCCGCACCCAACGCTTGAACCAGGTCCTTCTTGAGTGCAGCAAACTGCCCGCGCTCATAGACTGGCTGGGCGATACGAGATGGCTCGATGGCACGTCCCTCGAATGGATCGCCCGCGTACCGCGGGAAAAAGTGCATGTGCAGGTGAGGCAGAGTGTTGCCATGAATCTCGTAGTTGAGCTTGACGGAACCTGTGGCAGTAGCCAGGGCAGACGAGACGCGATGCGCGTCCTGCATGAATGCTGCTGATTGAGTAAGGGTGAGGTTGTGCAGATCAACAGCATGTACGCGAGAGACAAGGCAGACGTACCCGACCATAGGTGCGCGTTCCGACATGGTGAGCCATGACGCATTCAACTCGACGATGATGTCGAGAGGCTGGCCGCGAACGCAGATTGGACAAGCAGAGCCATCACACAGTTCTCGCCACTCGGCAGCGGAGTTCCATTTGCTCAAGTTTGCGACCCCCTTGCTGTGCGGTCTAACGCTTATGTCTTCCGATGAGCCGAAGCGTGAAGCGGGTTAGGCTTGAACGAGTTGTTCGCCCCCGGGTACGACTACGCGGAAATAACGCTTTCGATCCAATCTTTGTAGTAGCTCATGCGCACATTGCAACTGATCTGGCCATACCGCCCGGGTGTCCTAACAGCGCTTTGAGGATCTGACCACGAAGTCAACCCGGCCAACAGCCAATCCTTCTCGGCTTGAATAAGGACTGGCCCACCGCTGTCACCACTTCCTGAGCCGCCTTCAAGAGGCAGGGCATCCGACGGTTTGTCAAAGATGTAGCAGAGCCAACGGCCATGTGCGCTGCTAATTTTGTTGTACGCGCGACGAAGCTCGGTGCGGTGGGAACTGCTGAATTCGTACCCTGTGACTCCGTTACCTGTAGCGCCTTTTCCTATGATGTCGATCTTTTGGCCGAACTCGCGGTCGTCCTTGTTGATTGCAACAGGAGCGATGTCCATAACGGGTTGTGCCAATTTTATAAGTGCAATGTCATCTGAAGATGACAGCAGCACCCTGAAGAGTGTCCAATCCCAGGTGGCCAAGGCTTGGTCAAGTAGCTCTTGCGGCGGCTTCTTGTATCCAGGGTGTATCACGAGATGTTCGACGTCCCTCGAAATCCCGTTGAGCGTGACTTTCTTGATTTCAGATTGCCAAGTAACCGCATGAGCAGCGGTGATAACCCACTGAGGGGCAACCAGTACGCCATGCCCCTCGCCAGGCAGGTCAACCAGAGCAGAAAACTCAGACGCTGGGACTCGATACTTTGAGTCATCAGTGTCATCTCGAATGACAATCGCGCTTGCACTGAATGAGCAAGCAAGCAGTAAGAGCAACGAGAGTCGGGTCATACGCGAATCATCCGGAGACTTCATTTAGGGGGCTAACACCAGAATTAAGCCGACCCGCGAAGCGGGTTCGGCTTGAATGAATTGTTAGGCCCTATGCTGAGACACCTGAGCAGCCGTTGCAAGATGCTCCTGAACTGCAGAAAGAGTTGCGAAGTGCGGGTTGCCGTCGATGTGACGGATGGCGGCAATAGACTCCGTCAGCTTGGGCTTATCGGTAGCATGGGCCGGCCGATACGTACCCCCACCAACAGCGAACCTACTGCGATGATTTGGAGTGAGGAACTCCGCGCTCAGAGCGTTGCCAACGTCATCCCAGAAGATCCAGCCACCATCCTCCACGTCGATACCCTCGCAGTGTGCGATTACCTCCGCGATGGAGGCGAATACGAATAGCGTGTTCTCGTCGGTTGCTGCAGCAAAGATCATGGGGCCTAACACCGGAATTAAGCCGACCCGCGAAGCGGGTTCGGCTTGAATGAATTGTTAGCCCTCACCCGACTCACTCCGAGGGCGGTACATGACCTCACGGGAAGCCTCGATTAGCTTGCCATGCAGCCCTAGGATTGCATGAAGGTCAGGATCTCCGTGCCAGCCGTTTACCTTGGGTTCTACCCCGTCTCCACGGACTGTTGGGTTAAGAGTCTAAAGGCCTGATCCT
>CBIHLJ010000015.1:0-77667 GCA_966210745.1 uncultured Pseudoxanthomonas sp.
AGCGGCGCATTCGTAATGCGTAGGTCGTAGGTTCGATTCCTATTTCCGGCACCAGCTGCACCAGAAGGGCCGCCCGCAGGGGCGGCCCTTCTGCTTTCAGCTCACAGCACGGCTCCCCGGCTCAATCCCCGATCGGGTTGATCTCGTCCACGAAGGTCAGCAGGTCCGCCATCGTGTACCGGCCCGCCGCCGTGGGCGTGGCCCCCGGCTTGAACAGGCTGGGCTCGAACAGCGGATTCTGCCGCCGGAACGACAGTGCATCGCTGTCCAGCAGCCCGATGAACGTCTCCGCCACGATCCGGCTGCCCACCTGGCCCAGCCGATCGCCGTTCTGCTGCACCTGGGCCTCCTTCAACAGGTAATACCAGAGCGGGGTATTGCCCCCCAGCCCCTGCGCAATGAGCACCTGCCCATCCGGCCCGCCGCCCAGCTCCTGCGGGGTCAAGGGGGTCAGCTGCATGGCTGCCGCCACCGCCTGGCCCGAGGGCAGGCCCATGCGCACACCGCGCATCAGGTTGCGCGTGGGCAGCGAACCACCCCCGTTCGGCAGCCCGTGCAACTCCGCCGCCAGCAGCGGATCGATCTTGCGCGTGGCATCGGGCGTCACGCCGCCACCGGGCAGGTCGTAGAAGCGCCGCCAGTCGATGATCCAATCGCTGGGCACCGGAATGTCCGCCGTGTTGCCGCTGCCCGACACACCGCTGAAGCGGAACAGCAGCGCAAGCGTCGCCGGCGCCACGCCCCCGGCCCCGAAGCGGAATACGCGGTTGTAGTTGTACGCATTGCGCACCTGCGAATGCCCGAAGCGGTACGCCGCCACCGAGAACTCCACCGGCATGAACGCCTCGCCGGCGAAATCGAAGAACCGGCGACCGTTCTGCACCACGTCGGCCAGCACCGCGGCATCACACAGCCGTCCCAGGAAATCGTCGATCACCATCCGCTGGTAGTGCCAGGTGACCAGCTTCCGCGCCTCGGTGAACAGGCCAGCCTGCGGAAAGCCCTCCGCCTCCAGCTTGTCGACGCACTTGTTGTGCAACTTGATGAAGGCCAGGTGGGTCTGCGCGACCACCAGGTTCTCATCGTTGCGCGGATCGCCGATCACCGCCGTGCCATTGAGCCGCAGCAGATCGTTCGGCATCCCGGCCGGGATCGATGCGTCGCCCTGGCCCGTCTGCGTGGCGCCCACGCGCAGCTTGCGTCGGCCGGGTTCGTACAGATACGGCTGCGTGGACGGGCCGGTGCCGTACACCGAATCGAGATCCAGCTTGGGCGTCCGGAAATTGAACACCGCCTGCGGATCCACCAGCACCTCCGGCATGGCGGTGGGGTCGAAAGTGATGTCGTGATCGATGAACTGCCCGAGATACGTGAAGCCGGAAGGGATGCCGGGATTGTCACGGGTGGGATCCGCGCCGGCCGGGTCACGCATGGCATCGCCCAGCGCTGCGAGGGCGGCATCGTCCACCACCAGCCCGGGCAGGTTCGGAAACATGCGCCCGAACCGGCCGGGATCGAACACCGGTCCCTTGGGCGGCGGCGTCTCGTTGCGGGGGTCGTAGCCGTGCTGCGGCCAACTGGCCGGCGATGCGCCGTAGCTGTAACTGCACTTGCCGTACGTGTGCGTGTTGCCGGCGGCGGGTGCGGCCTTCGGGATCACGCGGGCCGCCTTGGGGGCGCGCGTGGATGTTTTCTTTGCGGACGTCTTCTTCTTGACTGCCATGGTGAATCTCCATTTTCGGAAGTGGAGTGCCGACGACATGGCAGGGGCATGCCGCCGACACCACGTGCGATGGACGCGATGGCGTCTTCCGGGAAAGTGATCGCAAGACACGACCGCGACGTTTGCAGCGACATCGCGTGAATGCCAACGCGCCGATGGCGGTGCGGCGGCCTACCGTATGTCGAGAAGTGCTGGGTTTCGCGCGGTGTTAACGCTGTCCGGCGACACCACGGCGCGCGGGTGATTCAGTCGCTCAATGAAAGCGATAGGAGGTGCCTTCTGCGAGTGCCGTTCGCACCGTGCACAGGCGGCCGCATATTCGCGACGTGATGGGATGCGCCGACCTGCGCTTCAGCGACGTGGTCGCCTCGTCCGCACGCGATGGATCTCGCCAGGCGAGATTGCGGGCGGCTACAGTAGGTGCTCATTCGAGCATGAGCGTTCCGGTGGCCAAGACTTCCACGAAGACCCGCACCGCCTTCGTCTGCGGTGAATGCGGTGCCGACCACAGCAAGTGGCAGGGCCAGTGCGCCGACTGCGGGGCGTGGAATTCCCTCAGCGAGATCGTGCTGGAAACCGCTGCCAGCGCACCCGCCGCCGCCCGCCGCTCCGGCTGGGCCGGCAAGGCCGAGGCGCCGAAGGTCACCGCGCTGAAGGACGTGCGCCACAGCGAGGAAGCGCGCGTGAGCACCGGTATCGGCGAGTTCGACCGCGTGCTGGGCGGCGGCCTGGTGGAGGGTGCGGTGGTGCTGGTGGGCGGCGACCCGGGCATCGGCAAGTCCACCCTGCTGCTGCAGGCCGTGGCGAAGATGTCGGCCAGCCTGCCGGCGCTGTATGTCACCGGCGAGGAGTCGCTGGCCCAGGTCGCCGGCCGCGCCGTGCGCCTGGACCTGCCGCTGGACAACCTGCAGGCGCTGGCCGAGACCGGCATCGAGAACATCCTGCAGCACGCCTCGGTCGCTCGGCCGAAGCTGATCGTCGCCGATTCCGTGCAGACCCTGTGGACCGAATCCCTGACCGCCGCGCCCGGTTCGGTCAGCCAGGTGCGCGAGAGCGCCGCGCGGCTGGTGCGCTACGCCAAGGAGACCGGCACGGCCGTGTTCCTGGTCGGCCACGTGACCAAGGAAGGCGGCATTGCCGGCCCGCGCGTGCTGGAGCACATGGTGGACGCGGTGCTGTATTTCGAAGGCGAGAGCGGCAGCCGCTTCCGCGTGCTGCGTGCCTTCAAGAACCGCTTCGGTGCGGTCAACGAGCTGGGCGTGTTCGCGATGGGCGAGAAGGGGCTGAAGGAAGTGCCCAACCCGTCGGCGATCTTCCTGTCCGGCAGCGCCCAACAGCCCGGCAGCTGTGTGATGGTGACCCGCGAAGGCACGCGTCCGCTGATGGTGGAGGTGCAGGCACTGGTGGACAGCTCGCCGCTGTCCAACCCGCGCCGCGTGGCGGTGGGCCTGGAGCAGAACCGCCTGGCCATGCTGCTGGCGGTGTTGCACCGGCATGGCGGCGTGGTGGTGGGGGACCAGGACGTGTTCGTGAATGTCGTCGGCGGCATCCGCGTGCAGGAAACTGCAGCCGATTTGCCGGTGCTGCTGGCGGTGCTGTCGTCGCTGCGCGATCGCCCGCTGGCCGAGAAGACCGTGGCCTTCGGCGAAGTGGGCCTGTCCGGCGAAATCCGCCCGGTGCCCAACGGCGAGGAGCGCCTGCGCGAAGCCGCGACACATGGCTTCAAGCGCGCCATCGTGCCCAAGGGCAACGCGCCGAAGTCGGGCACGTTCAAGGGTCTGGAAGTCGTTGCGGTGGAGCGGCTGTCGCAGGCGCTGGAAGCGGCGGCGGAGTAGGGGCTGGCGCGGATTCCTTGTAGGAGCGACGTAAGTCGCGACCGCACGGCTGACGCGCGCGCCAACCCTCCAAGGTGTGTCGATCTCGCGGTCGCGACTTACGTCGCTCCTACAAGAAGCAGGTCGCGACGAGCATCAGAGCCGCATTCCCAGCCAGATCACCGCTTCCGTCGAGACGCGCACGATCGGGGTCAGGATCGGCGGCCAGAAAGCGCCGGGGTGCATCGCGTCACGGCCGTGATCGTGATGCTCCTGTTCTTCCACCACGATGCGCGAGACGGCATCGAAGGCATCGGGATCAGTGGACCCCAACTGCTGTCGTTGCTCCATCAGGTGCTGCAGCACCACGCTTTCGACAGCACAGGTGGTGGCCGCGATGGCGGACGGCCCCAGCAGGCCGGTCAACAAGCCCAGCATCCAGCCGCCGGCACCACATAGCAGATAGCTGCGGCAGCGACGCACGCCGCGCGCCTGAAGGCGATCTTGAAACAGGCTGCGATGACCGAGTTCGTGATCGAGGAAATGCCTGAGCAACGGCGTCATCTGCGGCGCCGTCCACCGCGACACCAGGATCTGTGCACGATAGAGGTTGACCGCGCCGTGTTCGCCCGCGTGATCGACCTTCAGGATCCGGTCGCCCAGCGGCGTACTCAACCGCGCCTCAGCACCATCTCGTAGACGAACTTGCTGCCGAAGAACGCCAGCAGCAGCAGCGCCATGGCCGTCAGCGTCCAGTGCACGGCCTTCGCACCGCGCCAGCCGTAGCGCCAGCGTCCGACCAGGAGGGCGCCGAAGGTGAGCCACGACAGCACGCTGAGCACGGTCTTGTGGGTCAGCTTCTGGACCAGGAAGTTTTCGACGAACAGCACGCCGGTGAGCAGCGTGGCGGTCAGCAGGATGAAGCCGACCGTGATCGTGCGGAACAGCAGGTCTTCCAGCTCCGTCAGCGGGGGCAGGGCACGCAGCCAGAGGTGGAACTCGCGCCGGCGCAGGGCGCGTTCCTGCGCCCACAGCATCAGCGCCAGCAAGGCGGCGATCGCCAGCGCCGCGTAGGCCAGCAGCGCGAGCCAGGCATGCAGTTGCAGGCGCCAGTCCAGCCCGCTGGATGCCCGGTGCCCGTACAGGTGGTAGACCACCAGCAGCAACGCGGCCAGCGGGAACGCCACGACGCCGAGGGCGGCCATGCGTCCCTGGATGGCGACCAGCAGCGTCATCACCGCCATGCCGAGCGCCACCAGGGACAGGGCCGCGAAGAAGTGCATGTCCGGGCCGCCCGGCGTCCGCCAGGCCACCAGCAGGTGATAGGCGCCATGCAGCAGCACGCCGCCGACCGCGGGCCACAACCACAGGCGCATGCCTTCGCCCGGATCGCGGCCGACGGAGCGGACCAGCAGGCCAGTGGCGAACAGGTAAAGCGCGACGGCAATGAGAATGACTGTCATCGGAGCAGTGTCGCACAGCGGGCCGGCAGGAAGGCAGGGGCGGGCGCGGCGCGACCGCATATAATTCCGGTCCGTTTTTCCCCGGTCCCTTCCCCCCATGTTCGAATCCCTGACCCAGCGCCTCTCCGGCACCATCGAACGCCTCCGTGGCCGCGGCCGCCTGAGCGAGGAGAACATCCGCGAGGCCACCCGCGAAGTCCGCATTGCCCTGCTGGAAGCCGACGTGGCGCTGCCGGTGGTGCAGGCGCTGATCGAGCGCATCAAGGTGCGCGCCGTCGGCCAGGAAGTGCTGAAGTCGCTGACCCCGGGCCAGGCGCTAATCAAGGTCGTGCGCGATGAGCTGACCGCGGTGATGGGCTCGCAGGCCAGCGATCTGAACCTCAACGTGCCCGCGCCCGCCGTTATCCTGATGGCCGGCCTGCAGGGCGCGGGCAAGACCACTACCGTCGGCAAGCTGGCCAAACACCTGCGCGAGAAGCGCAAGAAGAAGGTGATGGTGGTCAGTGCGGACGTCTACCGCCCGGCCGCCATCGAGCAGTTGAAGACGCTTGCCCAGCAGGTGGACGTACTGTTCTTCCCGTCCGATGCGGGGCAGAAGCCGGAGGCCATCGTCCGCGCCGCCATCGACGATGCGAAGAAGTCCTTCGTCGACGTGCTGATCGTCGATACCGCCGGCCGCCTGGCGATCGACGAAGCCATGATGGCCGAGATCAAGGGCCTGCACGCGGCGGTGAAGCCGGTGGAAACGCTGTTCGTCGTCGACGCGATGACCGGCCAGGACGCCGCCAATACCGCCAAGGCCTTCAGCGAAGCGTTGCCGCTGACTGGCGTGGTGCTGACCAAGACCGATGGCGATGCGCGCGGTGGCGCGGCGCTGTCGGTGCGCTACATCACCGGCAAGCCGATCAAGTTCATCGGCGTGGGCGAGAAGCCCGATGGGCTGGACGTGTTCCATCCCGAGCGCGTGGCCAACCGCATCCTCGACATGGGCGACGTGCTGTCACTGGTGGAGCAGGTCGAGCAGAACGTCGACCGCGAGAAGGCCGAGAAGCTGGCCGCCAAGGTCATCAAGGGCAAGAAGTTCGACCTCAACGACATGCGCGACCAGTTGGAGCAGATGCAGAACATGGGCGGCATCAGCGGCCTGATGGACAAGCTGCCCGGCATGGGCCAGATCCCCGAGCATGTGAAGCAGCAGGTGCAGCAGGGCAAGGAAGTGCCGCGCATGATCGCCATCATCAACTCGATGACGAAGAAGGAGCGCCGCAACCCGGCGCTGCTGAACGGTTCGCGCCGCTCGCGCATCGCCAAGGGCGCCGGCCTGACCCCCGCCGACGTCAACAAGCTGATGAAGCAGTACCAGCAGATGGAAAAAATGATGGGCAAGCTGGCCGGCGGCGGCATGAAGGGCATGATGCGCAACATGAAGAGCATGATGGGTGGGCGCGGCGGGATGCCGTTCCGGTGAGAGCCGACTTTCTGTAGGAGCGACGTGAGTCGCGACCGGATGCCGTCGGTCTCCATGGTGTTTTCGTTCTCGCGGTCGCGACTCTCGTCGCTCCTACATTGAAAAAGCCAGGCGCCGCATGACCTCCGCTTTCCTCAACGGCCAACCCGCCACTGCCGACGACCTGCGCGCACTGGCGCTAGCCAACTACGGCCACTTCACCTCGATGCAGGTGCGCGATGGCGCGGTGCAGGGACGTGCGCTGCACATGCAGCGACTGGAAGAGGCCACGCTCGCGCTGTTCGGTAGCGCGCTGGATGGCGACGATGCAGTGAAGCAGGCCGCGCAGGTGATGGAGCAGGCTGACCTGCGCGATGCATCGGTGCGCATCACCGTGTTCTCCACGCGCTTCGACTACCGCGATCCGGCGCGAACCGTCACCCCGGATGTGCTGGTGACGCTGTCGCCGCTGTCATCACCGGACAAGCCTGCGCTGAAGGTGAAGTCTTATCCGTTCGTACGTCCGCTGCCGCAGTACAAGCACGTGGGCACCTTCCCGCTGTTCCACTACCGCCGCCAGGCGGTGGCGGAGGGGTACGACGACGCACTGTTCGTCGATCCGGCCGGGCAGGTGGTCGAGGGGTCGATCTGGAACCTGGGCCTGTGGGACGGTGCCGCAGTGACCTGGCCCGAGGGGCCGGCATTGCGCGGCACGGCCGAGCGGCTGCTGCGACAGGCGCTGGACGGGGCGGGGGTCGCGCAGCGCAATGGACCGGTCATGCTGGCGGATCTGGACCGTTACCGGGCGGGCTTCGCCTGCAACGCCAGCGGACTGCAGCCGGTGAACGCGGTGGATGGTGTCGCATGGCGGACTGATACCGCCCTGATGGCGCGCCTGAAAGCTGTCCTGCAGTCCGTGCCGTGGGAACCCCTGGCCTGACCCGCCGGATTACCGGTCGGGGGCGGGGTTTTCCTGACGGATTCAATGGCTTAGAATAGCCGGCTTACCTCGCCATTCTGGCGACTGGGCAACACTGGAAAACACCATGGTCAAGATCCGTCTCACCCGCGGCGGCGCGAAGAAGCGCCCCTTCTACCACATCATCGTCACCGACTCGCGCAGCGCGCGTGACGGTCGCAACATCGAGCGCGTGGGTTACTACAACCCGGTCGCCGCCGGCAACGAAAAGCGCATCGAGCTGGACATCGCCCGTGTAGACCATTGGGTCGGCAACGGCGCGCAGCTGACCGAGAAGGTCCGCAACCTGTACAAGGAAGCCGCCAAGTCCGCTCCGGCGGCCTGAGTGGTCAGGCCGCGCCTGATGCGCGGCCTCCTGTCCGCATGAACACCGAGCGCCCACCGACCCCGCAGAAGATGATTCTGCTGGGAAGGCTCCTGGGCGCTTTTGGTGTGCGCGGCCAGATCAAGATCGAATCCTGGACCGAGCCGCGCGAGGCCATCTTCCGCTACCAGCCGTGGACGCTGCGCGACGCCAGCGGCGCCGAACGCGAGTTCACGGGCGCCCGTGGCAAGGCCTCGGGCAAGCACCTGGTGGCCACGCTGCCGGGCGTGGAGGACCGCGATGAAGTCGAGGCCATGCGCGGGCTGGAGATCTTCGTTCCGCGTTCGGCCTTGCCGCCGCCGAGTGCCGGCGAGTTCTACTGGGTCGATCTGGAAGGCCTGCGCGTGGTCAATGTGGACGGCACCGATTTCGGCACCGTCTCGCACCTGTTCTCGACCGGCGCGAACGATGTGCTGGTGGCGCGTGGCGACCGCGAGCGCCTGATTCCGTTCGTGGATCCCGATTACGTCCGCTCGGTGGATTTCGAGGCGGGCGTGGTCACCGTGGACTGGGATCCCGAGTTCTAGCCGCCTCGCCGGCGACCGCCGTGGCGGTTACCCTGCGTCCCCACCGAGTTGCAGCCGATCGCCATGCGTATCGACGTCATGACCCTGTTCCCCGAATTCATCGCCCAGGCGGCCGCCGTGGGCGTGGTCGGCCGCGCGCAGGAGCGTGGGCTGCTGTCGCTGCATGGCTGGAATCCGCGCGACTACGCCACCGGCGGTTATCGCCGTGTGGACGACCGCCCGTTCGGTGGCGGTCCCGGGATGGTGATGATGATCGAGCCGCTGCAAGCCTGCCTGGAGGCGGTCCGTGCCGCGGATGCCGCGCCGGCGCCCCTGATCTATCTGAGCCCCCAGGGTGCGCCGCTGACCCAGAAGAAGGCGCGCGAACTGGCCGCGCTGCCGCGCATGATCCTGCTGTGCGGCCGCTACGAGGGCGTGGACGAGCGTTTCCTCGATGCCGAGGTGGACGAGGAACTGTCCATCGGCGACTACGTGCTGTCCGGGGGAGAACTGGCGGCCGCCGTGGTCATCGACGCGGTCGGCCGTCTGCAGGACGGCGCGCTGAACGATGCGGATTCGGCCATCCAGGACAGTTTCGAAGGCGATGGCCTGCTCGATTGCCCCCATTTCACCCACCCATCCAGCCACCCGTTGGGTGACGTCCCGGTGGTCCTGCGGTCCGGCGACCATGCCGCCATCGCCCGCTGGCGTCGCCAGCAGGCGCTGGGGCGAACCTGGTTGCGCCGGCCCGACCTGCTGGACGAGGCGGGTCTGTCCAAGGCCGACAAGGTCCTGCTGGCCGCCTTCCGGGCAGGCCAAGCCGGCGGGGACGGGGCAGGGTAGCCAGTCCGGCTGCGGATCCGGTAGAATGCGCGACCCTTGGGCGGTTCACGCCCCCGGATCCCATAACAATATCGTGCGGCGCAATCCGGCGACCGCATCAGTTTCCGTTGTCGCAAGACACAATCACGCATACAAGCATTGGTGCCAACATGAGCAAGCTCCTCCAGGAATTCGAAGCCTCCCAGATCACGCGCGAGCTGCCCGCGTTCGGCCCCGGTGACACCGTGGTCGTCAACGTGAAAGTGAAGGAAGGCAACCGTGAGCGCGTGCAGGCGTACGAAGGCGTTGTCATCGCCAAGAAGAACGCCGGCCTGAACTCCGCGTTCACCGTCCGCAAGATCTCGCACGGCTACGGCGTCGAGCGCGTGTTCCAGACCCACAGCGCCACCATCGACTCGGTCGAAGTGAAGCGCCGCGGCAAGGTCCGCGCCGGCAAGCTGTACTACCTGCGCGAACTGGAAGGCAAGGCCGCCCGCATCAAGGAAGACCTGGCTGCCAACGCCGCCGCCAAGGTCGCCCGCCAGGCCGCCGCTGCAGCCGCTGCTTCCGCCGAGTAAGTCCGGCGCAAGCGTGTCGCAGGAACGGCCACCTTCGGGTGGCCGTTTGCGTTTTCGGCGGGCGCATTCCGTTGCAGACTGAGGCGTGCCGGGGTGCTTGCGGGCACACGGCCGAGCTGCGGTTTCCCATTCTCCCTGCACGCCTGCCCTGAGGCGGCACTCCCGATATTCCGATGACCGATTCTTCCGATGCTTCCGTCCGCCTGGATCTGTGGCTCTGGGCGGCCCGTTTCTTCAGGACGCGCAGCCTGGCCAAGCAGGCCATCGAGACTGGCAAGGTCGACGCGGCGGGACAGCGCGCGAAATCCTCGCGCGCGGTGCGGGTGGGCGACGTGCTGGCGGTGACGCGGGGCGAGGACGTATTCGAGATCGAAGTCCGTGCGCTCAGCGACAAGCGCGGCCCGGCAGCCGTGGCGCAGGCGCTGTACGTGGAGTCCGACGACTCCCGGGCGCGGCGTGTCGCCGCGCTGGCGGCACGGCAGGCCGAGCGTGCCGGCTACCAAGCACCGCAGTCACGTCCGGACAAGCGTGCCCGCCGGTTGATCCGCGCACTGGGCGACATCGACGCCCTGTAGCGTCATGCCACATGAAGAAGGGCGCCGATGGCGCCCTTCCTTGTCGTTGCGTCGCGCTGCGCGTAAGCGGATCAGCGTCCGCCGCCCAGCATGCCGCTGCCGATCTTGAGGATGTCGCCCAGGCCCAGTTGGCCGTCGCCGTCCTGGTCAAGCACGGCGCCGAGCAGGCCCCCACCCAGTCCGCCTTGCTGCTGCGCGACCTGCCGCTCCTGGCCCAGTACCTGGCCCAGTGCGCTCGGGTTGGCGTTGCCTTGGCCCAGGAAACGCTGGGCCAGGAAGGACAGCACGATGGGTGCCAGTATCTTCATCAGCATCGCCGACTTGTCGCCGCCCAGTCCCGTCGCCTGGCCGAGGCTGGCTTCCGCCCGCGGCTGGGATCCGCCAAAGATGTGACCGAGGATGGCGGCCCCATCCGTCTGGCGACTGGGGGCCGAGCCACCTCCCAGCACCGCACCCAGCACGCTGCCAAGATCCAGGCCGGCATGGTCTTTCTGCAGCGCGCCGAACAGCGCCTCGGCGCCCTGGGGCTGCGCGGCATTCTTGCCCAGCGCACCCAGCAGCAAGGGCAGGGCCGCCGCCACGGCGCCGGAGGTCTGCATCTGTCCCACGCCGAGTTGCTGCGAGACCTGCTGCAGCGGTGCGCCCTGCAGTTGGGCGAAAAGTTCTTCTGCGAGTGACTGGTTGCTCATCGTGTGGCCGTCCTCCTGGACGAGTGATAGTGGCGACGATCATCCTAGCGCCAAACGATGTGACCACCGCCTCACAATAGCGGGCGCCGACCGGCGGGCCGGGATCGGCCCGCACACACCGCAGGTGTGCAGGCCGTCCGGCGCCCGTCGGACTATGTCAGGTCGAAGCGGTCCAGCTCCATCACCTTGGTCCAGGCGGCGACGAAATCCTTCGCGAGCTTCTCCTTGCCGTCTGCACTGGCGTAAACCTCGGCGAGCGCGCGCAGGACGGAGTTGGAGCCGAACACCAGATCCACGCGGGTACCGGTCCATTTCGCGGCACCGGTCTTGCGGTCGCGGCCTTGGTAGCGGTTCGCGCCGGTCGCTTTCCATTCCGTGTCCATGTCGAGCAGGTTGACGAAGAAGTCATTGCTCAGCACGCCCGGCGTGTCGGTGAACACGCCCTCGCTGCCACCGTTGGCATTCGCACCCAGCGCACGCAGGCCGCCGACCAGGGCCGTCATCTCCGGCGCTGTCAGGGTCAGCAGTTGGGCACGATCCACCAGCAGATGTTCGGCGGGCACCACCGAACGCCCCTTGAGGTAGTTGCGGAAGCCGTCGGCGAAGGGTTCAAGCACGGCGAACGACTCGACATCCGTCTGGTCCTGGCGCGCATCGGTGCGGCCCGGCCGGAACGGCACACTGACATCGATGCCGCCGGCCTTCGCCGCCTGCTCCACGCCAACGCCGCCGGCCAGCACGATCAGGTCGGCCAGCGAGACCTTCTTGCCGCCGGATGCGTCCAGACTGAACTCCATCTGGATGCGTTCCAGCGCCTTCAGCACCTTCGCCAGTTGCTCAGGCTGGTTCACTGCCCAGTCCTTCTGCGGTGCGAGGCGAATCCGCGCGCCATTGGCGCCACCGCGCTTGTCGCCGCCACGGAAGGTCGAGGCCGAGGCCCATGCGGTCGAGACCAGTTCGGACACCGACAGCCCCGACGCTGCGATCTTCTTCTTCAGTGCGTCGATGTCGGCCGCATCCACGCTGGCGTAGTCCGCCTTGGGAAGCGGGTCCTGCCATACCAGTTCTTCCTTCGGTACTTCCGGTCCGAGATAGCGCGCGCGCGGCCCCATGTCGCGATGGGTCAGCTTGAACCATGCGCGTGCGAAGGCTTCCGCGAAGGCTTGCGGATTCTCGAGGAACCGCTTCGAGATCGGGCCGTAGATCGGGTCGAAACGCAGCGACAGGTCGGTGGTCAGCATCTTCGGGCGTTGCTTCTTCGACGCATCGTGCGCGTGGGGCACGTTTTCCGGCGCGTCCTTGGCGACCCACTGGTGCGCGCCCGCAGGGGATTTCTCCAGTTCCCATTCGAAGCCGAACAGGTTCTCGAAAAACTTGTTGCTCCACAGCGTCGGTGTCTGCGTCCAGGTCACTTCGATGCCGGAGGTGATCGTGTCGCCGCCCTTGCCGCTGCCGAACCTGTTGTGCCAACCGAAGCCCTGCTGCTCCAGATCGCCCGCTTCCGGCTCGGCGCCCACGTTGTCGGCCGGGCCGGCACCGTGGGTCTTGCCGAAGGTATGGCCGCCCGCGATCAGCGCGACGGTTTCTTCATCGTCCATCGCCATGCGGCCGAACGTGTCGCGGATATCCTTCGCGGCCAGCAACGGGTCGGGATTGCCGTCCGGGCCTTCGGGGTTCACGTAGATCAGACCCATCTGGACGGCGGCCAGCGGGTTCTCCAGCCGGCGCGAATGCACGTCGCCGTCGGCATCGTCGTCGGAGACCAGCACGCCTTCGTCGGCGGGTTTCTCCACGCCTTCGGAACCCTGCGCATAGCGCACGTCGCCGCCCAGCCAGGTGGTCTCGCGGCCCCAGTACACGTCCTGATCGGGTTCCCAGGTGTCTTCGCGACCGCCGCCGAAACCGAAGGTGCGGAAGCCCATCGTTTCCAGTGCGACGTTGCCGGCCAGGATCATCAGGTCGGCCCAGGAGATGCTCTGTCCGTACTTCTGCTTGATCGGCCACAGCAGGCGGCGCGCCTTGTCCAGGCTGACGTTGTCCGGCCAGCTGTTGAGGGGCGCGAAGCGCTGCTGTCCGCGACCACCACCACCACGCCCGTCGCCGATGCGGTAGGTGCCCGCGCTGTGCCAGGCCATGCGGATGAAGAGGCCGCCGTAGTGGCCGAAGTCGGCCGGCCACCAATCCTGCGAATCGGTCATCAGGTCGCGCAGGTCCTTTTTCAGCGCGTGGTAGTCGAGCTTCTCGAAGGCCTCGGCATAGTTGAAGCCGCTGTCGAGCGGATTCGAGCGCGCGGAATGCTGGTTGAGCAGGTCCACGCGCAACTGGTTGGGCCACCAGTCGCGGTTGCCGGTGCCGCTGCCAGCGGTCTGGTGGAACGGGCACTTCGATTCGGTGGTCATGGGTGTGCTTCCTTTTGCCGTCGGGTGTGAGTGGGAGGGAGTCGGATCAAGCGTGAGACTGCGGTTGCCATGGGACTCGCGCGTCAACGGCGCAGGTCAGCTGTGCGCGCTGCAGGGAGGAGGTGGGAGGGGCCAGCGGAATCTTCGATACGGCGCACGTGCGGGGCGTACCGGATGGCGGGCATGCACATGGCTGACGTCCTGCGGGCGTTGGCGGGTGGCGACCAGACTAGGTAATGCGAACGATCAATGAAAATCGTTTGTGACAAAGAGTTCGATAGCGCGATTCAATGGTGCGTTGCGCAACCGGTACCCCGTCGGCGCACACGACGATACGCCGCGCGCGTTACGCGGATGTTGTACGGAGGTGCGCGACGGGACATCGCCAGGTGCCGGCAGGCACCGGATCCGTCACGCGGCGGTCGTGGGGTGGGATCAGAGCAGGGCTTTCAGCCGGTACATGGCTTCGAGTGCCTGCTTGGGTGTCAGTTCGTCGGGATCGATCGCGGCAAGCGCTTCCTGCGCGGCCGAGGGCCTGGCGGAGAACAAGCCAAACTGCTGCGGGGCGTCGAGCGCCTGGGGAGCCATGTCCGAGGCGTGCGTATCGCGGCCACGCTGCTCCAGTTCGGCCAGGCGACGACGTGCCTGCTGCAACGTGGTCCTGGGCAGGCCGGCAAGTGCGGCCACCTGCAGGCCGAAGCTGCGGTCCGCCGCGCCTTCCTTCACCGCGTGCATGAAAACCAGCGTATCGCCGTGTTCGACGGCATCGAGATGCACGTTGGCGATGCCGCTGCCTGTTTCGTTGGCCAACGCGGTCAATTCGAAATAGTGGGTGGCGAACAAGGTGTGGCAGCGGTTGGTTGCCGCGAGATGGCGCGCGACGGCGTCGGCCAGCGCCAGGCCGTCATAGGTCGACGTGCCGCGGCCGATCTCGTCCATCAGCACCAGTGACTGCGCGGTGGCGTGGTGCAGGATGTAGCTGGTCTCCGCCATCTCGACCATGAAGGTGGACTGCCCGCGCGCGAGATCGTCGCCGGCGCCGATGCGGGTGAGGATGCGGTCGACCGGGCCGATGACGGCGCGCGAGGCGGGCACGAAGCTGCCGATGTGGGCGAGCAGCACGATCAGCGCGTTCTGCCGCATGTAGGTGCTCTTGCCGCCCATGTTCGGGCCGGTGATGACCAGCATGCGCCGGTCTTCGTGCAGGTGCAGGTCGTTGGGCTCGAAGGGTTCCTTGCGCACCGCTTCCACCACGGGGTGGCGGCCGCGCTCGATCCGCAGGCCCGGCACATCGTTGAGTTCCGGCTGGGTCCAGTCCAGCGCCTGCGCCCGCTCGGCGAAGGCGGTGAGCACATCGAGTTCGCTGAGCGCGGCGGCACAGCGCTTCAGCGGTTCGAGTCGCTCGTTGAGCGTGTCCAGCAGCGCGTCGTAGAGCAGCTTCTCGCGCGACAGCGCGCGTTCGCGCGCCGAAAGCACTTTGTCCTCGAACTGCTTCAGCTCTTCGGTGATGTAGCGCTCGGCGCCGGTCAATGTCTGCCGGCGCGTGTAGTGCACCGGGGCCTTCTCCGCCTGGCCCTTGCTGATCTCGATGTAATAGCCGTGCACGCGGTTGTAGCCCACCTTCAGCGTGGGAATGCCGCTGCTCTCGCGTTCCCGGGCTTCCAGGTCGACGAGGAACTGGTCCGCGTGGGTGCTGAGTTGGCGCAGTTCGTCCAGTTCCGCATCGTAGCCGTCGGCCAGCACGCCACCATCAGTGAGTTTGAGCGGTGGCTGCGGGGCGATGGCAGCCAGCAGCAGCGACGCGGTATCGGCGTGCTCACCGAGTTCCATCGCCAGCGCCTGCAGGCGCGGCGCGTCCAGCGGCACCAGGTGCGAACGCACGTCCGGCAACAGGGCGAGGCCATCGCGCAGGGTGGACAGGTCGCGCGGCCGCGCGGAGCGCAACGCCACGCGGGTGAGGATGCGTTCCACATCGCCCAGTGCACGGAAGCCCGTCCGCAGTTCGCGGTCGGTACCGTGTTCGATCAGCGTGGCCACGGCCTGGTGACGTTCGCCCAGCACACGCTGGTCGCGCAGTGGCCGGTGCAGCCAGCGACGCAGCAGGCGCCCCCCCATCGGCGTGATGGTGGAATCGAGCACGCCGAGCAGCGTGTGTCGCGTGTCGCCGTCGACGCGCGTATCGAGTTCCAGGTGGCGACGCGTGGCCGCGTTCATGGCGATGGCATCGCCGGCCGATTCCACCGCGATCGCGGTCAGGTGGGGCAGGCGCTGCTTCTGGGTTTCTTCCACATAGCCGAGCAGGGCGCCCGCGGCGCCCGTGGCGAGCGGCTTGTCGTCGATGCCGAAGCCGCTGAGATCGTGCAGGCCGAAGAAGTTCAGCAGCTGCCGCCGGCCGCTGTCGGGATCGAACAGCCAGGGCGCGCGTCGGCGGACGCCCGTGCGCTGCTGCAGGAATGCCGGCCAGCCTTCTTCGTCGGGCACCAGCAGCTCGGCTGGCTCCAGGCGGGAGAGTTCGGCCTCCAGGGCGTCATCGCTGTCCACTTCGTTGACCATGAAGCGGCCGCCAGCCAGGTCTGCCCACGCAAGGCCATAGCCCGAGCGGCCTCGCGCGACAGTCATGAGCAGGGTGTCGCGACGCTCGTTGAGCAAGGCTTCGTCGGTCACGGTGCCTGGGGTGACCACGCGCACCACTTTCCGTTCGACGAGGCCCTTCGCCAGTGCCGGATCGCCGATCTGCTCGCAGATCGCCACCGATTCGCCCAGCGCCACCAGCCGGGCCAGATAACCTTCGCAGGCATGGACGGGCACGCCCGCCATCGGGATTGGCGCGCCGCCCGAACTGCCGCGCTGGGTCAGGGTGATGTCGAGCAGCCGGGCCGCCTTGCGGGCATCGTCGTAGAACAGCTCGTAGAAGTCGCCCATCCGGAACAGCAGCAGAAGGTCCGGGTACTCCGCCTTGGCGGCGAAGAACTGCTTCATCAAGGGCGTGTGTTCCGACTTGTCTTTGCTCACGAGGCCTGTGGGGAGGGGAAGTGCGAAAGGGTGCTGATTGTAGCGGTTGGGCGTACGTGACCGCGGTGTGGAACGAGGTGCAAACACATCGGTTGGTAGCACGCGTAATGGAAGTTCCGCACGATCGTTCGGAAAATCAGTGACTTATCCATGCCAAAGTGATGGCCTGCGTATCGACGCAGTGCAGAATGCCGTGCTGTGAAGTGGGTGTTAATTTCGCGTTGACGCAAGGGGAGTTGCGTTCGCCACAACGGCATCACTGCACGCTACATCCTGAAACACACAAGCACCCGTCGTCAGCACATGACCCTTGGAGGGGAGAACATGGTCACCGCATCGCCCAGGCACAAAGCGCTTTCACTTGCCGTCTTCGCCGCGCTCTGCGCCAGCTCGCACGCGTATGCGCAGCAGGCCGCACCCGCGGCAGAGGAAGAACCCACCACCTTGGCGACCATGACGGTCACCGCGCAGAAGCGCGAGGAGGCCATGCAGGACGTGCCGATCTCGGTGACGGCGGTGTCCGAGCAACTGCTGCAGGACACCGGCGTGCGCGACATCAAGGACCTGCAGGTCCTGGTGCCCGGCCTGACCGTCACCAGCACCCAGAGTGAAGCCATCACCACCGCCCGTATCCGCGGCGTAGGCACCGTGGGCGACAACGTCGGCCTGGAGTCATCGGTCGGCGTGGTGATCGATGGCGTGTACCGTCCGCGCAACAGCGTCGGCTTCGGTGATCTGGGGCAACTTGAACGCATCGAGGTGCTGAAGGGGCCGCAGGGCACCGTGTTCGGAAAGAACACCTCGGCCGGCGTCATCAATGTGGTGACCCGTCGCCCGAGCTACACCCAGAGTGCGGAGGGCGAGGCCACGGTCGGCAACTACGGCGCGCTCGGCGTGTCCGGCAGCTACAACGACGCGCTGGGTGAAGTGGGCGCATTCAACATCTACGCCGCCAAGCGCAAGCGCGACGGCTGGATGGATGTCCGCACGGGCAACGGCCCGCGCCAGGAAACCGACGACAACGACCAGAACTTCCACACGGTGCGCGGCAAGCTGTTGCTGGAGCCCTCGGAGAACCTGGAAATCCTGGTGTCCGGGGATTTCACCAGCCGTGAGGAGAACTGCTGCGCGGCGGTGCAGACTACGGTGGGTGCCACGGCGGCGATCCTCAATGCCCTGGTCGGCGGCAAGGCGGTCGCGGCGCCGGGCGACGATCCGTTCGACCGCGTGGCCTACAGCAACCGTCCCACCACGCAGGACATCAAGGAAAATGGCGTGGCCGTCGAGGTGAACTGGGATTCGTCCTGGTTCGGCGGCGCCACGCTGACGTCGATCACCGCACAGCGCGAGTGGGAGGCGATCAACGGCCTGGACTATGACTTCAGCACGGCCGATATCCTCTACCGCGTGGCAGATGAGGACGAGTCCTTCACCGGCTTCAAGACCTTCAGCCAGGAATTCCGCCTGACGGGCGGCAACGACCACATCGACTGGATGGTCGGGGCGTTCTATACCGACGAAGACCTGGACCGTACCGAGACCTATCGCATCGGCTCGCACTACGAGCCCTATCTGTCGGTTGCGCTGCTGTCGATCATCAATCCGGCCCTGGGCCAGTCGCCGACCGCGCCGCTGTTCCTGTCGCAGGCGACGGGCCGCCCATTCGGCACCGTGTTCGCCGGCCTCGGCGCGCTGGACACGTATGAGCAGAGCGCCAAGAGCACGGCGCTGTTCACCAACAACACCTGGCACGCCACGGACGCGCTGGACCTCACGTTGGGCCTGCGCTACACCCGCGAGAAGAAGACGCTGATCTCGAACTACAGCAACCCGAACGGCGGTGCAGGCTGCGGTTCGATGCTGGCCAACCCGGCGCAGGTCGTCGCCGCGCTAGTGGCGCGCGGCCTGTCGGTCGCGCAGGCCAGTGCCGCGGCACCGACGGTGGTCGGCTACGGGTGCCTGCCGTGGGCCAACCCCTTGCACAACGCGCCCACGCGCGACACGGTGCAGGAGCGGGAAGAGAAGGAATGGTCCGGCACGCTGAAGGCGGCGTACCGCTGGAACGAGCACGTCATGACCTACGGTTCGTTCGCCCGCGGCTACAAGGGCGGCGGCTTCAACCTCGATCGCGTGCAGTCGTCCAACGGCCTGTCCAGCGGCGGCACGGGCATCCTGCCGGTGCTCGACACCTCGTTCGCAGGCGAGTTCGTCGACAGCTATGAACTGGGTGCCAAGACCACGTGGCTGGACGGCAACCTGTTGCTGAACGCCACGCTGTTCCACCAGAAGTACGAGGACTTCCAGCTCAACAGTTTCCTCGGCACCAGCTTCGTGGTGCGCTCGATCCCGGAAGTCACCTCGCAGGGCCTGGATGCGGAACTGCTGTGGCAGCCGCGCTCGATCCGTGGCCTGATGCTGCAGGGCGGCCTGATGTATGCCGACACGCAGTACGGCGACAACATCCCGGGCGGTGACTTCGTGACGCCCACCGGCGCGTTGTACAAGCTGCCTGGCGCGCAGATGAGCTTCGCGCCGAAGTGGTCGGGTTCGGCATCGGTGACGTACGAGTGGGATGTGGGCAGCCTGATGGCGCGCTTCAACATCGGTGCCAAGTACGTGTCCGAGTACAACACCGGCTCCGACCTCGACCCGGAGAAGATGCAGGACGCTTACGCCGTGGCCAACGCACGGTTCGGCATCGGTGCGCAGGACCAGCGCTGGATGCTCGAGTTCTGGGGCACCAACATCACTGACGAGGACTATGTGCAGGTCGGCTTCGATGGACCGCTGCAGAACGTGTCGCCGGCGCCGAACAACCCGTTCAACACCTTCAATGCCTTCCTCGGCGCGCCCCGCATGTACGGCGTGACACTGCGCGTGCGGTACTGATCCCCTTCGCAGAACATCGCGAACGGCCCGCCTTCCAGGCGGGCCGTTTTCTTTGGCGCGGCGCGGCGGGGCGACAGCGGCGGACAAATCGGCTACAACACGCACGCCCCCCAGCCGGAACCGATGATGTCCGTCCCCACCGATGAAGAACTGCATGTCCTGGCCCATCGTCTGGGCGATCGCCTCAGGCAAGGCCGCGATCATCTGGTCACGGCGGAAAGCTGCACGGGCGGCTGGATCGCCAAGTGCGTGACCGACATCGCCGGGTCGTCGGACTGGTTCGATTGCGGTTTGGCGGCGTACAGCTATGAGGCCAAGCAGGCCCTGTTGGGCGTGCGGCCGCAGACGCTGGAGACCCATGGCGCCGTCAGCCGCGAGACGGTGATCGAAATGGTGTCCGGAGCGCTGGTCAGTTCGGGTGCCAGTGTCGCGGTGGCCGTGACCGGCATTGCCGGTCCGGGCGGCGGGAGCCCGGACAAGCCGGTGGGCACGGTCTGGATCGGCTGGAAGCGGCGGGGCGGTTATGCGCGCGCCGAGGTTTTCCAGTTCTCCGGCGACCGCGATGCCGTGCGCCGGCAGACGGTGGCGACCGCGCTCGATGGGTTGGAACGGTTGTGATCGCGACGCTCCTGCGCGGAGGAATGCGGTGATGTGGGAAACGCTGGGCACGGTGCGCGATCTGGGCCGATTGCAGGAGATCGCATCGGTGTTGATCCGCTGGGGCTTTGGCGATGTCGTCAAGCGCATCGGCATGGCCGGCGTGCTGGAAAAGGCAGGGCGCCTGCTGCACTGGCAGGCGGTCGAGGAAGGACGGCTGCGCATGGACGTGCCTGCGCGGCTGCGCTGCACGCTGCAGGACCTGGGACCCACGTTCGTGAAACTGGGCCAGGTGCTGGCCACCCGCGTGGACCTGCTGCCGCCCGCATGGATCGATGAACTCGGCCAGTTGCAGAATGCCGTGCCGGCGTTGCAATGGGAGGACGTGCTGCCACAACTGCGCGAAGACCTGGGGGCGGATCCCGAAGCGGTCTTCGACCGGATCGAGCAGGAACCCCTGGCTGCCGCCTCACTGGCACAGGCACATCGTGCGTGGCTGGTCGACGGCAGCGCCGTGGTGCTGAAAATACGCCGCCCCGGCATCCGCGACACGGTGGAGGCCGATCTCCGGCTGCTGAAACACCTGGCCGTGATCATCGAAAAGAACCTTCCCGAGCTGCGCCGCTACCACCCGCAGCGCATCGTGCAGCAGTTCAGCGCCTCGTTGCGCCGCGAGTTGGATTTCGCCGCGGAATGCCGCAATGCCGAGCGCATCGCGCAGAATTTCGCGGGGCGCGAGGATATCGTGATCCCACGCGTGTACTGGGAGTGGACCTGCGAGCGACTCAACGTGCAGGCCTGCCTGGACGGTATTCCCGGGCGCGACCTTGCCACCGTGGATGCGATGGGGCTGGACCGCAGGCAGCTCGCGCGCACCGGGGCGGGGATCGTGCTCAAGATGGTGCTGGAGGATGGCTTCTTCCATGCCGACCCGCATCCCGGCAACATTTTCTACATGCCGGATGGCGCCATCGGCGTGATCGATTTCGGCATGGTCGGGCGGGTCACCGAACAGCGCCGTTTCCAGGTCGTGCGCCTGCTGCATGGCCTGGTCGCGCATGACCCGGAAGCCGTGGCGGAAGTCCTGTCCGACTGGACCGAGGAGAACAACGACATCGACGAACTGCGCCTGCAGGAGTCCGCCGATGCCTTCGTCGACCAGTACCGCGGCGTGCCGCTGAAGGACCTGCGCATGGGCGCCATGCTCGGCGATGTCACCGCGATGCTGCGCGAGCATGGCCTCAGCCTGCCTGCGGACCTGGCGCTGATGATCAAGGCCTTCCTCACCCTGGAAGGCATGGGGCGCCAGCTCGATCCCGACTTCGACATGGCCAGTGAAGCGCGCCCCTTCCTGGAGCGCGCCATGCTGGAGCGCTATGCACCCGATGTCCTGGTACGGCGCGGACGACGGACCTTGTCCGGGCTGGTGGACCTGTTGCGCGACATGCCGCGTGACGTGCATCGGCTACTGCAGTCGGCCAGGCGCGGCAAGCTGCAGATGCACATCGAGGTCGACACGCTGAAGGTGTTCGGCGAGCAGGTGGACCGGGCCGCCAATCGCCTGACGATGGGCATCATCACGGCTGCCCTGATCATCGGTTCGTCGATCGTGATGAACAGCGTGGGCGGAGGCGTTTCCAACCGGTGGCTGATGGCCCTGGGCGTGCTGGGCTTCCTCGGCGCCGCTCTGTGCGGGGTATGGATCCTGTTCTCGATCCTGCGCAGCGGGAAGCGCTGACGCTGCCGAGGTTGCCAATTGGTGGAGTTAGTAGTATTACTACTAACCATGGATCTGACCGATACCCAGCACGCCATCCTCGCCCTGATCGCCGAACGGCTTGAAGCCGAGGGCATGCCGCCATCGCAGGCGGAAATCGCCAAGGCCTTCGGCTTCAAAGGTGTACGTGCCGCCCAATACCACCTGGAAGCGCTGGAACAGGCAGGGGCCATCGAACGGGTGCCCGGCCGTGCGCGCGGTATCCGCCTGCTCAAGGCGCCGCTGCCACCCCAGTCGGACCTTGCATTTCCTGCCGCCAATGAAGACGGCCTTCGCGTTCCGGTACTGGGGCAGGTCGCGGCGGGTTCGCCGATCGGCGCGGACGCAGGGCACCACGACTACGTGCTGCTGGACCGGGCTTTCTTCGCGCCCGCGCCGGATTATCTGTTGAAGGTCAAGGGCGACTCGATGCGGGACGAAGGCATCTTTGACGGCGACCTGATCGGGGTGCATCGCACGCACGATGCACGGTCGGGTCAGATCGTGGTGGCGCGGATCGACGACGCCATCACCGTCAAGCTTTTGAAGATCGGCAAGGACCGCATCCGTCTGCTGCCGCGCAATCCCGACTATGCCCCCATCGAGGTACTGCCTGACCAGGACTTTGCCATCGAAGGCCTGTACTGCGGCCTGGTGAGGCCAAACCGGTGACGTCTGGCGCGAGATCGGCCGAGATGCCTTCCCGCATCGAAACGCGGTGTTTCCCGACCCCCCTCTGCGGTGAGCGCCGATCCACGCAGCTACCGCGAGCAACTAATTTCTCCCATGCCCGTCCCGTCGCAACCTGTGCGATGGCCGCTGCCCACACTGATCGCACCTGACCACCTTGACTAGGACCACGACAATGGATGAGAACAAGAAGCGCGCCCTTTCCGCCGCACTGACCCAGATCGAGCGCCAGTTCGGCAAGGGCTCGGTGATGCGCATGGGGGACCGGGTCATCGAGCCCGTGGAAATCATCCCCACAGGTTCACTGATGCTGGACATCGCCCTGGGCATCGGCGGACTGCCGCGTGGTCGCGTGGTGGAGATCTACGGTCCGGAATCCTCCGGCAAGACCACCCTGACCCTGCAGGCCATCGCCCAGTGCCAGAAGCAGGGTGGCACCGCCGCATTCATCGACGCCGAGCATGCGCTGGACCCGATCTACGCCGCCAAGCTGGGCGTGAATGTGGATGACCTGCTGCTGTCACAGCCGGATACCGGCGAGCAGGCGCTGGAAATCGCCGACATGCTGGTGCGTTCCGGCTCCGTCGACATCGTGGTCATCGACTCCGTGGCAGCACTGACGCCGAAGGCCGAGATCGAAGGCGAGATGGGCGATCAGCTGCCGGGCCTGCAGGCGCGCCTGATGAGCCAGGCCCTGCGCAAGCTCACCGGCAACATCAAGCGCTCGAACACCACCGTCATCTTCATCAACCAGTTGCGCATGAAGATCGGGGTGATGATGCCCGGGCAGAGCCCCGAGACCACCACTGGCGGCAATGCGCTGAAGTTCTACGCCTCCGTCCGTCTGGACATCCGCCGCATCGGTGCCATCAAGAAGGGCGACGAGATCATCGGCAACCAGACCAAGATCAAGGTGGTCAAGAACAAACTGGCGCCCCCGTTCAAGCAGGTCGTCACCGAGATCCTCTATGGCGAAGGCATCAGTCGCGAAGGTGAACTGATCGATATGGGCGTGGAAGCCAAGCTGGTCGACAAAGCGGGCGCCTGGTACAGCTATGGCAGCGAGCGCATCGGCCAGGGCAAGGACAATTCCCGGACCTTCCTGCGCGAGAATCCTGCCATTGCCGCCAAGCTGGAATCCGAATTGCGCGAGAAGTTCCAGCCCGCCGAAGCGCAGCGCGAAGAAAGTGCGGACAGCGACGGCGAATAAGCACCGCAATGGGTGAACCGGACGCGCGTCATGGTCGATGAAGCAGGAGATGCACCGGGGGCAGGACGCCGCCGGCGCAAGCCGGCCGAGCAGACACCCCTGCAGCGCGCGCTCGGGCTCTTGACCCGTAGGGAGCACTCCCGACGGGAGTTGTCCCGCAAGTTGACATCCCGTGGAGTGGAAGCGGCCGATGTGCGATCGGCCGTGGACCGGTTGGCGGATGAGGGTTGGCAGAGCGACACGCGCTTTGCAGAGGCCCTTGTCCGAAGCCGGGCCTCGGGTGGTTATGGTCCGCTACGTATAAAGGCCGAGCTGTCCACGCATGGGCTGGACCGCGAGGCGGTGGCGGCCGCCATGGCCACCTTCGATGGCGACTGGACCGAAGCGGCGTGCGACCTCGTCCGCCGTCGTTTCGGTCCAGCCCGCCAGATCGACCCGGCTCAACGGCGCAAGATCGCGGATTTCCTGATCCGGCGCGGCTTCGATGGCGCCGCCGTCCGGGCCGCGAGTCGGCTGGAGGCTGAGGACTGGGACGGGGCGGCCTGATAATCTAGAGCATTGGGTTGCCTCCACCTCGCCGCACCCGCATGTAGCGGAGAGAGCGGCGCGGGGATGCGCCTTCCAGCCAATGCCTGCCAGATGACCACTCCCAATACCTTCAGTACCCGACAGATCCGCCAGGACTTCCTCGACTTCTTCGCCGGGAAGGGCCATACCATTGTGCCGTCAGCCTCGCTCGTGCCCGGCAACGACCCTACGTTGCTGTTCACCAATTCCGGCATGGTGCAGTTCAAGGACGTGTTCCTGGGCGCCGAGAAGCGCAGTTATGTGCGGGCGGCCGACGTGCAGCGCTGCCTGCGCGCGGGCGGCAAGCACAACGATCTGGATTCGGTTGGTTACACGGCCCGCCACCACACCTTCTTCGAGATGCTGGGCAACTGGTCCTTTGGCGATTACTTCAAGAAGGAGGCCATCGGCTGGGCATGGGAACTGCTGACCGAGGTCTGGAAGCTGCCCAAGGAACGGCTGCTGGTCACGGTGTACCACACCGATGACGAGGCCTACGACCTATGGCACGACATGATCGGTCTGCCGGCCGAGCGCATCGTGCGCATAGGCGACAACAAGGGCGCGCCTTACGCGTCCGACAACTTCTGGCAGATGGCCGACACCGGGCCCTGCGGCCCGTGCACCGAGATTTTCTACGATCACGGCGACCATATCGCGGGTGGTCCGCCGGGCTCGCCGGATGAAGATGGTGATCGCTACATCGAGATCTGGAACAACGTCTTCATGCAGTTCGACCGTCAACCCGACGGGACGCTGATACCGCTGCCGGCACCCTGCGTCGATACAGGCATGGGCCTGGAGCGTCTGGCGGCCGTGCTCCAGCATGTCCACACAAACTATGAGATCGATCTGTTCCAAGGCCTGATCCGCAAGGCCGCCGAACTGACCGGCACGGCCGATCTCGAGAACAAGTCGCTGCGCGTCATCGCAGACCATATCCGCGCGTGCAGCTTCCTCATCGTCGATGGCGTGCTGCCGTCCAATGAGGGCAGGGGTTATGTGCTGCGACGGATCATCCGTCGGGCCCTGCGCCACGGCTGGATGTTGGGCATGCGCCAGTCCTTCTTCCACAAGATGGTCGGCACGCTGTCCGACCTGATGGGCGATGCCTACCCGGAACTACCGGCGGCCCGCGAACTGGTCGAGCGCGCGCTCAAGGCAGAGGAAGAACGGTTCGCGGAGACGCTGGATTCCGGCATGCGGATCTTCGACGACGTCGCCGCGCGCGCGGCCGATGGGGTCATCCCGGGTGCCGATGCGTTCCGGCTGTATGACACGTACGGCTTCCCGGTTGACCTCACTGCCGACATCGCACGTGAGCGTGGGTTGACCGTGGACATGGCCGGGTTCGATGCGGCGATGGAGCAACAGCGGGAAACCGCGCGTGCCGCCGGCAAGTTCACTTCGAATACCGGCCTGCCCGCCGACCTCGTGGCCCAGCTCTCGCCCACGGTCTTCCAGGGATACGACCACCTGGATGCCGGCGGCCTGCAGGTCGTCGCGCTGCTGAAGGACGGGCGCCCGGTGCCGTCCGTGGAAGCGGGCGAGGAGGCGGTGGTTATCCTGGACAAGACACCGTTCTACGCGGAATCCGGCGGGCAGGTCGGCGATACCGGCGTGCTGGCCGAACAGGGCGTCGAGTTCGATGTCGCGGACACGCTGAAGTTCGCGAGCCAGTTCCATGGCCACGCCGGCCGTGTCGCCAAGGGTACGCTGAAGCTTGGCGACCATGTGGTGGCATCGGTGGACGCGACACGTCGCGCCAGCACCATCCTGAACCATTCCGCCACCCACCTGCTGCACGCGGCGTTGCGCGAAGTGCTCGGCACGCACGTCCAGCAGAAAGGTTCGCTCGTCGCACCGGATCGCCTGCGCTTCGACTTCTCCCATTTCCAGCCGATGACGGCGGTGGAACTGGCTGAGGTCGAGCGTCGCGTCAACGAGCAGATCCGTGCCAACAGCGCAGCCGAAGTGCATCACATGGGCATGCAGGAAGCACTGGATTTCGGCGCCATGGCGTTGTTCGGCGAAAAATACGGCGAACACGTGCGCGTGCTGAAGATGGGCGATTACTCCACCGAACTCTGTGGCGGTACCCATGTCGGCCGCACTGGTGACATCGGCCTGTTCAAGCTGGTCGGTGAAGGTGGTGTGTCCGCTGGCGTGCGCCGCATCGAGGCGGTGACGGGGCAGGGTGCGCTCGACTATGTGGCCGACGAGGAGCGCCGGCTTGCCGAAGCGGCTGGCCTGCTGGGCGGCAACACCGGTGAGGTGGTCGAGAAGATCCGGGCACTGGCCGACCGCCAGAAGAAGCTCGAGAAGGAACTGGAGTCCCTCAAAGCCAAGGCGGCCTCCAGCGCCACGTCGGACCTGGGCGGCTCGGCCGTCGAGGTGGGAGGTATCCGTGTCCTCGCTTCGCGGCTGGAAGGTTTCGACGCAAAGGCGCTCCGCGATGCCATGGACCGCCTGAAGCAGCAGTTGGGCGACGCAGTGATCGTCCTCGCCGGCACCGTGGACGGCAAGGCGGCGCTGGTGGCAGGCGTGAACGGTGCCGCAACAGGGCGGGTCAAAGCGGGGGAACTACTGTCACATATCGCCAGTCAGATCGGGGGCAAGGGCGGTGGTCGCCCGGACCTCGCCCAGGGTGGTGGTGAGGACGGGCCCGCCCTTGCCACGGCCCTTGCAGGCGTTCCCGGATGGGTCCAGCAACGCCTTGGCTGATCCGCCATTCGACCATACGGCGCTTGCGGCGGTGTGCCCCCGGCCGCTACCATGCTTTAGGTTCATGAATGTACCAGGAAGCTGTCGGCCCATTTTCACAAGGCTGGCGCGCCCCCGGCACTATCCTTGCCGGATTACGGAGAAGAAACATGTTGATCTTGACCCGCCGTGTCGGCGAAACCCTGATGATCGGTGATTCGGTCACAGTGACCGTGCTTGGCGTGAAAGGAAATCAGGTGCGTATCGGTATCACCGCGCCCAAGGATGTGGCCGTGCATCGCGAAGAAATCTACCAGCGCATCCAGCGTGGTGAGGAGATCGCGTCGCCTGCAGGTTCGGAAAACGTCACTTCGGAGTGAATTTGTTTGCCGCCCGCGCGGCGAGTCGCTATCCTAGGCGGCCGCTGCAGCATGGCTGCGACGTGCGAAAAACCGGAGTGATGCCCGAGTGGCCGAAGGGGCTCCCCTGCTAAGGGAGTATAGGGTCAAAAGCCTTATCGAGGGTTCGAATCCCTCTCACTCCGCCAGTTTGAAAAAGCCCCGCAATGCGGGGCTTTTTTTTATGCGACCGGAGTGACGCTTGTCTTCGGACGGGCGAAAAAAAACAGGCTGACCTAAGTCAGCCTGTTTCGAAAATGGCGCGCCCGGAGAGATTCGAACTCCCGACCGCCTGGTTCGTAGCCAGGTACTCTATCCAGCTGAGCTACGGGCGCGTTTCGTTAGAAGCGGAATTTTGCACGAACGACTTTCACCCGTCAATAACCTGATCGAAAGATTCCTTCAGCACGATGCTTGCGGCCGCTTTCGGCGGTCATTCGCGTACTTGAAGGCAGACCTGATCACCGAAATGGGGCACGCGTCTCATCCGTGGCGCCCATTGAAGGTCTGGATTAGCGGGTTGTTCACGCCCGCGTCGGGACAATGATCCAGCAGGGGAAACAACAGAACGCGAGCAATCGCGGGAGTCCATTTGATGCATTTCTCAAAACCCTTGCTTGGGCTGGGGCTGCTGGCGGCTGTCCCCTTGAGCGCGGCCGCCGCAACTTACAACGTTGGTCCGGGGCGCACCTACACGCAGCTGACGACCCTCTTCAGCAGCGTCAATCTTGCGCCGGGCGACATCGTCGAAGTGGACGGCAATGCGACCTATGCCGGCAATATCGTGGTGGGCAGCGACGACAGCGGTACCGAAGCCAGTCCGGTGACGATCAGGTGGCGCCGCGTCGCCGGGGCGACCCGGCCCGTGCTTTCGGGGGGTAGTCATACCATCAAATTCCAGCAGTCGAATCACGTCGTGTTCGAAGGCTTCGAAGTGACTGGCGGAACGAGTTCCTGCATTTTCAGCGAGGCCCACAACGCCACGGTGCGCGATGCGTACGTGCATGACTGTCCCTCGCACGGCATCCTGGGCGCCGACCAGAACTCCGGATCGTTCACGCTCGAGTACAGCGAGATCGCCCGCTCGGGACAGGGCGACCGCCGGCATGCGATCTACATGCAGTCCGACGAGGTGGCCTATCCGGACACCGTGTTCAGGATGCGCTACAACTACGTGCACAGCGCCACCGGCGGCGTGCTGGTGCGTGTACGCCACCAGCGTGCCGAAATCCACTACAACTGGATCGAGGGGTCGGACCTGCACGAAGTCGAGCTGATCGGACCCGACTGCGAGACGCAGAAGTCCGGCTGGACCGCGGATCTCCGGCGCGAAGACGCCGAACTCGTCGGCAATGTCATCATCCATCGCTCGACGAGTCGTTCGGGCAATGCGTTGCGCATCGGCGGCGATCTCAACGGACGCAACCAGGGCCGCACGCGCCTGGTGAACAACACCATCCTGATGGACCGTTCCGGCACGGCCAACGCCGTGCTGGTCCAACTGGGCCAGGGCTCGCTGGAGATGCACAACAACGTGATCTACCAGCCGGCAGCGGGCAGTGCGCCCAGCATCGTCCGCGAGAATCCGGCGAGCAATGTCGACACGCCGTACTGTGGCCCGCAGAGCAGGGAGCCATGGTCGGATGGCCGCAAGGTCGCCGGCTCCAACAACTGGGTGCAGACAGCGGCGGCGATGGTGCCGACGGAGTGGACGGGCACCCTGCGGGGGAGCGACCCGATGTTCGTCGACCTGGCACAGCGCAACCTCCGTCCTCGTGCGGGCAGCCCGCTGTTGAACACGGGCAACAACACCCCCGTCACGCCGACTGCGTTCCCGTTCCCGTCGCCGCAACTGCTGCCGGCATTCGATCCGCCGTTGCGGACCAAGCTCGCGATCGGGGACGCGCACGCACGTCTTCTGCTGGAGAACCGCATCGATGTCGGGGCATTCGAGCAGTTCGACATTGACCAGGTCTCCGACCCGATCCGGGTGAATGGGTCCCAACCGTTGATCCCTTCACGCCCGGCAGGAGCGGCGGCACAGCCGGTGACCGCGTCGCAGCCGGCCGTTGCCGCGCCTGCGCCGGCCACGCTGCCGGCCGTCCGCGAGCGGCCGCGCTGGCGGCAGGCGCCCGCAGCACGCTATAGAAGGGGCGTTGTTCTCCGCCGCTGACGCAGCGGGTCCGTTTTCCCCTGATACGACCAGAGGCCGCCCTTCGGGGCGGCTTTTTTCTTGTTCCGCTGTCCGCCAGCGGCGGAAAGTCACGTTCGAAGAGATGTGTCGGAGGTAAGAAGAAGACGTGCCGGAGCCAGGGCGATGGTCTTTCCCGGAAGGGAGTGGCCGCGTGGCGACGGAATGAAACGTATCGCGGTACGGGCCGGGGGTGCTGGCCGGTACGGCAGCAGGGGACGTCGATGAAGGCAACGCACAAGAGCCGCAAGGATCGGGTCATCCGGTTCCTGTGGTTGGGGGAGGTGGTCGTACTGTTCGCAGCCGTGATGGCAGCGGCGTGGATACGCTTCCACACCGATCCGGAATACCAGGTGATGTTCCTGGAGCAGACGCCATGGCGTGCCGCACTGGTGGCTTTGGCGATCACCGGCTCCATGACCGCCTTCGGTCTTTACCAGACCCATGTCCGACATACGCGCATGGACTTCGCCCTGCGCCTTGCGCTTTCGTTCGCGTTTGGCGGCATCGCGCTCGTCGTCCTGTATTACCTGGTGCCTCCTGCGTATCTCGGTCGCGGCGTGCTGGCCATCTCGCTGGGCATCGGGGTCGTCAGCATCGTGGTGGTGCGCATCGGGTGGGTGCGGGTATTCCATTCGGACGTACTCAAGCAGCGCGTCCTGATTCTCGGCGCCGGCCGCAACGCGGACCTCATCAATTCCTGCATGCGTCGCCGCTCGGACCGTCGCACGTTCTCGGTAGTGGGATTCGTGCCGGTGCCGGGCCAGTCGGTGCATGTGCACGAGGACATGCTGGTCCACATGGGGGACGAAGGACTCCATGCCCTCACGGAACGCCTGCAGATCGACGAGTTAGTGATCGCACCCGATGAGCGTCGCGGCGGGCTGCCCATGGAGCAGATGCTCCAGTGCGTGCAGCAGGGAATTTCCGTGGTGGACCTGTCCAGCTTCTTCGAACGCGAAGCGGGCATGGTGCAACTCAATGCCGTGGATCCCTCGTGGCTCGTGTTCTCGGGCGGCTTCGACTACTCCACGCCACGACGCTTGAGCAAGCGCTTCTTCGATCTGCTCGCCGCGGGAGCGTTGCTGCTGGTCAGCTGGCCGCTGATGGTCCTCGTGGGTCTCGCGGTCTGGCTTGAGTCGGGCGGGCCTGTCTTCTACAGCCAGACGCGCGTGGGCGAGCGCGGGCGGCATTTCACGCTGACCAAGTTCCGCAGCATGCGGGTGGATGCCGAGAAGGGCGGTGTCGCGATCTGGGCCAGCAAGGATGACGACCGCAGCACGCGGGTAGGACGTTTCATCCGCAAGACACGCCTGGATGAATTGCCGCAGCTCATCGCGGTGCTGCGCGGCGACATGAGTTTCGTGGGGCCGCGACCGGAGCGTCCGCATTTCGTCGACATGCTCAACGATGAAGTGCGTTATTACGGCGTACGGCACAGCGTCAAGCCTGGCCTGACCGGGTGGGCGCAGCTGCGCTACCCCTACGGTGCTTCGGTGCGCGATGCGGAAGAGAAGCTCAAGTTCGATCTGTTCTACGTCAAGAACCACGGCCTGGTGTTCGACGTGATGATCCTGCTTCAGACCGTAGAGGTCGTGCTGTTCGGCCGCGGCGCGCGCTGAGCGGCCGCGCATGCGGAAGGGAAATTCAACCGGCCGGGAGCAGGCCGCGCAGGAAGCGTTTCAGTCCGAACGGCAACAGGGCCAGGATCTCGCGACGTTGCCCCCTGTCCCGGGAGAGTCGCCAGGCGCGGTTGGCCAGCCTGGCGCCTGCAGCCCAGCGACGGCGTATCAGCATGCCGCGCGCATTGCGGAGATAGGTGCCGGCGAGCGCCACGTCCAGTTCGCCGTCGTCGAGCGAGCCGCGGGCACTGGCGACAGCGGCTTCGACCACGCGGACATAATCATCGTACGTGCTGCTGGCTGCCGACAGGCCTTCGTGCCCCCGCATCGCGCGCACGAGGGCCTGTTCGACGACGCCGATCGGCCAGTGGCGTGCGACCCTCAGGTGGAATTCGAGATCCTCGGCAGTGCGCAATGTCTCATCAAACCCGCCCAGCTGGTCCACCACCTGCCGGCGGAGCATGACCGACGCCGGAATCAATGCCGGGTTGTGCAGCAACCATCGCAGCGCCCAGCCATCTTCACGGATCACATCGCGGCGATGGAAGACGTCGATATGCCGGTAATCGCCATCGATGCGCTCGACGTCGCAGACGACCATGCCGAAGTCCGGCCTGGATTCGAGGAACGCGACCTGCAGTGCGGTCTTCTCCGGCAACCATTCGTCGTCGCTGTCGAGCAAGGCGAGATAGCGGCCACGGGCGAGGCGGAGGCCATGGTTGCGCGCGGCCGAGACGCCGGCGTTGGATTGCCATACGTGCTTCACGCGCTCGCCGTAGCGCGCCTGCAGCATGTCGGCCGTGCCGTCGGTGGAGCCGTCGTCCACCACGATGATCTCGTCGATGGAGCGCGTCTGCGCGAGTACGGAATCGATGGCGCGCGGCAACAGGTCCCGGCGGTTGTACGTCGGTATAATCACTGAAACTTCGATGTCGGGCGCCATGCTGAAGGACGTCTCCAAGAAGCTGTTGTATACGAGCGGGCTGCTCGGCCTCTATCACCGGCTGCGCAACGCGGACAGCCTGACGGTGGTCATGTTCCATCGTACCTTGAGTCCGGACGATCCGCGCTGGGCGACCTGCGACCCGGACTACACGCTTGCCACGCGCTGGCTTGAACAGTCGCTGGCGTTCTTCCGCCGCCACTACAGCGTGGTATCGCTGGAGCAGGTGCTGGCGTCGCGCAGGACAGGCGCAGCCCTGCCGCCGAGATCCCTGTTGATCACCTTCGACGACGGCTGGGCCGACAATGCCCACTACGCGCTCCCCGCTTTGAAGCGGGCGGGCTTGCCGGCGCTGCTGTTCGTGGTGGCGGATGCGGTGGGAACCCGGCAGCCCTTCTTCCAGGAACGCCTCATCGGCGCCTGGCGACGCGGAGCACTGGGGGTGCGCGAACTCGCGGCTGCGTTGCCGGCTGGCGAGGCGGCAGGGACCGAGGTCGATGAGACCATCGAGGCGCTGCGCGAGGTGATCGCACGCGTCGAAGCATTGGAGGCGGATGTCCGCGCGCGCGTGCTGGAGCCTTTCATGGCGCGGCTCGATGACGGGCACCGCCACATGGTCACTGTCGAGGAACTGCATCAGCTTGAAGCCGGGGGCGTGGCTCTGGGCCTGCATGGCAAGACACATGCACCCATGAGGCTTGCGGATGATCTGGACGCGGAACTTGCCGGTGCGCGCGCATCGCTCGCCCGGCAGCTGGGGCAGCCGCATGCCAATGCGGAGTCGATGTCGTTCCCGCATGGATCATTCGATGCTGCCATCGCGCAGCGGGCGCGCGAAGCCGGTTACGAATTGCTGTTCACCAGCGTGCCGGTACTGAATCCCACGACGACGGGGGTTGGCTGGCTGCTGGGTCGAACCGGCTTCGAAACCGATGCGGTCGTCGATGCCAAGGGGCGGTTCCGCGAAGACTGGCTGGCGCTGTACCTGTTCCGACGCCAGGCGCGTCGCCTGGCCTGAGGCTGCCACGCACGCGCGTCGCGTGCGTGTTATTCGTCTTCGTCCGCCGAGGTCAGGAACAGCGACGCGGCGGCTGCCGGTTCGCCTGACGAACTCCAGCGCGTGAACACCGGTCTCCGTCCGCGCTCGACGAAATGCAGCGCCTGCCATCCCGCGCGTTGCGCGTCCGAGGTGCACATCTCCACCGAGACAGCCGCGCAGCCCAGCTTACGCGCGGCACGAAGCAGCTCGCCCACGTGCATGGCCGCCATGCCGTTGGCGCCGTCGAGGGACCAGAAGTCGCGCACGTGCAGCGTGCCCTCGATGCGCTGCACGGCGAACCAGGCTTGCAGGGCACGGTCGCGTGCGCGCTTCACCAGCAGATAGCGGGTGGTCGCCAGCGGAGACTCGTCGAAGCGCCAGCGCAGATGGCCGACATCGCGTACCGCCATGACATCGTCGCCCTTGTGGGAATCCGCCCAGACGGCATCGATGCGGGCGTCGGCCTGGTCCGTCCATGCCGAGCGCAACGCCGGGCCGCGCAGGCGCGACCATGCATCGCGAAGTGCGACCACCCTGTCGGCGGCCCAGCCTGCGGGCGACGCGAGCCAGCCTGGCAGACGGCTGCGAAGATAGTGGGCGTGGCGCAGCACGCGTGCGTAGCGCACCAGATGCGCGGACTGGGCGTACCCGATCCGCTTGAACACCGGGGCGGCCTTGGGATTCGGGAAGCCGTAGAGAACATCGAGCGCTTCACCCGCAGCCGCGATCAATCCCTGCTGCAACATCAGTGCAGGCCCCAGTGAACGATGCTGGGGCAGCACGGCGAGGTCCACGAGCACGCCCCCACGCAGTTCCCGCCCCTGCCATACGAGGCGGCGCCTGCCTGCGGATGCCGTGCCCACGTGCGCCTGCGTCGGGACATCGAGCAGCAACTGCAGCAGCGGCTCGCCATGCGGGCAGCGCAGGTAGAACCACTCGTACTTCGCGGTCATCCGGGCATCCTGGCCCAGGTTGCCCCGCCACAGGCCGAGCACCGTGGCGCGGTCGTGCGCCGGGCGACCGGCCTGCACGAGATACTGCGGGGCGGGAGGCGCCGCGTTCATCGGTCAGCCGAGCTCCGGGACATCGCCAGCGAGCACGGGCGCCATGTGCAGGTACTGCGTGGTGCGGCGTTTGTTGCGGATGTCGTCGTAGACGGCCTGCGCCTGCGCCGGTGTGATGCCCAGCGCGATGGCGAGTTCGCCCGCCGGCCTGTCATGGTTGAGGGCCCACAACGCGAGGTCCATCTGCTGGTAGGGCAGGGCGAAGTAGAACTCGTCCTGGCCCTGACTCAGGCTGTAGGTGTCCGTGGTCGGTATGGCGGCGCAGACGCGCTCGGGCAGGCCGAGGTGGCGCGCCATGCCGTACACCTGCGATTTGTAGAGGTGCGCGATCGGTTTCACGTCCGCCGAGCCGTCGCCGTTCTTGACGAAGAATCCCTGGTCGTACTCCACGCGGTTGGGCGTGCCGACCACGCCGTAGTTGAGGCGGTCGGCATGGAAATACTCCAGGGTCTTGCGGATGCGCTGCTTGAAGTTGGTGGCGGCGACGATGGTCAGGTAGTCGGCCAGGGCGAGGTCGCGTTCGTGCAATACGCTGTCCGGCGACTGCGCCACCATGCGGAAACGGTTGATGCGGCCTTCGGTGCCGCCGTCGATGACGATCTTGAACTTCCAGCCTTCGGCATACTCGGGCAGCGTGTTGCGCACGGCCTCGTCGCGGGCGCGGTAGCAGCCGATCGCCGCCAGCGCGGGCGCGATGTCCACCGTCTCGGTCCGCACGCCCAGGTGTTCGGCGAGGATGTGCGCGCGCGCGGCGCTGTCGTCGGAGGAGTCACGCTCGGGCAGGATCAGCGTGAAGACGCGATCCGGCCCCAGGGCGCGCACAGCCAGCGCGGCGCTGACGGAGCTGTCGATGCCGCCCGAAATCGCGACCACCAGGCCGCGTCTGTGCAACTGGCGCGCAGTGATCTCGCGCAGGCGTGCGGCGATGCGGTCGGCTTCGCTCTGGTAGTCGATGTCGAGGACATGGTGATCGAGCTGGCTCATGGCGTGGTGGTCTGCTCCGTCAGTTGGACGCGTCTGACCTTGCCGGATGCAGTCCGCGGCAGGGCTTCGACGAAGGTGATGTGTCGGGGAATCTTGTAGGCCGGCAGGCGTGCACGGCAGTGTGCCTTGATGCGGTCTTCCGCACGGGGGATGCATTCGTCCGCCACCACGAAGGCCTTGATGACCTGGCCCAGCGTGTCGTCGTCCACGCCGACCACCGCCACTTCGCGGATGCCGGCAAGTTCTGCGATGACTTCTTCCACGTCGTTGGGGTGCACGCGGTGTGCACCGGTCTTGATCATGTCGCTGCGTCGGCCCTGCAGGAACAGATAGCCGTCGGCGTCGACATGGCCGAGATCACCGGTATGCAGCCAGCCATCGCGCAGGACCGCCCCGGTGCCGGCGGGATGGTTCCAGTAGCCCTGCATGATGCCGGGCCCACGCACGCAGACTTCGCCTGCTTCGCCCGTCGAGGCGGGGCTGCCGTCCTCGCGCAGGATGCGCCACTGCGTATCCTGCACCGGGATGCCGACCGAGCCGCGCTTGTCGTCAAGCCGTTCCGGCGGGAGCCAGCTGATCCGCGACGTGGCTTCGGTCTGGCCGTACATCAGGAACAGGCGCGCATCCGGAAGCACGGCGCGGACACGGTCGGCCACGACGGGCGCCATCGCGCCTCCCGCCTGCGTCAGGTAACGCAGCGAAGACAGGTCGTGGCTACGGCGCTCCAGCATCTCCATCAACAGCACATAGGTGGACGGAACGCCGGAGAATCCGGTCGCGCGGTGGCGCTGCAGCGCGTCGAGCACCTGGATCGGGAAGACCATGCCCGGGCCAAGCACGATGCACGCACCGCTGGCCAGGTGGGTATGCAGCACCGATGCGCCGTAGGCATAGTAGAACGGCAGCACGCTCACGATCACGTCGTCGCGCGTCAGGTCCAGGTAGGCGATGACGGCATCGGTATTGGCGGCGAGATTGCCATGGCTCAGCATCACGCCCTTGGGCTCACCAGTGGTGCCCGAGGTGTAGAGCAGTTGTGCCAGCGTGTCGTCGGCGGCGTCCTGTGGCCAGTCGTCGTCGCCCTCGACCACGGGCAGGCCACCGTCCAGCGCCAGCGCGATCGCCTGCGGCACGGGAGTTGCGTCTTCCCATTGCGCGAAGGTCTGCTCCATGTCGCGATGCCCACTTTCATACACCACGAAGCGCGCACCGCAGTGGCGCAGCCAGGGCATGAAGTCGCGCGAGCGTGCCTGGGCATTCAGTGGCGCGGCGGCGCCGCCGGCCAGCCAGATGCCATACAGCGCCACGGCGGCTTCGATCCTGTTCGGAAGCACCAGCGCCACGCGTTCGCCGGCCTGCAGGCCGGCCTGGCGCAGGTGGTGCGCGAAGCCGGAGGCCTGCGACCAGAAGGTGCCGTAGTCGATCGTGCGCTCGCCCTCCACCATCGCGGTGCGTTGCGGCGTGGTACGTGCGATCCGCGCGAGTCGGGTGGCGAGGCGCTCCATGGCGACGGCGTACGCGACGGGTCAGCCGGCCAGCTTGCGCGAGACGAACGCGTCGACGGTCTGGATGGAATCGAAGTTGGCGGGTGTCATCTCTTCCGCCGCGATCTGCAGCTTGAACGCGTCCTCCAGGAAGAACACCAGCTCGTGGATCCCCGTCGAGTCGATGATGCCGCCTTGGATCAGCGAATCCTGATCGCCCACGGCGGAAGGGTCATCCGAGAAGAGAAAGTTCTGCAGGATGAAGGTTTTGATCTGCTGCTTCTGCGGCATGGTTTCCCCAACGCTTCTTGTTCCGTTGCTGCTCACATGAACGGCGGTTCCGCGCATCACCGGCCATCTGGACGGGTGGCTGGCGGGCGATCCGCCGGTGCTACCATCGCGGCCCTGCAACCCTGCCGACAGGAGTCCACGATGCGTCTCTCCCTGTGTCTGCTGGTCCTGGCGCTGGCGGCGTGCCGCCAGGCCGATCCCGTCGCGGCGCCTGCGGCACCTCCCCGCTCGGTGCAGGATCCGGCGCAAACGGCCTACGCGTCGGAGAAGCAGGATTTCGTGGTGTCGGAACAGGTCGTCGGTCTCGACCATCCCTGGTCGCTCGCCTTCCTGCCCGAGGGTGGCATGCTGGTCACCGAACGGGCGGGACGACTGCGCAGGATCGCCGCCGACGGCAGCGTGTCGGCACCCCTCACCGGGTTGCCCGAGATCTTCGTCGACGGACAGGCCGGCCTGTTGGACGTCGCACTGTCACCCGGTTACCCGCAGGACGGTTGGGTCTACCTGGCCTTCGCCGAGCCCAATTTCCGCGGCAACAAGGCGGGGACCGCGGTCGTGCGCGGCAAGCTGCGTGGCGCTGCGCTGGTCGAGTCGACCGTCGTGTACCGGCAGGAGCCCAAGCTCTCGCACGGCACCCATGTCGGTGCACGGCTGGTGTTCGACGATCAGGGCAACCTGTTCGTCACCCAGGGCGACAACCGCGTCGGTGCGGCCACGGCGCAGGAGCTGGACAAGCTCTCGGGCAAGATCGCGCGCATCCATCCCGATGGCACGGTGCCGGCCGACAATCCCTTCGTGTCGCGCGCAGGTGCCCGTGGCGAGATCTGGTCGTACGGGCATCGCAACGTGCAGGGTGCAGCCCTGCATCCCGTGACGCGCCAGTTGTGGGCCACCGAACATGGGCCCATGGGCGGCGATGAACTCAACCTGCCCAAAGCCGGCCTCAATTACGGCTGGCCCGTGATCACCCACGGGATCGACTACAGCGGCCGGCCCGTACCGGGTTCGCAGGGCAAGGCGGCGCCCGGCATGGAGCAGCCCCACCATGTCTGGGCGAAGTCCCCCGGTCTCAGCGGCATGGCGTTCTACACCGGCGACGCGTTGCCTGGCTGGAAGGGCAACCTGTTCCTGGGTGCGCTGGCGGACAAGGCGCTGATCCGCCTGGAACTGGAGGGCGACCGCGTGGTGCACGAAGAACGCCTGCTGACCGAACGCAACCAGCGGATCCGCGATGTGCGGCAGGGGCCGGATGGCGCGCTGTACGTGCTGGTGGATGCGCCGGCACCCGACGGCAAGCTGCTGCGTATCGCCCCTGCGCCTGCAACAACCGCACCGGCACAGGCCGCGGCGCAGTAGCGCGCGACGGTCAGCCGGCCGCGTTTGCAGCCGGCTTGCGCGCGATGAAATCCACGCTGGTGATGCACAGCTGCTCGGCCGGTACGTGGGCGAACTGCGGATGCACGGGCATGTCGGCAAGCTGGCGCATGCGTTCGGGCCGTGTCGTGGACGTGTCCAGTTCGATGTCGAATCCATGCCTGCGCGCGCCCTCCACGAACCACTGCGCGCGCAACCGGTTCTGGTAGAGAAAGGCGTTGTTCCAGCGTTGCCACTGATTGTCGGAGTACTTCAGGTAGTGCAACTGGTGAATGCTGCGGTCCACGTAGGCGTAGTGGTCGCCGCAATTGACCGAATGGAACATCAGGCCGCGCGGCGACAGGATGCGCATGGCTTCGGCGTACATCGCATCGATCACGTCCGGTGGCACGTGTTCGAGCACGCTGTTGGAGAACACCACATCGACATCGCCGTCCGGAAGCGCCGTGCGGGTGGCATCCGCCGGCGAGCGGTAATGGATCACGCCGCCACTGGCGGCGTCGAGGTCGGCACCCGCGCGCAGGCGTTCGAGCAGCTGCCGATGGCGTTGTTCGACATCCGCGAGCGGAACTCCGGCGGCGGTGGCGATGCGGTCGAGGAAACGGCCGAGCACGTCCGCACAGCGCAACGTCAGGTCCATGCGCAGGTGCGGATTGAGATCGTACGTGGTCACCCGCGCGGCACCTGCCAGATAGCAGGCGAACGGGAACGTCGGGTACCACCCGGTACCGATCTCGAAGCAGCGGACGCCGGGCAGCACGATACCGGCGCCGCGCAGGTGGCCGATCATGATTTCCCAGTCGTCCACCTTGGTCGCGAGTTCACCGTCGAAATCGCGCAGGCCGCCGAAGCGGCGCTGCAGGTGGAAATGCAGCCCGTGCCCGCCGGGCAGCGTGCCGAGAATTTTCTGGATGGTGCCCTTGACCCGCCAATCCATGCTTTGATCCCCTCGAGATGTCCGAGTGTGCGTCCTACGCGACCGCACCGGAAGGGTGTGCCGCCGGGGAGGGCGACAGGCGCGCCTCGACGGTCTGCCGATGCACCAGCATCGTGGAAAGGATGCCCACGAACGCCTGGTTGTCGGCGAAGCCCGTCGCCCGTCCCAGCCGGCACTTTTCCACCAGCCGCGATACCGGCGCGGGGTCGAAATAGCCGGCATCGCGGATCGCGTCGGGCGACAGCAGGTCGGCGACGTAGTCCAGCGGCTTGCCGTCGAAGAAGAAGCTCTGGCTGTCCGGTGCGCGGTACGGCTGCTTGGTCCGCTGCACGATATCCGGCGGCAGCAGTTCCGCCAGGGCGCGCCGCAGCAGGTACTTTTCTGTCATGCCGCGGATCTTGAAGCTGGGCGGCAGGCGGTTGGCGAACTCGATGACGCGATGGTCGAGGTAGGGGAAACGCCCTTCGATCGAGTTCGCCATGGCCACCCGGTCGCCCTGCGACGACAGCAGGTAACCGGCCAGCAGCGACTTGGCTTCCACGTACTGGTCGCGCGAGAGATCGCTCCATCGCGCGATGTCCGGCGGCAGCGTGTGCTCGTAGGCCTCCAGCGGGTCCCAGTGCGCGGCCGTGGTCCGCAGGTCCGGCGACAGGAAGGCGAAGGCGCGCTGCGAGGTGGTCCAGCGCGGTACGTGCGCGAAGATCGGCCGGTGCAGGTGCTCCATGCCCTGGCCGAAGAACGATTGCGCGAATGCCGGACTGCTCACCGGCGAGTTCTGCAGGTAGCCGTACAGCTTCTCCAGCAGGCGCGGTCGCAGGCGCGAGCCGGGCTGGCGCGCCCAGAAGCGTCGCACCTTGGCTTCCTTGAACAGGTCGTAGCCGCCGAACACTTCGTCGGCGCCTTCGCCGGTCAGCACGACCTTGTAGCCGTGCTGGCGCACACTGCCGGCCAGCAGCATCAACGGGACGGGCCCGGTGCGCAGCACGGGTGTTTCCGTGTGGCGGATCAGGCGCGGAAACGCATTGCCGATGTCGCGACGCGTGCACATCAGCGTGGTGTGGTCGGTGCCCAGGTGCCGCACCATCGCCTGCTGGTGCGCGCTTTCGTCGAACTCGCCATCCTCGAACGCCACCGAGAACGTGCGTACCGGCGTGTCGGTGAAGCCGCGGATCAGGGCGACGATGCCGGACGAGTCGAGGCCGCCGCTGAGGTAGGCGCCCACCGGAACGTCGGCACGCAGCTGCAGACGCACCGCATCGACCAGCAGTTCGCGCAGCTCCGCCGTGGCCTGCTCCAGCGTGAGCGGGTACCGTGAAGGCGATGTCGCCTCCGCGTCGGGGAACGTCCAGTCCCAGTAACGGCGCAGGTGCTGGCGTCCGTCGCGCTCCACCGTCAGTACATGGCCGGGCGGAAGGCTCTGCACGCCCTGGTAGAGTGTCTCCGGATCCACCGGTGCCCAGTAGGTCAGCGTCTGCAGCAACGCCTGCGGCTCGAGGTGGGCACATTCCGGCAGCACGGCCAGCAGCGATTTCACTTCGGAGGCGAACCACAGGCGACCGCGCTGGCGGGTGTAGTACAGCGGACGGATGCCGGCCCGGTCGCGCGCCAGCACCAGGCGCTGGCGTTCGCTGTCCCACAGGGCGATGGCGAACTGGCCGTTGAGGTGATGGACGAAGTCCTCGCCGTAACGGTCGTACAGATGCACGATCACCTCGGTGTCGGACTGCGTGTAGAAGACGTGGCCCTTGTCCTCCAGCATCCTGCGCAGTTCTACGAAATTGAAGATTTCGCCATTGAACACCGTCCACACCGTGCGGCGCGGGTTGTGGATGGGCTGGTCGCCGGTGGACAGGTCGATGATCGACAGGCGCGCGTGGGCCAGTCCGATGCTCGGCGCGGCGTGGAAACCGAAACCATCCGGGCCGCGATGCGCCAGTGGCTGGATCATCCGCTCCAGCCAGGGCCGCGCCTCCGTCGAGACGACGCCGGGACCCATGAAACCCGCGATTCCGCACATGTGCTGCTTCCCCTGTCCGTGTTCTTGTCAGGCCTGGCCGGTGGCGTAATACGCCCGGCCGGCATGCGTTTCGGCGAGCGCTTCCCCGCAGGCATCCAGGGTTTCGCGGGCGACCTGCTCCCAATCGCGTGAGAAGCGCCGCGCGAGTGCGGCTTCGTCCCAGTTCCGTTCCAGCGCCTGCACCAGTGCGGCCGCGAGCGCGTCCGCATCGCGGGCCGGAACCAGCACGCCGTTGGCCGCATCCACGACTTCCGGGATGCCGCCGACGGGTGTCGCCACCACGGGCCTGCCGCACGCCAGCGCTTCGACCAGCACGTTCGGATGACCTTCCGAGTAGCTGGGGAGCGTGACGACATCGGCGGCGACCATCCAGCGCGCCACGTCGGCGGGGGCCTGTGCACCGGCGAGTTGCAGCGGCAACGAGGGATCGGCGGCGAGCGCGGCGTCCAGCTCGCCCCGCAGCGGACCTTCACCCACCAGCACCACACGGGCGCGTGGCCGCTGCGCCACCAGGCGACGCGACGCCTGCAGCAGTTCGCGCAGGCCCTTCTCAGCGACGAGACGTCCCACGTAAAGCACCACCTCGGCATCTTCCGCCACGCCGAGCGCGCGTCGTGCGGCGTGGCGGTCGCCGGGGTGGAACAGACTGGCATCGCAGCCATTCGGAATGGCGCGGACACGATGCGGCTCGGCACCGTAGCCGTCGACCGCAACGCGCCCCAGGTCTTCGCTGACCACCAGCAGCCGGCGCGCCGCGCGGACCACGGGCCGGGTCAGGCGGCGGCTGATGGCATCCCGCACGCGCAGATCGGAGCCACGCGCACCCGCGACGAAGGGGATGCCGGCCGCGTGTGCGGCCCGCATCGCGCCGTAGCCGTCCGGATACAGCCAGTAGGCCAGCACCACGTCTGGCGCGAAAGCGCGCAGCGGCGCGGCGAGCGCCCGTGCACACAGATGGCCATTGAATGGGCGGCTGATCGCCGGCAACGCGGGATAGCGCACATGATCCACGTCGCAGCCGGGCGCGATCTGCGCATCTTGCACGGGGCGATACAGGTAGCTGCGCGGCTGTGCCCAGCGCGGATACGAAGCGACCGGGCTGATCACCTTCACTTCGGCGAGCCGCGACAGCTCGCGCACGGTCTGGTAGACGGGGCGGCCGCGGTTGGGTTCCCCGGCGATCGGGAACTGGGAGGTGACGATCAGGATACGCATGCAGGAGTCGTGGAGGAGGGGCGGCCATGCTGTCCGCAGCACGGTGTGGTTGGCGTTATCAGAACCGAGTCATGCCGATGCAGGGGAACAGGGTGGGTCACGAAACGTCTACGCCCTCGCGGATGGTGGAACTGGACGCCCTGCGCGGTATCGCCGCTGTCGCCGTGCTGGGTTACCACTTCACAACGCGTTATCAGGAGCAGATAGGCCATGTGGGCGGCATGGCGTTCGACCTGCGGGTAGGCAAGTACGGCGTCTACCTGTTCTTCCTGATCAGCGGCTTCGTGATCTTCATGACACTGGAGCGCACGCGCACCGCCATGGATTTCGTGGTGTCGCGCTTCTCCCGGCTCTTTCCGGGCTATTGGGCGGCCATCGTGCTCACTGCCGTCGTGGTGTATGCCGCCGGGCTGTCGATGCAGCAGCTTCCGCTGGGCGCGCTGCTGCTCAATTTCACGATGGTGCAGGAGATCCTCGGTGCCGAGCATCTGGACGGGTCCTACTGGACCCTGCAGGTCGAACTGTTCTTCTACGTGCAGATGCTGTTCTGGTTCGTGGTCGGTCAACTCAGGCGCATCCACTGGATCATCGGCGGATGGCTGCTGTTGGCGACGGTCGAGGGCCTGTGCGAAAAACATCACTGGCACTTCTCGTACTGGGTGCGGGAACTGCTGATCCTGCGCTTCATTCCGTTCTTCGCACTGGGCATCCTGTTCTTTCGCATGCATCGCCATCCCGGCGAGTGGCGGCTCAACCTGGTGATGGCGCTGCTGGCGCTGCTGGCCATCGCGGTCGGCGAGCGGCCGGTCTTCCTGCCGGTGGCGCTGGCCTGCTGCATGATCTTCGTGCTTTTCATCCGGGGCGGGCTGGGCTTCCTCGACACGCGGTTGTTCGTGTTCCTGGGCGGCATCTCGTATGCGCTGTACCTGGTACACCAGGCCATCGGTTTCGTGGTGATCCACCAGCTGGAGCAGCGTGGCGTGCCGGCGTTGCTGGCGTGCATGGTGGCGGCGACCGTGTCGCTGGCGCTGGCAGTGGGCCTGAACCGTGGCATCGAACGACCCGTGATGGCGTGGATGCGCGAAACCTGGCGGCGGCGCGGGATGCGCCTGGAGACAACGTGAGCGATCATCCGGTCACAGGAAACACGCACCGGCACGGGACGCTTGCTTGAACGATCACCGAAAGATCTTTTCCGGCGCCGCACTCGGCATCATCGGTGGCCTGTCGGGACGCGCGGTGGGCCTGGTCGGAACCCTGCTGATCGCGCGCCACCTGACGCCGGACATCGTGGCCGAAGTGACCGTGGCCACGGTGATCGCGTTGACCGGCAACTGGATCGCCGCATGGGGGTGCGGCCAGTACGTCGTGGTCCGGGGGGGCGAGGGCAGGGACGCCATCTTCGCTGCGAGCATGGTGTACCTGCTTGCAGGCATCGCCATGATCGCAGCGCTCTGGTGGGCCACGCCGACGCTCGCGCAGTGGCTGCAGGCCCCGCGGGTGGCCGACTACCTGCCGGGCGCACTGCTGGGCATCGGCATACGCCGCCTCGGTGCGATTCCGGACAAGCTGCTCGCACGCGAGTTGCGCTTCGGTCGCATCGCGCTGGGCACGGCGCTGGGCGACGTCGCCTATGCGGTGGTGGCCGTCTCGCTGGTCAGCATGACCACGTTGGGCGGTCAGGCGATGATCATCGCCTTCATCGTCCAGTCCTGCGTCATCGCCGGCGCGACGATCACGGCCACACGCCTGCGCGACTGGTTGCAGCCGGTGAAGGTATCTGCCGCGCGGCTGCGCGACATCTTCCGCTTCGGCGCGCCGATCACGGGCGAGATCGTCCTGAGCGAAGGCGCGCGCTACTGGGACAAACCGCTGATGTTCCGGCTCGTGGGTGCGCACGACGCGGGCAGCTATGGCATGGCGTTCAACCTTGCGCAGTTGCCCGCGGTGTATGTGGGCGGGCACATAGGCACGGTGATGGTGCCGGCGGTGACGCGCGCCCCGCCGCAGGAGCGGCCCGCCCTGATGGTGCGTGCGCTGACGTTCGCGGCATTGCTCCTGTTCCCGATGTCGGCAGGCCTGGCGATATGCGCGCCTACCCTGGTCGCCGCACTGCTGCCCCCGACCTGGTGGCAGGTCGCGCCGCTGTTGAGCGTGCTCGCCATCGCAGCGCTGCCGGGTACGGGCAGCTTCATCCTGTCCGCGTTCCTCGCTGCGCATGCACGCAATCAATGGCTGATGTGGATCGAGGTGGCGACCATGGCGACCCTGGTGTCGTCGTTGTGGCTGCTGTCGAAGGGCGGCGTGCTGCTGGCGTCGGGCGCCATCGGCGTGGCCGCGCTGGTGCAGTGGCTGCTCACGGTGCGTGCCTGCCGCGCCGACGGTCTGCGCCTGCGGGGACTGGTGGCGCCCTGTCTGCGCATTGCGCTGGCGTGTGCGTTGATGGGCGTGGCCGTGCTGGCCTGGCGCTGGGCCACGCAGGCGTACCTGGCCATCGGCTGGCGGTTGGCGGGCGAAGTGCTGGTGGGCGTGGTTGTGTATGGTGGTGCGATGTGGGGCGTCGGGCGCGACCTGGTCGGGGACGCGCTGGCAGGGCTGGGGATGTCGCGTCGGCGGCACCTCGAAGATCGGGTGCGAGAAGGGGAAAGCACACCATGATTCATTTCGATGCCATCGCCTTGCTGCGACGGCCGGCGGCGAAGCAGTGCACGATGGCGCTGTCGGAGGAGCAGCGCTTCGTCGAACTGCGGGAAGCGGACATGGACCGCCTGGTGGCGGCGTACCGCGCCAACGGCATGTCGGGGAAACCGGAGCGCATCCTGCGGCGTTATCACCACGGCATGCGCTGCTTCGGCATCCTCGAGGGCGAAGAACTGGTCGCATGGTTCTGGGCGCTGCATGGCGTGCCGCGCTACATGGACGAACTTGCCTGGCTGCTGCCACTGACACCATCCCAGGTATGGTTGCGCGATGCATTCGTGGTGCCGAAGCGGCGCGGGCGGCGGCTGCTGGTGGCGATGATGGGGCAGGGCATGAGCGTCGAATCCACGCCGATGGAGTATTTCTCCGACGTGAGCGTGTCCAACCGGCCTTCGTTGCGGGCCCACGACGCGATGGGCTTCAGTCGCTATGCGACGGTACGCAGCCTGCGGATTGGCGACGCATGGTTCTGGCGCAGCCTGCCACCGGAGGCATTTCCGGCGCCGACCATGATCAGGCCGGCGCAGCGCCGCCTGCGTCTGACGGCAGAAGAGATCGCCTGGCACCGCGAACAGATCGCGTGATGCCGGGCGGCGTCAGTTGTCGTGTCCCCGCCTGTACGCGAGCGGGCGCAACGGGCGCGCCGCGGTGATCAATCCACGCGGCAGCCCGCCTGCGTGCAGGATGCCGGAGGCCATGGGTTGGCGATCGGGCAGCAGCTCGCCCATGTAGGAGTCTTCATGGGCCTGGCTGTCGAACAGGGCCAGCTCGGGCCATCGCCCGTCCAGCGCCTGGAGCAGGTGCCATTCGTTGAGTTTGCCGGGGCTGGCGTTGGCGAAGTCCGCATCCCAGCCCGTCTTGAAGCCGCTCAACGCGTTGCCGCACAACAGGTTGCTGCTGGACGCCACCACGTGGTCGCCGCACAGGGTTTCGACGAATACCATGTGGCCGCGATCCGCCAGGCGTGCACTGGCCTCCAGGAAAAACGTGCGCTCCGCGTCGGATGCGAGCATGGAGCTGCCCTGTGCACCCTTCCAGCCCGCATCCTCCAGGGTCAGGTGGCGGGTGGCCGCATGGGAATCGGCTTCACGCCCTTCGAGGATGCGCAGGCTGACATCGCCACGTTCCTGCAGTCGACGCGACCGTCGACGCAGGTCCTTCGCCACGTTCGGCCGGACCCGCGCGGCGGCCGGCACATCACCCGGAATGCGGCGCAGTACCGGTCTGCGCGAGAAGCCGGTCTGGCTCCAGCGTAGTCCAGTTCCTTCGCGCAACGCCGCCCACAGTTCGCCGTCGGCGGCGACGTTGTGCCACACGATCGCGCGCTCGCGCCAACTGCCCCGGTGCATCAGGCGGGCGAATGCCCCGGCAATGGCGCCGGCCTCGCCCGGCAGGTGCAGGATGCCGGACTGGAACGCATGCAGATGCCGATACGCGCGCCAGTGCGGCATCGGTACGAACAGGTTGGCGGCGCGTCGCTGCAGGCAGGTCAACGCGAGCAGATCGCTTCCGCGCTCGATGGTCAGCACCACCGGTGGCGCATCCGGCGTCAGCCAGCGGGCGGCCGCTTGCACGAAACCCGGCAGCAGGAAGGGCACGGAGGCCGCGGTGGCACGCGCCAATCCGTCCCAGGCTTCGACGTCGGCCGCGGTCAGTTCGTCGAGCGTCCGCAGCCGCGTGCGCAATACGCTCACGGCAGGATCTCCTGGCCATGCCGGCGGCGGTACAGGTCGACGATGCGTGCACGCCAACCCACACGGTCCACCGACAGCCACGCCATGCGGCCTTCGGCCATGGCCAGCGAGCGCTTGTACTCGGCGTTGCCGGCCATCAGTTCGTAGCGGTCGAAGCCAAGGCCGGCGAACTCGTTGATGGCCGTGCTGAGCAGCAGCAGCCCCGGGCTTCCAGTGCCGCCGATCTGCCGGTAGTTGATGCCGGCCTGATAGAAGTAGGCGATGCCACGCCAGACCAGGTGGTACAGGTAACCCACGACGGTGCCGCCCGCCTCCAGGCGCATGAGATGGACGCCGGTCTCCTGCGTGGAAGCCGCGATCAGGGCGTGGTGGAAGGCGATGATGCGCGGATCGGCGAACGCCCCCTGCTCGCCGGAATCCTCGTCCCAGTGCGCCTGGTGCAGGCGGACCAGTTCGTCGAAGAATGCCAGCCGGTCGGCGAGCGTCAGCGCCGTGCAGCAGGCCAGTGGACCGAACTGGTCGATCAGCTTGCGTGCCGTGCGGCGCAGGTTGGCGCGCGTGCGGCTGCCCGGCACGGTAGTGACGTAGTCCTGGTGGCCCAGGCGCAGGCTGGCCAGATCGACATAGGGGGTCGCGCTGCTGGTCCGCTGCAGGCGAAGGCGCGGCGAGCGCAGTCGCTCCAGCGGGAGCGCGTCCATGTCGATGCCCGGCAGGTAGAGGGTCAGCCAGTGGCGCTCATGGCATTCGAAGTGGTCGACGCAGGCGACCAGCACATCGTCCTCGTGTCCCGCGAGCGACAGCACGCCATTGAACTCGACGGTGATGCTGTCCGCCACGCGATCACCGACCTGGTGCAGGCGCACGTGCTTGAGCCCCAATGCGAACCAGCGCCGCTGTTCCACCACGATACCCAAGCCGACCACGCGGCCCTCGATATGCACCGACAGCAGGCGCGCGCGTCGCAGCGGGCACAGGGTGCGAAGCCAGGTGCCGATCCACATCCAGCTCTGGAAGAAGCTGCCACGCGATTGCTGCTCGAGGGCCCGCCATTGCGTTTCCAGCAGGTCCAGCGGGGGCAACTGCTCCACCCGCACGTCATACCGGGCAGACGGCGTCACGCTGTCACCCGAACGTCGCATCCAGTCCTCTCTCCACGCCCACCCGCGGTGTCCAGCCCAGGTCCGTGCGCGCGGCCGTGGTGTCGAAGTTCGCCAGTGGCCGCAGCGAGCGCACGCGATAGCGTGTCAGCGGCACGTCGCGACGCAGGATCCTGCCCAGCTGCTCCACGCCGAAGCCCAGCGTCATGAACATCCAGCGCGGAACCCGCACGACCTTAACTTCGTCGCCGAGTTTCCGCTTGCAGCGGGCCAGGTAGTCGGCCTGGGTGATGTGCGAGGTGTCCACCACGTTGAACAGCGGTCGCGCCGGTGCCGGTGCGTCGGCCGCGCACAGCAGCGCGTCCACCACATCGTCCACGTACACCAGCGGCAGTGCCTGCGCGCCGTCGCCGACGGCGACCCAGCGACCGGCCAGGGCGATAACGCCGTTCGGGGTGACCTTCTCGGCGCCGGGCCCGAATATCTGGCCAGGACGCACGACGATGGCAGGCAATCCCCGCTGCGCCACCGCATCCAGCACCATGCGCTCGGCCGACAGCTTGGTCTGGGTGTATGCACCGCGCCAGTCGGGATGCGGCTCCAGCGGCGACGCTTCGGTCATCACCGCATTCACGTCGCGTCCCGCATGGTCGAACACGCTCATCGAGCTGACGTACACCAGCCGCTTCACCGAAGCGTCGACACAGGCATCGACGATGTTGCGCGTGCCCCAGACGGTGCCGGCCTCGAAATCGCGCGGTCCACCACGCATCGCAGCGCCCACGTGGTAGACCAGCGGCACGCCGTCGACGGCATGGCGCACGATGCGCGGGTCGCCCAGGTCGCCGATGACGGTCTGGATATCCTTGTCCTGCGCGAAAGCCGCCACAGGGCGACGCACCAGCACGCGCACCGTCCTGCCCTGTTCGCGCAGGCGTGCGACGACGCGCTTGCCGAGGAAGCCCGCGGCACCGGTGACCAGTACGTCCGCCGGCGGAAGCGCGGCGTAGCGCGATTCCAGCAGCGCGATGCGCTCCGCATCAGGGGCTGCACAGACCGGTTCCAACAACTGCGCGATACGCAACGCGTCCTCGCCAGTGAAGGGCGGAGATGCGTTGTCGCGCGCGGCGCGTGCGAACTCCGCCGCGCCCCGCCGGATACCGGGTGAGGGCTTCAGCATGCCGGTGGCGAACCGCACCACGTTCCATGGCACGCGGAACACGTCCTTGCATGCGCTGGCGAAGGCGTTGACCACGATGCCGATGAACTTCGGGCCAGGCAGTACCCGGTGGATGCGGCAGGTCTGCAGGAAGCGGTCCACTTCGATGGTGCCGCGCGAGCCGCGCACGAACACGCGGTTCTCCATCGGCCGGGCGTTCCACGACAGCAGCAGGCGTCCCACGCCATCGCGCGCCACGGCGTGCGCCTGCCATTCGTCGAAGTGCAGGTTGGGGTCGGTGCCACGGGCCTGGCAATCCACGCGCAGTTCGCGCACCGGACCAAGGAAGGCTTCCAGCGTGTACAGGCCATGGACGCCCAGGTCACGGAACGGATACGAGCCCTGGGTGACCGAGCCCGGCAGCGGGCCACCGGCATACGGTGGATACTCCGAGTTGCGCACGATCTCCACCGACACCACGTCGCCGATGCGTCCGTCGCGCACGGCCTGCATGGCCTGCATGAGCACGGGATCGAAAAGATCGGAATGGTTCACGCCGAGCTGCAGCTTGCGCGCGCGTGCGGCGGCGATCATCGCCTCGCAATCGTCGACGGTATCGGCCATCGGCTTTTCCACCAGCACATGGCAGCCCATGTCCATCGCCCGCAGGGCGATGGCGGCATGGAACGCGGGCGGTGTGAGCACATACACGGCCTGCGGATGCTGGTCCGCGAGTTCGTCCAGGTGAGCCGCGACGCGCGGCACCTTGAAGCGGTCGGCCAGCGCCTGCGCCGCGGTGAGGTTCGGGTCGCAGATGCCGACGACGTCGACGAAATCCAGCTCGGCCAGTGCGGCGAGGTGGTGGGTGGCGACATAGCCCGCACCGACGATGGCAACGCGCAGGCGGGTGGAAGCGGGAACGGTCATGGGGCGGGGGTCATCATGGAGGTATGTTGTCGGTGATCGAGCGCATGGGTCACGGTGGCCAGCACGTCCTCGACCCGGCGGTCCCAGGTCTGGGACGCAACGGCCGCAACGCGATCGTCGGCGGCTTCGCGGCTGTCGTCGGCCAGTGCCAGTTCAAGCGCGGCGAGGAAACCAGCGTGGTCTTCCGCGATGCGGACCCACTGCGCGAACTTGGCGATCTCGGGGTTGTACGTGCTCACCACGGGCTTGCCGGTGGCCAGGTACTCGCGCAGCTTGAGCGGGTTGGCGTTGGCGACCTGGCGGTTCATCCGGTACGGGATGATGGCGGCATCGAACGCCTTCGCCCATTGCGGGAGCGTGGGGTAGGGTTGGGGGCCGGCCAGCCGCACATTGGGCAGTGCACGCAGCGAAGACACATCGACGGCCGGGTGGCCGACCAGCAGGAAGCTCCACTGCGGGCGCTGTTGCGCCAGCCACGCGATCAGCTCGATGTCGATCCATTCGTGGATCGAGCCGATGTAGCCGATCACGGGTCCCGTCAGATCGCGTGCGCCTTCCGCCACGGGCGTGTCCGGCATGCGCGCAGTGAGGAACAGGTCGAGATCGACGCCGTGCGGCGCGTACGTGGCCGTGGGATTGAGGGCTTGCTTGAGGGGCAACAGCGAGGGGGGGGCGACGAACAGCTGGTCGGCCTCGCGGCTGAGCGCTTCGTCGCGAAGACCGATCAGGTCGGCATCCACGCCGGGATGCGCCGCATAGTCGTCGATGCAGTAGTACACGCAGAAGTCCTCGCCCAGGCGATGCGCGAGGAAGCCCGGGTGGGGAACGACGAACCACGACAGGTAACGGGTGATGCCGACCTTGCGCAGCGCGCGACGTACGGCCCAGCGGCTGAAGAGCCGGTTGAAGGCTTCCACACCGGGAATGCGCCGGAATGGCAGCTGTGGCACGGTGCAATGCCAGAAGCCTGCGCGGATCGGCACCGGTGGCCTCAGCGCGGCAACCAGCTTGCGCCACGCACGCTTGAGGTCGCGCCCGGAGGTGTTCGGTGCGCGCATGCCGGGGGAGTCGACATAGAGCACCGGCATGTGGTCCGCCAGGCGCGTGGCGACGTGATGGCTGCTGGTCCGGTTCTCCGCGTTCCAGTCGTTGCCGAAATAGACCACGCCACGCCCCTGCAGCGCGGTGGAGACATCACTCATCGCGCCACCAGCCGATGAGCCAGGCGGTACCGCCATGGTGGATCCACGTCTTCTGCAGACCGGGAATGGCCTCGACATGCGGCCCCACGCGTCCGCACGCCGGCGCGAAGAACGTCACCAGGCCGCAGCGGCCGAGATGGCGCATGCGGGCGATCGTGGCCGCAGGATCGCTCAGGTAGTAGAGCACCTCGCAGGCGGTGACCAGGTCGAAGCGGTGCCGCTCGTCGCCCCACGGTTGCTGGAACAGGTCGGCGGCGGCGAAGTGCGCCTGCGGCAGGCGCAGGCGCGCACGTTCCACTGCGGCGGCACTGACATCCAGTCCGTACTGTTCGTCGCTGAGGCGTGCGAGGTGCTGGGTCTGGTGCCCTTCGCCGCATCCGATCTCGAGCACGGAGCCCACGTGGCCGAATGCCTGCTCGATGACGCGGTTGGTGGCTTCGAAGCGGGTGCGTTCCATGGCCGAGTCCATGTTCCATGGATCCTCGACGCGATAGGCGAGATCCAGGCGCGCGTGGTTGTCGTTGCCGCCCACGCCACGCAGCGCGTACTTCATCCACAGGCGACGCTGGGCCTTCTTCAGCAATCTGGCGGTATCACTCCACATTCGCGTGTCCTCTGTCCTTGTCCGCTCAGCCGCACGCGGCCGGGCCGCGCGGGCCCTCGGTTGCCTGGTGCGCAGAGTCACGTCCTGCGGGCAGCGGACGCGTGGGCGCGCTGTACCAGCCGGTGATCCTGTCGCATTCGATGTCGACCCACGAAGGACCGTAATGCCAGCGCGCAGCATGCTCGGTTGTCGGCTCGCCCAGGATCCTGCGCGCCTGCCCGGTGTCCATGCCCAGTTCGAGCTGCCGCGCGGCACGTGGCTGCCAGGCGGCCGCGGAGGTATCGCCGGGACCGGCCGGGTCGAGGGTGGGGACGGAGGCGCGGTTGGCGCCCAGCCAGTACAGCAACGCCGCCACCAGCGCGCCGATCAGCAGGTAGCGGCGGGAACGGGACGGCGACGGTGTTTCGTCGTACGCGGGCATGTCCTGGGCGACGGGTTCGGGCTGGGCCGGGGTGTGCACGCTGCGCCGTGGTGCGGAGGCGCCCGGCAACCGCCCATGCACGCGGTGGAAGTCGAGGGTCGCCTCGTACAGGCGATTCAGGCGCTGCAGCCGCGGCAGGTCCGAGGCGTCGCCCTGCATGTCCGGATGCAGGGCCGCCACGCGCCGGCGATAGGCCTGCTTGAAGGCGGCCATGCCGCATTCCGCGTCCAGCCCCAGTTCTTCGTACATGCTGACGAAGTCGGTATCGTCCGACATTGGTGACGCGCCCCTGTATCGCCGTCGGCGCCTTCTCGGCGCGTGATGTCTGCTTTCTCTGCTATACGCGTTCCGGGGCCTGATCCGGCCAGTCCGGGGGCTGGCCGCGCGCGCCGGCTTTCTACGTATTCACAGCATCAGGCAAGGTTGCCGAACTGCGGAAGATGATGACCAGGGGATCATCGATGAGCGTCGCGGCGCGCGTAGGGCGCCGACAGTTGCTGGCACGCTGGTGCCATCGGCTGGGCGCGCTGCCATTGTTGAAACGCGTGAGGCCGGTGGCGCACGGAGAAGTGCGCGTGCTGGCGTACCACCGCGTGCTGGAATCGTCCGACCCCCAGGGGTTCAGCTTCGATCCTGAGCTGATCAGCGCATCGGCGGACGTCTTCCGCCAGCAGATGCAGCACCTGAAGGCGAACTTCGTGCCGATGCGCTTCGATGAGGTGCTGGACCACATCGAGCGCCGCAGGCCCTTGCCTGCGGGCGCGACGCTGGTCACCTTCGATGACGGCTACGACGACAACTACCGTATCGCATTCCCGATCCTGCGCGACCTGGGCATGTCGGCGATGTTCTTCGTCTCCACGGGCCACATCGATTCCGGCAGGCCCTACGCTTATGACTGGCTCGTGCACATGCTGTGTTCGGTGCCGGCCGGCGAGCGCGTGCAGGTGCCCGAGCTCGGGGTCGATTGGGTGGTGGAAGCCGCACTGGCGGACCGCCGCCGGCAGGCAGCCGACCTGCTGTACCGGATGAAGTTGCTGGATGATGAGGGGCAGGCGGCTCTGGTGGCCCGCCTGGAAACCGCCTGGGGGATCCCGCGGACGGCGGGTCACCCGGATTGCCGGCCCATGACCTGGGACCAGCTGCGTGAGATGCAGCGTGGCGGCATGGAGATCGGGTCGCATGGCGTGGACCACCGCATGCTGGCGAAGCTGCCGCTGGAGCGCATGGTGGGCGAGGTGCGCGATTCCAAGCTCGCGCTGGAGCGCGAACTGGGCGTGCCCGCGCGGGTCATCTCGTATCCCGTGGGTGGGCCCGATGCGTTCAACCACGACACGGTCGAGGCGGTCCGCACGGCGGGCTTCGGGCTGGCGTGCAGCTACGTGGCCGGCGTCGGCCGGCTGGGGCCGGCCACGCAGTTCTCGCTGCCCCGGCTGCCGGTGGAGCGGCACATGGACATGCCCTGGTTCCAGGCGATGATGGCCTTGCCGGAACTGTTCACCTACGCCTCGCGATCGCGCACGGGCTGAGGCAAGGAGCGACAGGGGACCATGTTCTTTTTCTTGTTGGTGTACCTGATCCTGGTGCTGATCAGGCCACAGGACTACCCGGCGGTGGCCGAATCGCCCGGGCCGCCACTGCAATCCATTGCGCTGGTACTGGCGGCGGGCCTGTGGGTGTTCTCGCAGCGCAAGTCGTTCAACCAGCCGCAGTACCTGCTGATTCCGATCTTCCTGTTCATCGCCATGGTCTCCAAGGTGGTGAACGGCTGGGCGGGTGGTGCGCTGTTCGTGTTCTTCGTGTTTGCGCCCGTGCTGCTGGCCTATGTCCTGCTCGCCAACGCGGTGGATACGCGCAAGCGCATGCAGGCGACGATGGGGGTGTTCATCGTGTGTGCGTCGGTGCTGGCGGTGCACGGCATCGACCAGGCCAGCACGGGCATCGGCTGGACCGGCGTAGAGCTCTCGCAGGGCACGCGTATCCAGTACGTGGGCATCTTCAACGACCCCAACGACCTGGGCATGCTGTTCGTGATGTGCCTGCCGATGGCCTTCTACCTGAGCGCACAGGGTGGCTGGTTGGGTCTGAAGCGGCTGTTCTGGTGGACCACCATCGTGTTGCTGGTCTGGGGCTGCTACCTGACCAATTCGCGCGGCACGCTGCTGGCGCTGGTGGCGATGCTGGGCGTGTACGTCTGGCGCACGCGCGGCATGTTCCTGGCGGGCCTGATGGGCGCCGGTGCGCTGGGCGGACTGATGATGCTGCCCTCGCGCATGCAGGAGATGGACGTGTCCGAAGCCTCCGCGATGGGACGCGTCGAGTCCTGGTACGAAGGCATCCAGATGTTCATCGGCAGCCCGGTGTTCGGTATCGGTGCAGGTGGTTACTCGGACCTGCACGAACTGACCGCGCACAACTCCTTCGTGCTGGTGCTCGCCGAAACGGGCATCGTGGGCTTCACCGTCTGGCTGGCGATCGTGGGCTACTGCTTCCGCATGATGCTGGCCATCGTGAACCGAGGCGACGACATCATCGATGACGTGCCGCTGGATGTGCCCGACGACATCGCGCTGCAGGAATGGAAGACGGACAAGGCGTTGAGCCTGAGCCTGCTGTTGTCGCTGACCGGCTTCTTCACCGCGGCGTTCTTCCTCAGCCGCAGCTACGTGATCATCCTGTACCTGCTGGTCGCGCTGGTGGTGGGCCACTACACGCGCATGCGTTCCACGTATCCCAGCCTGCCGCAATTCTCGCTCGACAAGGACATCATCCGCTGGCCGATCATCGCTGTAATTGGCGTTATCGGGCTGTATCTGACCGTGAAGGTCCTGTTGGCCTTGGCATGAACTCCCGCTCGCGCACGCTCAGCAACACCTTCTTCTCCTCGGTGGGCATGTACACCGAGTACGTGCTGGGCATGCTCACGTCGATCATCATCGCCCGGCACCTCGGCCCGGACGGATTCGGCACCTACAGCCTGGTGATCTGGCTGGTGGCGATGGGCGTGGCGACCACCAATTCGGGCACGGCCAGCGCGGCCATCAAGTTCATCGCCGAACTGCGCGGGTCGGGGCACGTGGAACAGATCCCGTACGTGCTCACCTACCTGCGGCGTGCGCAACGGGTGTTCATGCTGTTCGTGTTGCTGGCGGGCGCGGCGCTGTTCGTCTTCGCAGGCGACCATGTCGCGCCCGGCATGAACCATACGCTGCTGCTGGGGTTCCTGATCCTCGGCGTGGTGTTGCGCTCGTCGTACATGTTCAACATCGGCGTGGCGAAGGGCTTCGAGAACTTCCGCGCGACCGCCATCGTGGCGCTGGTGTCCACCCCGATCAACCTGCTGCTCGTCATCGCGGCGTGGCAGCTGGACGCGCCGGTGGAATGGTTGCTGGCCGTGTTCTCGCTGTCGGGCATCGTCTTCTACGTGATGTCGCTGCGGCAGATCCGTCCGCTGCTCCCGCCACGCCAGCCCGGTGTGGTGCTGCCGCCGATACTGCGCGCGCGGATAAGCCATCACATGCGCTGGACGGCGCTGACCGTGTCGGTCAGCTTCCTGGTGGCCAGCGAGGTGGAGGTGATGTTCCTCAACCTGTACGCGGACAGTCACGATGCCGGGCAGTTCAAGGTGGCCTACCAGCTGGCAGTCGGCGCGGCGGCGCTGGTGCCGGGGGTGTTCGGTGCGCTGCTGCTGCCGATGATGGCGAGTGCGCTCAGCCAGGGCAGGGAAGTCGCGGCGCGGCGCTTCGCCGGCACCACGCATTACCTGTCCCTGCTGGCGACGCCGCTGATGGCGTTCGGCCTGGTATTCGGCGACGACGTGATCCACCTGCTGTACGGGCCCGAATACTGGGCGGCGGGTCCGCTGTTCTCCGCCTGCCTGTTCGCCACGTGCCTGACCACGATGGCACAGGGGGCCTCCAGCATGCTGGTCAGCGCGGACCGGCAGCGCAGCATCCTGGTACTGGCGGTGACCAGTGGCGTGCTGAAGCTGACGCTTTCCGCCGTGCTGATCGCGCACTTCGCCCTGGTGGGCGCGGTGATCGGCTACCTCACCGTGGCCCTGGTCAACGCCACGCTGTACATCTCGCTTGCGATCCGGGTCAGCCATGCAAGGTTGGCATGGGGGGGGCTGGGGCGCGTGTTGCTGGCGGGCGCGCTGGCGGCGGCACTGGCGTGGCCGCTGCGCGGGCATCTGGTGCCATGGGCGGCCGTCCTGCTGGGTGGCGTGCTGCTGGTGCTGTCGTATGCGCTGTTCACGCTGTTGCTGCGCTGCTGGAGCCGTGACGACATCGAACACCTGCAACTGCTGCACGGCCGCTTCGCCGCGGGCCGGCCACGCGTGGGTGCGCGCCTGCTGGCGTGGGCGCACGAACGTGCAGGGGAACGCGCCTCATGACGGGTCTCTACGAATCCCTGTTCCGCCACGTGCTTTTCCCCGCGTACGAATCCGGCCTGCGCGGACGCAAGACACTGTCGTACCTGCGCGAGTACGAACAGCAGCAATGGCTGGCGCCGGAGCAGATCGATGCGCTGCAATGGCAGAAGCTGCAGGCCCTGCTACGCCATTGCTGGGAGCACGTGCCGTATTACCGGGAAACCTGGGCCGGGCTTGGCATTGCCGCGCCGGAGGACATCCGCGATCCCGCGCACTACGCCCGGCTGCCCGTTCTGGACAAGCCCACGATCCGCGCCAACTTCGAGCGCCTGATCGCCGGCCCGCAGCGTGCCGGCCTGCTTTACAAGACCACCGGCGGCTCGACGGGCGAACCCTTGAAGTTCGGCTATACCCGCGACAGTTACGAACGTCGCGTGGCGATCATGTGGCGTGGCTACGGATGGGCCGGCGCCCGGCTGGGGCAGCGCTCCCTCTACCTGTGGGGCACGCCGCTCGGCGCGCAGAAGCGCAAGGACCTCCTTTTCCATGGGGCGTTCAACCGCCGCATGCTCAATGCCTTCGAAATGGACCGCACGCGCATGGCGGAGTACGCCGATGCGATCGACCGTTTCCAGCCCGAGACCATCGTGTCCTACGTGGCGCCCATCGTGGAGATGGCCGACTGGCTGATCGCCACCGGTCGCCGGGTGCATGCGCCGCTGCGGATCCTGGGTGCCGCCGAGGCGCTGCATGACACGCAGCGCGCGCGCATCGAACAGGCCTTCGGCGCGCCGGCCTACAACACCTACGGCTGCCGCGAATTCATGCTGATCGCCGCCGAATGCGAGCACCGCGATGGTCTGCACGTCAACGCGGACCATCTGAAGGTGGAGCTTGGCCATGGCGAAAGCGTGGGCGGAGAAGGCCCGCGCGAACTGGTGGTCACCGACCTGCACAACCTGGGCATGCCGCTGCTCCGGTATGTCAATGGCGACCTGGCCACGCCCGGCCACGGTCAGTGCGCGTGCGGACGCGGACTGCCAAGGCTTGCGCGCGTCGATGGACGCAAGCTGGATGCATTGCGCACGCGCGATGGCCGGTTCGTGCCTGGCGAATACATCGTGTATGCCTTCCTGGGGGCGACCGGCGTGCGCCGCTACCAGGTGGTGCAGAAACAACTGGATGCGTTCGAGATCCTGATCGTGCCGGACGCAGGCTTCGACGCTGGCGTCATCGAGCAGGTGCGGAGCGAACTGGTCAAGGTCGTGGGCGACAGTGTCGTCCTGAACTTCCGCCTCACGGACGAGATCCCGCTGACACCCAGCGGCAAGCAGCGTGTCACCGTGTCGGAACTTGGAGGGTAGGAAGAGCGTGGAGATCGTGCATTTCGTCGAGAACCTTGACCGGGGCGGCCTGGAACGCACCGTGGTGGACCTGATCGCGAGCCAGCGCGAGGCGGGCCACCAGTGCCGGGTCATCTGCCTGTTCAAGCTGGGCCTGCTGGCCAGGGAACTGCTGGCCAGCGGTGTCCGGGTGGATGCATGCGGCAAGCAACCGGGCCTGGACCTGCGCGCGTTGCGCCGCGCACGTGAATTGCTGAGGCAGTCGCCCGACGCGGTCGTCCATACGCACAACGCGATGGCGCACTACTACGCCGTCATCGCGTCGCTGGGTCTTCCGGTGAAGTGCCGCATCAACACGCGCCACGGCATGGGAGGGCGCTCGCGCAGTGGTCGCCAGGAATGGCTGTATCGGCAGAGCATGCGCTTCACCGACTACGCCGTCGCGGTGTGCGAAGCGGCGCGCGAGCGGTTCGCCGAGGAGGGCGTGCATCCGCGGCATGGCCTGCTGGCCGTGCCGAACGGCATCCGGCTGGAGCGCTTCCGTTCCGCTGATCCGGATGCACGCCGGACGCTCGCTGCCGAGCTTGGCTGGCCTGCGGGCAGCCGGATCATCGGGACCGTGGGGCGCCTGCAGCCGGTGAAAGACCACGCACTGCTGCTCCGCGCCTTTGCCAAGGTCCGCGTGCAGGTGCCGGAAGCCGTACTCGCCATTGTCGGCGATGGCCCCCTGCGCGAGGCACTGGAAGCCCAGGCGACGCAAGCCGGGTTGGCGGACGCGGTCAGGTTCCTCGGTGATCGCCATGATGTGCCGCGCCTGCTCATGGGCATGGAAGTGTTCGCGCTGTCGTCTTCCAGCGAAGGCTATTCGATCGCGCTGCTGGAAGCGTGCGCCGCCGGGCTTCCGATCGTGGCCACCGATGTGGGTGGCAACCGGGAGATCGTCCGCGAGGGCGTGAATGGCCGGCTGGTGCCGTCGGGGGATGCGGCGGCACTCGCCACGGCGTTGATCGCGCTGCTGCGCGGCGGCGACCGTGCGGCGACGATGGGCCGGGCCGGCCAGGCCTGGGCGCAGGCGGAAGCCTCGTTCCGCACCATGGCCGAGCGTTACCATGGCCTCTATGAGGATGACGGTCAGGACATGTCATCCGGTGCGATGGCCGTGCAGGGACGCATCTCATGAACTCCTGCGCTTCCCGGTAACCTGATCGTCATGAATCCACGCCCACGACGCCTGAAACTGCTGCGCTTCCTGCCGAACGGCTGGTTGTCGACCGCCGGCCCGAGCGGGGGGCGGCGCACGTTGTACCTGACGTTCGACGATGGCCCGCATCCCGCGCATACGCCGCCGTTGCTGGACCTGCTGGCGGAGCATGATGCCAAGGCCAGCTTCTTCCTGGTGGGACGCGAGGTGGAAAAGCACGACGCACTCGCGCGCCGCATCGCCTCGGAAGGGCACACGCTGGGCAACCATTCGTACTCGCATCCGGTCTTCGAATCGCTGACGCTGGGGCAGCAGATGGAGGAGATCGATCGCACCGAGAAACTCCTGCAGGGCATCGACGGCCGCACACGCCACGCATTCCGGCCACCCCGCGGCGTGTTGAGCGTGCCGATGCTGGCGAGGCTGGTGGGTCGCCGGCACCGCATCGACTACTGGTCGTACGACAGCCTGGACTACAGCCGCCGTCCGGTGCCGGAGTTGCTGGAGACGATCGGGCGCCATCCGCCGCGCGGTGGCGACATCATCCTGATGCACGACGACAGCGAGCATTCGCTCGAACTACTGCGGCAGCTGATACCCGCATGGAAATCCCAGGGCTTCGATCTCCGCGCCCTGCCGCACGTGCATTGATCCATGCCGCACACCGGCGAGGGATGGCCGGTGCATTCGCGTTGTCGCGTTTTCTGGAGTGACGATGGCGCGACCATGCGCCGGCAACGACAGGGGGATGCTTGGACGGTGTGATGTGGCTGGCGGGACTGGCCGTCGTGATCCTGGCGACCGTGCTGGCGATCTGGAAGCTGCTGCGTTCGCGCAACATGGAACTCTGGATCGGTAACTACCTGCGGCGCCCGCGCATGCGCGCCGTTGATGGTCCCGTGCATGTGATGTTCTGCTTCGTCGACCACTTCGAGCCCATGTGGCATGGTGCGGATGAAGCGACGCAGCGCGAGCGCGTGGATCGCTGGTGCCGCGATTACCGCACGCTGGCCGGACGCCACCGGGATGCGGATGGCCGGCCGCCCCAGCACAGCTTCTTCTACCCCGAAGAGGAGTACGTGCCGGAATACCTCGACAAGCTCTCCGCGCTGTGCACGGAAGGCTATGGCGAGATCGAAGTGCACCTGCACCACGACAACGACACCGAAGCCAACTTCAAGGAAGGCATGTCGCGCTTCTGCCGTGTGCTGCACGAGCGCCACGGTGCGCTTCCGCGCGATCCGGCCACGGGCGAACTCCGCTTCGGTTTCATCCACGGCAACTGGTGCCTGGACAATTCGCGGCCCGACGGTCGCTGGTGCGGCCTGGACAACGAGCTGATCCTGTTGCGGGAGCTGGGATGCTACGCCGACTTCACGCTGCCCTCCGCGCCCAGCGACACCCAGACCAGCACCATCAACAGCATCTACTACGCCACCGACGATCCGCATGCGCCGAAGTCGCACGACCAGGGCGTGCCGGTCCGCGTCGGTGGACAGGCGAGTGGCGACCTGATGCTCATCCAGGGGCCGCTTGGCCTGAACTGGAAGGATCGACGCATGGGCATCATCCCGCGCATCGAAAATGCCGATGTGCGCAGGGGCCAGCCGCCGACGCCGCAACGGGTGGATGCCTGGGTGCGTGCGGGCGTCCACGTACAGGGCAGGCCCGACTGGCTGTTCGTGAAGATCCATACCCACGGCACGCAGGAAGGCGACATCGATACGCTGCTCGGCCCGCCGGTCGATGCGATGCACGACTACCTTGAATCCGCCTACAACGATGGCAAGCGGTACGTGCTGCATTACGTCACCGCGCGCGAGGCCTACAACATCGTCAAGGCGGCAGAGGCGGGCATGCAGGGCAATCCCGGCGCTTACCGCGACTATGCATTGCCCGCCCCGCGTGCCTCATGGGCAGGCGGCAAGGTGGCACAGGCGGCCGCGTGACGGGCATCCGGCCAGATTCCGCTGTGGATGCGCCGACGGTCAGCGTGGTGATGCCTGTGTACAACGCAGAGGCCACGATGCGCCGGTCCATCGATTCGGTCCTGCAGCAAAGCCACGCGGACCTGGAGCTGATCCTGGTCAATGACGGGTCGCGCGACGGTTCGCCGGCGATCATGGACGAGTACGCAGCGCGCGATCCGCGCGTGGTGGCGATCCACCAGGCCAACGGAGGGGTTGCCGCTGCACGCAACCGGGGGTTGCAGGCCGCACGCGGAAGCCATGTCGCGTTCCTGGACAGCGATGACTGGTGGACACACGACAAGCTCGCCCTGCAGCTGGAACACATGCAGCGTACCGGTGCCCGCGTGTGCTACACCGCCTACCAGCGCGTGGGCGAGGATGGCAGGCCGTTGGCGACCGTGCTGCCCCCGGCGCGCGTGGACTATGCCGGCATGCTCTACAGCAACCGCATCGGCAACCTGACCGGCATCTACGAGCGCTCACTGGGCGAGGTGGCGTTCCAGAAGATGGGGCATGAGGACTACGTGTTCTGGCTTGATCGCGTACGCCGCGCCGGCCATGCCGAACGCGTACCGGATGAGCGGCCGCTGGCGTACTACCTCGTCCGCGAAGGTTCGGTGTCGTCGAACAAATTGCGCGCTGCCGGCTGGCAGTGGCGGATTTACCGCGACATCGAGAGTCTGCCGTGGCCGCGGTCGGCGTGGTGCATGCTGCACTACATCGCGCATGCGCTGCTCAAGCGACGTCCCGTCTCAAGGTTGGCGTGAGCATGGCATCGTCTTCCCCCGTGACGGTTCCCGACTACGCCGTGGTGATCCCGGCCTATCAGGCCGCCGCCACGCTGGCGCGCGCGCTGGATAGCGTGGTGGCGCAGACCTTGCCGCCACGCCAGATCGTGGTCGTGGACGACGGCTCCCCGGATGGCGACGAGGTGGCGCGCATCGTGGCGAGCTATGGTGGCGTCGTCGACCTGCTGCGACAGCCCAATGGTGGGCCCGCCAGCGCGCGCAATGCAGGCGTGCGCGCGACCTCGGCTGCGTGGGTGGCCTTCCTGGATGCGGACGACACGTGGTTGCCGCACAAGATGCAGGCGCAGATGGCGCTGGCGACGGATCCGCGTGCCGGTCTGCTGCATGGGGGTGCGCGCGAGGATCGCCTGGCGCTGCCGGCGGACATGGATTTCGACCTGCTGTGGCGGTGCAACCGGATATGCACTTCGATGAGCGTGGTGCGCCGCGAGGTCTTCGATACCCTCGGTGGCTTCTTCGAAGCGCGCGAGCTTATCGGTGCGGAGGACTACAGTCTGTGGCTGCGCATCGCGCACGCAGGCTGGCGGGTGCGTGCCTGCCCTGGCCTGGTGGGCCGCTATACGCCGGTGGAAGGCAGCCTGACCAGTCGTATCGAACGCTGCGCCGCTGCGGAGATCCACAACGCCGAGACGCTGGGTGATCAGTTGTCCCTGCCGTCGGCCATGGTGGGATGGAAGGTGCGGGCGATCCGTACGGAGTTCGCCCGCCACCTGATCCATGCGCGCCGGTTGCGGCCGGCACGTCGCCTGCTGCTGCCGGCACTGTTTGCGCGGCCCACACTGGAACGCATCAGCCTGATGTCGATCAGCTGCGTCCCCGTCCCCTTGCTGGACATGCGCCGCCGCCTGCGCGCGCGCGGGCGGCGGCCTCACGCCTGCCCCTGAAGGGCAGGTCAGATCTCGCTCAATTCGACGACGTAGCCGGTGGTGCCGCCCTGCACGTCGATGCGGAAGCGCGCGCCATCCTCGACGTACTTGCCCGAGCTGAAATTGCTGTTGATCGTGGCGTTGGCCGGCTCCAGCACGCGCACGCGCAGGCGGCCTGCGGTGGCTTCGCGGCTGTTCACCAGCGTCGGCGCAACCGGCACGTTCACCTGGAACGTCGCGGTGGTGCCGCTGGTGACGCTGAAGGTGTCGCGGACGGTCAGGCGGCGGTTGGCGAAGGTGAAGTTGCGGCGCCAGTTGGTCACGGCGTCGCTGTTGCAGAACGCCGGTGTCAGGTTGGCATCCGCGGTGAAGGAGCCGCCGCTGCCGGGATTGACCGTGAGCGTCGAGGCCCGCGCGGTGGATTCGCACTGACGCGCCACCGTGCCATTCCGGACGAAGCGCACCAGGTTGTGCACATCGGTGCCCTGGTTGATGCCACTGTGGCTCCAGATGTTGGCGGTGACCGCCAGCCAGTCGCCGGAGAACAGCGTGAACGAACCCTGGTCCTGGTGGGCGTGGCTCTCGTTGTAGGGCCCGGCCACGATCGCCAGCCACATCGCGTCACGCGTCCATCCGGTGCGTGCGAACAGGTGTCCGGTGCCACGGGCGTGGTAGATCAACTCCGGTGGTACGGTGGCCGTGGTGCCGGCGGGCAGCAGGTCGTAGCGATAGTTGAAGCCCGAGCCCATGCGCGCGATGGAGATGTTGTTGAGCCACCAGGTCGCCTGGTTCTGCACGACCGGGTTGGTCGCCACCGAACGGGCCTCCAGCATCAGTCGGCGGTGGTAGTCGTAGATGTCGGGAACCGAACTGCGCGCCTGGTCGCCGATCGGCGCGAAGCGATCCAGCGTGGGCACCGTGGCGTGCACCCAGTACGGGATGCTGTCGGACGCGTGGCTGTTGGCATTGGCCAGGTCGGTGCCGGTCGCATCGCGCCAGATGCGGTACAGCGAGAACAGCCGCATGTGCGAGGTGCCGTAGCCGGTGCCTTCGCTGCTGCCGCCGCCGGGCAACCGGGCGAAGTAGGTCTGCAGTGCAGGCAGTTTGTTGTCGCGCAGGAAGTTGAACCAGGTGCCGTTGCCGCTGGCCAGCGCCCAGTACATCGTCGCTTCGACGAAGCTGTAGTAGTAGTTGTTGCCCGGATTGCTCACCGACCAGCCAGACCATGGATGGCTGCGACCGCCCCATTGGGCGTTGTTGTAGTTCCAGATGTTCCACACCGCCTGTTCCGCGTATGCGGACCAGCGGGTGCGCTGGCCGGCGGTGATGCTGCCGCCGCAGGCGGTCATGGTGGACGCCAGATCGGCGATCATCGGGCCCACCTCAAGGTAGGAATCCCCTGCCACGGCAGGACGGCCGCCGGAAGCGATCGCGGATTCCGCCGCGCTGACCTGAGCTTCGACCATGCTGACGGCCAGCGTGCAGTACTTGGCTTCGGGCGAGAGCTGGTACATCAGTGCGGCTTCGGCAGCACTGAAGCCATAGCCGCGGTTGCCGGCAACGGCCGCATCCACCCAGCCCTTGAAGCGGGTGTAGGCCGCAGAGGCCTTGTCGACCGCCGGCACCGGCATGGGCAGGTTCACCAGCCGTGGCCGGGAGGAATTCGAACTGATCCGCCCGCCGCTGCTCAGGACCGGGGTTGAATCCACGGTGGGCGCAACCGGCGTGAGGACGACGGGATTGGCCGTGCTGGTGCCGGGTGTGCCGATGGCAGCGCGTTCACGCGCACGGCGGGCGAGCCGGGTGTTGGCGGAAGCGCGCGTCCAGAAGCGCAGGACGTGGTCGCGCGTATCCTGGCGCAACTCGGCGAAGTCATCTTCGGCCTGGATCCAGGCGTGGGATGCAAAGGCCTGGGCACGAAGCCCGAACAGGCCGCCGGCGGCGCTGGCAGCGGTCAGGGCGGTAAGCGATGCGGCGCCCAGGAACAGGGCGATGGGCAACCGGCGGGTGCGGCGGGGGGAAGCGGTCGTGCGCGACAAAGGGGTTCTCCTGGCAAGAAAACCGCGCACGAACGAATTGGAAGACGACAGCCCTCGAGGCTGGTGACTACCCGCTGCAGCGCCCCCTCGCTACATGCGATCCGCGCAACGGCGGGCGGATCATAACGTGGGACTTCCGCCAAAACGGACGCGCTGGGTCACAGAAACGCAGGTTGGTTCAGCCGGCGGCAGGGGAGGTCACGGAGCCGTGAGGGCGGCTTTGCGACGCGCCGCACTGTTTGCGGCGCGTGACTCGCCCAACGACCGTATCATTTCTCGCTGAGTTCCACCTTGTAGCCGGTCTGTCCGCCCGAGACATCCACCCGCCAGCCGCGCCTGAACTCCTGCGCGTCATCGTCGCTCCAGGTGTGGACGCGCAGCGTCGCATTCGCGGGCTCCAGCACGCGGATGCGCAGCCGGCCGGCGGTGGCCTCGTTGCCCTGGACGGTGGGGCGCTCCGGGACATTGACCTGGAAGATCGCACGGGTGCCCGCGCCCAGCCGGAAATCGTCCTGCACCAGCAGCTTGCGACCACCGAACTCGATGCGCCGCAGCCAGGACTGCAGGGCCGGATTGTCGCGATATACCGGCGTCAGGTCGGCCGTCGCGGTAATGCCGCCATCTGGTCGCGGCGTCACGGTCACGCGGGAGCGCGAGCGCGGTGTTTCGCACTGGTGCACCACCACGTCACCGCGCGGCGCCGCGCATTGCTGTGCGTCCGCGTTGGCGCGCTCGAAGCGCACGACGTTGTGGACGGGCGTGCCCTGCTGGATGCCACTGTGGCTCCAGATGTTCTCGGTCACGGCCAGCCAGTCGCGCGCGAACAGGGTGAAGCCGCCCTGCTCCTGGTGCGCGTGGCTCTCGTTGTAGGGGCCGGCGACGAACGACATCCACATGGCGTCCTTGCCCCAGTCGCTGCGCGCGAACAGGTGGCCGGCACCTTCAGCGTGGTAGACCAGGGCCGGGGGAGGATCGCCGCCATCGCCGGCCGGCAACAGGTCATAGCGACTGTTGAAGCCCTGGCCCATGCGCGGCACCGAGATGCTGCGCAGCCACCAAGACGACATCGCGCGGGCATCGGCATCCGTCGTCAGCTGGCGCGCTTCCAGCACCAGACGGCGGTGGTAGTCGAACAGTTCGGGTATCGAACTGCGCGCCTGGTCGCCGATCGGTGCGAAGCGGTCCAGCGTGGGCACCGTGGCGTGTATCCAGTACGGAATGCTGTCGCGCGCATGCGTGCTGGCCGTGGCCAGGTCCTCGCCCGTGCTGTCCTTCCACAGGCGGTAAAGACCGAACAGGCGCATCTGCGCGGCGCCATAGCCGGTGCCTTCGCGGCTGCCGCCGCCCGGCAACTCGGCGTAGTACGCCTTCAGCGGCGGCAGGCGACGCATCTTGAGCTCGTCCATCCAGGTCTTGCTGCCGCTGACCAGCGCCCAGTACATGGTCGCTTCGATGAAGCTGTAGTAGTAGTTGTTGCCGGGATTGTCGATGGACCAGCCGGTCCATGCGTGGGCGCGGCCGCCCCACTGCGCCCGGCTCGGGTTCCAGACGTTCCACACGGCCTGCTCCGCCAGGGCGGACCAGCGCTGCCGCTGCGCGGCATCGATCATGCTGGTGCAGGCGTGCAGCGTCATCGCCAGGTCCGCGATCCTGGGGCCGACTTCCAGATACGAATCGCCTGCGATCGCGGGGCGCGAACCGGCCGCAATCGCCGCCTCCGCTTCAGCGACTTCCTTTTCCACCATGCGGACGGCGAGCTTGCAGTACTTCTCTCCATCGCTGAGCAGGAACATCAGGGCGGCGTCGCTGGCGCTGAACGCATAGCCCGGACTGCCCGACACGGCCGTCTCCACCCAGTTGCGGAAGCGGCCGTACTCCGGCGACCTGCGATCGACGAACGTCAGGTCGATCTTCAACTGGTCCGTGCCTGCCGGTGCAGCCGCGGCGACGGGCGCGGCGGTCGCCTGTGGCGCGCCAGCGGAAGCCTGCGGCTCCTGGGGTTCCGGTGCGGAGGTCGCCTCCGGTGCATCGGCTGCACCGCAATGGCCGATCGCGGCTGCCAGCAGTGCCAGCGTCAGCAACACCGCACTGGGGATGCCATGCGTCTTCAATCTGGAGGGCGTGGCGCGCATGCCGGACACCTCAACGGTTGGAGTAGGCGATGCTCAGGTAGATCAGGTTCTGCGAGACGCTCTGGCCAACGTCGGTGCTGTCGCGCTTGTAGCGCTCGGCGTGCAGGCGCGCCGACCAGCGGGGCGCCCATTGGTATTCCAGGCTCGCGCCCACGCGCGAGGTCTCGTCCTCGCGGTTGAGCTGCGTGTAGTCCAGCCGTTCCCATGTGGCGTAGCTTCCCAGCGTCAGCGAACGACGGATCAGCCATTGCAGGTCGAAGCGCGCGCCGCGCGTCTTCTGGTCGAACGTGTCCGAATCCACGTAGTCGCGCTTCTGTGCGTACGGGGTGACGGAAAAGGTCAGCCGCGTGCCCGTGTACCGGTAGCCGAGGTCGATGCTGCGGACCTCGTACGGTGAAGCATTCACCACCGCGTCGCCGGTCAGGACGTTCTCCGGCACCGTGGCCTCGGACTGGATGCCGGTCAGTGCATCTGTCGCTGTGTCCGAGAACTGGCTGGACACGGCCGCGATCAGCTGGCTGTGCGGGGAAAGGTTCCACTCGGCATCCGCGCGCAGCAGCGGCTCGGAGCGCGACTCGCCCTGCCGGTAGTCGATGCGCGAATAGCCCAGGTCCGCACCGAGTTCGAAGTTGGCCAGCGTGCGGACATAGCGTCCGTAGATGTCGTAGCGGTTGTAGTCGCGGGCCACGATGTCGTCGTCGAAGTCCACGCGCTGCGCCTGCAGGTTCAACGATACGCGGCTGGTGGGCGAGAGTTCCTTGATTGTGCGGACCGCGGAGGCGAGGCGCTGCGAATTGAACTCGTCGGTCACTTCGGCATCGCTGTGTACGTAGCGCAGCTCGGCCTGCCCATGCAGCGAAGACGTCCAGTTGAACAGCACCGTCGGGCCGGCAGAGAACACGTTCACCTGCTGGCGGTTGCCCGGGCCATCAGGGACCAGCGAATCCACCGGCTGCACCGTCAGGTTGTCCTCCACCACGAAGAACAGGCGCTGCGGAATGGCGACCCAGTTCATGCGCCCCGAGAGCGTGCCGTCGACGGTGTCGGCGAAGACGTCGTCCTCGTAGTCGCGGTACTCGGCGCGCCCGTCCAGGCTCAGCTGCAGCGCCGAGATGTTCTCGGTGATGCTGAAGCCGACGCCGGTACGCAGGTAGCGCTGCTCGATGGGGTCGGCGGGCACCATCGTCACGTTGCTGTTGTGCTCCATGCCGAGGTCCACGGTGTAGTCGACGCGTGCGGCGAACGCGTGGCCGGTGAACGTGGCCAGCACGGAGGCCGCGATGGCGGAAACGCGAAGGCGGGTGACGCGCATGCCGATGCTCCTTGGCTGCTTCACGGGATTTCGTTGAACACCACGCCGGCCACCTTGTCGGCCGGGAAGCTGCCGATGGCCTTCTCCAGCTTCTCCGGCGTGACCTTGCCGTAGCCCGCGACCAGGACCACCAGGTCAGCGAGCTCGGAGAGGATGCGTGCATCGGGCGAACCGAGTACCGACGGGCTGTCGAGGACGAGGTAACGGTCGGGATAACGGCTGCGCAGTGAATCCATCATCGCGCGCATGCGGAACGAGCTGAAGGCTTCGCCTGTCATTTCGCGCTGGCGGCCGCTCGGTATCAGGCGCAGGCGCGGTACGCCGGTGCGATAGAGGATGCGGGCAAGATCGGTGTCGCTGTCATCCAGGTAATCCATCAGCCCGCCGTGTCCGGCATCCACGCGCAGCGCGGTGTGCTGCGTTGGATGCAGCGCGTCGCAGTCCACCAGCAGCGCGCTCTTGGTGTCGTCGAACGCGAACGCCGTGGCCAGGTTGCGGGCAACGAAGCTGCCGCCGCAGCCGTGGCTTACCGGTGCCACCAGGGTGACGAAGTTCCTGTCGCCGCCCAGGGCGAGCAGCCGCGTACGCAACTCGCGGAACGCATCCGCCTGCTCGCGCACGGAATCGTTGCGATGGATGACGCGACGCTCTTCCAGTTCGCGGGGCGTCAATGCCGTGGGCTCGTCCATCAGGGCCAGCGAGCGGGAGGTGTCGGCGCGGTAGGGCACGCCGTGCAGTCGGTCGTTGTCCGGGGTCACTGGCTTTTCCATTGTGGCGTGTTGGGTCATGGGGGTGGGCTCAGGCGGCAAGCTGCTTGAGGCCGAACACGAGCCCATACGCGAGCACGACGATCAGGAGGATGCCGACGCTCATCGCGTTCCTCGTCAATTCCTGGCGACGGTCGCGCGGCGAGTGGTAGGTCGGCACCACGGTCAGCAGCGGACGATCCGTGAGCCGTTGTACCTGGTGGGCCGAGCGGATGCGCGGATCGAAGCGTGCGCGCAGGAACACCAGGCCGAGCGGAATGCCTATCGCCATCAGCAGCCCGCCGATGGCGAAGTGCATGAAGCGCAGGCCCGTCGGCCGCAACGGCATGGTGGCGGGATCCTGCACGCGCAGGGTCAGGCCGCGTTCCTCACGGTCCAGCTGCATGGAGACGCGGGCGTTCTCGCGCCGGCGCAACAGGTCCTGGTAGATGTCGCGGTTGACTTCGTAGTCGCGCGTGAGCTCGGCCAAGGCGCTTTCCGAGTCGGCGATGCGCCGGCTGCGGTTGAGTTCGTCGTTCAGCATCGACTCCGCGATCGCCATGCGCGACGCGGTCGCCGCCACTTCGCGGCGCGTCTGCGCCTGTTGGCTGCGCAGCTCCTGGTACAGCGGGTTCATCTGGGCCTCGTCGAACGGGCTCCCGCTCTGCGGCGCGGAGGCGCGACGGTTCTGTTCGTTGACCATGGACTGCTGCAGATCGGCCATCTGGTGGCGCACGCGCACGACGTCCGGATGCTGCTCGGTGTAGTTCAGCAGCAGGCGGTCCAACTGGCCCTGCAGCTCCAGCAATTGCCCGCGGTACAGGCTCTCGCGCGTCTGCACGGCAGTGACCGCCGATTCGCCGGAGAGCTGCGAGGCGATCGCGCTTTCGCGCGAGCGCTGTTCCAGCAGCGACATGCGGGTCTGTTCGACCGTGGTACGCAGCGAGCTGATGCGCGTATTGGCATCGGTCGCGCTGCCGGGCTGGGCGTCGGTGTTGGCCGAGCGGTACATGCGCAGGCGCTCCTCGGCTTCCAGCAGCTTGGCGTGGTAGTCCTGCACCTGCTTGTTGATGAACTCGTAGGCCTCGCGGCTTTCGCGTTCCTTCGCCGCCAGGCTCTCCTTGATGAACATGTCGCTCAGACGCTCCGTCACCTCGTAGGTGCGCTTGGCATCGCTGTCGCGGTAGGTGATCTGGATCAGGTTGGGGCGCGGGCTGGTGATCGCGATGCGGCCCTTGATCTGCTCCATCAGCCGGTCCTGCTGGACGGCATTGGGGACGTCCTCCAGCCAGCCGCCGGTTTTCAGTGCATCCTGCAGGACCCGCTGGCTGTAGATCACCTGCCGGGCCATGCCGGCGCGGTCCACGACGCCGGTCGCCACGGCGCGGCCTTCCAGCAGGGGCTGGATGATGTCGCTCTCCTGCGCCAGGATCGTTGTCGATGCGGTGTAATTCTTCGGCAGCACCAGCAATCCGACCACCAGCGTCAGCAGGGCGACGCCGGCGAAGATGCCGACCAGCGCCACACGGTGGCGGCGCGCTTCGCGCAGCAGGATCGGGGCCAGTTCGTTCGGCGACAGCGCGCCCGCGGGCGAGGCTGGCGCGGCGTATCCGCGCCGCGCGGGAAGATTGCTCTGGCTCATCAGAACGTGCGCTCGGGAACGGTGATGACGTCGCCGGGCGATACCGTGTAGTTGGTGCTCAGATCGCCGCGGTTGAGGATGCGGTCAAGCCGGACCGCATAGGTCTGGGTCTGTTCGGCACCCTTGCGGTGCAGGTCGGACCTGTCGGCGGCCGCGAACTCGGTGATGCCACCAGCGGCCAGCACGGCATCCAGCACCGTCATGCCAGGGCGGTAGGGCAGCGACACGGGCTGGCGGACGGCGCCGGTGACGCGTACCCGGGACAGGTACTCGTGGCTGCGCAGGTCGGTCAGGATCACCGCCACCTGCGGATCACGCACGTAGGTGGCGAGGCGTTCCTGGATGTCCTTGGCGACGTCGCCGGGCGTGCGGCCGCCGGCGGGCACGTCGCCCACCAGCGGGACCGAAATCATGCCGTCGGGACGCACCGGCACGGTGATGCCGAGTTCCGGGTTGCGCCACACGGAGACCTGCACGATGTCGTCCACGCCGATGTGGTACGCGTCGGTACCCAGCGTGCTCGTCGCAGGCGGTGGCGTCTCGCTGCCGGAGGACGTGGCGCATGACGCCAGCAACATGGAAAGGGCGGTGGCGGCAAGGCCGGCAAAGAGGCGGTTCATCGGAAGATCCCCTGGAGTTGCTGATGCCGGTAACAACGGCGGCGACAGGGGAATCCGGCCACTGCGGAGCGCCTTGAAAGCGCTCCTTGTGGGATTTACGCCGCGTAGAACGTCCGGTACCAGTCCACGAACCGGCGCACGCCGGTTTCGATGGGCGTCGTCGGCGAATAGCCGGTATCGCGGCGCAGCGCCTCGACGTCGGCTTCGGTGTCGGGCACGTCGCCGGGCTGCATCGGGAGCAGGCGTTTTTCCGCCTTGCGGCCCAGGCAATCCTCCAGCACTTCGATGTAGCGCAGCAATTGCACCGGCTGGTGATTGCCGATGTTGTAGACGCGGTACGGGGCGCTGGACGAACCCGGGTTCGGCAGCAGCGGGTCGTACGCCGGATCCGGGCCGGGCACGGTGTCCAGCGTGCGGATCACGCCTTCCACGATGTCGTCGACGAAGGTGAAGTCGCGGCTGTGGTGGCCGTGGTTGAACACGTCGATGGGCTTGCCCTCGAGGATGTTCTTCGTGAACAGGAACAGGGCCATGTCCGGGCGGCCCCACGGACCGTACACGGTGAAGAAGCGCAGTCCGGTGGTGGGCATGCCGAACAGATGGCTGTAGGTATGCGCCATCAGTTCGTTGGCCTTCTTGGTGGCCGCGTACAGGCTGACCGGATGGTCGACACTGTCCTCCACCGCGAACGGCAGTTTCCGGTTGGCGCCGTAGACCGAACTGGACGACGCATAGACGAGGTGTTCGACGCCGCGGTGCCGGCAGGCTTCCAGGATGTTGGTGAAGCCGACGATGTTGCTGTCGATGTAGGCGTGCGGGTTCTCCAGCGAATAGCGCACGCCGGCCTGCGCGGCCAGGTTCACCACGCGCTGCGGCTTGAACGCGTCGAAGGCGGCTTCCAGCGCCGCGCGGTCTTCCAGAGAACCGCGCACGAAACGGAAGCCCGTCTTCGGCAGGAGCCGGGCCAGGCGGGCCTCCTTCAACGTAGGGTCGTAGTAGGCATTGAGGTTGTCATACCCCAGCACCTCGTCGCCGCGGTCGAGCAGGCGATGGCTGAGGTGTGAGCCGATGAAGCCGGCAGCGCCGGTGACCAGTACGCGCATCAACAGGGTCTCTTGGAATCGGGTCGCTTACAGGCAGTCGTCGACGGCGTGGCGGGGCAGGGCCCGCTTCACGTCGAAGAGCACGGCGCCGGGCTTGCCGAGTGCGCGGACACCCTCGGCGCCACGTTCGGTGAACTCCCGGTGCGCGACCGCCAGGATGATGGCATCGTACTGGCCGGCCTGTGGCTCCGCCACCAGTTCCAGGCCGTATTCGTGCCGCGCTTCATCCGCGTTGACCCACGGATCGTGCACGTCGACCTCGGTGTTGTAGCTGCGCAGCTCTGACACGATGTCCACCACCCGGGTATTGCGCACGTCGGGGCAGTTTTCCTTGAAGGCCAGGCCCAGCACCAGCACCCTGGCGCCTGCCGTGGGCAGGTTGCGCTTGGCCATCAGCTTGGCCACGCGGCGGGCGACATGGCTGCCCATGCCGTCGTTGATGCGTCGTCCGGCCAGGATCACATCCGGGTGGTAACCGATCTGTTGCGCCTTGTGGGTCAGATAGTACGGATCCACGCCGATGCAGTGGCCGCCGACCAGGCCGGGGCGGAATGGCAGGAAGTTCCACTTGGTGCCGGCGGCTTCCAGCACCTCGTGGGTGTCGATGCCGAGGCGGTGGAAGATCAGGGCGAGTTCGTTGATCAGCGCGATGTTGACGTCGCGCTGGGTGTTCTCGATGACCTTGGCCGCTTCCGCCACGCGGATGCTGCTGGCCTTGTGCGTGCCGGCGGTGATGATGCTGCCGTACAGCGCATCCACGAAGTCGGCGACGTCGGGGCTGGAGCCGGAGGTGACCTTCATGATCGTCTCCAGCCGATGCTGCTTGTCGCCGGGATTGATGCGCTCGGGGCTGTAACCAGCGTAGAAATCCCGGTTGAAGACCAGTCCGGATTCACGCTCGATGATCGGCACGCAGACTTCTTCGGTCGCGCCCGGGTAGACGGTGGATTCGTAGATGGCGACCGCGCCCTTGCCGATGGCGCGACCGACGGCGCGGCTTGCCGATTCCAGCGGATGCAGGTCGGGGCGCTTGTAGTCGTCGATCGGGGTGGGGACGGTGACGATGAACACATTGCAGCCCGCCAGCGCGGCCGGATCGTCGCTGAAACCCAACTGCGGGGTGTCGCGCAGCTCTTCGGCGGTCACTTCCAGCGTGTGGTCATGATGGTCGCGCAGTTCGGTCACGCGCTTGCCGTTGATGTCGAATCCAAGCGTGGGAAACCTGCGGCCGAAGGCGACGGCCAGCGGCAGGCCGACATACCCCAGTCCAATCACGGCGATCCTGGCCTGGTCCAGGGTAGGCAGTGGTGCGTTCATCGATGTGGAGATCCCCTGTGTGTCGCGTGTGTCGCGCAGTCTATACGGTGGCGCGGCGGGCGTTCGCCCGGTTTCCGGCCTGGTGTCGAGTCGATCAACGTCCAAAGTACGCCCGGGAGGACACGCGGAAGAATTGGCCTGAATGCCGCGTTGCCTGCGTATCAGGAGGTGATCGTCCATCCGGAACATGGGCGACACGCGACCGGGGGAGTCGAGATGCGGATCCTGTTGTGCGGTGGCGCCGGCTACATCGGGGCGCACACCTACGTGGTGCTGGTGGGGCGTGGTCATGACGTCGTGGTGGCCGACAACTTCAGCAACAGCTCGCCAGGCGTGCTGGCCCGCCTGCAGCAGATCACCGGTCATCCGGTGCCCTTCCAGCCGTTGGACCTGCGCGACCGCGAGGCGGTCGCCGGGTTCTTCGCGCGCCAGCAGTTCGATGCCGTCGTGCATTTCGCGGCGCTGAAATCAGTGGGCGAATCCTGCGAGCGGCCACTGGACTATTTCCACAACAACATCGGCGGCACGCTCAACCTGCTGCACGGGATGCAGGCTGCAGGCGTCAGGCGACTGGTGTTCAGCTCCTCCGCCACGGTCTACGGCGATCCCGCCAGCGTACCGGTGCGCGAGGACGCACGCCTGCAGGTCACCAATCCCTATGGCCGCACCAAGCTGGTGATGGAAGAACTCATCGGCGACCTGTGCGGCAGCGACGCGGAATTCCATGCCGCCAACCTGCGCTACTTCAACCCGGTGGGCGCGCACGAATCGGGCCTCATCGGCGAAGATCCCACCGGCATTCCCAACAACCTGATGCCATACATCTGCCAGGTGGCGGTGGGGCGGCGCGACCGGCTGAGCGTATTCGGCGGCGATTGGCCGACCCTGGACGGCACCGGCGTGCGCGACTACATCCATGTGATGGACCTCGCCCGTGCGCACGCGGATGCGCTGGATTTCCTCGTGCGCGAGCGGCGCAACCTGACCGTCAACCTGGGCACCGGCCACGGTGTCAGCGTGTTGCAACTGGTGAAGGCGTTCGCGGATGCGGCCGCACGGGACATTCCGTACGAAGTGGTCGCAAGGCGGCCTGGCGATGTCGCGGAGGTGTACGCGGATGCGTCGCTGGCCCGTCAGACGCTCGGTTGGCATGCCGAACTCGGGGTAGAGGCCATGTGCCGCGATGCGTGGCGCTGGCAATCGCAGAATCCGCAGGGCTATCCGGCCGCGTGATTGATGCGGCGAACGTGACCGGGTTGGCATAAGCAGGGGCGCGACGGCCTGTCGCGGGCTGGTACAGGGGCCGCGATTGGCTGAGAATCGGGTCAACTCATAACGCCTGGACCCGCTTGTCCCCTGACGCTGCGCGCGACATGGCGGAACAGAACCGCTCACGCTATGGCCTGCGCATGTACCGGATGCGCGCGCTGGGGCTTGGGCTCGGGGCGGTATGCGTTGCGGCCGTGCTGCACGAGCATTCCGCGTCGCTGGCCCTGTGGGGGCTGCTGGTCGCCAACGGATTCGTGTGGCCGCATCTGGCCTATCTGCGGGTCAAGCTGAGCCGCGATGAACCGATCCAGGCCGAATTCCAGAACCTGACCTTCGATGCGGCGATGGGCGGCTTCTGGATCGCCGCCATGCACTTCGATGCGCTGCCCAGCGTGCTGCTGGCGGTGATGCTGACGATGGACAAGGTGATCATTGGTGGTGGACGCTTCGGCATCCGCACGCTGGGCACGATGATGCTGACCTGCTTGGCGGCCAGTGCGGCGTGGGGTTTCGCCTTCGATCCCTACACCAGCTATCCCGTGGTCCTGGCCTGCCTGCCGTTCCTGGCCATCTATCCGATGGCGATCGGCGTTGCCACTCACTCGCTGTCGCGCAAGGCGCGGCAACAGAAGGACCTGCTGGAGAAGATGGCGCGTTTCGATGCCGCCACCGGGCTGATGAACCGGCAGCAATGGCTGCATGCCGCCACCACCGAACTCAAGCGCTTCCAGCGCTCGGGCCGGACGGCGGTGCTGGTGCTGATCGATATCGACCGCTTCAAGGACATCAACGACGGCTACGGCCACACGGTCGGGGATGAAGTGGTGGAAGAGTTCGCGCGATTGTTGAAGGCCTGCCTGCGCGATGTGGACACGGGCGGCCGTTATGGCGGCGATGAGTTCGGCGTCGTCATGCCCGATACGCGCTGGGAAGAAGCGATCGTGGCGGCGGAGCGGCTGCGGCGGCAGGTGGCCGCCTGTGCGTTTTCCGCACGCGGCCTGCGCTGCACCGTCAGCATCGGCCTGTCCGAAGCGCATCCGGGCATCGCGACGGTGTCGGACTGGATCAATAGCGCGGACAGTGCGCTCTACCGCGCCAAGGCGCAGGGACGCGACAGCATCGTCGTAGGCTGCTGATCCCGCGATCAGGACAGCAGGGCGTCGATCACGGCCGCGGGTTGCTTCATCCAGGCGAAGTGATCCGCATGCGTGCCCAGCGCCGCGTGGTGCAGCGTGGTGACACGGGTCGGGCTTCCGGGCATCTTGGCCGCCAGCGCGCGCAGCGAGCTTTCCGGTGCCAGCCAGTCGTCGTCGAAGAGCACGCCATGGAGGGGTGCCTGGACCTGACGCATGCCGGCTTCCAGATCCGCCGGCAAGCCGGCGGCGCGATAGCGACCGCTCAGGCCCACGCGTGCCCAGTCGCGGATCAGGCTGCGTGCTTCGTCGCCGCCAAACCCCAGGCGGCGACCGGGCAGCGCACCGCATGCGCGAGCCAGCCAAGGAGCGAACTGGTAGAAGAACGGCAGTGCGTAGCCGCGCGGCGCGGGGAACGCGCGCCAGTAAGGCGTGCCACTGCCGACCAGCCACAGCCCTGCGAACGCGTCAGGATGCTGGCCGAGATGGCAGGCCGCGAGTTGCCCACCCAGGCTGTGCCCGCCGATCACATGCGGCACATCGGGTAGCTGCCGGCGAAGTTCCGCATGACTCGATGGCAGGTCCATGCCCAGCAGCTCGCGGTAGCCCCAGTCGTGGCGGCGGTCCGCGCGCAGCGAGCTGCTGCCGTTGCCGCGCCATTCGTGCACGAACACCGCCATGCCGCGTGCGGCCAGGCCGTCCGCGAACGGCATGTAGTGCCGCGCCGCCACGCCGAGGGCGGGGACCCACAGCACGGCGGAGTTCGCCCGCGCGGGGAAGCGCGCCATCAACGCATACGCATGGCCGTCGGGCGTGGTCAGGGGGATGTCCTGCGCTGAAATCGTGGGCATGTCGATGTCGTCCATCAGACGGGCGCGGCGCCGAAGTGGTCCAGCACGAGGATGTCACTGCGTCCTGGGCGGTAGCCGCCCCGAAGCCCGGCGTGCACGTAGTCGGATGCGGCGAGGCAGGCCTCCTTCATCGCCATGCCCTGCGCCCGGCGGGCCGCAATGGCGGACGCCAGCGTGCAGCCGGTGCCATGGGCTTCAAGTGCGAGGCGCGGATGTGCGGTTTCCGCCACGCCTTCCGCATCCGCGTACAGGTCGACCACGTCCCCGTCGCCGGGTAGGTGGCCGCCCTTGAGGAACACGGCATGCGCGCCCAGCGCCAGCAGGTCCCGCGCCGCGTCGCGCATCGCCTGCGTATCGGGGATCGTGCGTCCCAGCAGCAGTTCGGCTTCGGGAAGATTGGGTGTCAGTACGTCGGCCAGCGGCAGCAACTGACGGCGCATCGCCTCCAGCGCGCTGTTCTCCAGCAACCTGGCGCCACTGGTGGCGACCATCACCGGGTCGACGACCACCGTGTCGGGGCGATGCCGGACGAGTGCTTCGACCACGGTGCCGATCACCTCGGCGGTGGCCAGCATGCCCAGCTTGACCGCGCGGATATCGAAGTCCTCGAAGCACGCATCCAACTGCGCGCGCAGGAATTCCATCGGCGGCACGTTCACCGCGGTCACGCCGCGCGTGTGCTGCGCGGTCAGCGCGGCGATGGCCGAGAGGCCGTGCACACGATGCGCAGCGAAGGTTTTCAGGTCGGCCTGGATGCCGGCGCCGCCACCGGAATCGGAGCCGGCGATGGTCA